>CAWBPS010000036.1:0-272766 GCA_963790645.1 Terriglobia bacterium | reverse complement strand
GCGATCGCCGAGGCCGGCGTGCCGCCGGCGGTGGCGGCGCTGATCGTCGGCGCGATCGTGGCGCTGATCGCCTACGTGCTGGTCCACAAGGGTCTGCGCGACCTCAAGGCCAGCAGCCTCGCACCCAACCGGACCGTCGATGCCCTCAAGCGGGACGCGGACGTCGTCAAGGAGCAATTGCCATGACCAGTCACCAGAGCGACTTTGCCCGCGCGACCGATCCCGGCTCGAGGTCGCCCGCCGAGCTCGAACGCGAGGTCCGCGAAAGCCGGGCCGATGTCGAGCGTACCCTGGACGCGATCCAGGACCGCCTGTCGCCGGGGCAGCTGGTCGACCAGGTGGCCCACTATATGCGCGACAATGGCGGCGAGTTTGCGCGCAATTTCGGCGACACGGTGCGGCAGAACCCGGTGCCGGTCGTCCTGGTCGGCGTCGGCCTGGCGTGGATGATGTTCTCGGGCTCCCGAAACGACATCCGCCTGCCGCATGCGGCCGACTTCGTGCCCGACTATCCGCCTGATCCGGACGATCCGGCCGATCCCGAGTCCTGGGCGGCGTACAAGCGCGGCTCGGCGACCGTCTGGGATCGGGACGATGAGGACGACATCGAGGGTGTTCCGGGGTATGGCCCCGCGGAGGCCGGTGGGTATCGCCCGGCGAGGCCGAGGCCGAGGGCGGCGCCGGCCTCGGTGAGCGCGCGTGGGACGCGGCCGCGGGCGCGACCGAGGGTCTGAGCGAGGCTGCCCGGCGGGCGAAGGCGGGGGTGAGCGACGCCGCCGAGCGGACCCGCGAGGGGCTGCGCGAGGCGGGCGAGGGCGTGCGCGAGACCGTCGGCGACGCGAGAGCGGGCGTGGGCAGGTTCGCGCGCGGGGCCCGCGACCAGGCCGTCGGCATGGGCGCCGGCGTGGCCCGCCGGGCGCGGCGGACCGGTGCCCAGGCGCGGCATTATGGCGAGCGGGCGCGGGCAGGCTTCCTCGAGACGCTGCACCGGCAGCCCCTGGTTTTGGGCGCGGTCGGGCTCGCGATCGGCGCCGCGATCGGCGCGGCACTGCCGGCCAGCCGGCGCGAGGATGAGCTGATGGGCGACACCAGCGACCAGCTCAGGCGGCGGGTCCGGGCCGCGGGCCGCGAGGAATATGCGAAGGCCAAGGCAACCGCCGGCGCGGCCTATACGGCGGCGCAGGACGAGGCGGAGGCGCAGGGGCTGAGCAGTGAGGGTCTCCACGCCGCCGCGGAAGCTGCCCGCCACAAGGTCGAGAGCGTGGCGGACGCCGCCGCCGAGGCGGCCAAAGACGAGGCGGACCGGCAGGGGCTGGGCGCCCCTGAGGCGGCCGAACCCGAGGCGGGCCGGCCGGGGCCGGGCGCCAGCGGGCCCACGGCCTGATTGCGGCGATGACCGGCCGGGTCCGGGAACCGATGCGGCGCTCCATCCAGCGGCGTGCCCCCGATCCGGGGGCGGAGGACGGCCGCGGCCGCGGCGCCGAGCGGCCGAGCGAAATCCCGCCGCCCGGCTGGCGGGACGTCCTGTGGCGGGTCTTTGAGCAGATCGGCAAGGACAACGTCTCGATGATCGCCGCCGGGGTCGCCTTCTACAGCCTGCTGGCGATCTTCCCGGCGATCACCGCGTTCGTCTCGCTCTACGGCATCGTCGCCGATCCGGCCCAGGTGCAGCAGCAGATCCAGACGCTCGCAGGGGTGATGCCGGCCGATGCCGTGGCCCTGATCGGCGATCAGCTGCGCTCGGTCGCGTCCGCGCGCACCAGCAGCCTCGGGCTTGGCGCCCTGGTCGCCACGCTGATCGCGCTCTGGAGCGCTGGGGCCGGCGTGCGCGCCCTGATGACCGCGCTCAATATCGCCTATCAGGAGGATGAGAAGCGCGGCTTCATCAGGTTCTATCTGGTGGCGTTTGCCTTCACCGTCGGCCTGATGGCCGCCGCGATCCTGTCGCTGCTCGTGGTCGTGGCGCTGCCGGTGGCGCTCCAGTTCCTGCCGCTCGGCGGGCTCGCGCAGGTGCTGATCACCGGCCTCACCTGGCTGATCCTGGCGCTGGTGATGGTCTCGGCCTGGGCGCGATCTACCGCTTCGGGCCGAGCCGCGCGCCCGGCCAAGACGCGGTGGGTCAGCTGGGGCGCGGTCGCGGCGGTCGGCCTCTGGCTGCTGGCGTCGCTCGGGTTCGCGGTGTACGCCGCCAACTTCGCCAATTACAGCGCGACCTATGGGACCCTGAGCGCGGTCGTCGCGCTGCTGATGTGGTTCTGGCTCTCGGCCTTCGTCGTCCTGCTCGGGGCGGAGCTGAACGCCGAGATGGAGCATCAGACTGCCCGGGACACGACCACCGGCCGACCCCGGCCGATGGGCGAGCGCGGCGCGTTCGTCGCCGACGATCTCGGCAAGGTGCCCTGACGCTGGCTGCGCGCCCTACGCCCCGCCCCGGGGAACGACAGTCGATCTTCGCCGGTTGGCGAGCACTCAAAATCCGCGTGCCGGACGCGCCTGCCGTCAGAAGATCGAAGAAGACTTCGCTAGCTAGCTAAGCTAGACCGTATGTTTGCGGGCTGACGGCCCGTCTCAGCGTATGCCCGTGTCGAGGGTTGCGCCGGATCGGCCGGCGTAGGGCCTCAGGCATAGGGAGACGAGCCTGATGGGCACTATCACGTTCGTGGGCTTGGATGTCCACAAGGCGACGATCGCGGTGTCGGTCGCGGAAGGCGGCCGTGACGGCGAGGTCCGGCATCTGGGAAGCCTGGAGAACCGGCCGAGGTGGTGCGCCGACTGGTCAAACGCCTGCGGCGCAACGGCCACGAGCTGCACCTGCGTATTACGAGGCCGGCCCGTGCGGCTATGGCCTGCGCCGGCAGCTCACCGAGCTCGGCTGTGATTGCATGGTCGTGGCGCCGGCTCTGATCCCGCGCCGGCCGGGCGACCGGGTCAAGACCGATCGCCGTGACGCCACCGCTCTGGCGACCCTGCACCGGGCCGGCGAACTGACCTCGGTCTGGGTGCCCGATGCCACCCACCAGGCGATGCGGGATCTGGTGCGGGCGCGTGCCACGGCCGCCCAGGCTCTGACAAGTCGCGCCAGCAGCTGCAGGCGTTCCCGCTGCGTCATGGGCGGGTCCCTGCCGGCCGCCATTGGACCCGAGCGCTATCGGCGCTGGCTCGCCGACCTGCGCTTCGACCATCCGGCCCAGCAGATCGTCCTGCAGGACTACATCGGCGCCGTCGAGGACGGCGAAACCCGGGTCGCGCGCCTGATGCGCCAGGTCGAGAGAGCTCGTGCTCGCCTGGTCGATGGCGGCCGTGGTCGAGGCCTTGCAGGCTGTGCGCGGGATCTCGCTGCTCGCCGCCGTGACCCTGGTCGCCGAGGTCGGTGACTTCACCCGCTTCGCCAATCCCCGCCAGCTGATGGCCTACCTGGGCCGGTGCTAGCCGATCCTCGAGCGGCGGTCGGACGCGCCGAGGCGGCATCACCAAGGCTGGCAACCACCATGCCCGGCGGGTCCTGATCCAGGGCGCCTGGACCTACCGCTTCGGCCAGGGTCAGTCGCGGTCTCCATGCCCGCAATGCCGAGCAGCCCAAGGAGGTGCGCGCCATCGCCTGGAAGGCGCAGCTGCGCCTGTGTGGCCGCTGTCGGCGCCTCGCCGCCAGCGGCAAGCCGAAGGTCGTGGTCACCACCGCCGTCGCCCGTGAGATGGTCGGGTTCGTCTGGGCGATCGCCTGTCGGATGCAGCCGCAGCCAGTCTGACCCGCCGCGCCCTTCCAGGGCGCCCAGCAACGGGAGCCAACGACCACCGACTACAACGCCGGCGTCCATGGCTGGAGGCGGGCCGCGGTGGGGAACCCTCCGTCTAGTTATGAGCCGATCTGCGATCGACGCTCGCCGCTAGAGCGAGGCAGCCCCAAGACGAAACCACGGTCATGCGGTCCCAACCCGCGCTCGAGCTTGCTCAACCGTCGTCTCAGCGCCCGCCTCCTGCCATGGCTGCCGGCATCGACCAGCCCCACTCCGCCATTCCCGGAGGCGATGACGCGCGCAAAAAACACTTGCCCGCAAACATGAAGCTAGAACTGGTGCCTCGTTCCGGGTTCGTTGCGGGCCTCTGGACGCATTCCAGATTGGACAAGCGCTTGGGAGCGGGCCGGAGCCCGCTCCCGCGTGACCAGATCGGAATTCACGGACCGTGCCTTAGAACCCGACGCCGAAGCCCAGCCCGGCCCAGAGGATGCCCTTGTCGAAGTCGCCAGAATTGCGGAACTGATAGTCGTATGCAACCTTGGCGGTCATAGCCACGTTTTTGAACAGGTTGAGGCCGAACCCGACCTCAGGACCGGCCACGAACCCGTCCTGAGCTCCCTTGCCGTAAATGCCGCCGCCGTTGATCGCCAGGAGGGGGCGGAAGGGCCCGAACTTCGGAGCGAAATCGAGGCTGAGGACGGAGCGTCCGGCCCAGCCGTCATCCTGGGCGTTGAAGCTGTGCAGGAAGTCCTGCTTGAGCGACAGGCCGCCCAGAAAACCCGGAAGAAAGCTGTAGGTGAGCTCGGCGCCGGCCAGATCGGATTCTCGTGTGGCCGGTCTCACCGTAGTTATGGCCGTAGATCGGACCGATGGTGAACACGTTCTTAGCCGTCTTTTGGACCTCCTCGGTCGGCCCCGCGGCGGGTGGCGGCGCTTCCGGCACGGCCGGTGCGGCGACCACCGGCGGCGGCGCCTGCGGTACCACGATCTCGACCCGACGGTTGCGCGGCTCGCGCACCCCGTCCGCGGTCGGCACCAGCAGGTCCTCTTCGCCGCGGCCGACCGTGGTGATGCTGGTCGCCGGGACGCCTTCGCTCTCGAGCGCCTGGGCCACGCTCTCGGCCCGGCGCTTCGAAAGCTCGAGATTGTAGGCCGCGGAGCCGGAAGTGTCGGTATGGCCGGTGACGGTGATCTGCGGCTGTACCGCCTTGCCGGTAATCCTGCGCCGCCCGGGCGACCACCCGACCGGCTTCCGGGGTCAGGCTCGCTTCATTCAGGTCAAAGAAGACCAGAAATCTGCCGGGCTCGGTCTCCGCGGCCATCACCGGTCCGGCAGATTGCTGTATGTAGGCAGCCGACGCCAGCATGACCAGCGCCGAAACGCCGATGAAGAGCTTCCTCATTGGTATCCGTCCTCTTCTGGCCCAACATTCCCCTAAATGCTGGTTGCTGAAGGATGAGCTTGTCCACCTTTGATAGACAAAGCAAGACTTTCGGCATCGGGGGTCGGGATCGAATGGGCGCCGCATCCCGCACGGCAGCAACCCGGTCCCGTTAATCTGGGAGAGCAACGGACATCACTCCTCCGAGCATCACGCCCGCTCGGCCTGGCTGGGCAACCTACCGCCGGTGCCGAACCCCGCCGATCAACGGGGCCCACCCTTCGTGATCATGAGCGACCGTCGTCGGGGTCGGTCAACCAAAGTGGAATGCGCCTTGAGCGGCCGCGCATGGCCGCTCAAGGGGAAACGCCCACGCGCGAACGCTCCGCTGCTGCAGGCCAACGACGCGCCAAACGCAGGAGCCCCCGGGGCTGGACAGCCCGCGCAGCACCTCAAGCGAGTGGTGCACCCCCCGCCTCGCGTCGATCTGGCGCTGGTTGGGCTCCGGCTCGCGGCCGCTCCCTGGCACCCGAAGGATCGGCGCCGCCCGGAGCAAGTTGAGGTCCGAAGTCGCTATTCGAGGACGAATACCTGGGCGGGTTGTTTGCTGTGCAGTGGTACTGCAGATAGGCGCCCTCGACGAGCGATCCGCCGGCGACGTCGAGGCACCTGCCGCCGATCTCGGAGACGATTCTCGCTCGGTATGGGATGGATCGACGTACCACGTTTGGCTTGCCGCGGAGTGGCCTGTTCTGCAGTCCCATTGCTGCACTGGCGTCCGATCGGCATTCCTACCGTCTCGACGTCCAAGCACTTCCCGCTGCCGGCGTTGCCTGATTTTGTAGCCGAGCCTGTCGTCGGGGTTGGCGGTGACGATGAAGTTCCAGACCTGCCGGCTGTCGCCGCTGCAGCCCCACTGCTAATCGCACTCCGCTTTCGTAGAGATTGCCGTAGTGGCCCACATCGAGGCATAACCCGGATTCCCCAGTTCGTGATCCTGTTCGGGCCGACGGCGTGGGCGGAGCTGTGCGCCGCCAAGCATGACTGCCGCGGCGGACGCGACCACGCTCAATGCAGCTGCGATCGGGTGCCTGTTGCTCATCTGCGCATTGAACGAAACCGCTATCGCGGTATGAGGTGCTGACAGCGACGACGGTGCCTCCTGTCTGAGAGGATGCGGGTGATCCAGACCCACCCCTTCAAACAGGAGGCTTCCGATGGGCCAGATGAGCCCTCTGCGCCGGCGGATGATCGAGGACATGACGGTCCGCAACCTCGCGCCGGCGACCCAGCAATCCTACCTCTACGCGGTCGCCAAGTTCAGCCGTCACTTCGCGCGTTCGCCCGCTCGGCTCGGCTTGGAGCACGTGCGCGCCTACCAGGTCCACCTGGCAGCCCAGGAACGGTCGTGGTCCCACATCAACCAGGCGTCCTGCGCGCTACGGTTTTTCTATGGTGTGACGCTCGGCCGGAGCGAGGTGTTGGCGGGCATCGTCGAGTGCCCGCGAACCCCAGAAGCTGCCGGTCGTGCTGAGCGCCGACGAGATCGTGCAGTTCCTCGAGGCGGTGCCCGGGCTGCGCAACCGAGCGGCGCTGACCACGGCCTATGGCGCCGGCCTGCGGGTCGGGGAAGTCAGCCGGCTCAAGCTCACCGACATCGACAGCGGCCGCAAGGTCATCCGGATCGAGCAGGGCAAAGGCGGCAAGGACCGCTATGTCATGCTGTCGGCGCAGCTGCTGCGGATCCTGCGGGCGTACTGGCGGCTGGCGCGGCCAGCTCGGTGGCTGTTCCCTGGACGCGAGCTCGATCGACCGGTCAGTGTGGCGACCCTGCAGGAGGCTTGCCGGGTCGCCAGCCGCGCGGCCGCACTGAGCAAGCCGGTGACCGTGCACACCCTGCGCCACAGCTTCGCCACCCATCTGCTCGAGGCCGGCACCGACATTCGCATCATCCAAGTCCTGCTCGGCCATGCCCGACTGGCGACCACCGCCCGCTACGCCCAGGTCGCGACCCGCATGATCGCGGGCACTCCGAGCCCGCTCGACCGGCTGAGCCTGAAGGTGATGCCGCCACCCTGAGCGCGGTCACGTGCGGCCTGCGCTCGAGCTGGCGGACATCGTTCGCCACCACGGCGCCGCCTATCGCGCCACGCACGCTGATCGCCTGGGCCGCAGCCAACGGCGGGTCTTGAGCGCGATCGAAGCGTGCCGGACGGCACCGCTCGGCGGTCATGTCGAACGGTGCACCGACTGTGGCGTGATCCGTGTCGCCTACAATTCCTGCCGCAACCGGCACTGCCCGAAGTGTCAGGGTCTGGCGCGCGCCCAGTGGCTCGCCGACCGCCACGCCGAGCTGCTGCCGGTGTCCTACTTCCACGTGGTCTTCACCCTGCCCGGGCCGATCGCCGCAATCGCCTTCCACAACAAGGCGGTGGTCTACGACCTCCTGTTCAAGACGGCGATCGAAACCCTGCGCACGATCGCTACCGATCCCAAGCACCTCGGCGCCGAGATCGGGGTGATCGCGGTGCTCCACACTTGGGGGCAGACGCTTGGCCATCATCCCCACGTCCATTGCATCGTGCCCGGCGGCGGCTTGGCACCCGATGACACAGGCTGGATCGCGTGTCGCCCCGGCTTCTTCCTGCCCGTGCGGGTGCTGTCGCGCCTCTACCGACGCCGGTTCCTCGAGCGCCTCGAGGCGGCATTTGACGCCGGCGCGTTAAGGTTCGGCGGCGATCTGGCCGGGCTCAGCGACCCTGCCGCCTTCGCCGCGCGCTTGCGACCGTGGCGCCGGGTCGATTGGGTCGTCTACGCCAAGCGCCCCTTCGGTGGGCCCGAGCAGGTGTTGGCCTATCTCGGTCGCTATACCCACCGGGTCGCCATCGCCAACAGCCGGCTGATCGGCCTCACCGAGGGCCGCGTCAGCTTCCGTTGGAAGGACTATCGCCACCACGACAAGCCCAAGGTCATGACCCTCGAGGCCGAGGAGTTCCTCCGGCGCTTCCTGCTCCACGTCCTCCCTGACGGCTTCCGCCGCATCCGTCACTACGGCTTCCTCGCCAATGGCCACCGCACGGCCAAGCTGGCCAGCCTGCGCGCCCTCCTGGCCGTGCCGCCGCCACAACCAGTCCGGCCGCCTGCCGGCTACCGTGACCGCTACGCCCGTCTGACCGGCCGCTCGCTCGACATCTGTCCCGATTGCGGTGGCCGTATGGTCGAGCTCAGTCGACTACCGCCAGGCCGGAACGACAGCTCATGACCGCTGCTCTCCGGCCTACCCTCGACGTCGCCATCCCATCACCGGCAACCGCCAGTGTTGCCTGGCGCTCACGCCGTCGGCGGATGACCGCACCCGAGGCCCCCGCGTCATGGCACTCGGCCGCGGCGCCAGCGCGCCGATCGTGCCCGCATGGTGGCGTCCATGCCGCAACGTCAGCCAAGCCGACACCCCCCCAAACGTCGCCGCGGTTCGCGCCCGCCTCCGCTGGCACCACCGCCGCCGCTCAACGCCCATAGCTCCGTCACGCGCCCGCGGCTTCGTTCAACCAGGCTTCAAGGACGTCCCGCAGTGACCACTGGGCACGTTGCTCATACGTCAGGCACGGGACCCCCTTGAACCCTCATTCATTCCGATTTGATGTCCGGCCAGGGTTCCGAGATGAAGCCGGCCACCCTGTAGCCGATTTCGGCGACGTCGTTTCCCGCGGGTCAGCAACCGCGGCATTCCGCTTCTCGACAGCCACGAGGGGAAGCGGATGCCGGCCAAGAGAGAACTGACCATGCGACAGACTACGACAGATGCTGCGGCTTGCCCGTGATGGGGTGAGCGCCCGGGAGATCGGGCGCACGCTCGGCGTGGCGCGCAGCACGATCCAGGACAATCTCAAGCGGGCCTCAGCGGCCGGGCTTGCGTGGCCTTTGGCTGGCGACCTCACGGACGGCGTTCTTGAACAACGTCTGTTTGCCCATGCCGGCGTCAAGCGCGGGTTCCGCCGGCGCGCCGAGCCGGATTGGGGCTCGCTCGCCTGCGAACTCAAGCGGCCCGGCGTCAATCTGATGGTGCTCTGGGAAGAGTATCGCGCGGTTCATCCCGGGCGGCTATGGCTACAGTCGCTTCTGCGATCTGTTCCGGGAATTCGAGCGGCGCCTGTCGCCGACCATGCGGCAGGACCATCCGGCCGGCGACAAGGTATTTGTCGATTACTCCGGCAAGAAAATCATGATCGTCGATCGCGCAACCGGGGTCGTGCGCGAAGCGGAGATCTTTGTCGCCGTGCTTGGCGCCTCCAACTTACACCTACGCCGAGGCGACCTGGACGCAGACACTGCCGGACTGGATCGAGGCCCATGTCCGCATGTTCCGCTTCTTTGGCGGGGTGCCGCGCCTGATCGTGCCCGATTTTGTGACCGGGAACAAAATCGCACTTATGTGCCGCTCGGCGTTATGTGGCCGATTGTCTTATCCTCGATCATTTCGCTCGGCGGCGGCCGTCTGGCCACATATCGTTACAGAGCGAGGCAAGCCAGTCGAGCAGGGCAGTGTCGTCGTGCCAGACGGGTCTTCGGGGGAACGCCGCTGAGATGGCGGTTGGCGGCGCGCAGACCCGCAGTGCCGCCTCTTTCGAGCGGATGTTGATCTCGGCGTAGCGGTTCGTGGTGTCGAGACTGACGTGGCCGAGCCAGCCGCGGATGACGTTGACTTCGATGCCGGCCTCCAAGAGGTGTACCGCGGCGGTATGCCGGAAGAGATGAGGCGTCACATGTCGGGGCTGTGGGCCGCCGGTATCCCAGGAAGCGGCGTGGCGCCGTACGATTTTGTAGATTCCGAAACGCGTGAGGGGGAGGCTGCGCCTCGCGCAAAAGACTGGCTCGTTCGCTGCCGTGCTCTGCTCGGCAAGGAGCCACTGGAGATGTCTTACCGTCTCATCCCACAACGGACAGACGCGCCACTTATCTCCCTTGCCATGAAGGCGGACCTTCGCCGGCGGCTCGAGCTCGAGATGCTCGACGCGAAGATCAGCGACTTCCTGGACCCGGGCGCCGGTGTTGTACAGAAAGAGCAGTAGCGTGCGGTCGCGCAGCGCGAAGCGGCTGTCCCGTGGCAAAGCGCGAAACAATGCGGTCACCTCCTCGCGCTCGAGGTAATGGGTATCGGGCAGCGAGGTCCGCTTGACCGGGATCGCCGCAACTTGTTGGCAGGCTGCGAGCATCTCGGGCGCCCGCACCGCGAGGTAAGCGAAGAAGGTATTCAGCGCGGCTCGACGCTGATTGCGCGTGCGAGACGGAGTTGCCGCGCTCCTGCTCCAAGTGCCTCAGGAACGCCAGGACCCGTTCGAATGTCAGATCGTGAAGGGTCAACGCTGAGATCGAGCTGCGGCGCTGCCCGGACACGAAGCACAGGAACAAGCGGATCGTGTCGCTATAGCTGCGAATCGAACCGACGCGCAGACCCTTCTGCACGGGGAGATGATCGATGAAGTATGACTGCACCAGTGGACCGAGAGAGGGCGTCATGATGGCAGGCCCTCCCTGAGCGTTGCGGCCGCAAACGCTCGAAAGCGGCGGCTGGCGTGCTCAAGTAGCTCCGGCGTCGTCGTCAGATATACGGCGGTGGAATTGACGTCGACGTGCCCCATGAAGGTCGAGAGCGCAAGGAGCCGCACCTGTGGATCGAGGCCGAGCCGGTACCACCGCGTGAGCGTGCCAACGGCGAAGGAATGACGCAGATCGTGCAAGCGCGGTGGCGACAAGCCCGGCGGAATCTGCAAGTGGAGCCTGGGGACCAGGGCATGGAAGGTCTGACTGACGGTGCCGGGGTTGATGGGTCGTCCCCCGCGCAGGCAGAACAGCGGCTGATCATCCGCGGGAGCGCCAGCGAGCGCGGCCAGGCGTTGGCGCAGATACCGGACGAGCAACGCTTCGAGCTTGGGACCGAACGGCACGAGACGGCTCTTGTAAAACTTCGTCTCGCGAATGAGGAGCAAGCGTCGTTCGAGATCGACGTCCGCTCTGGTGAGCCGCGCGACCTCGCCGACCCGCAGCCCGAGCCCGTAAAGCAGCGCGAAGATGGTTGCATAGGTCGGGCCTCGCTGTGGCGCTTTGTTGTTGTCCGGCAGCGCGGCGGCGACCTCGATCAGCCGACGGGCGCGCGGCAGGTCGAAGAGGTAGGGAATACGACGCGTGGTCTCACGTCGCGGCCGCAGCCGCACCGGCGAGACCGCGAGCGCCTCCTGCTCGACCATCCAGTTAAACAGGCGTCGCGCTACGCCGAGGAGGTGGTTGTAGCTGCGTGGCCGTGACCGGGGGCGGCTGCTCAAGAAAGCACTGAGCACGTCCGGCGTCACGCCGGCGAGATCGGTGATGCTGCGCTCGACGAGGTAGCGGTCGAGCAAGCGAAGAGCCTGCTCCTCCGTATCGTAGCGGCGGTTCAGGGCGCGCTTGTGTGCGACGAAACGCTGGATCGCCCCGGCAAGCGGGCTGCCGAGTTCGGCGGGCGCGGGCCTCATGGCAGCGCCTCCCCGTCGCCGAGGGCGACGTCGCGAAGGGCCTCGATCGCCACCTTGGCATAGATCTGGGTCGACGACGCCGAGCGGTGACCGACGTAGTCGCCGATCGTCTTGAGTGGGAAGCCGGCATCGACGAGCCGCTGCACGCACGCATGGCGCAGTGTGTGCGACCCGGCACGGCGCACCGGCACACCGGCCTTGTGCAGATAGTGGCTGGCTCGGCTCGACACCCCCGCGCAAGTGAACGGTCGGTGCGGCGCGAGATGACGGAAGAACAAGTGGCGGTCGTCGGTTTGCGGGCGGCCCTGTCTGAGATACTCGAGGATCGCTTCGCCCACCACGGGTGATAGCGGGTAGATTGCCACGTGATCGGCTTTGCGCTCGCGCACATGGAGCCGCTCGCGCCTCCAGTCGATGTCGCCGAGGGTCAGGTTGGCGACCTCGCGCGCCCGCAATCCGTAGGTGACGAGCAGGAGCAGGATGGCGTGGTCGCGCCGCCCGACCGGTGTGCGCCGGTCAACGGCCTCGAGCATGCGACGCACCTCGTCCCAGTCGATCGACCGCGGCAACTCGGCAAGACGATAGACCTGCGGCGACTCGATCCCGCGCGCCAGGTCCCGGGCGAGGATGCCCTCGCGTCGCAGATAGCGCAGGAACACCCGCAGCGCGCTGCACAGGCCGATCATCGACGTCCGCCCCAAGGTGCCCGCGCTCTCGGTGACGAAGGCGCTGAGCAGGGGCGGCGAGAGTGCCACGAGATCCCGACAGCCGATGCGCCCGAGATAGCGCTCGAAGCCGCGCAGGAACTGGCCGTAGTGCCGGATGGACGCCTCGCGCAAACCGCGCTCGTCCCGCAGATAGGCGAAGAAGCCAGGTGTTTGACGGGCGAACGGGCTGGCTAAGTGCGGGCGATGACTGACGGCACCGCGGTCCGGCAGAACAATCAAGAGCATCTGCTCGACCATGTTGCGGATCGCGTTCGCGTCCTTCCGGCGAGCGACCGCGGTCGCGTGACCACCATGTGTACGCAGCCAGTTGGCGACGAAAGCATCGACATGAGCTGGCAATTCGTCCCACCGCGCGGCACCACGGTCCGCGGCGAACGTGCCGAAGCCGACCAGGATCGGCACGCGACGAAGCACGGTGCGTGTGGCGTACCCGTGCTCGACCAGCCATCCGACGTACCGCTCGACCGCCTCCCCGATCCAAGAAGCCCGAATGCGATCGACGGTGTCCGGTCGAACAAAGTAGCGCTCCAGCATGGCAACCTCCGTTCCGTGTTTGAACGGATCGAGGTTGCGCCGCCGAAGGCCCAGCGTGGTTATGTTCCCGGCAACGAAGGGGAAACCCCTCGGCGCCATATCATCGACGCCTCTGGCCACATAACGCCGAGCGGCACAGAAGCCCGATTATGTGACCGGTCACATAATCGCACAGCACTTCCTCCGGCACGCCGCCGAAGGCCAGCAGCGCGTTCTCGTGGCAGCCGATCAGCGTCTCGACCCGCTCGTCGTCGCAGAACTCGACGTAGGCCGCGCGGCTCCACCCCAGCGTCGCGATGAAGACTTTCAGCTTGTCGCGCGCCGCGCCCGACCGTCGCCCAGTCCGCCTGCATCTGATGGCCGGGCTCCGTCTCGAAGCGAACCGCAGGCTGCGGCGGCTGGCAGCGGCGCCAGCCCGCGCACGAACTGCTTCACCCGCGTCTCGCCACCCTCATAGCCGCGCTCCTTGATCTCTCGGTAAATAACACGTCGCCGGAATCCGGTCCGGCGCGCGGCCTTCATCCGCCCGACGATGTAAGCCTTGAACGGATCGAGCTTCTCGGCCCGCTTCGGCCCCGGCTTGCGCTCCGCCGCCGCATTGCCACCGCGCAAATAGCGCCGAACCGTGTTGCGCGACCGTCCCGTACCGCGACAGCTCCCGGATGCTCGCCCCGTGCTTCTTCAAAATCGCCAACTCCATCTGCTCCTCCGCCTTCAGCATCGGCCCCTCCCTCACGGAGGAACCACCTAATGCGGTGGGTCAGATTCAGGTGCCGGCTGGGTCAGTTTCCCACTGCCGATGACAACGGGACGGTGAGCGCACCGCGTGCGGTGTTGCGGCGGCTGGAACGTGAGCCTGAAGTCGTAAATCGAGCCCAACGGCGCCGACAGGCGGCGCTTGAGCGGCAGCGAGAGCGGCCCGCGGGGTCGCGGAGAAGGAGTGAAATGACATGAGCAGTTTGACGCCCAAGGCGGTCTCGTTGCTGGACGGCGACGTCGACCGCGAGGTTGTGCAGAAGCTGGGGGAATGCGCCGGGGCGCTGGCCGAGGCGGCGTCGGCGGTTCAGCTGGCGATCGCACGCAAGGCCGAGATCGGCTCGGCTGCGGATGAGGTTGCGGTGCTGACGCCGGCCTCGATCGCGGCGGTTCGTTTGACCCCGGAGGGGCTGCTGCCATGACGCTGAACCTGAACCAGACGAAAGGCGTTGCCGCCGGGTCTACTCCGCGCTGTGCACAGGGCGAATCCAGGTTCGTGTCATTTCACCTACGACGGCGCCGATGGTCGCGGCAGCGCGTACTTTAGCTCGGGCACCAGCGTTGTGTGGCTTGGGTGCAGCGCCTTGACGCTGATCGGTGGGGCTGTTGAGCCGGCGGCGCTGATCGGGGCCGGGTCGCAGCGGCATGACGTTATGCTGGATGACCAGGATTACGCGATGCCGAAGGCATCTGTTTGGGACCCGGATAGCCGGGAGGAGTTGCCTGCCTGGGCGCAGACGCCTTGGCACGTGCTGTCAGCCGAGCGCGAGAAGTTCTCCGACGGTGGCGCCGAACCCGCGCCCGGTTGGGAGTCGGAGGATGGACGACGGACCCAATCAAGAGCCGTCGCCGGGTTGCTGAGCGCGACGGCGAGGCCACGTTCGCCGGGCCGGACAAGCCGGGGCTGAAGGCCTCGAGCGGTGGGTTTGACGCTGATGGCGGCTGTCTGCCGCCCGTGGGGGATTGGCTCTGATGCAGGCTCTTGATGAAGTTGCGGCGGAGACTCAGCCGAGCAGCGGATGCTGTCCGACGCGCGCAGCCGCTGCCGGCGGTGGATCTTGACGCGGTCGACGCCGAGCTCGAGGTGGCGTTGGGCGAGCTGGTGCGTGCGAACGGCGCCGTGCTGCTCGCGACGGCGGCCGCGAGCGCGAGGAAATCGGCGCGCGATGCCGACCAATCGCGGCGGGCAGGAGCGGCGTTATTTCAGCGGCCGGTGCCGCGGCCGGGCGTCCAAGGAGCGGCGGGTGGCGGCGGGGGCAGCGGCCGGGCTCGGTCGCGAGCCGGCGCTCGAGCCGCTGCCTGACGCGATCGAGCGGCCGTTTCGTGCGCCGCTGCTCGGCAAGGGCGGCGAGGATCCGGCGATGGCAGCGCTCCTGGCGAGCGTCAGCCGGCTGCCATGGGAGCAAGCGAGCCCGTCACGGCGACCGCCGCCGCAGCGCCCTGGTCGAACGAATGGCCGGCCGAGGTCCAGCGGCTGGCGCGCTGGCTCCGCGACTTGGATTTGCGCGCCGAGCTGACCTGCAACGCGGCTGCGGCCGCCGAGCTGCGGCAGCAAGCGAGCCACGTCGCGGCGCGCCTCGCGGTGATGAAGCGCGGGATCATGGCGGGCGAGCGCGCGGCGTCGGCGGGCTGTCCGCGCTTCAAACGATCAGGGCCGGCGCCCGCTGCATTTTAGATCGCCTCGATCGAGAACGGATGGCCGCCCTCGATCTCGAGGAAGTTCGGATCAGCGGCCGTACTTCACCACGAACAGGTCTAACTCCTCGTCCCCGCTATGTAGCACGGTCTGGTTGGTTTGGCCTTCCCCGAAAATCGCTGTCCCTAAGAAACCACCGGTCACGTAGCTGTTGCCGTGGGGGGCCGTTGCGATACCAGAGCCGCCAGTGGAGCTGTCGCCGCCGGCGGTTGTAGCCCAAAGGAGGGTGCCGTCCCGGGCGTAGTTCGCCACGAAAACGTCCTCAGCGGCCACAGCCTCAAGCACGGTCTCGTTGGCTTCGCCCGCCCCAAACGTCGTCGCGCCTCGGAAAGGGCAGCGCCGGTCAGAACTTAATGGGCTCGGTACTAGCTGCCTGTTCGTAGCTTGGAGACACGCAGCTGTGCCGGCACGGGTCTCCCAGATCCTGTCGCGATAACCGTTGCGCTGCGCCAGCCGGTCCGGCGCGCTCTCGCCATAGTCGGCGCCGGTCAGGCCCTGCACCTCGAACTCCATCAGCCGTTCGGCCGTTCTCGCTGTCGACGAGAGCATAGGCCTGCCGGGTATTGCGGTTGCGGATGTTGGCGGTGAAGAACTCGATGAAGCGCCTGGCCGCGGTCTCACCGGCAGCGGCTACTTGCAGAGGGATGCAGGGCCCCGGTTTCCGGGACGACGATCGCATTTCCCATTGAAGATAGTATAGCATATCCGAGGGAGGCCGAGGAAAAGCTCCCCTTGTGTCCCGTGATGCCCTGGGAGGCACCACCATGCGCGCCCGAGCCGTCGTTCTCGCCCTAGCGCTCGTCCTGGCGCCGCTCGGCGCCCGCGCCGCCGACCTCGTCGTGTGGTGGGAGGAGGGACAAGCAGCAGAAGAGGACGATGCGGTCAGGGAGATCGTCGCGGCGTTCGAGCAGGAGAACGGCAAGCAGGTCGAGCTCGTCCTTGGTCCGCAAGAGGAAGCTTGTGACCGACCTCGTGGCCGCAGTCGAGGCCGGGCGGCCAACCCCGGACTTCGTCTTCACCGTGGCTCAGACCCAACCCTACGAGCAATGGGCCTACGAGGGTCGGCTCGTCGACCTCACGGACGCCGTGGGCCACTTTTCCGACCTCTTCGACCGGGACGCGCTGGAGCGCGTCACCCTGCTCGACGGGACGACGGGCCGGCGGGGCCTCTACCTGCTGCCGTTCGGGCTCGCGACCCACCACGTCCACGTCTGGAAGAGCCTGCTCGAGCGCGCCGGCTTCACGCTCGCCGACATCCCGAAAGAGTGGGACGCGTTCTGGGCCTTCTGGTGCGACCAGGTCCAACCGGCGGTACGCACGGCGCGGGTCGCGACGACCTCTGGGGCATCGGTCTGGCCATGTCGGCCACCGCGATCGACACGTAACGGGTTCTGGCAGTTCATCGACGCCTACGAGGCGGACTACGTGACCCGCGACGGCCGGCTGGTCATCGACGACCGGAGGTCCGCCGCAGTCTCATCAAGGCGGTTGACAGCTACACCGCCGATCTACCGCAAGGGCTGCACTCCGCCCGATTCCCTCGACTGGGACGCTTACGACAACAACAGCGCGTTCCTGGCCCAGACCATCGTCATGACGCCTAACGAGACGCTCTCGATCCCGGGCGCGCTGAAGGCTACCCGGCCGGAGGACTACTACAACAATGCGGTGACCGTCGACTGGCCGGCCGGTGCCTACGGCCAGCCGCTCGTCTCGAGACCTCCGTCACGGCGCTGCGGTCTTCAAGGACGGCGGGCACGTCGCGGCCGCCAAGGAGTTCGTGCGCTTCCTGGTCGGCGAGGGCTGGCTCGCTCACTAGCTCGATTTCTCGGGGGAGCGCTTATTGCCGCCGATGCAGACGCTGCTCGACCGCCGTTCTGGCTCGACCCGAGCGACCCGCACCGGATGGCCGCGTGATGCAGGTCAGCTCGCGACCCCTTGCTCACGACTTCGCGCAAGCCTTGGGCAACTGGCGGCACGACACGGTCTGGCAGGAGTTTACCTGGGCGAAGGCGATCCACCGCGTCGTCGCCGAGGGCATCAGCCCCGGCGCAGGCGGTCGATGACGCGATCGCCCGCGTCAAGCAGATCCTGAGCGAATAGCCGGGGGCGGCGGCGGCTCGGCCACCGCCCGCTGCCCCCTGCCTTCTGCCTTCTGTCCTCTGTCCTCTGATCCGATCCCATAAAGGACGTAGTGCCTATCCGGTTGGCTCAGCAGCATACAACATCTTGTAGCTCGTCGGGGCGTGCTGGGCGGCGAGGCCGAGCAGCGATTGGAACGCCGCCATCGGCGTGCGTCGGCGATTGAACCGGAAGACGAATTCGTTGACGTAGTGGGGCAGATGTTTCGCGCTGACGCCGTGGTGGGTTCCCCTAGCCACGTCTTCAGGTTCGAGAACGTGCGATGGACGCGCGGGAACAGCTGGGAGGCATGCTTCGGGTCACCCACCGTGGACGGTCGATGATCGTAGGTCTTGCGGAGGGGCGCGTAGCCTTGCCAGCCATCGGTCAGCAGCGTGCTGCCTGGTTGCACCGATGCCTCGACGAACCGACCCAGCGACGCCGCGGAGACATCCTCGACGACGGCGAGCCGGATGCGGCCAGAGCCGCGGCCGCGCACTTCGACCGCACCGACGACGATGGCCTTGTTGCTGTCGCGCTGGCGCCCGCCGCGGCGCCCCTCCTCGACCCCGCCGACGTAGGTCTCGTCCACTTCCACGGTCCCCGAGAGGCGGTCTCGCTCCGGGCGTAGCATGGCGCGGCGCAGCTTCTGGAGCATCGTCCAGGCGGTCTCGTAGCGAGCGAGGCCGAGCTGCCGCTGAAGCTGAACCGCCGAGAACCCCGGCGTGTGGGTCGTGACCAGATACGCCGCCGCGAACCAGAGATGAAGAGGCAGCCGCGTGCGATGCAAGACCGTCCCTGCCGTCACCGACACCTGATGCCGGCAAGATCGGCACTGGAACAGGTCGCGCGCGCCCAACTCGTAGGCCTCGGCGTGCGCACATCGCGGACACCGGTAGCCGTCCGGCCAGCGGCATGCGACGAGATACCGCCGGCAATGTTCGGTCGGCCATGGGGAAGAACGCCAGCAGCTCCTGGCCATCGTCCATCCGGTGCCAGCGGATCGTGCCGTCGCCATAGGCAGTCACCACCAGCCGCCCATCGCCGCTGACGTTCACCGCCCAGACGATCCCGGGCACGGGCTGCCGCCACAGCAGCTCGCCGGCGGCGTCGTAGGCGCGGAGGAACCAGTCCGCGCCAAGCACGAAGCGCCTGCCGTTGGGGTGGATCGCGAGGCTGCGGGACTTCTCATACAACTCCAGCGCCAGCCGCCGGCCGTCGAGGGTCGGGAGTCGCTATTGATCCAGTCCTCGATCGCGAGGCCGTCCTGCACCGGGCCCTTCGTCTGGCCGTCGCGCGCGGGATCGAGCTCCAGTCGCCGTGCGCCCAAGTCGAACCGCGCCGGGGCATCGGGACCGGTCGCGGCATCGTAGGATCCCGATGTTCCGCCCAGGTAGCCGAAGTCGACGACGCTGCCGTCCTGCGAGACACCGAGCGTGAAGCGCTGGCCACGGAAGTCGGCCTTCGGCGGTCGGTGCGCCCAACCCTCCTTGCCATCCGCCGCCAGCACGGCGAGGTAAGGGTCCGCGGAGGCGACCAGCAGGCCGCCGTCCGGCAGGCCCTTCAGGCTCATCACGGTGTCGAGGCTCGTCGTCAGACTGCGCGGTGGCCCGCCGCCATCCGATGGCCAGGGAGCACCGGAAGCACGCCCGAGCCGTCGACGTACTCGCCTCGCGGTATAGAGCGTGGCGCCGTCCGCCGACCAGGCAACCGTGACCAGGTCGCCATTGTCGATGCCGCCGGTGTCGGGGCCGGGCAGGGTCGCGAGGCTGTCCCGTCGAACAGGTCGACCGCGGTGCTGTCGAGATAGCCGACCGCGAGGCGTTGCCCATTCGGGCTGAAGGCGATGCCGAAGGGCCGCTGCCGCCGGGTGCCGCCACCCACTTCGTCAAGTGGAAGGCGGGATCGTAGAGGCGGACCTTGCCATCGTAGCTGGTGGTCGCGAGCCGGCCGTCGGGCGCGAACGCGGCGCCGTAGCTCTCATCGCCATAGTCGCTGTCGCGCGCCACCTCGGCCCAGCCGGCCTCGCGGTCATAGACCCGAAGGCCCGCACCACTGCCCAGCACCGCCGCCAGATCGCGGCCATCGGCCGAAAAGGTCAGGTGCTGTACCGCTCCGGGCAGCCCCGCGATGCGCTGGAGCAGCTTCCCGCTGTCGCGCGCGAACAGGTAGATCTGCTCCGTCGCGTCGGCATCGATCGATCGGGTCCAACCGCCGGCGGCGATCAGCGCGCCGTCCGGGCTGATCGCCACGGCAAAGACCTTGCCGACATTGCCCGGCCCGACCGGCAGCGGGATGGTCCGCAACAGCGCCCCGTCAGCCACCTTCCACACCCGCACCGTGCGATCATCCGACCCGGTCACCGCATAGCTGCCGCTGCGATCGACATCGGCGCGATTGATCATCGCCGTGTGCATGCCCGGGTCGAGCGCCAGCACCGGCCGCTCGAACAGCCCAGTGCCGCTCGGCTCCTGCGCCAGCGCCGATGCCGCCAGCAGCACCAGCAGCGCAGCCAACCTCCTCACGAGGACACGGCAGCAAACGCGGGCCATTGCGCCGCCTCCAGCTGCGTCTCGATCGTCTTGCGGGTGAGCTCGCCGCTGTCGCGATAGTCTTCGTAGAGTTGTCTCACCAGCTCGACCACCGGACCGGCCACGCCTCCGATCAGCACATCCCAGACGCCCTTGCTGCCCACTTCGGCTGGCGGCAAAAGCTCCCTCACCTCGGCGCAGAACGCCTCGCGCAGCTCGATGCCTCGGTTCAGATGCAGCTCCAGCGTCGAGAACGACCCCGGCTCCTCGCGCGCGGCGATCGCGGTGATCAGCCCGGCGATCACCGCGTCCATCTCGCCCTTGGCCCCGCCATAGCTCAGCTCGCCGCGGTCGAGCGTCGCCTGGTCGCCCTTCGCGTTGCGCTTGAGCAGCCGCACGCAGGTCTAGGCCTTGGTCCGCTCGCCGGCGAGCTCGGCCACCGCATCCTGCCAGCTCGGCGCCCCGGCTGCCGCCTGCTCCTCGGCCAGGACCGCGCAGGGTATCAGCCCCAGCCCCAGCACAGCGACCAGCATGATCCGCATGCCCTTCCCCTCCCTCACATCCCGGCAACGAACACATCGCTGCGGAACCGCGCCTCGATCCCGGGCGTCTGTTCGCCCTTGGTCAGCCGCGGCACCTCCCGGCCCAGATAGTCGATCAGCTCGGTGATGCTGATCAGGCCGTTGTGGTCGGCGTCGCCCCGCGCCAGCGCCTCGAGCAGCACCTCGGTGAACGCGCCGTGGCCCCAGGCCGCATCCTCGCGCGACTGCTGGCCACCATCCGACGAGGTCAGCACCGGGACGTTGGCCATGGCCAGCGCCGTGCGCAGGCCGGTGGCGTTGACCGCAAGCCCGCTGCCGTCGCCGAGGCTGGCGCCGGAGTGGCAGGCATCGAGCAGCACCAGCAGCCGGCCGTACTGCCCGAGCTGACGCAGCTCGTCCTGCAGCGTCGCGATCGTCAGCCCGGTGTCTTTATCCCGACCGGGTCGCGGGCATCCACGCCGTAGGGCAGCAGGTACAGCTGGTCCTCCACCACCACCCATGGCGGAGAAGAACACGACCGTCAGATCGCGGCCGGCTCGCCCGCCGCGATCACGATGTTGCAGCTGAGCCAGCACAGCATCGCGAGCACGCGAGCAGCACGTTGCGATAGCGCAGCGCGTGATGCCAGACGTGCAGCTTTGCGGCAGGGACGGTGCTGTGCGGCTGCAGCGCGCGCGCCGGTGGCTTGCGCAGGACCTTGGCACTCAGTCGCGCGACGATCAGACCTGGAATGGCGACGAGCAGGAAGATCCAGCGCCAGTTCATGATCCTGAGCAGCTCGGTCGCCGCGATCGGCGTCAGTCCCAGCCCCAGCAGGGCCGGCATCGCCTGCTGGATGCCGACGTTGAAGCCGTGGCGGCTCGGCTTCGAGGCGTCGATGGTGGCGATGATGCTGGCGGGCACGAAGGCGCCTTCGGCGAGGCCCATGGCAGTCCGGGCCGCAATCAGGCTGCCGGCGCCGATCACGAGGCCCGTGACCCCGGCCAGCATCGAGAACAGGATCGTCGCCGGGATGACTACCGCCTTGAAGCCGATCCGGTCGGCGAGATTGCCGGTGAAGAGCGCCGAGGCGCCCCAGGCGAGCGCCAGCGCGCCGGTGATCTCGCCGAGATCCTGATAGTCGAGGTGCGGTTCGCTTGCCAGCACCGGCATCAGCGGCACGATCAGGAAGCGATCGACGCCGACCAGGCCCATGCCGAGCGACATGAGCATCACGACCTTCCACTCGTAGGACGGACCCCGGTTACTGCTGGCGCCAGGCGGCGCTGAATATTCGTGCAGCATCATTTCGGTCACCTGCCCGTCGCCGTCAAAGGGCGACGCGTCGTCTCGGAACACCAGATTGTGGATCGCACGGAAACGTTGGACTAAGTGCAGTAGCCTTGGTCTCGACTGACTGGCAGCGGAATAGCAGAGCGGAAGACGTTGTCAGGATCGTAGTGCCGCTTGGCCTTGATCAGCCGCTCGGCATTGCGGCCATAGCTTTTGGCCGCACGGTCCGCGTCGTCCCGGCCGAGGAAGTTCGGGTATCCGCCAGGCAGCGCCAGCGCGTCAAGGCCCGAAGCGTGGCTCGAGCCCACTGCTGATGCCGTTGCTCCTGGCGCTCGTCCGAGCGATCGGCGAACGCCGCGAGGATCTCGACGAGCACATGGTCGCGACGAAGGCCGAAGGCGGTCGCCTCCACGGGCACTCGCGAGGCGGCGCCCCTGAATTCGTGGGTGAAGATGGCGCAGCCGGGCGAGACGGCAGCCGCCATCGCCTCGATGAAGACGTCGATGCTGTCGCTGTCGAGCGCGGGAAGCCAGCACGTCTCCATGAACACCCGTTGCCCGTTGACGATATACGGATCGAACACGGTCAACGACGCCCCATAGGATGTCACCTCGATGCTGCCGGCGAGGAGCGTTCCAAGCTTGAGAAAAGGCGCCACCCGCGCCTCGCCTTCCTCCGGCAGACCGCACCAGGTCGGCACGACCATGACCACGGGTGCGCCATCCGGGCCGCCGACGAAGCCAAGCTGAACCGTCAGGTCCTCGGGCATGGAGGCGGCAATGTCGGTGCAGCGTTGAGGACGGCTTTGGCTTCGGCGAACGGGTAGACCAGCATGCCCGAGCGGACGCTGGGCAGATCGTGCAGCCGGTGGTGCATGGCGGTCACGACGCCAAAGTTTCCGCCGCCGCCGCGCAACGCCCAAAACAGCTCCTCTTCACTGTCGTCTTTGGCGGTACGACGCGCCCATCCGCGAGCACGACCTCGGCGGCAAGCAGATTGTCGAGCGCGAGCCCGGAGCGACCGATCAGTGAGGCCGTAACCGCCCCCCAGCGTGAGCCCCGTCATGCCGACGGCGCTGCACGCGCCTGCCACGGCCGCGAGGCGAGCGGATCGGTCACGGCGTGAACGTCCGAACCGCGGGCACCTCCCGAAATTCGCGGTACGTTGTCGGGGCCGACGTACCACGCCGTTCATAGCGCTTAGGTCGATAACGATTCCGTCGCACAGGGCGCGACCGCCCAGTCGTGGCCGCCGCCGCGCACCGACAGCGGCAGATCACGGTCGCGCGCAGCCCGATCGCCGACTGGACGTCTTCCGAGGTCCGGCAGTGGACGACAGCGCGCGGCATAGGCCCGACCGGCTTTGCCCAGATCGCTGTTGCCGCGCATAGCGGTCATCCCCGGCCTCGGATAAGCGGCCGGGCATTGTCGCCGAGCCGGTGAAGAATTCTTTCGATCAGATCAGTCATCTCTTTCTACCCATTTTGGTCCGGCGCCTGAACCCGACTGTTCGGCCCGGCGTGGACGCGGTCGATATGCGAGCGACGCATTTCGGCGCCGTTGCGGGAGAAGGTGGAATCGGGTTGCACTTGAAACAGTGACGGGTGCAGGTGAAGGCGCGGATGCCCGGCACCAGCCGCTTCAGGCCACGGCGTTCGCTCTCGGGCGGCGTGTGCCGGCGGAGCCGCGCTCGGATCGCGGGTCGCTCGGGGCGACAGCACCGACCCTGGTGCCGGACGGGCGCTTGGGGACGGGGCGCCATAGCTGCTCCTTGGCGCGCATGAGGGCGGTACGAGGCCCGCCGGCGAGCGTTGCAGCAGCATCATCGCGCCCGTCGTCATGCTGAGAAGGTCGGCAGTCAGGCCGGGCAGGAGAGACCCACAGAGGAAGTCGTGCGCTGCCCAGAATGGCGTACGAGGCGAGCAGCAGACGCAGCACGGATCTCGTTGGCCTGCATGCGGCCGACCGTCGACAGCGTCGTCGCGGCTGCCGCCAGGAACGAGGCCAGACCCTGCCAGGTCACGAAACCGGTGCCGGCCAGCACCGGCATGAGCGCATCGTCAACCCAGCGCAGCCGCGGCTGCCGGACGAGCCCGATCGCCACCAGGGTCTGCACAGCCAAGAGACCGTTCATGGCCGCCGCCGTCCGGTCACCGAGCAGAGCATAGTGCGCGACGAACCCCACGTTATTGCCGATGTAGACCATCAGCATCGTCGGCAGCGCGCGAAACAGCGGCCAAATGGCGAGACAGACCATCGCGGCCAGCCCGGCCGCGGCGGCGACCGGATCATTGACCATCACGGCCAGCATGTTCTTCCATAGCAAATGTCCCGTTGCGGCTGTCGGCCGACCTATCGGCAAAGGCCGCAATTCCAGTCTTTGGCGAGGCGGCCGTGCCGCGAGGCGTGCTCGGCGTACGCGATGTGCCCGCGGGTGAGCCCGAGGTCGGCAAGCAGGCGATCATCGAGCGCCCTCTATGTCGCCAATCCGGGTGCGCATGCGCCGCTCGCGCCTGGGCCGGGCCATCCATTGTCCGAGTGCCCGCGCGACCTGCCCGAGCCCGGCCAGGCCATCACCTGGGGACGGTAGCGCGCGGGCGGCGGTGGTTGAGCCAGCATCGTCTCTCCTCCGATCAAACAGGCTGACGCGACCATCACCCGGACGCGGGCTCGGTCCGTCTTGCTGACCTGCGATGTGGGGAGGGGAGGTTACGCGGACGTTTACGAAAGGCACAGATCCGGCTACATCTGAAATGGTCCGGGCGCCGCCGCGAAGCAGGCGCTCGCCGAGCCGAACTTGTAGGATCAGCTCGGGACGCCGCGGGATCGGCACGATCGGCTCGCCGGGCGGGGCGATCGCCGGCGCCTCGGCGGTAACTGGCAGCGCCGCCCCGCCGAGGCTCGGCACGCAGAGCGGGGCGCAAAGAGCCGCTTTGCGGACCTCGCTACGCGTGCTGCGGCCGACCATCACCGCCGAGCTTCACGCGACCTCGACCGGCGCTGAGAAAACAGTACCCCACGCCGGGGGTTGTCAGGTTGGGCTTGCACGAACGTCGCGGGGCGGTTGCCGACCGGGATGACGAGAGCACCCTACCGCGGTTTCCGCTTTCCCAAGCCGATCATTCAGCATGCGGTGTGGCTGTATGCGCGCTTCACCCTGAGCCTGCGTGATGTCGAGGACCTCTTGGCCGAGCGCGGGATCACCGTGAGCTACGAAACCATCCGAGTGTGGGTGGCGCGGTTTGGACCGCAGATCGCCCGCCACCTCAGGCGGCAGCGCGGTCGGCCGAGCGATACGTGGCATCTCGACGAGATGTTCTTGAGGATCCGCGGCCGATGATGTACCCCTGGCGCGCGGGTTGATGCCGAGGGCGAGATTCCTTCGACGTCCTGGTGCAGAGCAAGCGGTATATAAGCACAGCGGCGCTTCGCCTGATGCGCTAAGCTGCTGAAGAAGCAGGCCATGGCGCCGGCGATCTTGGTCACCGACCGGCTTGGCGCCTACCCGGCTGCGGTCCGTGAGCTCGGTCTGCCCAGCGAGCATGTCCGAGGCAAGCGTAAGAACAATCGGGCTGAGAGCTCACACGTGCCGATCCGGCGGCGCGAGCGCAAGATGCAGGGTTTCCGCTCCCCGGTTCCGCCCAACGCTTTCTCGCCATCCACGCTGCAGTCGCCAATACCTTCACCACCTGCCGCCATCTGGTCACCGCCAAGACGCATCGGCTGCTCCGAATGAGGCGTTCGCAGCCTGGCAGCAGGCTGCGCGCCTGCTCGCTTGAGAAGACCGGTGGCTCAGCAGACCTGCGGGCCATCCCCATCAACCTGACAAGCCCCCGAATAGAGCTCCCTTGTGGCGGCATCCGTTCTGATGATCAGGTCGAGCAGCGCTGGACCGCGAGCCAGGCGTCCTTCGACACGTCCTGGTGCGGCATCATGCCGCGTGTCTCTTGAGATGAGGGTTGAGAACGAAACGTTTGAATTCTCAAAGCCGCGCTCGGATATTCGGGAGCCGTCCGAGGCGCTGTGCTGCTGAGCGAAGGAGGCGAACTGCTCGCCAAGGCCGATGCGAGCTTTCCTCGTGAAAAGGCGAAGGTTTTTGCCGCACATCCCCCCTGTCGAATTCCGATTGCCAGCGGACCTGAGCGAAAGGGTGCTTACGCGCCAAGAAACCGTCGTCAGACATCGACGCGCCGGTATCACGCTTATTGAGGGATGCCGAACAGTATCACGTTTACGACAGGTGATCACGCGGCGAGCTGACCAAGCCCTCGTTGGTCCGTGAGTGCGTAGCGAGGGCCGTACCTTGGAAATGCACCAAATCCGATACTTCTTGGCGGTCAGCGAGACGCTGAATTTGACCAAGGCGGCAGAGCGGTGCAACGTTCACAGCCGTCCCTGACCCGCGCCATCAAGGCCCTCGAAACCGAACTCGGTGGCGAGTTGCTTCGGCGTGAGCGCGACTGTCGCATCTGACGGAACTCGGCCGGCGCATGCTCCCTATGCTGCGCCAGTGTTACGAAACAGCCCTCTACGGCCAAGATGGTGGCCGCATCTTATCAGGAAGGGCAACTCACGCCACTCTCGGTGGCCGTCTCGCAGACGGTTGCGCTCAAGCCCTTCATACCAACGCTGCGGGAGCTGTCGCAGGCCTTCCAGGCCTGCAACTGAAGGTACGTCGCGGCTGGACGAGGTACCGAATACCTGAAATTGGGCACAGCCGAGTTGGCGATCGCCGGTCCGCTCGGTGAAGCCTGGTCGCGACCGATGCCTTTCCGCTGTTTGAGGACCCGTTTGATCTCCTCGTCAGCCGAACTCACCAACTGGCCGGCAGGAACAGAGCCGAGTTCAAGGATCTTGCTTCCGAGACCCTCCTAATCAACACCGGAAGTGAGATAGTCGAAGAACTTAGAGCCTGTCTAGAGGCGAATGGCATCCTCGACACAGCCACCCATCAGGTGGCGACACAAGAAGACTTGCTGGTATTGCTCAAAGCAAACCTGGGAGTCGCGATCATCCCCGTCGGAGCGGTGGAAACGAACGGGTTCTGTCGGATACCGCTGAAACAGCTCAATCTCGTGCGCATGGTGTCCTGTGTACACTGTCGCGGGCCGGCATCGTGCGATCGCTTGTGCCACTCTGCTCAATATGCTGCGAGCCGCTGACTGGGGCTTCGCACGGGGCGACGGAGCAACAGAAGAGAGCTCATTGATGACGGAACGATGTGCTCAGCGACATGCTTCGAAGACGCCTTCGTCCGCTGTCGCAACCTGGAGGTTCCCCTGGCCGATCGTCTACAGGCCTTTGCGAAGGAGGTACAGCACTAACCCCAGTTTCGCCTCAGCCGTCGATACGCTGGTCAGCCGCCTCGCGGAGAGTGATGCCGGAGCGACGGCGCCTAAGGTGGGCGAGCCGATGCCTGCGTTCCTGCTGCCGGACGAGCGAGGACGGCTCGTCCGCCTTGATGATTTACTTGGCGAGGGACCGGTCGCGATAGTATTTCATCGCGGCCAGTGGTGCCCGTACTGTCGTATCAACATCGACGCTCTGGCTCGCGCTGAGGAGGGAGGCCGCTGCTGAGCACCGCCACATCGCGGCAATCGTGCCCGATCACCAAAGGTTTGCGGTGTGGCTCAAATCCGACGCGAAGGCGCCGTTTCCAGTTCTTGCAGATATGGACAACGGCTATGCAATGTCCCTCGGCCTCGCAATTCACGTCGGAGACGAGATGAAGCACATGATGGTCAGCTCAGGATGGGATCCATCAGTATCACAGGGCACCGACAATTGGATGCTCCCAATTTCCGCCAGTTCATCGTCGGCACTGATGGGATCGTCCACGCGCGGTTTGTCGACCCGGACTACCGCATGCGTCTGGCGATCGAGGACATGCTCGCCGCGCTGCGGTCTGCGAAGTAGTTCCGGCTCCGATTGCGTAGTCCTGGTAAACTACGAGAGCTCGTGTTTGAGCTATCGTTCTCGTGACTAGACCGGCTTGACCACGCGCCCCCGATCAGGGACGCGGGTCGTGTCACTGGACGTGGTGTAGGACCTGGGCGGCCGGGATCTCCGCGATAGGACGGGCCGCTCGGTTCATGCGGGCGGCGGCTAGCATGAGGGTGAGATCGTCGCGCAAGGGCGCGATCGTTTCGGGGTCATGGAGCAGGCCGAGGCGCCGATCGCCAGGCCGAGAAGCTCACGCCGACCGTCGGTGTTGACCGCGACCGCGATGGTGACCGCGACCGAGACATGCGTCCGGCCTCGCGCACCTTCAGGTAGGCGGCAATCGATCCAGAGATCCACAGATAGGCCACAGTCGCCCTCGAGCGGCCGTTCGAGGAAGCTGGGCACGCGCTCGTCGATCTCCTGGCACAGGCGGCTGATTTGGTTTTTTGGAGATGGCGGCCATACCCAGCGCCTTGACCCGCGGCGCTCCGCACCGACCACCGAGGTCAGTGCTCCGAGCCAGCCGCGCGTCGACCGAGCGGGTCGAGATGCCCTGCACATAGGCCTCCTGGAGCCTTCGCGGCGACGCGCCGCGGCTCCAGGAAGCCCGGGAAATAGCTGCCCTTCCCGATCTTGTGGATGCGTAGCTCCACGGTCCCGGCGCGGGTCTCCCAGAGCCTGCCGCGATCGTCGTTACGTTGCGCCAAACTGTCCGGCGCGCTGCTCGCCATAGCCGGCGCCGGTCAGGCCATGCACTTCGGGCTCCATCAGCCGCTCGGCGGCGAAGCCGATCATCTCGCACAAGAGGTCAGCGTCGGCGCTCTTCTCCAACAGCTCGCGAAGCGCGCTCATGTCGTTGGTCATCGTGGTAGTCTCCGGTCTGCGTTGCGGGGTCGCAGCCCAACCCTGCCGGAGCTCCCCGCGGTGGCCGCCCGCTGTGGATAGCTGGGCTGCCTACGCCAAACTCGTGGCGGTCGCTTCGGCAGGCCACCTCCCCACAGAACACCACCACCAGGGACGAGAGCGGGAGGCGCAGGAGGACGGGGCCGAGACCATAGCGGCAAACTATGGAATGGTTAGCCAACGGGCATTTCCGGTTGCGCGGACGGCGCTATAGCCTATCGGTCGTAAGTAACAAGATGGCAGCGCGAGCCCAAACACGAGCAGAGGAGCTCAGCGCACGGACCAATCACAACGGGAAAGATAGGCATATGTCCGCAAGAACGAAGGTTTCCGCCGCGATCCTGGCCAGCGCCGTCACCGCGGCGATGGCCTCGGCCGCGTTCGCAGCGCCGCTGACGAAGGCCGAGATGAATGCCGCCGTCGCCGCGCACAAGGAGAAATGCTACGGCGTCGCTCTGAAGGGGCTGAATGACTGCGCCGCAGGCCCCGGCACGACGTGCCAGGGCACATCGACCGTCGACTTTCAGGGGAACTCCTGGAAGTTCGTCCAGGGCGGCACCTGCACGAGCATCGTGGTTCCGGGCGGCAAGCACGGCTCCCTGACGCCGCTGCCGTTGTAGTCGACCGACATCAGCTGGAAGCGGAGACGACCTCGGTGAGCGCACTAACGCCCATTGGGCCGGTGGCTCCTCAAGCGCGGCTCCGCTTTCCAGCTTATTCCGTCGCCGGATTGGCCGGGACGAGCTTTAAGCACGAACATCTCCAAGCCATCATCCACCAAGGGAAACACGAGGGTTTCTTCGAGGTGCATGCGGAGAATTATATGGGCGCAGGGGGGCGCCCCACCGCGCGCTCGAGCAGATCCGTAGAGATTATCCGCTCTCGCTTCACGGCGTTTGCATGTCGATCGGCGGTCCGGAACCTTTGGATTTCTGTCATCTTGAGCGCTTCCGATCGCTCGTTGCCCGCTATGAACCCGCGTTGGTATCCGAGCATCTCGCCTGGTCGACGCACGAGACCACCTACTTCAACGACCTCCTGCCGCTGCCGTACACTAAGGCGACTCTGGCGCGCGTCGAGGACCACATCGACCAGGTCCAGCACGCCATCAGTCGACCGATCCTGTTGGAAAACCCTTCAACATATATCGCCTTTAGCGAATCCACGATGTCGGAGACCGACTTTCTTCGCGCGCTGGCCCGGCCAGCGGGTGCGGATTGCTGCTCGACGTCAACAACGTCTTCGTATCCGCGACGAACCAGGGCTACTCCCCCGCAGACTATCTTGCAGACTTCCCGCAGAGCCATGTGGGAGAGATCCATCTCGCCGGTCATGCCGAGCAAGCCGATGACGAAGGCGAGCTACTCCTGATCGACAGCCACGACCGGAAAATCGCCGACCCGGTCTGGACACTCTTCGAGAGCGTGGTCGCGCAATGCGGACCCGTACCGACGCTGGTCGAATGGGACAGCAGCATTCCCGGATGGCCCATGCTGCGAGCCGAGGCCGAAGCCGCACAGGCGATTCTCGACCGCCACGCTCCCGTTGCGTGGAGGGCCACCAATGCTGGCCGATGAACCTGTGCGGACGCTGGCGGGGCGGGCGCCGTCCTATGCGGCGGTCCTGGCTCCAGGGCTGATCGATCCGGACTACGAAACGCCTGCCGGCGTCGTGGGCCCTCGCGGCAAGGGCGCGGTCAAGCGCTACAACGTCTATCGTAACAACGTCACCGTCAGCCTGATCGATGCGCTGGCCGCCGCTTTTCCTGCGACGCAGCGGATTACCGGCGTTGAGTTCTTTCGAGCCATGGCGCGGTTCCATGTGCGGGAAACACCGCCTCGCTCGCCGCTTCTCTTCGAATACGGGCACGACTTCCCGGACTTCATCGCGCACTACGACTACGCGCAGCCGATGCCCTATTTGGCGGACACGGCACGAATCGAACGCGCCTGGCTCGACGCGTACCACGCTGCCGACATGCCGCCGCTGCCGGCACAGAAACTTGCGCGATTCCGCCAGAACTGCTAGCGGACGTTGCGTTCGTCCCACACCCGGCGACGCGAATCGTTCGTTCCCAGTTTCCGGCCCTATCGATCTTCGTTGCAAATCGCGGTGACGGGCCGATCGAGAACAGCGAGACTTTCGTCCCAGAAGACGCGCTCATCACGCGCCCCGAACAAGAAGTGACCGTTCGCCGGCTGCCCCCTGGCGGCGCCGAGTTTCTGATGCAACTGCTGTCGGGCCAAACGCTCGGCGATGCCGCCGCCATCGCCCTTGAGATCGCGCCCGATCTCGACTTGGCGAGCAACATTGCCGGCATGATCGAGGCCGGCGTCTTTGCAGCACTCACGCTGGAGACCACCCATGAACTCGATGACCGAATTCGTTGCCGCCAACGGCGGCCTCAAGCTTCAGCTCTACACCGCGGCCGACAAAGCCGTGGCGGTCGTTCGCGCAATCGCCAGCCGTCCTTTGTTCAGCTGGTGCTGCGCGTCGCTCTCGCCGTGCCGTTTTGGCGATCGGGAATTCTCAAATGGTCGGGGTTCCTGCAGGCTCGAACGACACCGCACGGTGCCTGCCGGAACCCCGACCCATTTGAGAGTTCCCGATCGCCAAAACGGCGCGGCGAGAGCGGACGCGCAGCGCCAGCCGAAAAGAGGACGGCTGAGAGTGCGCGAGCGATCGCCAATTTAATTTTAGCCGCGCTGTAGAGCTGAAGCTTGAGGCCCCCGTTCGGCGGCGACCGATTAGGTCATCGAGTTCATGGGTGGTCTCCAGCGTGGAGTGCTACAGAAGGGGCACCGCCTCGATACATGCCGGCAATTTGCTCGCCGAGTCGAGTTCGGGCGCGATCTCGACGGCGATGGCGGCGGCATCGCCGAGCGTTTGGCCCGACAGCAGTTGCATCAGAAACTGGCCCGCCAGGGGCAGCCGGCAAACGTTCACTTCTTGTTCGGGGCGCGTGATGAGCGCGTCTTCTGGGACGAAGGTCTCGCTGTTCTCGATCGGCCCGTCACCGCGATTGCAACGAAGATCGATAGGGCCGGAAACCGGAACGAACGATTCGCGTCGCCGGGTGTGGGACGAACGCGACGTTCGCTGGCGGTTCTGGCGGAATCACCGCAAGTTTCTGTGCCGGCAGCGGCGGCATGTTCGCGTGGTACGCGTCGAGCCAGGCGTTCGATGCTGCCGTGTCCGCCAAATAGGGCATCGCTGCGCGTAGTGGTAGTACGCGATGAAGTCCGGGAAGTCGTGCCCGTACTCGAAGAGAAGCGGCGAGCGAGGCGGTGTTTTCGCACATGGAACCGCGCCATGGCTCAAAGAACTCAACGCCGGTAATCCGCTGCGTCACAGGAAAAGCGGCGGCCAGCGCATCGATCAGGCTGACGGTGACGTTGTTACGATAGACGTTGTAGCGCTTGACCGCGCCCCTGCCGCGAGGGCCCACGACGCCGGCAGGCGTTTCGTAGTCCGGATCGATCAGCCCTGGAGCCAGGACCGCCGCATAGGACGGCGCCCGCCCCGCCAGCGTCCGCACGGTTCATCCGCCAGCATTGGTGGCCCTCCACGCAACGGGAGCGTGGCAGTGAAATAGCTGTGCGGCTTCGGCCTCGGCTCGCAGCATGGGCCGTGCGGGAATGCTGCTGTCCCATTCGACCAGCGTCGGTACGGGTCCGCATAGCGCGACCACGCTCTCGAAAATGTTCAGACCGGGTCGGCGATTTTCGGTCGTGGCTGTCGATCAGGAGTAGCTCGCCTTCGTCATCCGCTTGCTCGGCATGACCGGCGAATTGGATCTCTCCACATGGCTCTCGGGGAAGTCTCAAGATAGTCTGCGGGGGAGTAGCCCTGGTTCGTCGCGGATACGAAGACGTTGTTGACGTCGAGCGGCGATCCGCACCCGCTGCGCCGGGCCAGCGCGCGAAGAAAGTCAGTCTCCGACATCGTGGATTCGCTAAAGGCGATATATGTTGAAGGGTTTTCAACAGGATCGGTCGACTGATGGCGTGCTGGACCTAATTCGATCCATATCAACGCGCGCCAAAGTCGCCTTCAGTGTACGGCAGCGGCAGGAGGTCGTTGAAGTAGGTGGTCTCGTGCGTCGACCAGGCGAGATGCCGTTTTTTACGCGGGTTCATAAGCAAAAGAGCAACGAGCGATCGGAAGCGCTCAAGATGACGGGGAATTCCAAAGGTTCCGGACCGCCGATGGACGTGCAACGCCGTGAAGCGAGAGCGGATAATCTCTACGGATCTGCTCGAGCGCGCGGTGGGGCGGCCTGCCTGCGCCCATATAATTCTCCGCCGTGCGCCTCGAAGAAACCCTCCTGTTTCCCTTGGTGGTGAGATGACTTGGAGATGTTCGTGCTTAAAGCTCGGTCTATCCAGCGACGGAATAAGCTGGAAAGCGGAGCCGCGCTTGAGGAGGCGCCGGCCCGATGGGCGTTAGTGCGCTCGCCGAGGTCGTCTCCGCTTCCAGCTGATGTCGGTCAACTACAACGGCAGCGGCGTCAGGGAGCCGTGCTTGCCGCCCGGAACCACGATGCTCGTGCAGGTGCCGCCCCCTGGACGAACTTCCAGGAGTTCCCCTGAAAGTCGACGGTCGATGTGCCCTGGCACGTCGTTCCGGGGCCTGCGGCGCAGTCATTCAGCCCCTTCAGAGCGACGCCGTAGCATTTCTCCTTGTGCGCGGCGACAGCAGCGTCTGCCTTTTTCAGCGGCGCTGCGAACGCAGCCCGAGGAGATCGACCACGGTGACGGCGCTGGCCAGGATCGCGGCGGGAGTACCCCAGCTCTTTCGGACATATGCCTATCTTTCCCGTTGTGATTGGTCCGTGCGCTGAGCTTGCCTCTGCTCGTGTTTGGGCTGCGCGCTGCAGTCTTTGTTTTAACTTATTTCATTTTTTTTTTTTTTTTTTTTTTTTTTTTTTTTTAAAAAAAAAAAAAAACCGATAGGCTATAGCGCCGTCCGCGCAACCGGAGAAATGCCCGTTGGCTAACAAAATTCATAGTTTTCCGCTATAGTCTCGGCCCCGTCCTCCCTGCGCCTCCCGCTCTCGTCCCTGGTGGTGGTGTTCTGTGGGGAGGTGGCCTGCCGAAGCGACCGCCAGCAAGATCTCGCGTGGGCGGCCCCCGGCCTATCCACAGCGGGGGGCCCCGCGGGGAGTTCCGCAGTGTTAGGCTGCGACCCCCCCTCTGAGAAGAAAGTGCCACGATGACCAACGGATGAGCGCGCTTCGCGAGCTGTTGGAGAAGAGCGCCGACGCTGACCTCTTGTACGAGTGATCGGCTTCGCCGCCGAGCCGGTGATGGAGCCCGAAGTGCATCGACCTGACCGGCGCCGGCTATGGCGAGCGGCGCCGCGGGCATTTTTGCTTAGCGAGGCCACGATCGCGGCAGGCTCTGGGAGACCCGCGCCGGGACCGTGGAGCTACGCATCCCACAAGATCGGGAAGGGCGGCTCCTTCCCGGGCTTCCTGGAGCCGCGGCGCGTCGCCGCGAAGGCTCCAGGAGGCCTATGTGCAGGGCGTGTCCGACCCGCTCGGTCGACGCGCGGTTGGCTGCGGAGCGCTGTCAGCCTCAGTAGGTCGCGGTGCGGCGCGCAGCGGGTCAAGGCGCTGGTTGTGGGCACCACGTCGAAAAACCAAATCAGCCGCCTGTGCCAGGAGATCGACGAGCGCGAGTACAGCTTCCTCGAACGGCCGCTCCGAGGGGGCCTGTGTGCCTTTCAATGTATCTCCTGATCGATTGCCGCCTACCTGAAGGTGCGCGAGGCCGGACGCATGCGTGGGGGTCGCGGTCACCATCGCGGTCGCGGGCGACACCGACGGTCGGCGTAACTCTCGGCCTGGCGATCGGCGCCTCGGCCTGCTCCATGACCCCCGAAAACGATGGCGCCCTTGCGCCGACATTGTTCACCCTCCATGCTAGCCGCCGCCCGCATGAACCAGAGCGGCCCGTCCTATCGCGGAGATCCAGCAGCCCAGTCCTACACCACGTCCAGTGACACGACCCGCGTCCCTGATCGGGGGCGCGTGGTAGAGCCCCCTTTAGTTCCTGAGAACGATAGCTCGAACACGAGCTCTCGTAGTTTACCAAGGACCTTACGCAATCGGAGCCGGAACTACTTCGCAGACCGCAGCGCGGCGAGCATGTCCTCGATCGCCATACGCATGCGGTAGTGCCAGGGAGAGACCGCACGTGGACGATCCCATCGGTGCCGACGATGAAGCTGGCGGAATTAGGGAAGCATCCATTTCGGTGCCCTGGGGTTGCTGATGGATCCCATCCTGAGCTGACCATCATGTGCTTCATCTCGTCTCCGACGTAAATCGCGAGGCCAAGGGGGGGGTATCCCGTTGTCCAGTATCTGCAAGAACTGGAAACGGCGCCTTCGCGTCGGATTTTGAGCCCACACCGCAGCTCAGGCGATGGGGCCGCGAATTTGCCGCGATGTGGCGGTGCTCGGCAGACAGCCTGGTCCTCAGCGCGAGCCAGAACCCTGTTTTGCGAGTACGGGCACCACTGGCCGCGATGAAATGCTATGCGCGACCGGTCCCTCGCCAGGTAGAGATCATTCAAGGCGGACGAGCCGTCCTCGCTCGTCCGGCAGCAGGAACGCAGGCATCAGCTACACCACCCTTAGCTGCAGTCGCTCCGATTTGCGCGAGGGGGCTGAGCCAGCCCAGTCGACGGCTGAGGCTAAGTCTGGGCGTGAGCGCCGTACCTCCTTCGCAAAGGCCTGTAGACGATCGGCCAGGGGAACCTCCAGGTTCGAGACAGCGAGACAAAGACATGTTCGAACAACATGTCGCTGAGCACAGCGTTCCCGTCATCAATGAGCTCTCTTCTGCTGCGCTCTGTCGGCCCCGTCCGAAGCCCCAGTCGGCGGCTCGCGGCCTATTGAGCAGAGTGGCACAAGCGATCGCCGCGATCCGCCAGGACGAGTGTGCACACGAACCGCCATCACGCGCGAGTTTGGGGTTTTTGGGACTAAAAAAACGACAAGGAGAAAGCCGCTTGGGTCTCCAGCCCTCAGACGGGGTGGTCGCAACTCCCCCTTTTGTTTTGAGCAATATATGCAAGTTTTAGTTATGTCTGACCACCTGATGGGTGGCTGTGTGCGAGGATGGGATTAGACCTCTAGACAGGCTCTAAGTTCTTCGAAAGGGAAACTCACTTCCACGGTGTTGATTCGGAGGGGTCTCGGAAGCAAGATCCTTCGAACTCGGCTCTGTTCCTGCCGGCCAGTTGGTAAGTCCGGCTGACAAGGACGAACGGATAGCACCTCGAACAGCGGAAAGGCATCGAGGCGCGACCAGGCTTCACCGAGCGAACCTTAACGATGACCGGCTGTGCCCAATTTCAGGTATTCAGGTGACCTCGCTGCCCGAGCCGCGACGCAACTTCAGTTGCAGGCCTCGGGAAGGCCCGCGACACTCCCGCAGCGTTGAGTTATGAAGGGCTTGAGCGCAACCAGTCTTGCGAGACCGCCACCGAGAGTGGCGCGACGTCGCCCTTCCTGATCAGATGCGGCCGCCCCCATGGCCGTGAGGGCTGTTTCGTAACACTGGCGCCACGTAGGGAGGCATGCACCGGCCGAGTTCCGGTGAGGTGCGACGTGCGCGCTCAGCGCCGAAGGCTCGCCAGCCGAGTTCGATTTCGAGAGCAATTGCACGTAAGGTAAAGGACGGCTGTGATTAACGTTGCACCGCTCTGCCGCCTTGGTGACGATTGAGCGTCTCTTTTTACGCCAAGAAGTATCGGATTTGGTGCATTTCCCCGATAAGGCCCTCGCTACGCACTCACGGACCAACGAGGGCTTGGTCAGCTGGCCGCCGGGCATTAGCCTGTCGTAAACGTGATACTGTTCGGCATCCCTCAATAAGCGTAATACGGCGCGTCAATATCTGACGACGGTTTCTTGGCGCGTAAGCACCCTTTTCGCTACAGGTCAATGGGACGAAATCCACAGGGGGGATGTCGGCGAAAAACCTTCGCCTTTTCACGAGGAAAGCTCCGCATCGGCCTTCGGCAAGCAGTTCGCCTCCTTCGCTCAGCAGCACAGCGCCTCGGACGGCTCCCGAATATCCAGAGCGCGGCTTTGAGAATTCAAACATTTTCGTTCTCAACCCTCATCTCAAGAGACACGCGGCATGATTCAGGACGTGTCGAAGGACGCCTGGCTCGCGGTCCAGCGCTGCTCGACCTGATCATCAGAACGGATACCGCCCGCGAGGGAGCCTATTCGGGGGCTTGCCAGGTTGATGAGGATGGCCCGCAGGATCTGCTGAGCCACCGGTCTTTTCGGCGAGCAGGCCCACAGCCTCGTGCCAAGCTGCGAACGCCTCATTTCGGAGCAGCCGATGCGTCTTGGCGGTGACCGGGTGGCGGCAGGTGGTGAAGGTATCGGCGATGTCAGCGTGGATGGCGAGAAAGCGTTGGGCGGAACCGGTGGAGCGGAAACCCTGCATCTTGCGCTCGCGCCGCGGGATCGGCAGTTGTGAGCTCTCAGCCTGATTGCTCTTACGCTTGCCTTGGACATGCTCGCCGGACAGACCGAACTCACGGACCGCAGCCGGGTAGCGCCAAGCCGGTCGGTGACCAAGACCGCCGGCGCCATGCCCTGCTTCCTCAGCAGCTTAGGCATCAGGCGAAGCGCCCTGTGTTTATCCCGCTTGCTCTGCGCCAGGCGTCGAGGATCTCGCCCTCGGATCAACCGCGCGCCAGAGGTACATCCATCGGCCGCGGATCCTCACGAATATCTCGTCCAGATGCCACCTATCGCTCGGCCGACGCGCTGCCGCCTGAGGTAGCGGGCGATCTGCGGTCCAAACCGCGCCACCCACACTCGGACGGTTTCGTAGCTCCGGTGATCCCGCGCCCGGCCAAGAGATCCTCGACATCACGCAGGCTCAGGGTGAAGCGCGCATACAGCCACACCGCATGCTGAATGATCGGCTTGGGAAAGCGGAAACCGCGGTAGGGTGTACTCGTCATCCCGGTCCGCTAGCTGCCCGCGACGTTCGTGCAAGCCCAACCTGACAACCCCCGGCGTGGGGTAGTGTTTTCTCAGCGCCGGTCGAGGTCGCGTGAAGCTCCACGGTGATGGTCGGCCGCGGCGCGCGTAGCGAGGTGCGCGAAGCGGCTCTGTGCGCCCCGCTCTGCGTGCCGAGCCTCGGCGGGGCGGCGCTGCCGGGCCCCGCCGAGGCGCCGGCGATCGCCCCGCCCGGCGAGCCGATGGTGCCGATCCCGCGGCGCCCCGAGCTGATCCTACAAGTTCGGCTCGGCGAGCGCCTGCTTCGAAGCAACGCCAGGACCATTTCAGATGTAGCCGGTTCTTGTCTTGCGGAAATCGTCCGCGTAACCTCCCCTCCCCACATCGCAGGTCCGCAAGACGGACCGAGCCCGCGTCCGGGTGATGGTCGCGTCAGCCCTTTCGATCGGAGGAGAGACGATGGTCGCTCAACCACCGCCGCCCGCGCGCTACCGGTCCCCAGGTGATGGCCTGGCCGGGCTCGGGCAGGTCGCGCGGGCGCTGGGACGATGGATGGCCCGGGCCAGGCGCCGGCGGCGCATGCGCACCCGGATTGGCGGCATCGTGGGCGCTCGATGATGTACCTGCTTGCGACCTCGGGCTCACCGCGGGCACATCGCGTACGCCGAGCACGGCTCGCCGCACGCCGCCTCGCCGAAGACTGGATCCGCGGCCTTGCGATAAGTCGGCCGACGGCCGCAACGGGACATTTGCTATGGAAGCACGTGCTGGCCGTGATGGTCAATGATCCGGTCGCCGCCGCGCCGGGCTGGCCGCGATGGTATTGTCGCCGTGTGGCCATGTTTCGCGCGCTGCCAACGGTGCTGATGGTCTACATCGGCGATAACATGGGGTTCGTCGCGCACTATGCTCTGTTGGGTGACCGGACGGCGGCGGCCATGAACGGTCTCTTGGCTGTGTCGACCCTGGTGGCGATCTGGCTCGTCCGGCAGCCGCGGCTGCGCTCGGTCTACTATCGCTGATGCCGGTGCTGGCCGGCACCAGTTTCGTGACCTGGCCGTCTGGCCTGGTTCCTGGCGGCAGCCGCGACGACGCTGTCGACGGTCAGCCGCATGCCGGCCAACGGGGGTTACGTGCTGCGTCTTCTGCTGCTCCGAACGCCATCTGGGCGCGCACGACTTCTCGGTGGGCCCCTATTAACTGCCTGACTGCCTTCTCAGCGTGGCAACGGGCGCGATGATGTGCTGCAACGCTCACAGCAGGCCGAGTACCCCCCTCATGCGCGCCAAAAAGGGGCCCTGGCGCCCCATCCCCAAGCGCCCTGTCCGGCACCAGGGTCGGTGCTGTCGCCCCGGCGACCCGCGGTCCGAGCGCCGTTCCGCCGGCACACGCCGCCGAGAGCGAACGCCGTGGCCTGAAGCGGCTGGTGCCGGGCATCCGCGCCTTCACCTGCACCCGTCACTGTTTCAAGTGAACCCGATTCCACCTTTCCTGAAATGGCGCCGAAATGCGTCGCTCGCATATCGACCGCGTCCACGCCGGGCCGAACAGTCGGGTTCAGGCGCCGGACCAAAATGGGTAGAAAGAGATGACTGACATGATCGAAAGAATACTTCACCGGCTTGGCGAGCAACTGCCCGGCCGGGTCTCCAGACCAGGCGATGACCGCTACGCTGCGGCGACGGCGATCTGGGCCAAGCCGGTCGGCCGGATGCCGAGCGCGGTCGTCCACTGCCGGACGCCCGAGGACGTCCAGTCGGCGATCCGGGCCGCGCGCGACGGCGATCTGCCGCTGTCGGTGCGGGGCGGCGGCCACGACTGGGCCGGTCGCGCCCTGTGCGAGGGCATCGTCATCGACCTCAGCGGCATGAACGACGTGGTCGTCGCCTCGGACCATCAGAGCGTGCGCATTTCGGGGGGTGCTCGAGCCTCGGACGTTCACGCCGTGGCCGATCCGCTCGGCCGCGCGGCGGCGGCCGGCGCCTGTAGCGCCGTCGGCATGACGGGACTCACGCTGGGCGGCGGTTACGGCGCTCTGATCGGCCGCTTCGGGCTTGCGCTCGACAATCTGCTCGCCGCCGAGGTCGTGCTCGCGGATGGCCGCGTCGTGACCGCCACCCACGACCGTGAAGAGGACCTGTTCTGGGCGTTGCGCGGCGGCGGCGGCAATTTTGGCGTCGTCACGGCCATGCACCACCGGCTGCACGATCTTCCCAGCGTCCACTCGGGCATGCTGGTCTACCCGTTCGCCGAAGCCAAAGCCGTGCTCCAGCGCTGTACCGACCTTGCCGCCTCCATGCCCGAGGCCCTGACGGTCCAGCTTGGCTTGGTCGGCAGCCCGGACGGCGCGCCCGTGGTCATGGTCGTGCCGACCTGGTGCGGTCGGCCGGACCAAGGCGAGGCACGGGTCGCGCCGTTTGCCAAGCTTGGAACGCTCCTTGGCGGCAGCGTGGAGGCGAAGTCCTACGGGGCCTCGCTGACCGTCTTCGACCCGTTCATCGTCAACGGGCTGCGGACGTTCATGGAGACGTGCTGGCTGCCCGCGCTCGACAGCGACCGCATCGACGTCTTCATCGAGGCGATGGCGGCCGCGGTCTCGCCGGGTTGCGCCATCTTCACCCACGAGTTCAGGGGCGCCGCCTCGCGAATACCGGTGGAGGCGACCGCCTTCGGCCTGCGTCGCGACCATGTGCTCGTCGAGATCCTCGCGGCGTTCGCCGACCGCTCGGACGAGCGCCAGGAGCAAGGGCATCAGCAGTGGGCTCGAGCCACGCTTCGGGCCTTCGACGCGCTGGCGCTGTCTGGCGGCTACCCGAACCTGCTGGGCCGGGACGACGCGGACCGTGCGGCCAAGAGCTATGGCCGCAATGCCGAGCGGCTGATCACGGCCAAGCGGCACTACGATCCTGACAACGTCTTCCGCTCTGCTACTCCGCTGCCAGTCAGTCGAGACCAAGGCTACTGCACTTAGTCCAACGTTTCCGTGCGATCCACAATCTGGTGTTCCGAGACGACGCGTCGCCCTTTGACGGCGACGGGCAGGTGACCGAAATGATGCTGCACGAATATTCAGCGCCGCCTCGCGCCAGCAGTAACCGGGGTCCGTCCTACGAGTGGAAGGTCGTGATGCTCATGTCGCTCGGGATGGGCCTGGTCGGCGTCGATCGCTTCCTGATCGTGCCGCTGATGCCGGTGCTGGCAAGCGAACTGCACCTCGACTATCAGGATCTCGGCGAGATCACCGGCGCGCTGGCGCTCGCCTGGGGCGCCTCGGCGCTCTTCACCGGCAATCTCGCCGACCGGATCGGCTTCAAGGCGGTAGTCATCCCGGCGACGATCCTGTTCTCGATGCTGGCCGGGGTCACGGGCCTCGTGATCGGCGCCGGCAGCCTGATTGCGGCCCGGACTGCCATGGGCCTCGCCGAAGGCGCCTTCGTGCCCGCCAGCATCATCGCCACCATCGACGCCTCGAAGCCGAGCCGCCACGGCTTCAACGTCGGCATCCAGCAGGCGATGCCGGCCCTGCTGGGGCTGGGACTGACGCCGATCGCGGCGACCGAGCTGCTCAGGATCATGAACTGGCGCTGGATCTTCCTGCTCGTCGCCATTCCAGGTCTGATCGTCGCGCGACTGAGTGCCAAGGTCCTGCGCAAGCCACCGGCGCGCGCGCTGCAGCCGCACAGCACGTCCCTGCCGCAAAGCTGCACGTCTGGCATCACGCGCTGCGCTATCGCAACGTGCTGCTCGCTGTGCTCGCGATGCTGTGCTGGCTCAGCTGCAACATCGTGATCGCGGCGGGCGAGCCGGGCCGCGATCTGGCGGTGGTGTTCTTCTCCGGCCATGGGGTGGTGGTGGAGGACCAGCTGTACCTGCTGCCCTACGGCGTGGATGCCCGCGACCCGGTCGGGATCAAGGACACCGGGCTGACGATCGCGACGCTGCAGGACGAGCTGCGTCAGCTCGGGCAGTACGGCCGGCTGCTGGTGCTGCTCGATGCCTGCCACTCCGGCGCCAGCCTCGGCGACGGCAGCGGGCTTGCGGTCAACGCCACCGGCCTGCGCACGGCGCTGGCCATGGCCAACGTCCCGGTGCTGACCTCGTCGGATGGTGGCCAGCAGTCGCGCGAGGATGCGGCCTGGGGCCACGGCGCGTTCACCGAGGTGCTGCTCGAGGCGCTGGCGCGGGGCGACGCCGACCACAACGGCCTGATCAGCATCACCGAGCTGATCGACTATCTGGGCCGGGAGGTGCCGCGGCTGACCAAGGGCTAACAGACGCCGGGATCGAGGCGCGGTTCCGCAGCGATGTGTTCGTTGCCGGGATGTGAGGGAGGGGAAGGGCATGCGGATCATGCTGGTCGCTGTGCTGGGGCTGGGGCTGATACCCTGCGCGGTCCTGGCCGAGGAGCAGGCGGCAGCCGGGGCGCCGAGCTGGCGGATGCGGTGGCCGAGCTCGCCGGCGAGCGGACCAAGGCCTAGACCTGCGTGCGGCTGCTCAAGCGCAACGCGAAGGGCGACCAGGCGACGCTCGACCGCGGCGAGCTGAGCTATGGCGGGGCCAAGGGCGAGAGGACGCGGTGATCGCCGGGCTGATCACCGCGATCGCCGCGCGCGAGGAGCCGGGGTCGTTCTCGACGCTGGAGCTGCATCTGAACCGAGGCATCGAGCTGCGCGAGGCGTTCTGCGCCGAGGTGAGGGAGCTTTTGCCGCCAGCCGAAGTGGGCAGCAAGGGCGTCTGGGATGTGCTGATCGGAGGCGTGGCCGGTCCGGTGGTCGAGCTGGTGAGACAACTCTACGAAGACTATCGCGACAGCGGCGAGCTCACCCGCAAGACGATCGAGACGCAGCTGGAGGCGGCGCAATGGCCCGCGTTTGCTGCCGTGTCCTCGTGAGGAGGTTGGCTGCGCTGCTGGTGCTGCTGGCGGCATCGGCGCTGGCGCAGGAGCCGAGCGGCACTGGGCTGTTCGAGCGGCCGGTGCTGGCGCTCGACCCGGGCATGCACACGGCGATGATCAATCGCGCCGATGTCGATCGCAGCGGCAGCTATGCGGTGACCGGGTCGGATGATCGCACGGTGCGGGTGTGGAAGGTGGCTGACGGGGCGCTGTTGCGGACCATCCCGCTGCCGGTCGGGCCGGAACGTGGTCCACTTGCCGCCCGCCACCGACAGCATCCCGCCCCTGCCCTCGGTCACGACCGTCTCCCGCTTGGCCTTGGCGGTATCGCCCGGTGTGCTGAATTTGCGGTGCATGGCGAACCCCTGCAAGAACTTAGAAAATGCAGCACAAATCGCAGGCTTCCTAACCCCGCCTCCGCAGAGCCGACTGAATCGCAGGAATAAGCTTGGGAGTCATCTCCTCTGGCCAAATGGCGAAACCAGGCGATTTCACTCATAGTGCCAGCAGACTACAAATGCCCTTCCGTTCAGAAGCGAGCGGAAGGGCATTCACTCCGATAGCAGCATTCGAGGAGATGATCCTTTACTGCTTGTCGTACACTGCGGTGCTCTTGTATTTCTTGCCCTGTGCATCGGTTCCATTGACTGTGACGGTGCGGCTCTTGCCGTCGGCCGCGACCACAACGTGGGCCGTAAGAACAACCTTACCGCCTTTTTTTGACGTTACGTGAAGCGTGTGGTCGTCAATTTGTTTAACTGAGCGCATGTCTTCGTTCGGATTCCCGGTAGAGGGATAGTCTTTACCGTCGAACTTACCCGTCCACTCACTGTGCGTAGCCGTCCCGTCCGGTGCGTTGCCATCAATAGTGACTTTTGTGCTGTCACCGGCAGCTTCATAGACAACCGTGCTGTTCTTGGGTGTCCCAGCAGCGATCTTCGATTTCGCCTCGTTCAACTTCCAGGTGCCCATTTGTATATCGCTGGCGAAGCACACTGCCCCTGCCAGAAAACACAGGACCAGAGTCAATAACACAGTTCTTGCTTTCATACCGCGCCTCCATTGCGAACAAATTGTGGGGATGATTTACCGCGCGAATTCTAGTTCCGTACAGCGCATCCAGCAACCCTCTTCTGCCGCACAGCTACGGGATGGCTGACGTAAACAGGCGTTCTCACCAGCTTGCGCCGTTTGTTAGCCGGGCCCCGGTCAACGAGTGTAATGGCGATTTATCGCCAACAACCAAAACCCTTGAACTATGGCGACGGATACGTTGCCCGAACACGCTTAGAGTGCTCTAAGTAGAAGTACCAGAGCGCAAACGACGGTATCGGCCCCACGATGTGATACCACGCCATCTCGGCGAGAACGAAGGACTGGTGCGGTTTTGCGATGGCTATCCATAAGACAAAATAGGCGAAATTTGCGATCAGATACGTCCAGAGCCAACGCCGCGCAAACCGTACCGCCTCCGGCTTAACAAGCCACAACTTCAGCCCGGCAACAAAGCTAAACACCGCCAGCGCTGTGAAAACAACGCAATAGACGCTCAGCAGGAAGATGAATGCGGGCCTATGCCCACTGATGAGGCTCGGCAGTGTGTGCGTCAGAATGTGATAAAGAGTGGTCGCGGGATACACGAGCGTGAGGAGAAGGCACAAGAAGAGAAGCCACCCAGTCACTGCTGGGGGCACAGTTGGCTCGCTACGGGCACCTTGGGTTCCGGTCGTGTTCAGGGACATAGCTGAAGTGCGAAACGCCCACGATTGTAGCTGCTTTCCCGTCAACTGTTGTAATCAGGCGATTTCACTCATTGACCCGGAAATAGCCGCCGTTTCCCTCAATGAGTTCTATAAAAAGGGATGTCAAGAAAAAAAGTTCTGCCTCGACCGGAGGCGAGATTTGTTTCTCGAGATCCAGCCCACTGAAATTGCGCTTCTCTGGAGAAGCTTGGCCGATTGCCCATGCTCATAAGTTTCCTGCGCGGATGGTGGCGATGCCATCGAGTTCGAAAGAGCGGCAAGCCAAACTGGTGCTCAAGGTCAACCATGGTTCTATCCGAGGCTCGTGGCCTATGGCTATTTCTGGTTATCCGAGGGGGCATAGCGTGTAATGTGTGACTCGGTGCCCAAGCACACGGGGCCGATCTCATTGACTGATACTCTCCTCGAACCGAGCATCTCCAGAACCCGACCGACCATCATCCGAGTGAACTCCTGAGATGGAAAGGCCTGTTCACCAGTGACGCTCAAGCTGCTTGCCGATGCAATTGTTGGGGGTCGAAACTCACTCCTTTCTTCCAGATGGTCAAAGTGATGGTGGCAATCTTTCGTGCCAGGGTAAGACGGGCCATCGTCGGCCGCATCCCTTTGGCAATCCGAGCCGCATAGAAATCGTGCAAGGGGCCAGGACGCGTGCTGGCAGAGATGGCAGCACTTTTGAAGAGACTCTTCAGATCTTTATTGTGATTGTCATTCAGACCGCGCACTGTGATGCGCTCGCGGTTGCGCTGCAGTTTGCCTCGCACACAGCGGTACTCGCCACTGTCGTGAGTCTCGACCGCGAAACCGCTGTAGGCCCACAGCTGTCGCTTGGTACGGAAGCGGTGGGGTGTCTGCAGCAAGGCCACCAGCAGGGCGGCGCGAATCGGACCGATGGAAGGAATCTGACGTAGTAACTTCACGGCAGGATGCTTGTGGCTTTCGAGTAGGAGTTCGCGTCGCGCTTGCAGACGCACCGGTTGCAGACTATCGAGTTGCTGATACAAACGCTCGGCTCGAACCCGAACTCCTGGTTCCACGATCTTGGCCAACCACTCGGCGTGATGCCGTGGAGCGTACACCGTCGTACCGCTACAGGGAATGCCCCAGCTGCGGTACAGGGCTTTGATCCGATTCATCACCCGCGTGACATCTTGGGTGAGGGTCAGATAGCTGCGCCCCAGCTCTTTTAAGGTGCGCACTCCATGCTCTCCGTGGTAGACCGGCTTCAGTTGGTTGGTGCGTAACAGCTCCGCCAGCTTGCGCGCGTCGATGCGGTCACTCTTGTTGCCATCTTTCAACAGGGCAGCCTTTCGCGGATCACAGACCACCAATCGGCTGACGTGGGGTTTCAGAAGATCGTGTAACCAGGCAGCCGACGTTCCTTCCTCGAAGGTCAGCGACAGAGTTCCCTGCAGTCCCTGGATGAACTCAACGATCGTGGCTGCTTTGGTCTCCAGCAGGCATTCCATGATCAGTTTGCCTTGAGCATCCATCACGGCAACCGAAATGGTGGCCTGATGAACGTCCATGCCGATATACTTCTCTTGACTCATAAAGGCGCTCCTTTTCGCTAGGTTGGTGGTGCGGACAATCACAACCAATCGCAAAAGTGGGCGCCTTTTTATATTGCGTGTAACCGCGATGTTATGCCAACTAGCCCGCACCTCTCAGTCTGATAGCACGATAGAATGCAATGCTTGCGCTCGGGCCGGGTCGATGAACAAATATGCAGAACTGGCTAGACCAACACCATTGGTCGCTCTGGATCATCATCCCGTTCTACGCCTTAGCCCTCTGGCTTCTCGTTTCTGCGCTCATCAGCTTCATCGGTGGGTGGACGACACTAGAGAAACGGTTCCGACTCAGGGTGCCTTTCGCCGGGGAACAGTGGCCGGGACAGAGCGGTCAGATGCGGTGGATTGCTGGGTATCACAACTGCCTGACCATAGGGTGCAATCACCAAGGGCTTTATCTTGCCACGATGTCGTTGTTCCGCTTCAGGCATCCACCTCTGCTAGTTCCTTGGGACGAAATCACTGTCTCGCGACGGCGGATTGTATTCATCCGGTATGTGCGGTTCGGGTTGGGGCGCGAACTCGATATTCCTCTCTACTTGCGTGCCAGATTGGCCGACAAACTGAGGGACTCTGCGGCAGACCGCTGGCCACTTGAACCGATCGCCTAGACAGCCGCATCTCCAGGCGCAGCTTGCTTCCGGGGTTTATGAGTGTAATGGCGATTTTTCGCCAACTAGCGATTGGTACGACTGAGATCAACGCCATACTCGTGTAATAGACAGCATTGAGCGCCCCTTGTTGTTTCCTAAAACCAGCGCCGCACCTGCAAGCGGTACTGTTTGTACTCGTTGGGGAAGGCTTCTTCCAACTTCGCCTCTTCGACCGGAATCACTGTCCAGTTAATGTAGGCAACCGTGAAGGGGAGAAGAAGACTGGCCAGATTTGTTTCAGTAATCCCGCTTCTCCGAGGTAGGCCAAGACAAGCCCTACATACATTGGGTTTCGAGTGAAGCGATACGGTCCCCAAGTCACCAGTTTCCCAGATAACTTACCCGGAACCGTTGTGGTTTTAGCTTTAAAGAAAAGCACGAGGCCCCAGCCCGCAGTGACGGCACCAACAGCAAATAACACAGCTCCGGCCGTCTTACTAACCAATGCCGCAGTTGGAGAGATGGTGCCATGATGCACATGTTCTAGGACTACTCCAAGGAGATAGGTCAGCACGAACACCCAAGGAACGGGCACATGCAGCAGGAACCGAACGGGATTCTTCATTCCCAAACTCCTCAGTGACTGCGAAGCGCGTCGCGGGCCGATTCAATGGCTTTTTCTGAACAGTGGCATTGTCGCACGGCCCTCGGTTGACGAAATCAGGCGTTAGCACAAGCTTGCGCCGTTTGTTCGCCAAAAACCAAGACCAATGAGTGAAATGGCGATGGTACGTCAACGTCGCGGACATTCGTGATGGAATCAGGGAGTTACTATCCAACCATCTGATCACTCAACCTTCCCGATCACTGTCCGCGGCCGCGATGCCCTAGGCCGTGGCCGGGAAGCTGTCGCGCCACCGCTATATAACACTTTTTTGTTCGGACAGCGCAAACCTGTTGTATTCTTTCCCGCCATGAACTTCACCTTGCTGGACTGGTCGGCGATCATCCTCTATCTCGGAATCACCCTGGCGCTGGGGCTTTATTTCCGCTCGCGTTCGGGCAAGAGTGTGGACGACTACTTTGTGTCCGGACGCAACGTTTCCTGGTGGCTGGCGGGCACCTCGATGGTGGCGACCACGTTCGCCGCCGACACCCCGCTGGTGGTGACCGGCCTGGTCTATTCGCAAGGCATAGCAGGGAACTGGTTATGGTGGGCCTTCCTGCCTTCCGGCATGATGACGGTGTTTCTGTTTGCCCGCCTGTGGCGCCGTTCCGGACTTCTGACCGACGTGCAGTTCGCCGAGATGCGCTATAGCGGGAAGCCCGCCGCGTTCCTCCGCGGCTTTCGTGCCGTTTACCTCGGCCTGCTGATGAACTGCCTGATTCTGGGATGGGTGACCAAGGCCATGACCAGCATTGTGGCGGTGACCCTGGGTGTGAGCGACGGAAAGGCGCTGGCCATTTGCGTTCTGTTTCTGATTCCGTTCACTGGTCTGTACGTCGCGCTGGGCGGGCTTTGGGGCGTGCTGTGGACCGATCTGTTTCAGTTTGCTCTCAAGATGGCGATCGTAATCGGAGTGGCCTGGTACGCGGTTGCGGCCGCCGGCGGCATGAGCACGCTGCTGGCCCGCCTGGCGGAAATGAGGACGGCTGCGGGCCCGGGTGCGGGAGACGCCACAGCCTTCTTTCCTGACTTGTCGCGCCCCCTGACGCAGGAAGCCATCTGGGTGCTTCCGGTATTGGCCTTCCTGGTAAACATCGGAGTGCAATGGTGGGCGTTCTGGTATCCGGGCGCGGAGCCGGGCGGCGGTGGATACATCGCGCAGCGCATCTTCAGCGCCAAGGACGAACGCAACGGCCTGCTCTCGGTGCTCTGGTTCAACGTCGCGCACTACGCTTTGCGCCCCTGGCCCTGGATTCTGACCGCACTGGCAGCGATCGTTCTGTACCCACACCTGGAGCATCCGGAAACCGGATACATGCTGGTGGTCAGCCAGCATGTGCCGCCTGCCTTGCGCGGCATTGTGATCGCCGGATTCATGGCCGCATTCATGTCCACTATTGCGACACAGCTCAACTGGGGCGCGTCCTACCTGGTGTCAGATTTCTACCGCCGCTTCATCAAGCGCGAAGCCAGCGAACACCACTACGTCGTGGCCTCGCGCCTGGTTACGGTCCTGCTGGTCATTGCGTCGGCCCTGGTAGCGGCGCTGCTGCAATCGGTAGGTGAAGGCTGGAAGATCGTGCTCGAGACCGGCGCCGGCACCGGAGCGGTTTACCTGCTGCGCTGGTACTGGTGGCGGATCAATGCCTGGAGCGAAATCTCTGCCATGACCTCGGCGCTGGTCATGAGCCTGGGCCTGCGGTTCACCACTTTTCATCCCAGCGGCTCGGCCGTAGATACCGCCATGCGCGCGCTGCTCGTTACCGGCGTGACCACCGTGGTCTGGCTGGTTGTCACCTTTGCCACCAAACCCGAGCCGCAGGAGATATTGCTCAAGTTTTACCGCAGTGTTCGTCCGCAGATTACGGGATGGAGGCCGATTGCCGCCATCGCCTCCGAGGTGCCTCAGAGCCAGGACCTGGGGCAAAATCTGCTTTCGTGGGTACTGGGCTGTTTCATGGTTTACATGGCGCTGTTTGGGCTGGGGCATGTGCTGCTGGGGCCGTTCTGGAAGGGGATTGGACTATTGACGGCGGCCGCAATCTGCGCCGGCGCTCTGTATTCGAACATCCTGCGCAGCAACTGGAGTGAATAGTTTTTCTTGCGCTTGGGACCGCTATCATCCTGCCAAGAAACGCATAGGGTGAATAGGTGCAAAGAAAGCTGCGTCACGGCTTACTCGACGACTATGGTGTAATTCACGTCTTCCCAGCGCTGTTCCTGCGGCCAGTACAAGGTGAAAACAATCTCGCGGCCCACCGCCAGTGAGTCGGAAGGCAAGTCGGCGACGAAGACTCCCAGCGGATCGCGGGTGTTCGTATCCTGCGCGGTCTGCCATCCGTCGAAGCTCCAGTGCACCATGGCCGGCGCCGGCAACAGCAGGCGCAGCTTCTTTCCCCGCGGACTGGTACGGCATTTGTTGTTGAACCGCCATTCGCAGAAGGCGGATTTCTTCCGCTCCACCTGGTAGCGCTGCACGGTCTGCGGCGGCTGATCGAAAATTTTGCCGTCGCGCAACGATCTCCGCAGTTTGATGTACTCGGAATGCGCCCATACCAGAGGACAGGCTGAGCCCGATGGTTTACCGCGAAACAATTCAAGCGCGGGAATATCGTCCGCATCCCACACCTGCTCGGGGATCAGGCGGCCGCCTTCGGTGGAAAGTTCCATTACCCTGAGCAAATCCTCGGCCGCCTGGGGACGTCCCGCCGCCAGTTCATAGTGTGCCCGCTCGCCCGCCAGCAGAGGCCAGGGCCGCCCCATACCGGTCCCGTCGAAGGGCGAGCCGTCCTGGTGCTCGCCGTAGCCGTCGCCGTTGTAGCGGTACCAGCAGGGACCCTGCGGAAGATTCACTTTCAGCAGGGCATCGATCACTTTCAGAGTATTCAGGATTCGCGGATCATCCGGCGCCCGCAACCCAAATCGCACCAGGGCGAGCGAGTCCGGGCTGATCAGGTGCACAGCGCGCGATTCACTTTGCCCCGGCGGCCGGTTCTTGATGGGGACAAATCCCTCCAGCGGCGATGCCGCGCAGTCTGAGTCCGGCGGCGCGATCCTCACGTAGTAGCCTTCGACGCCGAGTTGCCGGGCCAGGTCGCTGTCCTGGGCGTAGGTCCAGCGCTCGATGTTGTCGTTCCAGTAATCCGCGGTCTCGCGCAGGTGGGTCGCGATGTCGGCTTGGGCTACCGCGTCGGCCAGGTCGGCGGCCGCCAGCAGCCCCGATATTTCTACTGCCAGGGTAAACGGCGAATAACCAGCGTCTTCCTCCCAGCGGTCCTGCTGGGTCACGGGACCGTTGCGAATGATGTATCCGGCGGCCCGGCTGACCATCGCCCACCAGCGTTGCAGATCGCCCAGGACAAAGGGAGAGAGCCGGCGCAGCATATCGACCAGCAGAATGGGAAATGCGGCCTCGTCCATCTGCATTCCGTCCCAGTAGGGACGCCCGTCGAGCCACATGTTCTGCGCCCAATTTCCCGCCGGCTCCTGAGTGACTTCCAGATAGCGCAGGACGCGCAGCGCGTCGGGCTCGGCGCCCGCGGCCAGGAAACCAAAGGCAGTTTCCACCAGGTCGCGGGGCCAGACCAGATGGTATCCGCCCAGATCTTCATCGCCTTTGTTAAATCCCCAGGGAATGGAGAGGCTGGCGATTACGCCTCCCAGAAAATCCTTGGACTCGTGCGAGCGCAGCACGGCCACACTGGAGCGATACAGGTCAACTTCGCGCCGGGGCTCGTCCAGTTGCAAGAGGTTGTCCTGCCAATTTTTCCAATGCCAGACGTAGTGCTGGCGTATTTCGTCGTACGGATTCGAGCAGAGTGGACCGCGCCTCTTGTCCGGCCTCCGACCAGATGCCGCCGAAGCCGAGCGCCAGCGTGAACTCTCCGTTGCAGGCCGCCAGGTCGATCTCGCCGGTGAGCGCGACGTTTCCGTTTTCCGCGCGCGTGTAATCCCAGGTGAGCTGGTAATGCTGCGAGAGGTCCTGCCATCCATCGGAAAATCCGGCAAAGCCCACCGCCATCTTCCGCCAGGGAGCAGAGCAGGCAAAGGCCAGAGCGACGCCATTGCGGTGCGCAAACAGAGTGGGCATTCCTTTGTAGTCGCCGACCCATCCCGTATTTTCCCGGCCGCAGTTCGCCAGATGGGGCGCCAGCAGTGCGTATAGACGGTAGTCCGCGAGCGTGCCCTGGAGAGGGACGAATCGTACTCTCTGCAGCACGACGTTGCGGTACGGATCCGAGAAAACTTCCTTTTCGATCCGGTAGCGGCCCTGCAATTCGGTATTCGTAAGCTTGTAAACCGGAACACCGGGCTGGATCGGGTGATTTTCAAACTTGCAATGGCGCTTTTCTTCGGAGAAGTAGCTGGAACCGTCGGTGACAATCAGTCCCTGGTCGCGGGTGCAGGCCTGGTCCACTCGCGGGTAGTAAACTTCGTTGAGGATACCGTGGCTGAGGGTAAACCATACCCGGCTGTGCAGGTTGAGCGCGGTTCCGATGCCGGTTTTCGCGCTCGAAGTCCAGCGCGGAGAAATGCCCGGCCAACCCGGCGCATAACGTTCAGTTTCGTTCTCACTCACTCGGCAATCCTCGCAACCGCATCCTAGTGAAGAGAATTCTACCAAGTCCGAGTCTGTGTGGAGCCGACACTTCTGTCTGCTTTTGACTTGGTTTTTCCTGGAGATATCTTTAACCTCCGGCCCGGACACGGGATCGAATGCGTCGAGGAAGAATCAAAGTCAAAGGCAGCGGACAGGGGTGTCCGCTCCAAAGTGGCAGTTTCGGCGCATGAATCGTCCGGGGCCAGACCGGCCCGGGTAACCCCGCTACGGATTCCTGCGTCAAACTCTATATATAGGTAGATCCCAGGAATCGGTGTTTCCGCCCGGGCGTATAATCACGAAGGAGTCTTCCCGGGGCGGGGGACGGAATACAGGAGTCCATCATGAAGTTACGGCTCTTAGCACTGTCGGCTGTGTTGTTAACCTTGAGTTATGCGGCTCCGCGAAGCTGGGCGCAGGACAAAGACGGAGCCGCGACGCCGACCTCCGACGAGGCCGCCAAGAGCACCGCGCCAACCCCGGTAAAGGCTGCTGACCCAGACAAGGTCAAACATGAGGGTGGCAAGGAAGACGTCGATGCCATCGGTAACCGGAACGTAGGTTGCAAGACCGGCATGGGCAACTGGTATGGAGTGGAGAAGCAGATCGCCATGGGCAAGCAATATGCCCAGCAGGTGGAATCGAGCGTAAAGCTGATACAGGACCCCGTGGTGACAGAATATGTGAACCGGGTGGGACAAAACCTGGTGCGCAACTCCGATGCCCAGGTCCCCTTTACCATCAAGGTCATCGACTCCGATGACATCAATGCCTTCGCCCTGCCCGGCGGGTTTTTCTATGTCAATTCCGGACTGATCCTGGCAGCGGATGAAGAAGCGGAACTGGCCGGAGTGATGGCACACGAAATTGCGCACGTGGCCGCCTGCCATGCGGCGCGCGAAAATACCCGCGGAAATCTGATGCAGATGGCTTCGATTCCGCTCATTTTCGTGGGCGGAGCCATCGGCTATGCCGGTTATGAGGCCGCTGGCCTGGCGCTTCCCCTGACCTTCCTGCACTTCTCGCGAGGCTTCGAGGCCGAGGCCGACTATCTCGGACTGCAGTACATGTACAAGTCAGGATACGACCCCCAGGCTTTCATCAGTTTCTTCGAAAAGGTGCAGGCACAAGAAAAGAAGAAGCCCGGCAGTCTGGCCAAGGCATTCTCGACGCATCCTCAGACTCCGGACCGGATTGAGAAATCGCAAGAGGAGATTGCAACCATCCTGCCGGCACGAGCACAGTACACGGTTTCGACGTCGGAGTTTGACGACGTCAAAGCGCGGTTGGCGGCGATCGAAAACCGGCATAAGGTCCTGGACAAGAACGAAGACAAGAACCGGCCCAGCCTGCGGCGGACATCCACGACCGACAAGAATGGCAGCGACGACAAGACCAACGATGATGATCGGCCCACGCTGAAGCGGCGGGATGACTCCAGCAGCAACTGATCCAGTTCGCAGTTGCGTATGCAAACCGGCGGCTTCGGCCGCCGGTTTGCATTTGGGGGAAATCTCGAAGCGGCGTGTACGACAGCAAGGACCCAACTGGGAACTGACAACTCAAGAACTGAAGACTGATTTCCTATTTTACGAAGGACGTGCGGGCATTTACGAAAGACGGGCGGGGAACCCCGTCCTCCATCAGGCAGCTGCTTTATGGGCCAGCGAGGCCACGTAGTGGCGCTGCTCGGCAGCGGAATCGATGACCTTCATTTCCTGCCAGTCATAGGGAAATTCCTTGCCGCAATCCAGACATGCCACATAGGTGCCCGTCAGCCTGGCCGCAGAATTACGCCGCGCTACGGGCCGAACCGAGATAGGAAAACTATAATGAGAATGTTTGCAACCGAAGAATGCATCGATCAGTTCCGCGATCATACTTCCTCCCCAACCGTCTCAACTCAGGGTCTGCCAGCTTGCAACCAAATAGTTAGATTCAGTTCGATACAAAAAGGTTCTGCCCGGGCATACCTAAGCCGTGATACGTGATCAGGATACGCGAGAGATCGTCCAGGCGGATTGCGGAAAAGCCCTGCAGATTAAGGGGTTACGCCTCGACCGGAACAGAACGCCATATCGGGAAGTAGGGGATGGGCCCGGTCAGGCTTCGCGCGGGCCGGCCTTCTTATGGGCCTCACACTTGGCTACGATGGCGGAGCGCAAACGGTTGCGCAGATCGTCGGGCAGTTCGTAGAGCTGGGAATCACGATATATCTCGATCGTCTTTTTCGTGGTATCGCAAACCACGTAGCAGTTGTGGCACCAGGCCAGATGGTCTTCCAGTTCAGCCTTGGTACGGTCATCGAGGACGCCGTCCAGGTAGTTGGTCAGTTCCTGCAGGAATTCAGCGCACTTCACTGTTTGCCATCTCCGCTCTCACGTTTCTGAAAGTAACGGCTGAGCCGTTCCCGCAACTGCAACCGGGCCCGCAGCAACCGCGACTTCACCGCGGGAATGCTGAGTTCCAGCGCGTCTGCTGTTTCCTCGGTCGAAAGCCCTTCCACGTCGCGCAGAACAAAAACCGTGCGGAAGCTGGGAGGAAGTCCTTGAATCGTCTTGCTCAGGATTTCCTTGAGTTCGGCCTGGTTGTACTGCTGTTCCGGGTTCGGACTCCAATCCGCGACTTCGCGGGGGACTGAGTCTTCTTCAGTCTTTACATCTTCGTCCAGCGAAACCATGCGCTCGGGACGCCGGCGCCGCAACTTCATCAGCGCTTCATTGACCGCGATGCGCACCAGCCAGGTATAGAACTTCGACTGACCCTGGAACTGCTTCAGGTTGGTGTAAGCCTTGAGGAACGCATCCTGCACCACATCTTCCGCGTCTTCGCGGTTTTGCGTGATGTGCTGAGCGATACGAAATACGTTCCGGTCGTAACGCCGGACCAGTTCCTCGAACGAACTTACATCACCGCCCTTGGCGGCCTGAACCAGCGCCAGCTCGTCGCTGACCGGTTCACTTACATTTGGTTGGATGGCTGTCATCTACCTTCCGATGCAACAATTTTCGCACCCTGCGAGGGGCGACAGAAATGTTATTTTACTTGGTAACCCAGGTTTCGTCTTGTTTGTTTTGACGTATCTATGGCTGGCCGGTTTGCGATAAATTCCAAGCAGCGGCCCTTCCGCAGTAGAACACGTCCTTAGGTGACCGGAAAACACCGGGCAAGTGACCCTATAATCAAGGTTTAACCAGGATGAAGGGCAAAAAAGCCGGATCCAGCGGCCGAAGAGCTGACCCGACCATGGCGGAGAGAACCGGAGTGGAACAGATCGTGGAGAAGGTGGTGTCCCAGGTTCTGGACAGCCACGTCCCGCAGCTGCGGGAGGAGTTGGTGCGTCGGGTTCTCGAGGAACTTCCGCAAACGACGGGCACGGCAGCCGCGGGCGCTTCCGGAGAAGGTGGATCGGCCAACCTGCTGAAAGCGATTTCGGCGATCCAGGCAGGCACGACTCAAAGGGAGATTTTGCGCACCCTGCTGGACAATGCGGTCCGTTACAGCGGACGCGGGGCGCTCTTCGTAGTCAAGGCAGGCGCGGCCACGGGCTGGCAGGGACGCGGCTTTGACAAGGATGGCGACGACACCATTAAGGACTTTCCCCTCAACGTGAGCACCGGAGTGCCGGAACAGGCCTTGCGGTCGCGCATGCCGTTCAGTGGCGCGACTCGCGATATCGATCCGGAATTCGTGGCGAAATTCGGAGCGCCCGCCGATGACCATGTGCTGGTGCTGCCTCTGTTGCTGAAGGAAAAAGTGGCGGCCCTGGTCTATGCCGACGCCGGTGCTGACGGCGGCGGAAAGCTGGACGCCAGCGCGGTCGAGTTGCTGGTGCTGGCGACCAGTGCCTGGCTGGAAGTAGCATCGCTGCGCAAACAGGCGCACAAGGAAGAACCTGCCGACGCGGCCAGCGAGAAGACGGAGAGTGCGCCGCCACCGAGCGCGCCGGCCCACTCCGATCCCTTTGCGGCGCACGCGCCGAAACACCTTGCTACCGATCCCGAGCCGGTTCCGCCTCCACCTGCGGTCGTCGAGCAACCGGTCGCGGTGGCGCAAGCTGAACATGTGGTCGCGGCGTCCGCGGCGGCACCTGCCCCGGCAGCCGATGCCTTTGCCAATCTCTCATCCGAGGAAGCTGACGTCCACCGCAAGGCGCAACGCTTCGCACGGCTGCTGGTGGATGAGATCAAGCTCTACAACCAGGTGAAAGTTTCTGAGGGACGCAAAAACCGCGATTTGTATGACCGGCTCAAGGAAGACATCGAGAAGAGCCGGATCACTTATCAAAAGCGGTATGGCAACACGGTGGCTGGCGGAGCCGATTACTTCAGCCAGGAACTGGTTCGCAGTCTGGCCGAAGATGACACTTCTATCATGGGCGCCAATTTTCGGCGAAATTAATCATAGTGGTTTTTCATCGCTGGCATTCGATACTGATTAGATTTTTTTTGATCGCGGCTGTGCTGTGCGGCGATCTGGCCCCCCTCGCGGTGCCTGCGGTCGCGCAGTCTTCCAGCAAGAAAGCTCCACCTGCCAAAAGCCAGCCTGCCAAAAAGAAGCATGGCAAAACCACGGCCAGGCACCGTAGTGTTCCCACGCCGCGGTCGCGCCGGATGCATGCCGCGTTCGTGGCCTCCACCAGCCTGAAACCCATGGCGCGCCAACTTCTGCAGGACCGGACTCCGGCTGCTTACACGGGAGTGGAAGCCTATGCCCGCCGGCATACCCAGGAAGACGCGGGCGCGCTGGCGAACCTGGTGCTGGGCTATTCCCACATTCTCGACAAGGACTACGCCAGCGCCGTGGAGCCTCTCAGCCGTGCCAAGCCCCGAGCGGGCGACCTGGGAGATTACGTCGATTTTTATCTGGGTACCGCCTATTTCCAAAGCGGCAGGACGGCGGAGGCCGTCACCACACTGGCTGATTTCGAGAAGCAGTACCCAGACTCGTTGCTGCTGCGCGATGCCCGAGTTTTGTATGGCAGCGCGCTGCTGGCGCAGAACCGCGCGAAAGATGCGATTGCAGTCCTGGAGAAGGACCGCCAGCCGTCGCGGGCCGATCTGGAGTTGGCTTTGGGAAAGGCCTATGCTGCGGCTGGGGAGCCGGCGAAGGCGGCGGATATCCTGCGCAACCTGTACGTCACCATGCCGCTGAGTGAGGAGGCCAGCCAGGCTGATGTCGAACTGAAGCAACTGGCTTCCACGACGCAATTGCCACCCGTGGGTCTGAACGGGCGTAGAACGCGTGCCGATCTGCTGTTCAAAGGCAGACGATTCAGCGATACCGCAGCCGAATATCGCGACCTGCTCAGCGTGGTGAGTCCAAGCGATCGTCCCGAGATTCAAATAGCACTGGCGGTGGCTTTGCGGCGTTCGGGCGATGACAAGGAAGCAAAGAAGGTTTTGGACGCGATGGAGAGCCCAGCGGGGAGTGAAATTAATATTCAACGCATTTTCAACCTGGCGGAGATAGCTCGGTCCGACAACGACGAGCCGGGCTTTCTGCAGTACCTGGGACAACTGCGTCAGGTTGCGCCCACCAGTTTCTGGCTGCAGCAGGCGCTGCTCTCGGAAGGCAATTACTATCTGCTCAAGCCCGATTACGACAAGGCGATTGACGCCTATCGGGAGTTGGAGCAGCGCTTTCCCCACGCCGGCCGCGCCTCCTACGCCCATTGGAAAGTGGCCTGGCTGAGCCTGCGCCAGGGCAGGACGGCCGAAGCCAAGACTGGGTTCGAGCAGCAAATCGGGCTGTATCCCACTTCGGCGGAGGTCCCCGCGGCGCTCTACTGGCGGGGACGCCTCGCGGAAGAGGACAAAGATCCCGCCATGGCCCGCGCGTATTACCAGAAGATTTCCGAGCGCTTCCGCAATTTCTATTACGGCGAACTGGCGCGCCACCGCCTGCGGGAGATCAAGACGGAGACAACTCCCCAGCACTATGCGTTGCTCGACCGCGTCCCGGCCATCAACGCCGGAACGAACATTACTGCCGGCGAACCGCCGACCGATAATCTGCGTTATCAGAAGGCGCAAGTGCTGGAGAACGGCGCGCTGGTGGACCTGGCGGTGCGCGAACTGCAAGCCGCGGGAACTGAAGACAAGGGGAACTGGGTGACGGCCGCTACCGCGAAGATCTACGAAGACGCGGGACGCTATGACGGCGCCATCCAGGTATTCAAACGCGCCGTGCCCAACTATTTCGCGGTGGATCTGCCCACCCTGCCGCGTCCTTACTGGGAGGCCCTGTTTCCTAAACCGTACTGGCCTGACCTGAAGAAGTTCTCCTCGCAGAATGCGCTTGATCCCTATCTGGTGGCATCCCTGATACGGCAGGAGTCGGAGTTCAATCCCGGCGCCGTGTCTCGAGCCAATGCGCTGGGACTGATGCAGTTGCTGCCCAAGGTGGGCAGCTCGGTTGCCCGGCAGGAGAAGCTGCACCATTTTTCCTCTGCACAATTGTTTACCCCCGAAATCAACCTGCAGCTGGGCACGCGTTACTTCCGCGAGATGGTGGACAAGTTCGGCACCTTCGAATACGCTCTGGCCGCCTACAACGCCGGGTCAAACCGGGTGGATGACTGGCTGGGGCAGGGGAAATATCGCGACCCGCAGGAGTTTGTCGAGTCCATCCCGTTTACCGAAACCCGGGAATACGTACAGGCCATTCTGCGCAATGCCAATGTGTACCGGCAGCTGTACGGGGCGCCGTAGGACCCCGGGCCCTCTCCGAGATACGAAGCGCGGCAAGGTTCAGACCGAGTAAGTTTTTCAGCACCCCTCCTCCGCGCCGACCAGAGCAAGCATTTTCCTATCGACACCTAGGGGCTCTGCCCTAGAAACTCTGACGCATGCGTTTGGGCTCGAAGTCCCGTACCTCTGAATACTGTAAAAACTGTATTGCAGTGGAAAAACATGTAGGTGTAAAGCGTGTTCATTGGGCTTCAACCGGGTGTTGAGGTCTTCGGTGTTACCAACCCTGCAGTTTTGTGAGCGAGTGCAGCGTATGCCATGGCCTCGAGAGGCATCATGGCTCCCAGACCAAAACCATTGAACCGATTTGGATTGCAGTTCTGGACCAAAGGCAGTCGGATACGACATACTAGCCCCGCTTTGAATGAAGGAGAGCACAAGATTTCAAGAATGAAGGAGAGAGTTATGAAAATCGTAGTGATCGGCGGTACCGGACTGATCGGATCAAAGCTTGTCAGCAAGCTTCGTGAGCACGGGCATGAAGCGGTAGCGGCAGCACCCAACACGGGCGTCAACACTCTCACGGGCGAGGGTCTGGCCGAAGTGCTGAAAGGCGCCACGGCAGTCGTGGACGTAACAAACTCTCCCTCTTGGGAGGACGCAGCAGTGCTGAAGTTTTTTGAGACATCAACCCGCAACCTCCTTACCTATGAAGCCGCCGCCGGGGTAGGACATCACGTTGCGCTCTCGGTTGTGGGAGCCGACCAAATGTCCGAAAGCGGTTACTTCCGAGCCAAGATCGCTCAGGAGAAACTGATCAAAGGCTCACCGATTCCCTACACGATCGTGCAGGCGACCCAATTTTTCGAGTTCCTCAAGGGCCTTGCCGACATTTCCGTCGACGGCGACAAGGTGCATTTGCCGCCAGTGCTTTTCCAGCCGATGGCTGCCGACGATGTGGCAACTGCCTTAGGCAGGATCGCGGTGGGCCCGCCGGTAAATGGCACTGTCGAAATTGGAGGCCCGGAACAGTTTCGCCTGGATGAACTCGTCCGGCGCCGCCTGGTCCCACTCAAAGATCCCCGCGAAGTCGTCGCTGATCCAAACGCCCGTTACTCGGGAGCGAAAATCGGTGAAAAAACACTGGTTCCGAGCAACAACGCACGGATGGGCGAGACGCGTTTCGAAACCTGGCTCACTCAGCCCGCGGCACAAATTCCGAGTGCGCATCTTAAGACTGATGCCGCGTAAAGCCGCAGGGTTCGCAGTAATTGGCCGCTCGATAGTACTAGTCGAAGACGAGTTCGGGTGGCCCGGCCTCAAGTACGACCAATACGACAGGACGCATTGGACGGCGTCGGTCAAACGAAAGGCTGATTTATGAGATTCACAAAAATAGTTTTGGCATTGGCATGTTTCATGTCCGTCACGTTGGTAGCACAGGAGGCGAAGGTAACTGAGCTCCTGTCGAAAGACCTGACAAACCTGCCTGGCAAAGAAGGGCTGATGATCACCGTCGATTATCCGCCGGGCAGTACTGACCCTATACATCGCCACAATGCACATGGGTTTATTTATGTGCTGGAAGGTTCGATCGTGATGCAGGTGAGGGGCGGCAAGGAAGTGACTTTGACACCGGGTCAGACCTTTTACGAAGGCCTGGATGATGTCCACGTGGTTGGGCGGAACGCAAGCCAGACCAAGCCGGCGAAATTCGTCGTGTTCTTCGTGAAGGACAAAGGCGCTCCGATATTGGTGCCCGCCAACTAGAAGATATGCTCAGATTTCTGAGGCCGGTCCAACAGGCTCGCCAGGCAGCCTGAATTCTTGCGCCCGGCAGCCCTTCGCCGGTCTGTCGGGCGTGAAGAAGGTGAAATGGCAGCCCGGTGCCCTGATCGGCTCCAGACTTCCCACCTGCCGGTTACGACTTTTTACAATCTTTTGTTATTCCGCACAGGCGGGCGAGGATTTAAGATGACCACAGTTCGAAACTACATCCTAGTTGCTTATTCCACCTGATATAGCAAATGCAAAGGAGACAATCTAATGCCAGCTAACGTTAAACCAGTTCCTGAGGGATTCCATACCGCAACCCCGTCTTTGGTCGTTCACGACGCCGCGAAGGCCATCGAATACTACAAGAAAGCATTCGGCGCCGAGGAGCGCATGCAGATGCCGGGTCCGGATGGAAGAATCATGCATGCTGAAATTAAGATCGGCGATTCGATCATTTTTCTGTCGGACGAAATGCCCGGCATGGGAGGCAAGTCGCCGCAATCTGTGGGCGCATACACCGGGGGTCTTTACCTTTACGTGCCTAACGTGGACGAGGTCTTCAAGCGGGCAGTGGACGCCGGCGGCAAAGCCCCGGGCGGTGTGAATGATATGTTCTGGGGTGACCGCCTGGGCCACTTCGTGGATCCCTTCGGCCATGCCTGGACAGTAGCCACCCACGTGGCCGACCTGACGGAGCAGGAAATGGAAAAGGGCGCACAGGAGTTTTACGCCCAGATGGCACAAAAGAAATCGGCCTAGCTTACAAGAAACACTTAAACCGCAAAGAGCGCAAAGGAACTGCCGCAAAGGACGCCAAGACTTCCTTGGCGACCTTCGCGGTATCTCTTTGCGACCTTTGCGGTTAAGCTTTTCAGGCGGACTTTTCGGGCGCCGAAGATTTTCCGAAGAGGATCTCGACCACCAGCAATCCGGCCCCGACCACAATCGCGCTATCGGCCACGTTGAACGCCGGCCACTGGTATTGGCCGACATAAAACAGCAGGAAATCCACCACCCGGCCGCTCAGCAGGCGGTCCCAGAGATTGCCTACCGCCCCTCCGAGAATCAGCGCCAATCCAACTCCCGTGGTTTGCATGGAGTGGCTGTTGCGCCAGAGCAGAACGGAGACGATGGCCAGGGCCACGATCGAAAACATGACCAGGGCCGCAATTTTCCATTCCGAAGGCGAGTCGGCGAAGATACCGAAGGCGGCGCCGCGATTCTCCACGTGGGTGAGGCGGAAGAATCCCGGAATGACCTGGATGCTGTCATGCAGGGAAATATTCTTCGTTACCGCCCACTTCGCCGCCCGGTCAAGAACGATCACCAGGACGGCAATCAGGAAGTGGAAGCCACGCGTGGTATGAGTCGTCATTCGGATCTTTTCAAAGTCTCCAGCCATCACAGAGGTTGGCCGGGGCTGGCTCACCCGCCGATTTCTTTCAGCACTGCGCTGCAGCGCTCGCATACCGTGGGATAGACGCTGTCCTCGCCCACGTGAGTGGAGTAATTCCAGCAGCGTTCGCACTTCTTGCCGTCGGCCTTGGTCACCTGGACGCTGACTCCGCCGGTGCCGTTGCCTGACGTGCCCTGAACCAGTGTGACCGCCGACACGATGAACAGATAGCGCAGGCGGTCCTGATATCGGGTCAGCACTGAGAACACCGGTTCGGCCGCCGCTACCGTCACTTGCGCTTCCAGGTTGGCGCCGCCGATCAGCTTGCTTTGCCGGGCCTCTTCGAGCGCCTTCAATACCTCGGTACGGACCGCCAGCAGCGTGTTCCAGTCTTCGCGCTGTTTCGGGTCATCCGCAGGAAACGAGCCGCCCAGAATGTCAGATGCGCCGGGGAAGGCTGCCAGATGCACACTGGCGGGACGATCGGGCAGGGCAGGCAGATATTGCCATACTTCGTCGCAAGTGAAGCTGGTGATGGGCGCGAGCAGGCGGACAAGAGCTTCGCCGATGCGCCAGATCGCGGTCTGTGCGGCCCGCCGGGCGCGGGAGTTCGGGGCGGAAGTGTACAGACGGTCCTTCAGCACATCGAAGTAGAACGCGCTCAACTCCACCACGCAGAAGTCATTTATGCGGTGATAGATTTTGTGGAAAGCGAACTCGTCGTACCAGCGGGTGACGTCCGCGGACATGGCCACGGTCTGGCGTAGCATGTACTGATCGAGAATGTCCATCTCGTCGAATGAGACCGCGTTCTTTTGCGGATCAAAGTCGTAGAGATTGCTCAGGACGTAGCGGAACAGGCTGTTGCGAATCTTGCGATAGCTTTCGGCCACGCGCTGCATCAGCTGCTCGGAGCCGACTACGTCTTCACGAAAATCGACTGACGCCACCCAGAGCCGCACGATCTCGCCGCCCATGCGGTTGGCGATATCGACGGGATCAACATCGTTGCCACGAGACTTCGACAAAGCCCGGCCCTGTTCGTCGAGCGTCCAGCCATTGGTTGCCACCGCGCGATAAGGAGCCTGGTTGCGCGTGCCGACGGCGCAGAGCAGGGAAGAATGGAACCATCCGCGGTGCTGGTCTCCGCCCTCAAGGTATAGATCGGCGGGCCAGGGCAGGCCGGGTTCGTGCCCGAGCACGGCGGCGTGGCTGCATCCGGACTCAAACCAGACGTCCAGGATGTCCGTCTCTTTGGTGAACTTCGCGTGACCGCACTTGGCGCATTTAGTCCCGGCCGGGACCAGGGCGTCGGCCTGCAGCGTGTACCAGGCGTCGGCGCCGCCGCGCGCGAACAGTTCGATCACCTTGCGGTTCAGGGCGGGATCGTTCAAGGGCTTGCCGCAGCCCTCGCACAAAAACACCGCGATGGGCACGCCCCAGATGCGCTGGCGTGAAATGCACCAATCGGGGCGGGTGGCGATCATGTTCGAGATGCGTTCTTCGCCCCAGGCCGGGTCCCATTTCACTTTCTTGATTTCGTCGAGCGTGCGGCTGCGCAGGGTCCCGCCCGGCATCGGCGTTTCCATGGAGATGAACCACTGCTCGGTGGCACGAAAGATGATGGGATTGTGGCAGCGCCAGCAATGCGGATAAGAGTGCTCGAGCTTTTCAGAATGCATCAGCACGCCGCGCTTTTTGAGCAGCTCAACAATGGGCTGGTTTGCGTCAAAAACCTTCTTGCCGTCGTATTCGGGCAGCCCGTTACGCATGATTCCCGAGGCATCCACGTTGGTGGTCAGGTCGAGCTTATACTTGACGCCGGTGTTGAAGTCATCCGCGCCGTGCGAAGGCGCGGTGTGCACTACGCCGGTGCCCTGATCCATGGTGACGTAGTCGGCGAGCACCCCCAGGACGGTCCGCTCAAGGAAAGGGTGGGCAAATTTCGCGTACTCCATTTTCTTGCCGGGGAAGCGGGCGAGAACCTGAGTCTCTTTCAGCCCAACCTTGCCGGTGAATTCGGTGGCCAGTTGTTCGGCGACGATATACACCTCGCCGCCAGATTCCAGCGCGACGTACTCCGCGTCAGGATGAAAGGCCACGGCCATCGACGCGGGAAGCGTCCAGGGCGTGGTGGTCCAGATGACGGTGAAAACCTTTTTCCCGGCGAGCGCAGGATCGAGCCGCGCCGGATCTTCAGCCAGCGCGTACTTCACCCAGACCGTCGGGCTGGTATGGTTTTCGTATTCCACCTCGGCTTCGGCAAGGGCAGTCTTGTCGAAGATGCACCAGTACACCGAGCGCAGGCCCTTATAGACGAATTCCTTTTCCAGAAAATCGTAGAACGTGGCCAGCACCACCGACTCGTACTGCGGCGTCATGGTGGAGTAGGGATCGTCCCAGCGTCCGAAGACGCCGATGCGTTTGAACTGTTCGCGCTGCAGATCGAGAAATTTTTGCGCGTACTTTCTGCACGCTTCCCGGACCTCCAGTTTTTCCATCTGGAGTTTCTTACCGCCCAGCTGTTGATCAACCTTGATCTCGATGGGCAGGCCGTGACAATCCCATCCCGGGACGTAAGGCGAGTCAAATCCGGACATGGTTTTGGATTTGACGATGAAATCCTTCAGGCACTTGTTCAGCGCATGGCCCAGGTGAATGGGGCCGTTGGCGTAGGGGGGGCCGTCGTGCAGAACGTAGGTCGGGGCCCCCTGCCTGGCCTCGCGAATACGCTGGTAGATCCCCATCTCCTGCCAGCGCGCCAGGGCTTTGGGCTCATTCTGGGGCAGGTTGGCCTTCATGGGGAAGCCGGTCTTAGGCAGATTGATGGTGGATTTCAGCTCCAGCGGCACTCGGTTGATTTCTCCCAAATGATTGATTTTTTTCATTATAGGGAGCGGGAGAACGAACGTCCATTGACCTGCCGATCAGGGTCAGGAACGGATGCCGGCAAAGCCGTCCGAAGGAGTGAACCGGAGCCGCAAAAGCACTGTCGGAAAGGCTGGGGAAGCGTGTACAATTTTGCCAAGGTAACGTTTGCCTCAACTTGGCATCTAAAGAACCTGGGAAGGGTCAGCGAGCAGGATTCGGAGTGCTTGCCGCAGGGCGGGGTGAAAGTATTTCGGTGCCTCGAAAGCAACTTGGCACCCGATGTGCTCATCAAGCTTAAGACAGGTTGAGCTGAACACCGGTTGCGGCCCCGCGTGAAGCATTCGAAGTCGGGTCAACTATGCCAACACTCGAGATGAAACCCCGCGGCGAAGCCGAACCCGAACTCAATCTGCTGCTCTCGAAAAGCACCCTGGAAGAGCCGTTGTGGAAGTCGCTCTTTCAGAACCTGGACGATTTTTTCTTTCCCAAGAAATTGCCCCCGCTGGTGCTGACTTCGAAGCCGGTCCCGGTCAAGGACATTTGGGGCTTCTACGATTACAAGAAAAACGGAGTGCTGGGCTCGACCGTCGTGCACATGCTGGCGATCGCAGCCATCATTGGCATTACCCTGCTGGGTCGAAGAGTGGTGCAGCAGATCGTGAAGCCGCATGAAGCGATAACGCTGGTTTCTCCGGATGACATTCCTCCCCTTCAACCCTCCAAGACGCTTTCGGGTGGCGGCGGCGGCGGCGGCGATCGCGACAAGTTCCAGGCCCCCAAAGGCAAATTGCCCAAGCAGTCGATGGAGCAGATTACGCCCCCGATGATGGTGGTGCGGAACGATAATCCCAAGCTGACGGCCGAGCCCACGGTGGTGGTCCCGCCGCAGGTCAAGCTGGCCACGAACAACCTGCCGAACCTGGGAGATCCGATGTCGCATTTGCCATCCGGCCCGCCCTCTAATGGGACTGGTTCAGGCGGAGGCATCGGTTCAGGCTCAGGCGGCGGCGTGGGTGTGGGCACTGGCCCCGGCGTAGGCGAGGGACGCGGCGGCGGCGTGGGTGGCGGAGTGTTCCGCGTCGGCGGTGGAGTGAGCGCTCCCCGAGTTGTTTATCAGCCTGATCCTGAGTACTCGGAAGAAGCCCGCAAGGCCAAGTATCAGGGAACCTGCGTGCTCTGGCTGGTGGTAGGGCCGGACGGACGGCCGCGAGATATTCGCGTGGCCCGCAGCCTGGGACTTGGACTGGACGAGAAAGCTATCGAAGCGGTGAAGACCTGGAAGTTTGAGCCGGCGATGAAAGACGGAAAGCCGGTGGCGGTGCAGATTAACGTGGAAGTCAGCTTCCGGCTGTACTGATTTCAGTTTTGGTTTGGAGAGCGGCCGCGAATTTTCGCGGCCGTTTTTTTGTCCCAGTACGAAAACGTTCTACATCCATTGTGTCACCCTGAGCGAGCCGTGATCGTCCGCTTGCGGACGATCACCGCGAGTCGAAGGGCCCCTATGCCCGCTCTGAACCCCGGGTTCACGAGCTCTTTCTCTGACTCCGGCAAAGTTCCCTCGACACAGGCGTCGATCGTGTTATAGGGGCCCTTCGACTGCATACCTGCTTCGCCAAGCGAAGCAGCTACTCCGCTCAGGGTGACAGCTACTCTTTTTCAGCACCAGTCTTTTCTGAACTCCGGCAAAGTTCCCTCGACACAGGCGTCGATTGTGTTATAGGGGCCCTTCGACTGCATAGCTGCTTCGCTCAAGCGAAGCAGCTACTCCGCTCAGGGTGACAGCTACTCTTTCAGTTCTACGTGCTGGACAGTCTTCGAAGGGTCTGCCATGAGCTTTCAGCACCAGTCTTTTCTGAACTCCGGCAAAGTTCCCTCGTCACAGGCGTCGATCGTGTTATAGGGGCCCTTCGACTGCGTAGCTGCTTCGCGAAGCGAAGCAGCTACTCCGCTCAGGGTGACAGCTACTCTTTCAGTTCGACGTGCTGGACGTCTTCGATCGGGTTGCCCAGAAACTGCGCACCCATGCGGCGGAATTTATCCACGGAATCAGTCACGAAGAATTTCAGGCGGGGCACTCCGCGGCGTTCGCTTTCCCTCGAAGGCCTGGGCAGGCCTTTGCGGAGCAACTGGCTGACCACGCGAGCCGTGGAGTCGGCCGAATCGACAATGGTCACTGCGGCCGGCACCAGGCGGTGCAGCAACGCCTTCAGCAGGGGATAGTGGGTGCATCCCAGCACCAGCACGTCGGCGGACTCGAAGTCGCCGGTAAACGCCTGGTCGAGATAGATGCGGGCCACCTGTTCCGCGACTGGGTGTTCCGCCCATCCTTCTTCGACTAACGGCACCAATAGCGGGCAAGCCTTTTCCGTGGCTTGGATTCCGCGCGCCAGGAGAGCCTTGGCGTAGGCGTGGCTGCTCACTGTAGCCTCGGTGGCGATGACCACCACATTGCGCGTCTGACTGGCGGCCGCGGCCCGCGCTGCGCCGGGCTCGATGACGCCCACCACGGGGACGCTGGCAGCCTGGGTAATCTGATCGAGGGCCAAAGCGGTGGCCGTGTTGCAGGCGATCACCAGCATCTGGGCGCCGTGTTGTTCGAGATATTGCGCCGCGCCAATGGCATACCGGGCAACGGTCTCGGCCGATTTCGAGCCGTAGGGAAGGCGCGCCGTGTCGCCGAAGTAGATGTAATCGGCGTCGGGGGCGAGCGCGACCAGTTCCTTGAGGACCGTCAGTCCGCCGAAGCCGGAATCAAATACGCCGATGCAGGGTCGCCGAGCGGTGGCCATGAAGGTATGCGAACAGACATCATAACGGGCGGGTCGAGTTTTTGCGCGGACAATCCGCGGCTGGATTTAGGATAAAAAAACCGTTAACCACAAAGGGCACGAAGGTACACGAAGGAGAGCGTCGAGAGCGCAGCCTTCGTGTCCTTCCCGCTCATGGTTTTGCGAGCTTACTTGCGAAACTGATTTCAACCGGATAGCGAGGACATTAATGATCCGATCCACGATTTTGCTGCTGGTTGGCGTGATGACGACCTCCTGCATGTCGCCCAAACAAGCTGCGATTACCCAGGGCGATCTCGTTCGTAATACTCAGGAAATGTTCGATGGCGTGGCTGCGGGCGACCAGAGGCCATGGCAGAAATACTTCGCCGACGACAGCATGTACTTCGACGAGAAGGGAAGGGCCATGGACAAAGCCGCGCTGGTCGAGGACGTGACTCCGCTTCCGACGGGTTATTCCGGCAGCATCAAAATCGTGAATCCTAAAAGCAACATCCAGGGTGACACGGCGATCCTCTCCTACGACCTGAACGAAACCGAAACGATTTTCGGTCAGGACCTGACCGCGCGCTATCACGGCACCGACACCTGGATGTTTCGCAACGGTCGATGGCAGATTGTAGCCGGGCAAATGTTCCGCTACTACCAGGACCCCGCGCCGGGGAAGGTGGAGCTGAAGAAAGATGGCGAGTACGTTGGGACTTACCAGCTGGCGCCCGGCGTGACGCAGACCGTCTCTGTCCGCGACGGTAGATTATACGCACAGCGCGAGGGCAGGCCGGAGGATGAGCTGATCCCTGAATCAGGCGACATTTTCTTTCGCAAAGGCGCGGAAGGGCGGCGTTTGTTCCGGCGGGCTAATAACGGCAAGGTCGATGCCATGATTGACCGTCGGAATAATGAGGATGTGGTTTGGAAGAAGATTAAGTAGTACGGACCCCCACTCATTTCGCCAAGAACGCGAAATGAATGGGGCACCGTCGGTTTGTGCCGTCGGTAATTTACTTGAAGCGCGAGGCCTGGACCTCTTCATGTTCTCGGGCAGGCGGGTTGCTCTCGCAGCAGGGACCAAGCGGGATGGGCGCGCCGTGCGGGCAGGTGCGCGGGTGGCCGAGGAAGGTGCAAATTTTGTCCGTGGCTTCGGGCGAGAGGATGTGTTCGAACTTGCAGGCCTGCTGCTCGATTTCTGATTCGCTGTCGAGCGCCAGGCTGTCGGTGAAGAGGCGCTCGGCCAGGCGGTGGCGGCGGATGATGTCGGCGGCGCGGGAACGGCCGCGGGGAGTGAATTCCACAATCATGCTGCCGTCACCCGTGGACACCCCGGAGGGCTTGAGAGCATCGTGGCAGGGGTTCACGAACGGCTTGTGATTGTGGGCTTCCGGCGGATGCGGTTTCGTTGTGAGCAGGCCCAGGGCTGCCATCTTCTCCACGGCAATGCTTACCGGCAGCGCGCCGTGAACTTCCAAACGCTCGATTTCGGCAATCTCCCCGTGCTCCTCGACCGCCCATAGCTCTTCGAGGACTTCGTCGAACTGCTCCTCGTCGGCCATGGCGAATACCTCCTGATCGGCAATCCTGCCATGGTGCAACTCGATGCGGCGGTCGGCCAGGCGGGCGACGACGGGGTCATGCGTGACCATCACGATGGTGCGTCCCTGGCGGTGCAGTTCGCGCAGCAGGCGCAGGACAATCTCTTCGTTGACCGCATCCAGATTGCCGGTGGGTTCGTCCGCTAGAACAATTTTGGGATCGTTGATCAGGGCGCGCGCGATGCATACACGTTGCTGCTCGCCACCGGAAAGGTGAGCGGGCAGATGCCCGGCGCGGTCTTTCAACCCGACGTGGGCCAGGGCTGCCAGAGCCTCCTGCTCATCGGTCATGCTGTGAAAGTATTGGGCCAGCATGACATTTTCGAGCGCAGTGAGGTAAGGAATCAGGTGGAACTGCTGGAAGATGAAACCAACTTTTTCCGCCCGGGCGCGGTTCAAATCCTGGGTGGAGATCCGGGCCACGTCTTCGCCGTCGAGCCATATTTCGCCCGACGTGGGGCGGTCGAGGCATCCGATCAGATTCACCAGCGTGGACTTGCCGGAACCGGACGGACCCATAATGGCCAGCCACTCGCCGGGCGCAACTTCGAGAGAGACATCATCCAGAGCACGGATGACACCGCCGCTGGTCTCGGCCTGGGCCGGATAGAGGCGGCCGACATGGCTGAGTTTGATCATGTCATTCTCCCCTCAGGATGGTAGCAGGTTGGACCCGCCGCAGCAGAGATATTGGGAGGATCGCGGCGGTCAGGGCGATGACTATTCCGCCCACCAGAACGACAGGCAGGACGCTCAGGCGGGGAGTGACCGGGGCGTGAAAGTTCGCATGGCCGATCCAGATTGCCATTCCGACACCGATGGCAAAACCAAGCGTAGCGCCGATCGCACCCAATACGGCGGCCTCGGCGGCGAAGAAACCCTGCAGCATCCTTCCCGAAGCGCCCAGTGCCTTCATCAGGGCAAAGTCGCGGCGGCGGTCCGAAACCCACCCCGTCAAAGTGGAGAGCACGCACACCGCGGCGGTGAGAATGATGAGTATGGATGCTACTAAAAGTGTGGATCGCATCTTGCCCAGGACATTGGCTTCGCCCTCCGTGACCTGACGCACAGGGTGGACGTCGGCTCCGGGAAGGGCATTCCCTAGACGTTGTACGACAGCGTTCACCTGTTCCGCAGAACCTGAAGCTGAGATCTCAACCGTGGAATACGGCACATGAGTCCACTCGGCAAAGTCGGCGAGGGACACGTACACGCGGCTATCTTCGGCGGCGCCAGTCTGCAACTTGCCGACGGGATTGAGCCGAATGGTGCGGCCCTGAAAGCTGAGGTCGAGCGGCTTTCCCGATACGCCGACGACAGTGGCTGCATGGGCGCCAACCAGCGCATCGTGGGAAGCTTTCGGCCACGCAGTTACCGACCACCAGCTGCCATTTAACTCTTGCGCCTGTGCGAAGTCCGTTCCGGCAACGACCACCGAACGCCCTTCAGGGGTGCGGGCAACGGCGTACGCAAAGGGAACTGCTATGCCTCCCTCGCCCAGAACCGAGCGGACGGAGGCCAGTGTATCGTCAGGCAGGCTCTGGCCGTCCGTGGCGACTACGACGACGTTGGCGCCATACTTGCGAAATTCGCGTCGCAGCTTGGCCTGAACATCCACGTAAAGGTTGAGCATGGCCGTGGCCACGGCAGCCGCCACTATCATAGCCAGCAGAGCTGAAGCGGCCCGCCCACGGCGCAGGACGGCGGCGCGCCACAGCATGCGGAGGAACATCGAAGTGTGGGGCGCGGCTTCACGGCGCCGGGCGACGCGGGCGGTGTCAGAAGAGCTCAAGCGTCACCTCGCAGGGCGTACACCGGATCAAACTTTACCGCCCGCCGGATCGCGGCCGCGCTGCCGGCAAAAGTCACCAGCACCGCGATGGTCAGAATGACGGGCAGAAGCACCGGCTGGATGGTGATTTGTGAAGCGAAAATGGAGTGTCCGATCTGACGGGCCAACAGCGCGCCGCCGGCGAAGCCCGCGGCTCCAGCCAGCAAGGCCAGCAGCGCAGCCTCGGCAAAAAACAGGACGGCCACGGCCAGGTTGCCCGCGCCCAGGGCCTTCATCAAGCCCACCTCGCTGCGACGCTCCACCACCGCGGTCGCCATCGACGCGGAAACCGCCAGCGCGGAGGCCAGCAGCGCCGCCAGCGTGATCAGAAGCATCAGTCCCTGAATACGGGAGAGCACGATGCCTTCATTCTGCGCCACCTGGCGAATCTGCTCGGCATGGGAGTGCGGGATGGCCTCCTGCAGCTGGAATGCGATGGACTGCGCGTAAGGCGAGCAGTACCAGCGGTCATACATCTCGGGCGACATGCTTTTGGGATCGCGGCGGGCGAAGGCGTCTTCGGGTTTGGTTACCGCGCTGACGTAGATACGCCGCACCGCGCCCGGCTTACCGAGGATTTCCTGCGCCAGCGCAAGCGGGGCCACGATCTGATTGTCTTCCGATCCGCCGGTGGAGAGAATGCCGGCAACACGATGCGGGCGGCCGCCAATTGCAATCTCCTGTCCAGCGGTTCGGTTTAATTGCGCCGCCAGGTGATCGCCGAGCAGGACGTCTTCGGAATTATCTTCGGGCCAGGCGCCCTGCACCTTCCACCAGGGATGGGTAGTGCGAACTCCGGTGACAAAATCCTGCGTTCCAAATACTACGTGGCGGGCAAAATACGTACCCAGCAGGGTCACATTCTTTGCTCCGCCAAGCGTGATGCCGGCAGGCAGCATGGGTGCAAAACCCACAATGTTGTTGCGCCAGAACATGCCTTTGATTTTAGGCAGGTCGGCTTCGTTCAGGTAAGCGCCGTCGCTGGGCGGCTTCAGGTTGACGCCTGCCAATCTCGACATCCAGCGTGTCTTCCTGGGGAGTGACGATCAGGTTGGCGCCGTAGGTGCGCAGCTCGCGGCTGATCTTGTCGCCGATATCGGTGGCCACGGCGATCATGGCCGTCGCCACGCCCACGCCCAGCATGATGGCCACTCCGGCCAGCAGCTTGCGGCGCTTCTGCCGCCGGAAGGACTCATAGAGTAGGCGCAGGAACATGGGTCACGGTTGGAAAATGTGGGCGCCCGCGGCGACGTCGGTCTCCCGAATGATGACTGCATCCGCGGTCTGTTCGGCCCGCAGCGGAATCGGATTGCAGCCGCCGGTCATGCCCACGGATTGTCCATTGATCGGCGCGGCGCAGTTCTTGCAGACCACACCGTTCGGCCCTTTGTAGAAACCGACCGGGCCGCAAATCTGGCAGGCGTCGAAGACCGTCGCCACCTTGCCGTCGGGTTTCTGGTACAACCAGAAGCGCACCTCGACGCCGTTTTCCCTGGCCGCGAAGCGATGAAGATCCCCGTCGGAGACCCGGGCCAGGGGGATGCTGACCTGCCCGTCTGTGAAAGTGACTGCTGTCGCCGGCGACAAAGCGCTCACGCTCTTGGCATAGATAAACTCAGCCGTAACCATCAGGATGAACAGGAAAGAACTGGCGTAAACCGAAACCATCCACAGGCGCTCGCGGCGGGCGCTCCACTGCGCTTTGCGGCGCTCCGCCGGAGAATCGGGAAGGGGAGCGGGCTGGCGCCGCTTGACCTCGAACAGCACCATCAGCGCAGCCAGCGCGACGATGGTGACAAAAAAAAACAAATTGTTGCGCACGATGGGACCAATCAGGGCCATCTCCTCGCGCGAAGAGGGAAGCACACCGTTTTCAGAGAGCTCATGCAGCCCGGAAATGATCAACTGCGCCGCCACGAAGAACAGAATGGCAGTGGTCACCCGAAAAAATTTCTGCAGATTGACGCGCACGCTGCCCTTGACGAACATCACGCCAAATACAATGGCTACGATTACGCCCGATAATGTGCCCAGGAAGCTGAGCAGTTCGGTGGAGTTCAGCGACACCGCTCCCAGGATAAGGACGGTTTCCACGCCCTCGCGCAAGACCATCAGGAACACGAACAGAAACAGACCAAGCCGGGCGTTGCGGCCGGCCAGAAGTCCGACTTTGCCCTCAATCTGTCCCTTGAGCGCGCGCCCCGTCTTCATCATGAAAACGATCATGGTGATGACGAAGAAGGCGGCGATGAGCATGATCCAGCCTTCGAAAATGTCCTGATTCCACTGGGTACGCGACAGCAGAATGGCGATCCCGATGCTCCCGACGAAGGCGGCAATCAAGGCGGCAAAGACGGATTTGCGAAGTTCCGGGCGGCCAATTTTTGCCAGATAGGCCAGGGTAATGCCAACGATAAGCGCAGCCTCGACCCCTTCGCGCAAAGTAACGATGAATGCCTGCAGCATCTTGTGGAAAACCTTGTTATTGCAACTCGGTTGCAACTTGATAGGATATTGCTTCCTCGGTTAAGAATAGCCCCCCTTGGTGCAGGCGTCAACGGAGCTTTGAGAGTTCGTTCAGAGGTGTTTCCGTCCTTTGCGCTTCAAGATTTGCCGTGCTTGCGGCACAAGATCAGACCCTTTACCGCAAAGGACGCAAAGGCACCCCGAAGGTCGCAAAGAACCCCAAGGTCAGAGGCCTTTCAGGAATTGCTTTACTTCGTCCAGTTGGGGGAAGAGCTTTTCTTCCGCCTGAAATTCGGCCGAGTGTACACAGCGGCGGCTGCCGCGCAATTTTACCGGGTGCTTGAGGTGAAGCATCTCGTGATACAGGATGTACTCGACGGCGGAGCGGGGAACGCGGGGATGGTCGAAGATGCGGCTCACCACGATGGCATTGTGCGCCGGGTCGTAGTGCCCGAGGCTATTGCGCGCGTGGTCGCGGCTCCAGGTCATCTGCGGGCGGGCCAGGAGGCCATGGAAGAACCTTTGGTTAAGATCTTCAAACAAAGCTTCCAGGTCGTAGGTACGGCCCTGGGCGGACTCGAGACGCTTCCGTCCGCGCATCTGGCGCACCAGGTGGGCCTTCCGGCTGACATGATGGCTGGAAACGTACGTGCGATAACGGGCCGCGGCCTCGCGGTCAATCGGCCGGCGGTACATCTTGGCCAGCAAGATGTGGGCAATGGCTTTCAACACGGGCGCGGGAGCGCCTTCCAGCAGGTCCGAGAGGCGAACCAGCAGCTTGCCTTCGCGCATGCGGATGGTGTTCTTGATGCTGGTGAAAGGGAAGAATTCCACTGTCAGCCCCGGCAAGGCAGCGGCCGGGCGAAGGTCGCGGTACGACTGTTCAAAGATTTGGAGAGCGTTGTGCCTCACGTCCGGCTAGATTAGCACTTACCGCGCCCTCGGAGCGCTCCAGCTTCAACGCTTCGCCGGCTTCTTGCGCCTGGCCTCTTCCTGTTCGGTCAACAGCTGGCGGTGGTCCTGCACGCTGCTGTCCAGGGTATCGAGCGCATTGGAGAGCAGGAATTCGTATTGCCCGGTTTCCTCCTTCCTGGCGGTGGCGTCGTCTCGCAGGGCCCGCAACTTGGCCTGGAATTCAGTGTCACCTTCGATAACGGTTTTCAGCGCCTTGCGCAAGTCCGATTTGCGTTCGACGTAGGTGTCGATGTTGTCGTTCAACTCGTCGTAAACATCGAGGAAATCCTGCAAACGATCATGGGTGGCCAGACCGCGGTCGGTGGTCTTGGGATCGGAGCGGGCCTGCTCGAGGGCGGCCAGCCGGGCCCGGGCGAAGCCGACATAGAGCTTGAGCCGGAGATCGGGCTCGAGAGCGGTATCGCGCAGCTGATCGATCTCCGGATCGGTGAGCGGATCGCGCTGACGCTGGGCGAGAGCAGGGGAAAGCAACAGAAGGAGGGCCAAGCCCGCGAAAATGATGCGCTGGCGAGTCATTTACCCTTCTTCTTCCCAAACATGGCGGAGAGCAGGTCGGTGCGCATCTTCTCCAGTTCGTCCACCGTCTGTTGGAGGGGCGCCTGATCGTCGAAAGCCACCGTACGCTTGATATCGCGAAACTTCTCCGCCATTTTCCGCAGCGTGATTTCCACGTTCTTCAACTTCTTTCCGGTCGCGATGGCCGCATCCGTCGCCTTTTTCGAATACGTGACCACATCCTGCAGAGCGGCTCTGCCCGCGTCCGCGTTGCCGTTGTCGTACAGCTTGTCGGCCGCCTCTGCCTTCGAGTGGGCGATTTTGAGGTACAGGGCCGGGCGATCGTTTGGCGGAGCGGATTCGGCCCGGGCGATGAGCTCGTCCACGCTTTCTTCCCTGGCTGCAAACCCGGCCAGAGAAGCTACCACCAGGAACGCGAGAATGAATATCCGGGTCCGCATGGTGGTCATTTCCTGGGCTCGATCGTAATCAGGCGATGGCGGGCCTGCCATTCCTGGTCGGGAAAATTTCCCGTCGCGGTCTCCAGGAAGCGATGATAATTTTCAGCTGCCGGCTTGAACTGACGCAAGTGGTCGTAGGCCGTGGCCCGTAGAAAGTACCCGATCGGAAGTTCGGGCAGAAGTTGGGCGCGGGCGTCCAGAGCCTTGATCACCAGCTCATAATTCTTGTTCTCATTGGCGGCGGCAGCCAGATCACCGTAGGCCGTACCCATGCTGGGCTTGAGTTGAAGTGCGGCCAGCAGTTCCTGCTGGGCTTGAGGAAACTTGCGCTGCTGCAGGAGCAGCCTCCCCAGGCCATAGCGCAACTCGGGGTCGTTGGGTTTGGCTGCCAGCAGGGAGCGATACAGCGGCTCCGCCAGATTGTATTTCTTGGCATTGACATACAGATCTGCCAGGTCGAGCTGTACCGAGGCATCGCCGGGGGCCAGCTTGAGGGCCTGCTGCAACTCCGCGATGGCCGGTTCGTTCTGGCCGTCGGCGGCCAGCATCCGGCCCAGTTGCATGTGAGCGCCGGCGTCACCAGGATGGAGCGCGACCAGCTTGCGCAGAATTTCCTCGGCTTCGGTATAGCGATGGCCGCGCATGTAAATATTCGCCATGCCGGTGAGCGCGTCGGTGGACGAGGGGTCGAGGGCGAAGGCTTGCTTGTACTCCTGCTCGGCGTCGGCGAAGCGATTTTGGTTTTCCAGCAGGGGGCCGGCCGATAGATGGGGTTCAGGATCTCTGGGATCGAGCTGGGCAGCCTGCTTGTAGGCTTCGAGCGCCCCGTCAGGATTGACGGCTTCGAGCACGTGTCCCAGCGACAACCAGGCGCGGGCCTGGCCCTCGGCAACGTGCGAAGTGGGTTTCAGTTTGGTAGCTGCGCGCAGAAACTGCTCGGCGCCGGGTTGCCGGGCCTTCACCAGCATCAGGCCGAGATTGAGATTGGATTCAAATACCCCGGGCTTGGCGGCGACGGACTTGCGGTAGGCGGCAATCGAGTCGTCGGTCTTGCCCAGGGCGTTGTAGAGAAATCCCAGGTCAAACCAGGCGGCAAAGTTGTCGGGATCCTGCGCAACCACTTTTTTCAGCAGGGGCTCAGCGGTGGTGTAATCCTGTTTCTCGATTGCGCTCTCGGCCTGGATGAGTTCGGGAGGAGAGGAGGGATCGTCAACCGCGACTTTGTGGTGACGGACGGTCTTGCCGCCTTGGGCATTGGCGGCAACGGCAAACAGCATAAGTAATACGATCACACGTAGGCCCGGGCGCCCTCGTCCGGGCGGGCGAGCGCAGCTAGCCGAGGGGTTTGCCTCAAATTGCGCAACGCTCACTACATTTGCCGAGCTGCGCTCGGCTGGGCGGGTGGGGGCACCCGCCCCTACGTGGGCACCGTGGGCCATGAAATCGCGGCTGGTTTTGCGTAGGCCCAGACGTCCTCGTCTGGGCGGGCGAGCGCAGCTCGCCGAGAGGGCCGCCTCAAATTCTGCACCGCTCACCACATTGGCCGAGCTGCGCTCGGCTGGGCAGGTGAGGACACCTGCCCCTACGTGGGCGCTTCTACTTCCGGCCGTTGCTTGGTTGTCCGTTTCCATTCAGGACTCGCGCCAGAAATTTTCCCGTGTACGAATTCGGCAGCTTGGCAATGGCCTCGGGCGGACCAGCGCCCACCACGTATCCTCCCCGTTCGCCGCCTTCGGGACCGAGGTCAATTACCCAATCCGCTGTCTTGATTACTTCCAGATTATGCTCGATGACCAGAATCGAGCCCCCTGCCTCAATTAGACGCCGGAAGGCCGACAGTAGTTTGCTGACATCATCGAAATGCAGCCCGGTGGTGGGCTCGTCAAAGATATAGAGCATGCGATTGCGCCGGCGGGTCCGCTCGGCAGAGCTTGATGGACGCCCAATCTCGCGCGACGCCGGCTGCAGGTGTGCGGCCAGCTTCATGCGTTGCGCCTCTCCGCCGGAAAGGGTAGTCGCGGACTGTCCCAGCCGCAAATATCCCAGGCCGACCTCTTCCAGAACGCGCAGCTTTTCCACCACCTTGGGCACGCCGGAGAAGAAGCGCAGGGCCTCTCTCACCGTAAGCTCCAGAACTTCGTGAATGTTCTTGCCGCGATAACGCACTTCCAGGACCTGCGGTTTGTAGCGCGCGCCTTTGCACTCGTCGCAGATCAGTTCGACGTCGGCGAGAAACTGCATTTCCACGGTGACCGTACCGTCGCCCTGGCAGGTCTCGCAGCGTCCTCCGGGAATATTGAAAGAAAAGTGCCCGGCGCTGAAGCCGCGCTTCTTGGCCTCGGGCAGCGAGGCAAAGAGGTCACGGATTCCGTCGAAGGCCTTGATGTACGTGACCGGATTCGAACGCGGGGTTCTCCCGATCGGAGATTGGTCCACCAGTATGACGTCGTCGATCAGGTCGTCGCCTTCGAGTTCCTTCCAGTCGGGAGAAGGCAAGGGCTCGCCGTTGGCCTGCCGCTTGGCGGCGGACAAGGCCTGGAACAACACGTCATGCAGCAGGGTTGACTTTCCCGAACCTGAGACGCCGGTGATGGCGACCAGCATTCCCAGGGGCACGGCGAAGTCGATATTCTTGAGGTTGTGCGCCCGCGCTCCTGAAATCTTGATCTGCCGCGAACCCGGCTTGCGGCGCGCCTGGGGAAGTTGTATTCGCAGTTCGCCGGAGAGGTAGCGTCCGGTCAGCGAACCCGGAGCCTTCAATATTTCGTCGTAACTTCCTACCGCGATCACCTGGCCGCCGCTCTCACCCGCGCCCGGGCCGAGGTCGAGAATACGGTCAGAGGCGCGCATGACATCAGGATCGTGTTCGACCACCAGGATGGTGTTTCCCAGGTCGCGCAGGTCGTGCAGAATCTTGATCAAGCGATGAGTATCGCGGCTGTGCAATCCGATGGACGGCTCATCGAGGACATATAGCGTTCCCACCAGCCGCGAACCCAGCGAGGTGGCCAGCTGGATGCGTTGCGCCTCGCCTCCCGAAAGAGTCGAAGCCAGCCGGTCCAGAGTCAGGTATTCCAGCCCAACATCTATCAGGAACTGCAGGCGCTCGTGAATTTCCTGCAGCAACTTGTCGGCAATCGCGGACTCCTGTTCGGTCAGCTTAATCGCGGAGAAAAACTTAGACGCCTCTTCGACGGTCATGCTGGTGACCTGGCAGATGTTCCTGCCGTTGACCCTGACCTGCTGCGCCTCAATGCGAAGTCGGGCGCCTCCGCAGGCCGAGCAGGTCGAGTACCCACGATAGCGGCTGAGGAAGACGCGCACATGCAGCTTGTATTTCTTGCGCTCGAGATAATTGAAGAAGCCGCGTATGCCGGGGAACTTGCCTTCTCCGTCAACCACCATCCGGCGCTGCTCCGGGTCAAGCTCGGCCCACGCAACATCGAGCGGGATGCCGGCCGGTTTGGCGAAACGTTTAAGGTCGGTGAAGAGCGTACGATATTTGGGCTTGGTCCAGGGATCGATCGCGCCTTCGTTCAGAGACTTTGATTTGTCGGGAATCACCAGGTCAAGATCGAAGTCGATGGTGTTGCCAAAGCCCTGGCAGCGCGGGCAGGCTCCGTACGGATTGTTGAAGGAGAACAGGCGCGGCTCGGGTTCCTCGTAACGCAGGCTGCAGTGCTTGCACTCAAAGCGCTGCGAAAAGCGGAGACGCTGGAAAGGTTGGTCGTCTCGCGGCGCGGTCTCGAAGATAACTTCCCCGGATTCGCGGTAGCTGATCTCGATGGCGTCCACGATGCGGGCGCGGGCGTCGGAAGAAACCACCAGACGGTCAACCAGCACGAAGACCGGCTGGTTGAAGTCCACGTCGAGCAGGGATTCCGGGGTGGAGAATTCGAAGATCTGGCCGTTCTGGTAGAGGCGGTTGAAGCCGCGCTGGCGGAGTTCAAAGAGGCGGGTTCGCAGCTGATCGGAAAGGGCGGCTTGGGGATCGCTCTTGCGGCGCGGGCGGGACGCCCCCGCGACAGCCGGCGGGCCTGCCCTGAGCGAAGCCGAAGGGACGCCGGCGCTACGGTCAGCCGCTCGTTTCTTCGCTCGCGGCTCTTTATCGGCGCTGCTGGTTGACGTGACTCCACTCTGTAGCGGGAAGAGCGCGTTCAGACGGGTCCCCTCGCCCAGCGCCAGGACGGTAGCGGTTACTTCATCAACCGTGTCTTTTTTGACTTCCTGGCCGCATTGCAGGCAGTACGTCCGGCCGATCCGGGCGAAGAGCAGCCTGAGATAGTCGTAGATCTCAGTGGCCGTGCCTACGGTTGATCGCGGATTGCGGGTGGTGTTTTTCTGCCGAATGGCTACGGCCGGGGCGATGCCGTCTATGGAGTCGGCATCCGGCTTCTCGATGCGCTCCAGGAACTGGCGGGCATAGGCCGAGAGCGATTCGACATAGCGGCGCTGGCCTTCGGCGTAGATAGTGTCGAAGGCCAGGGACGACTTGCCGGAGCCGGAGACGCCGGTCACCACCGTCAATGAATTGTGCGGGATTTCGAAGTCCACGTTCTTGAGGTTGTGAACCCGGGCACCGCGAACCACTATCGTTTCCGTGGACATCAGTTAAGAAGGACCCATCGCAGCCGCTTGCGCCTGCCGAGGGTGCGCAGAAGGCTTCAGGAGCGACTGGCGAATCTTTCTATTATAAGGCAGGGAGGAAGGCTGCGGAGTGCTGCCGGAAAAACCTAGCCGAGCGTTGCTCGGCCTGGACGGGTCGGAGACCCGTCCCTACACGTTCGGAGCAGTTACTTGTTGTCCTCGTCCCGCTTCTTGCTGTAGCGGACTGCCATGCCCGCGCCCAGGGTCATGAAGGCGAGCGGCGGGAGCAGCAATACCAGCACGCCTCGGCTGATCGCCTTCTGGCCTTCCTTGCTGCGTGCCTTTCGCGCTGCTGTAGCACATGGCGCAGCCCTGGCTGAAGGCGGGCGCCGCCCAAAACAGCACGAATACGGCAAGGGTGCAGAGTCGCAACTTCATTTCACGCCCACTCCCAGGTGCAGGATCCGATAAGCATCGGGCAAAAAGACCAGCATCATGGCCAGGCAAAAGACCAGCGAACTCATGGTAACCCACTTCATGGCCGAGATCTCAAACTTCAGGTGCATGAAGTAACCGATGATGAGTCCGGCCTTCAAGAGCGAAAGGCCCATGAGGATGGACAGCATCCGGATCAGCTCCATGTTCTGATAGGCCAGATAGACTTCGATGCCGGTCATCACCAGCAACGCGGCCCACACCCATAGAAATTGCCCCTTGGCATGATGCCGCTGCTCGGCGGCGGCCCGCTCTTCCAACGCTAACTGGGTTGCGTCATTCATTTGAAGTAGAGCTCCTCAAAAGTTTTCGCTTACACAATCCTGGTTGACATCAGGTACACCAGCGGAAAAATGAACATCCAGACCAGATCGACGAAATGCCAGTAGAGGCCGGCGACTTCGACATCCGACGCGTCGTACACCTTGGGTTTCAACCAGAGAATGACCGAGATCACGATTGCGGCCACCAGGAGTACGTGCGCGCCGTAGTGGAACGGGCTATAAGCAGGAGTTCCCAGCCAGGCCACCAGCCACAATCCCAGCAGGATGGGAATAAACCATCTTCGCAGGGCCACGACGCCCAGGTAAACCACGCCCAGCGTGACGTGCAGCATGTGCATGCCGGTCAGGCCAAAGAAGGTGGCGGCAAATTGCGGTGCCGTCTTGGTCACGTTCACAAACTCGGCATTGCCGGCTTCCCCGGGAGGAACAGGAAACACCGGCAGGGTCAAGCCTTCCGCGATGAGATTGGTCCACTCGCGGCCGTGAAGCACCACGAATCCCAGGCCGCATGCCATGGTGGCGAACAGCCACAGGCGCTGCGCCTTCTGATTTCCCATGACCGCCGACCGCACCGCAAATACCATGGTCAGCGAACTGGTGAGCAGAAACGCCGTCATGAAAGTCGCATTCCGGATGCTCTCGGAATGAAACGGAGTCGGCCAGTTCGGGGTGGATATGCGCCCGTAGGTGTAAGCGTAGAGCAAGGCCCCGAAGGTCAACGAATCGGAGAGCAGGAACAGCCACATCCCGATCTTCTTGGAATAGGTGCCGAACAGGGAAGGCTCGTAAACCCCAGGCACCTGCTGCAAGGCCACATCAGACATGTGTTAGTCTCCCTGACTTAGTTATGTCGAAGCACCTGGGGTTTTCCGCACCCCCTGTCATCCCGACCGAAGCGCGCGAAGCAAGCGCAGTGGAGGGACCTGCTTCCGCCTTCCACCTGTTCAGATTCGATAACCCAATGTAGTTCCGGCCAGTACTCTCAAATCGCAAATGTCAAAGCCTGCGGTAGCACCCGCAACAACAGGTCCCTCCACTGCGCTTGCTTCGCTGCGCTCCGGTCGGGATGACAAAATTCATGCCGACCGCTCTACCGATCAGCGCACAAACTCCAAAAGCGCAAAGATGTAAAGCCACACCAGCGCCATGAAGTGCCAGTACCATGCGGTCACGTCAACAACAATGCGGCGATCTTCCACCGCTTTTTGCTGCAATGCGGTGGCGCCCGCGTAAAGCAATACCAGCAGACCTCCGGCCAGGTGAATGGCGTGCGCCGCGGTAAGCACGTAAACCATCGAACTGCTGGGGCTGGTGGCAACGTAGAAGCCACGATTCGCCAGTTCGCGCCAGGCCATCCATTGCCCGGCCAGGAAAGCCAGACCGAGGGCGACGGTGGCGCCGAGCCAGGGAAAGTTGCGTTCCTTCCCAATGGAAACGCCCGGAATCGACCGAACCGGGGCCAATGCCGCCTGGCGCGCGATCTGGCGGCGGGCCAGTTCCACCGTAAGGCTGCTGAGCAGCAACAGGAACGTATTGACCAGGAGCAGGGTAGTGGGCAGATTCACCTGCAGCCAGTCGCTGACATAGGCTCCGGTGCGATCGTCCAGCGAAGGTAGGCCGCGGCGCATGATGTAAACGCTGGTAAACGACACGAACAGCATGCTGCTGGCCACCAGGCCGACAATCAGCCCCAGCCGGGTACGGCGCAAGCGCCCGCCATAATCGGATGAGCCACCGCCGCCGCGATCGCCGCCACCGCCGCCCGGGAGCGGGGGACGCGTCCCGCCACTGCCGCGGCCGGTCTTGGGATCCTTAACGACCGGTTCGGTAATCGTGACTGTTGAACTAAACGTTGCCATTTTGCCTTTTGTAGGGCCGCCGTCCCGGCGGCTGTCGCGGGGGCGTCTCGCCCGCGCGCTGGCGAGGGCAAGATGCCGGCGCTACTTCAATGCGACGTCACCGTTGCCGGGTCCGTCTGCATTACATAATCTTTCGGAGCACCCGGAACGCTGTACTCATACGGTCCGTGATATACCACCGGAGTCTTTCCGCCAAAGTTGTCATGTGGAGGCGGCGTGGCCGTGGTCCATTCCAGCGTGGTCGCTTCCCACGGATTGTCGTTCGCCTTCGGCCCCTTGAACATGCTCCAGAACAGATTGATCACAAAGATAAACTGCGCGGAGATAGTAATGATCGCCGCGTAGGTAATGAACTTGTTCAGCGGAATCAGGTGCTGCAGGTAGGCCAACTCGGTGAACTGGGAATAGCGGCGCGGTTGTGCCGCCATGCCCAGATAATGCATGGGCATAAAGATGGCATAAGTTCCCGCGAGCGTGAGAAAGAAGTGCACCCGTCCCCATTTCTCGTTCATCATGCGGCCGAACATCTTGGGGAACCAGTAGTAGGTCCCAGCGAACATGCCGAAGATGGCGGCCACGCCCATGATCAGGTGGAAGTGTCCGACCACAAAGGCAGTGTCATGCAGGGGAATGTCGAGCACCGGCTGCGCCAGGAAGGGGCCGCTCAGTCCGCCAGAGACGAAGAGGGAAACGAATCCGATGGCGTAGAGCATGGGTGTCTGAAAACGCACCCGCCCGCCGCGAATTGTCCCCAGCCAGTTAAAGGTCTTGATCGCCGAGGGCACACCGATGGCCATGGTCATGATGGAGAAGGCAAAAGCCGAGTACGGGCTCATGCCGCTCATGAACATGTGATGGCCCCAGACCATGAAGCCGAGGAAGCCGATGCCCATGATGGCGTACACCATCGCTTTGTATCCGAAGATCGGCTTGCGCGAGAACGTGGACAGCAGCTGTGAAGCCACGCCCATGCCGGGCAGGATGGCGATGTACACCTCGGGATGTCCGAAGAACCAGAACAGGTGTTGCCAGAGCAACGGCGAGCCGCCCTTGTGTCCCATGATCTGGCCATTCACCACCACCAGGGGGACATAAAAGCTGGTGCCGAGGTTGCGGTCGAGCAGCAGCAGGATGCCGGCCGAAAGCAGGACGCCGAACGCCAGCAGGCCGAGAATGGCGGTGATGAACCATGCCCAGACGGTCAGCGGCATGCGCATCATGGTCATTCCTTTGGCGCGCAGGTCGAGGGTGGTAGTGATGAAGTTCAGCGCGCCCATCAGTGACGCCACGCAGAAAATCGCGATGCTGGCGATCCACAAATCCGCGCCCAGTTGCTCACCCGGCCCGGCGCTGGGCAGTGCGCTGAGTGGGGCATAGCCCGTCCAGCCGTGCAGGGGAGCGCCTCCAGTAACGAAGAAAGCTGCGAGGATCACCACGAACGCGATGAACGTAGTCCAGAACGAAAGCATGTTCAGGACGGGGAACGCCATGTCCGGCGCGCCTATCTGGATGGGCAGAAAGTAATTGCCGAATCCACCCTGGGGCGCCGTGGTCAGCACGAAGAACACCATGATGGTGCCGTGCATGGTCAGCAGGCTGAGGTAGGTTTCCGGTTGGATTTCGCCAAGCAGCGGCAGATTTGCCGTCGGCCAGATCATGTGGATGCGCATCAGCAGCGACAGGAACATCCCGACAAACACCGCCGTCAGCGCCAGAAAGTAATATTGCAGCCCGATGACTTTGTGATCCAGGCTGAAAATATATTTCCGAATAAAACTGGTCGGGGCCGCGTGCGCGTGAATGGCATGCGCGTGAGGATCGTTTCCGTGAGGGCCGTGAGCGTCGTGGTCGTGAGAATCCTGGGCAACCATTATTGTTTCTCCGCCTCCCGCGCCGCCAGCCATTTGTCGAAATCCTCCTGGCTGACGACTTTCAGCATGCCGTGCATTTTGTAATGGCCGAGACCGCAGAGCTCGGCGCAGGCAATTTCATAGTCTCCGATCTCGGTGGGCGTGAAGTGCATGTGGATCTCGAGGCCGGGAACCGCGTCCTGCTTGAAGCGCATGTTAGGAACAAAGAAGCTGTGGATCACGTCCACGGCGCGCAGCCTGAGGTCCACCTGGCGGCTGACAGGCAGGTACATGGTGCCGGTGACCACATCATCTTTCGAGGCTGCGTCGTTGGTGTCCAGGCCAACCGCGGCTTCGTTGCCGGCGGAAGGGTCCATCAGGGTGGGGTTGGTGGCGCCGAACTTTCCGTCCGCTCCGGGATAGCGGAAGTACCAGGCAAACTGCATGCCCGTTACTTCCACCGGGACCGATCCCGCCTCGGCCGGGGCAAAGCGCTCGCGTGCCCATACGTTGCTGCCCATCAGGTTCAGCCCCACGAAGAGAATGGCGGTGAGCACCGTCCACAGCACTTCGAGCTTGGTGTTGCCGTGCGAATACTCGACCTTCTTGGAGTCGGGCCGTTCGCGATATTGCCAAACGAACAATCCGAGCGCCCCTTGCGCGGCCACAAATACGATTCCCATCAGGACATACGTCAAGGCGAACTGATTATCGATAAAGGCGGCTGCGGTGGAGGCGCCGTGGGGCAGCCACCAGGTTTTGGCGACAAAGAAGTAGGTACTGAAGAAGGTGATCAGCCAGATAATCGCGAGCAGAGCGAGACCCATCTACCAGACCTCCTGAAGGTCATGGAATGCGGACAGCGATTCGGATGAATCAAAAATACTTCTGCGGATCGCCGGAAGTCTATCACAGCCCCACGTAAGCGGCGCAAGCCTCAGTGAGAGCGCTAACCACGGAGGACACGGAGGACACAGGGAAAGACGGAGACTGCGCGGGCGCGGTATAAAATCTCTGGCCTATGCCCAGGAAATCTCACGGTCGCGGCCACGATATCCGTGGACTCCGTTTGCCGAAGAACAAATGTTTTGCCTGCGGACCGGACAACGCAGCCGGCATGCACTTGAAATTTACCCTCGACAAGCAACGCCGGGTGTTCGTCTGCCGCTTCCGCCTGGATGATCGCTACAGCGGCCCTCCGGGACACTGCCATGGCGGCATCATCGCCACCATTCTCGATGAGGCCATGGGCAAAGTGAATAAGCTGCGCCAGGTCATCGCGCTGACTTCACAGATGACGGTGGACTACCTGCGGCCCGTGCCGCTCAACCAACCCCTGCGCGTGGAGTCGCGCGAGGTCAGCGTGCGCGGACGCAAGCACGTGAACGTGGGCGAGATCCTGAATCAGAAGGGCGAAGTGCTGGCCCGCGGCCGGGCGCTGTTTATCGCCATCGATCCGCGAAGGTTCGCAAGGTTCATGAAGTAAATGTGGGCGCGGGCGTCCCGCCCGTGCGGCGGAGCAAAGCTCCGCAAGCTTTCATCAAACAATCTTCAATCTAGCGCTGCTCGCGCCGGCAACTTTCCAGCGCCCGCCCCAGTTGCTCCACCCCGCGCCGCAACTCGCGCGCATCTACCGCGGCAAAACCAAGAAGCAACCCTTGCCGGGCCAAGCGGCGGGAGGAATAGCGATTCAGAGGTATGACTTCGACCTCGCGCCTGCCCGCCTCTTCGGCAGCACGATCCGCAGAGACGCCCGGCGCCAGCCAGCCCACAGTTTGCAGGCCGGCCTCTATGTCAGGAATTTCCAGCAGCCCGTCCAGACGGGAGCGGTACGATTCCAGAAATACTGCAAGCCTTTCAGAATAAAGCTCGCGCATGCGGCGAATGTGGCGTGCGAAATGTCCCTCAATGATGAAGTCGCAAAGCGCGGCCTGGTCGAGCAATGGCGCATGACGCATGCTGACCGCCTGCGCGGCAGCAAAGCGGTCCACCATGCCGGGCGGCACCACCAGATAGGCCAGGCGCAGGGCGGGAAATAAAACTTCGTTGAAGGTGCCGGCATAAATGACCACGCCGGCGCGATCGAGTCCCTGAAGAGCGGGGATGGGTCGGCCCTGGTAGCGATACTCGCTGTCGTAGTCGTCTTCGAAGATCAGGGTGCGCGAGCGTCGCGCCCATTCCAGCAGGGCCAACCGGCGGCGCAGGCTCATCGTCACGCCCAGGGGGAACTGGTGGGCCGGCGTTACGTAGATCAGCTTGGCATTGCTCCAGCGCCGCCGTCCCCACTCCAGGTCCAGGCCTTCAGCATCCACAGGAACCGGGCGAACCTGAGCGCCCACGGCCCGGAACACAGTGGCAGCACCGGGATAACCGGGGTCTTCCGTCCATACCGCGTCTCCGGGATCGAGCAGCAGATGGGCGGCGCGCTCCAACGCTTCCTGCACTCCGGAAATGATCAGCACCTGCGCAGTCGGAGCACTTCACGCCCCGTGAGGTATTCAGATATGCGGCCACCGCTTGGCGCAGGGGACGGTATCCCAGCGCCTCGCCGCCGGACAACAATTGCGCCGATGCGCGTCGCAAGCGACGACCGACTACCTGGGCCCACAGCGTAGTGGGAAACACGTCGAGGGCGGCCTGGTTGGCGCGAAAGGCACGGGTGATGCCTGGTTTGCCCCCTGGAGCCATCGGCAGACGGTGTGCGTATGCCGACCAATCCACTCGGCGGGGACCGGCGGCCTTGCCTGCGCTGGTGCGGGCCACCTGAAGCAGATCGTCCGGCAGGACCTCACTGACGTAAGTACCCGCGCCGACTTTGCCTTCCACGTAGCCCTCGGACCTCAGTTGCTCAAACGCAGTCACCACCGTGGCGCGTGAGAGCCGGTATTCATTTGCCAGGTCCCGCGTAGCGGGAAGGCGTGCGCCGGGCACGATCCGCCCCTCGAGGATGGCGGAGCGCAGTTCGTCATAGAACCAGCGGTAGAGCGGCGTTCCCGAAGGAGGAGACGGAAGGCTCAAAGGCAGGGATGTGGTCTGTTTGGGCATGAACCCGTCGTTGGTCGATGGTCGTTGGCCTTTGGTCGTGGGATTTTGACCTTGACCAATGACCAAGGACCAACGACGCTTTCAATTGGTATGTACAGAATAGCGTAAATGGACCTTATGACAAGTCCAATCCAGGGGCTAGTCTACTCTTAGGGTCACAACCAATGAGGAGATGCTTCATGTCGCAGAACAATGGCAGTTCAACCAGCTTGCGTCTGAAAACCGGTTTAGCGGAAATGCTGAAGGGCGGCGTCATCATGGACGTCATCAACGCCGAGCAGGCCGTCATCGCCGAGAAGGCGGGAGCGGTTTCGGTCATGGCGCTGGAGCGGGTCCCGGCACAGATTCGCGCCGAAGGCGGCGTGGCGCGTATGGCCTCGCCCAAGAAGATTCGCGAGATCATGGCTGCAGTTTCCATTCCCGTGATGGCCAAATGCCGCATCGGGCACTTTGCGGAAGCGCAGATCCTTCAGGAGCTGGGCGTGGACTACATTGACGAATCCGAAGTCCTGACCCCAGCCGACGAGGCGCATCACGTGGACAAGCATGCCTTCACCGTTCCGTTCGTGTGCGGCGCGCGCAATCTGGGCGAAGCCCTGCGCCGAATCGCCGAAGGCGCGGCCATGATTCGTACCAAGGGAGAGGCCGGCACTGGCGACGTGGTCCATGCCGTAAAACACATGCGCCAGATTGTGCAGGAGATGAGAATCCTGACCGTCCTGGGCGAAGAAGAGCTCTACGCTAAAGCCAAAGAACACCAGGCGCCTTACGAACTGGTGCGGATGGTGGCCAAGGCCGGAAAGCTGCCCGTGCCAAATTTCTCGGCGGGCGGAATCGCCACTCCAGCCGACGCGGCGCTGGTGATGCAGCTGGGCGCGGAGTCGGTGTTCGTCGGCTCCGGCATATTCATGCAGGATTCCACCACCTTCGCTGATCCTGAAGAAGCCGAGAAGCGGGCCAAGGCGATCGTGCTGGCCGCCACCCACTTCAACGATCCTAAAGTATTACTTGAAGTCAGCGAGAATCTGACGGGAGCAATGAAGGGCCTGGCCGTGTCGGGGCTGGACGAAGCCCACATGCTGCAGACGCGGGGCTGGTAGCGGCGCCGTCCCGCGGTGGTCGCCGGGGCGCCTCGCCCGCGCTGGGAGGGCAAGATGCCCTCCCGACAGCCGGCAGGATGCCGGCGCTACAGTTGACGGCGCCGATAAACACACTGACATGAGAATTGGAGTGCTCGCCCTGCAAGGGGATTTCGGTGCCCACCGCAAGCGGCTCGAAGAGCTGGGTGCCGAAGTTGTGTTGGTGAAGAAGCCCGAGGAGTTGGACAAAATCGACGGCCTGGTGATCCCCGGCGGCGAGTCAGGCACATTTCTCAAGCTCCTGGGCGAAGCTGGTTTCGAGAAACTAAAGCAGTTTGCCCGCGCCAAACCTACCTTTGGAACTTGCGCGGGTGCCATCCTGCTGGCCAGGGAAGTGGAGAATCCCAAGCAGGCGGGACTTGGCGCGCTCGATATCGGAATCCGGCGCAATGCCTACGGCCGCCAGGTGGACAGTTCGATTCGCCAAGGCAAGCTGGGCGAGTCACCGATCGAGATGGTCTTCATCCGCGCGCCCAGGATCGAGCGCATTGGTCCAGGCGTCGAAGTTATCGCAACCGAAGGCAGCGATCCCGTGGCCGTCCGGCAGGGAAAGGCGATGGCGGCGACCTTTCATCCTGAGCTCTCCGAAGATACCCGCGTGCACCGCGCCTTTCTGGATCTTGTGAATAACGGCCACCAAGAGTAGTTCTGGTTCGCACCCGGCGGCCCGAGACCTGGACCAAACGGATAGTCACTTGCGGGGCAGGAACTCAACCTTGACGTCCTTAATCGCGGGTTTCAGATCAAAATCAGCCGTTACCAGAATGCGATCGGAAGATTCGGCTGCCAGTTCCACTCCGAAAGCATCTACGTAAGGAATCTTTCTGTTGAGCTTGATAAGCGAAGCCCGAACGGCGCGTTCCGGGTTCACCGGCACCATCTCAAATCCGAAGGCTTCGAGACGCGTCAGAACCCGGTCCATGGTGGACCGGCCATGAAACTTGCAGGTCACTCCCGCGATCTCGCCCCAGTGAACCGCCGATAGGATCGCCGAGCAGGTTCCGGCAAGGTGCGACTCGATGATCTCAGCAACCCGATCCGAACCAGCCTCGTCGTCCAGATAGCGCAGCACCGCGCTGGCGTCGAGGACGTAGCTTACCATTTGTCCTTCCGGCGCTCTTTTTTCAAGGCGGCCGAGAGCGAAGGTCCACCCTTCAACATCCCTCGTGTCTTCTCGACCAGGGCTTTGGAAACGGGCTCGAGCACGATTCTGGAGTCTTCCACCGCGACCGAGATTCGAGTTCCGGGTTCAATCCGAAGGCAAGCCCGAATCTCCGCGGGAATGACGAACTGGCCTTTGCTGCTTACAGTAGTGATCCGACGTAACATAGCTTACATTCTAGCATGGAGTAAGACACAGACCGGGCCCCAGAATTCCTGTTGACAACTTTTATCTGTAACGCTATGGTTACGCATTATGCGGAACCGTTCGGTTACATATTCACCGGAAGCTGCCTTCCACGCTCTGGCTGACCCCACCCGGCGGGCCGTGCTCGACCTGTTGCGGCAGGGCATCCAGCCGGCGGGGCAGATTGCGCGGGCCTTTCCGGTCTCGCGGCCCGCGATTTCCAAACACCTGCGTCTGCTGCGCCGCGCCCACCTGGTGCAGGAGAAACGCGAAGGGCGGCATCGCCTTTACCAGCTCAACCCGGAACCGCTGAAGGCAGTGGACTCCTGGCTGCAGCAGTACCGAGTCTTCTGGCAGGCCAATCTGAACAGCCTGAAGGCGTTTGTCGAAGCCGAGCATGCCCGGGAAACCGCCGGCCCGGGGGTGGGAGACCAGACAGCGTTAAACGTTCGAAAGCGAAAGAGTAATAGAACCTTGCAACATCAACCACGGTCCTCGCGACCGATCTAACGAGGAGGAAGTTGAACATGAAACCACTCCGTATCGCAATCACTCTGCTGTTTGTGCTGGCCGCCACTGCCGCCTTTGCTGCGTCGGCGGCGCAGAAGTCTTTCGAAGAACTCAAGGCGCTGGACGGGACCTGGGAGGGAACCGTGAAGAACGGCCAGCCGGTCGAGGTGGATTATCGCCTGACGGCGGGCGGATCCGCGCTGATGAGCGAAATCAAAGGTAAAGACGACATGATCACCATGTTCCATCTCGACGGCGACCGTCTGCTGATGACCCACTATTGCAGTGCGGGCAACCAGCCTCGCATGGTGGCCAGCGCTTCGCCCGACGGCAAGACGTTCACTTTTTCTTTTCTCGATGCCACCAATGTTGCCACTCCCGACGCCGCGCACATGCATCGCCTGGTCATCTCGATGCCGGACGCTAATCACCACACCGAAGAGTGGGTGTACAACGACCACGGCAAGGAGATGAAGGAAGTTTTTGATTTGCGGCGCAAGAACTAACGGCTATCCGCGGGGACGGGCGGGACGCCCGTCCTCCATTTAAGGGTTGAGGATAAAACTTATGACGATGATGCCGGTATCTCAAATTACACCCGACCAGGATGCGATCGTCACCGAAATCGAAATCGCTGCCCCTCCGGAGCGCGTCTTTCAGGCGCTGACCGATCCGGCCCAACTGATGCTCTGGTGGGTCGGTACTCCCAAAGGGGCTCTTTGGGAGATGGACGCGCGTCCGGGTGGCAAATGGCGATACGAGCTGACTGATCCCAGCCGGAAGAAGGTGTTAAACGGAGTACGCGACTTTAAGGCGCACGGAGAGATCACGGAGTTCGATCCTCCGCGCGTGTTGGCCTACACGTGGCTGGGGAACTGGCACGAACATCCGGAGCGGCCGTCCACGGCGCGCTGGGAGTTATCGGCAACCAGCACCGGCACCCGGGTGAAAGTCACGCACAGCGGCCTTGCCAACGAGCCGATGGTCCGCAAGGATTACGCGGGTGGCTGGCCAGGCGTGCTGGAAAAACTGCGAAAACATTGCGCATAGAGAACCAGGAGAAAGATCATGGCCACTGCCGCAGTTACTCCCGACAACGACGCTGTTCTCGCGGAAGTGTTTATTGCCGCTTCGCCGGAGCGAGTATTTCAGGCAATCACTGATCCCCAGCAGATGCCGTTGTGGTGGGGACAACAGGGTCTGTATCGCGTCACGCAGTGGAAAGCCGACCTGCGCCCCGGGGGCAAGTGGCAAAGCGACGGCGTGGGCGCCGACGGAGCTACCTTTCGAGTGGAAGGTGAGTACCTGGAGATTGACCGACCTCGCCTCCTGGTTCACACCTGGATTGCAAGTTACTCTCCTGCGTTGAGAACCGTGGTTCGCTGGGAATTGGAAGCGCGCGGGGTCCACAACCTGCACCATACCGGGCCCAAAAAGGCCGGGACGGGCACGTTCGTGAAGATTCGCCACGATGGATTTGCCGGCAACATCGCACAGGCTAAGGGCCACGGTGATGGCTGGATCCGGGTGCTCGGCTGGATGCAGATGTTTGTCGAACAGGGAAAGACGATCGACACGCGCTAGTCGTGTGCTGTCATCCTGAGCGAAGCCAACCCTGCGTTAGCGCAGGGTTGCGAAGTCGAAGGACCCCTACTGTGCTACTGAACGTTTCGGCGCAGGGAATTTGGCAGCATTCTCAAATGCAGCGCATGGAAGAGGGTAGGGGTGCTTCGACTCCGCCTATGCGGTCGCTTGCGACCGCATAGGCTCCGCTCAGCATGACAGGGCTACGCTGTGGCTCCGAAGCGGACGGACACCAGCTTGGAAACTCCCGGCTCCTGCATGGTTACGCCGTAAAGCACGGGCGCGATGCTCATGGTCTTTTTGCTGTGGGTGATGAGCACGAACTGGGTCTGGATGCTCATCTCTTTCACCAGTTCGGTGAAACGGCCGATGTTGGCCTCGTCGAGCGGGGCGTCCACTTCGTCGAGAATGCAGAATGGGCTGGGCTGATACTGGAAGATGCCGACCAGCAGGGCCAGCGCGGTCAGGGCCTTCTCGCCGCCGGAGAGCAGCAACACGTTCTGCAGTTTCTTCCCCGGAGGCGAAGCCACCACGTCAATGCCGCTCTCCGCGCTGTTTTCCTCGTCGGTGAGCCGCATGAAGCCCTGGCCGCCGCCAAACAGCTTGCGGAAGGTGGCCTGGAAGTTCTCGTTGATCTTGTGGAAGGCCTCTTCAAATTTCTGCCGGGAGAAGGTGTCAATCTCTTTGATGGTGGCCTGGGTGTTCTCGATCGAGTCGTAGAGATCTTTTCTCTGGGTCTCGAGGAAGGCGTGGCGTTCGGCGGTTTCCTTGTATTCCTCGAGAGCCATCATGTTGACCGGACCCATGGCATCCAGGCGGGTGCGCATGTCGCGGTAGATCTGGTCTTCGACGGTGAGCTGTTCATCGCGGACGATGGAGATGGTCATGTCCGCCATCAGTTCGTGGCGTTGAACACCGAGTTCGTTCAGGCAGGTCTCGGCCATGTACTGCCCGTCAGACTGTAGCTTGGCTGCGGCTGCGGAAAGGTCAGCGCGACGGTCACGCAACTGGTCGAGCAACTGGCGGGCCTGATGCAGGGCCTGATCAATCTCCGACAGGCGGGCGCGGACCTGTTCCGACTCGACCTGCAGCAGGCCGTCGCGGGTTTCACAGGCATTGCGCTCGGCATCGAAATCCACCAGGCGGACGGCGATCTCCTGGTTCTCGGTCTCGCGCCGCAATTTCTCCGCGGCCGAGGATTCGATTTGCAGGCGCAGCGCTACTACCCGCTCGATCATTTCAGTAACCAGCAATTCGATACGCTCCAGGCCGACGGTAGCGCTGCGATGCCGCTCTTCGAGGGTAGCCACCCGGGCCAGCCGTTGCGACGCGTCCTGCGCGGCCTGGTCGCGGCGCTCGCGCAGGCTGGAGAGTTGCTCCTGTCCTGCCGCCGCGAAATGTTCTCGCTCCACGCGCTGTTGCTCGGCTGCGGCAATCTGCATCCGCAGTTCATCGAGCAGCGATCCTTTTTCCGTGCGCTCCGCTTCCAGCCGGTGCAGTTCCTGCCGGGAGGTGTGCAGGCGTTCGCCGGCCCGCGTGAACTCGGATTCGAGTTGTTGCAGCAAGTGGCCGGAGGTCATGGCCTGTTTTTCCGCCTCGCGCTTTTCGTTTTCGAGCCGGTCGAGCAGGGAAGTGAGGTCCTTGATTTCGCGGCCCAGAGTGAGCACGCGCATTTCTTCGTGGCGCAGCCCCTGTTCCAGTTCTCCGAGCTGGCGCAGCACATCGCGCAGTTCGCGTTTCATGGAGAGCGGTCCCTCCGCGCGCTGCCTGCCGCCGGTCACGGTGACGTTGTGGAAGCATTCACCCGACTGCGAGAGAAAGAAGGCATCGGGGTTTTCGAGAGCCAGCTCGCGGGCGAAGGTCGGGTCGGGGACGATATAGCCATCGCGCAGTTTAGGCAGGATGACTTCCAGCGAACGGCCAAAGCCGTTGAGCACGCGAATCGCATTCTTCAGCGGGACGATGGGCCGCTCGGGCTGCACCTGGTGAGCGTTTTCGTCAATCGCAAAAGAAAACTTCGCTTGCGAATCCTCCGGATGCACCAGGAAGGTGGCCCGGCCATCCACATCGGTGCGGAGCAGGCGCAAGCCTTCATCTGCGGCGTCCCACGATTTCACCACGATGTAGTTGAGTTCATCGCGCAGGAAGTCTTCGACGACACCTTCGTAGCGGGTTTCCACTTCGAGGAAATCGGCCAGGACACCCGCGGGAGCCATTCCACCCTGCATTACTCCCGATTGAAAAAGACGGCGCACGGACTCGGTGGAGTATCCGTGTTCTGCGATCACTGCTTCGAGCGAACCCTTCTTGCCGATGGCGGAGGCGTACTCGGCGCGCAGGCTGTCCAGGTGGTTCTTGGCTTCAGACTCCTCGTGGCGGCGGGAATCGAGAGCTTGCCGCGTCTGGCGTAGTTCCTCGGTGAGTCCGGAAACCCGCTGGGACACGCTTTCAAATTCCAGTCCCAACTGGCCGCGCTGGCCTCCAAAGGCTTCCATCTGAGAATTGGCCGTGGTCATTTCAGATTGCAGACGCTGCGCCTCGCGATCGACTCCGGCCAGGCGTTCTTCTACCTGGGTGTGCTGATTGCGCAGAGCGGACGCGGCCGCAACCGCCTCCACGATCGCGACCCGCGATTGTTCCTGCTGACGCTCCAGTTCAGCCAAGGCCTGGGCCGTGGCGGTGGACTCCTGCTGACTCTGGGCCAACTCCTGTTGCGCTGCGGCCAGATCGCCCGCGGCCGAATCCAGAATCTGACGATTGGAGTCGCGTTCCGCCGCCAGTGCCGCCAGTCGCTGCTGGGCCTGCGCCAGTTCGGCCTCCGATGCCTCCGCGCGGGTCACCAGTTCCGCGCAGCGCTCCTCGTTATGACGCCGCTGCGCCAGAGCGCGGTCAGACTCCAGCTTGAGCTGGCTCAGGCGCTCGCGGTTCTCCCGCACTTCGGCCTCGATGGCGTAACCGCGCTGGGTACGTTCCGCATGCTCGGACTCGGCCCGCTGAACGGTCTCGGCCTGTTGGCGCATTTCTTCCGAAATCGAATTGATCTGCGCGTCGAGAGCTGCGCTCTCCTGCTCGAGGTGAGCGAACTTGCTGGCCAGCACCAGGCGCAGCTTGGCCCGCATCTCCTCGCGCAACTTGGCGTAACGCTCGGCCTTGGAAGCCTGGCGCTTGAGCGAATTCATCTGCCGCGTGACTTCGTCGAAGATGTCATTCACGCGGGCCAGGTTCTGCTTGGCATCTTCGAGACGTGCTTCAGCCAGGCGCTTCTTGGTCTTGAACTTGGTAATGCCGGCCGCTTCTTCAATGATGGCGCGGCGGTCGGTGGGACGGCTGCTCAGGATCTGCCCGATGCGTCCCTGCTCGATCAAAGCGTAGGACTCCGGCCCCAATCCGGTCCCCATGAACAATTCCTGAATATCGCGCAGGCGGCACAACTTGCCGTTCAGCAGATACTCGCTCTCGCCGCTGCGAAACAGGCGGCGGTTGACCACGATCTCCCCAGCCTTAAACTGTTGCTTGAACTGTCGGCGGCGAATCTTAAGCACGACTTGGGGTCCGGTCACGGCCGCTTCCGATTCTATGGAGGCCCGGGCGTCCTCGCCCGGCGGGACGGGCGGGGCGCTCGTCTCTCCGTTCTCTTCGACTTTCCCCGGCCGTGCCTCTTCGGTCAGGCGCTCGGTCTCTTCCGCGGCTTCGGCGCGAACTTCGGCTTCGTCCCAGTCTTCGACCGGGCGGGGCATTTCGTCCTGGATTTCGACCTCGGTAGGTTCGTTGGCATCGACCCCGTCGTACACCTCGGGATCAATCAGCGTGAGCGACACCTCGGCCATGCCCGTAGGCTTGCGGTCGCGGGTGCCGGCAAAGATCACGTCTTCCATGCGCGAGCCACGCAGGGTCTTGGCCGATTGCTCGCCCAGCACCCACGAGATGGCGTCGGCGATGTTGGACTTGCCGCAACCGTTAGGGCCGATGATGGCCGCCACGCCGTCCCCGTGAAACTTGAGTTCGGTGCGGTCGCAGAACGATTTGAATCCAAGAATCTGGAGCCGTTTAAGTTTGAGCAACTTCTACTCCTTAGGGCTGCCGAGGTTATGTGTGTTCTGTGTGGCGCGGGCGCCCTCGCCCGCGTGACTCTCACTGCTATCGGTGGTGCATGCGAGCATCATCAGCCGGGTTGATTAATTGGATTCCTCCAATACATCGCTCTGGTGAGCGCCGCCCAGGCTGGAGTCGGCGAGGCACAAATTAGAGCTACTGTAACGGCGAAATCGTACCGGGGTCAAGCACCAAAACACTATATCTGGTATGGCCTTAGGAGCAACCACGTCAGATTGAACACATAATGCAGCAACAGGATGTAAATTCAGCAGGGAAAGACGAAGGAGGGGAGAAGCGCGAGAGCACAATCAGCCTACACCCAACCGGAGGGCAAAGACAACGCCGGCGCGGCGCAGGCTTAACCGCAAAAGCCGCCAGCGATTCTCGAAGTACCCAAAGGAGAGGCCGCGGATGGCGACCACAGCACTTGACCAGGCCCGGCAACAAGCTCAGAATCCTGCCTGCCCGACAATTCGGCAGGCTCGCGATCGTCCTGAGCACCGCATGGCTTCGTCGGCGCGAAAGAGGCACTCATGACCATCAAACAGGGAGATCTCTCCCTTCTGCAGCATCCGGCGTCGCAGGAACTTTTGCACTCGAAGATCCCGGCCCGCCTGGCCTACGTCTGGACTGACGGCACGCCCAGAGTGGTTCCCATCTGGTTTCACTGGAACGGACGGGAGATTGTCATGGGAACGCCCCCCAAGGCGCCGAAGCTGAAGGCCCTGGCCAGGAATCCAAAAGTGTCGCTCACCATCGACGACAACGATTTCCCTCACAAGGTGCTGCTCATACGCGGCACCGCGCGCCTGGAAACCGTGGATGGAATTGTGCCGGAGTATGCCGCGTGCGCAGAACGCTACTTCGAGCCCGCCGTGAGAGAGGCCTGGATGGCCCAGCTTCGTACCCTGGTTTCGAGTATGGTGCGTATCACCATCACGCCGGAATGGGTCGGCCTTCTCGATTTTCAGACGCGGTTTCCCAGCGCGATATCGGCATAAAACATGTAGGCCCGGACGCCCTCGTCCGGGCGGGTGGAGGGCACCCGCCCCTACGTGGTCATAGCTATCCGCCCAGCTTTTCGAAGAACAGACAGATCGATTCGATCCCGCGATAGAAGTTCGGGATGTGAAACTTTTCATTGGGCGCGTGCAGGTTGTCGTCGGGCAAGCCGAAACCCATCATCACCGACGGGATCTTCAGCACGTCCTGGAAATCGGTGACGATGGGAATCGAACCGCCGGAGCGGATGAAGACAGTCTCTTTTTTGAAGACGTCGTGCATGGCTTCAGTGGCGGCCTTGATGTATTTGTTGTCGGTGCCAACCACGCACGCCGGACCCTTGCTCCACACCTTGATGCTGGTTTGAATGCCCTTGGGCGTCAGCTTCTTCACGTAGTTCTTGTAACGCTTGAGAATATCGTCCGGATCCTGGTTGGGCACCAGGCGCATGGAAACCTTGGCCGAGGCCTTGGCCGGAATCACGGTCTTCGCGCCCGGAGCGACAAATCCTCCCGGCATGCCGTGCACTTCGAGCGTTGGACGTGCCCAGGTACGGTAGAGAACCGAGTAGCCGGGTTCGCCCGTGAGCACCGTCGAACCAACTTCCGTCTTGCGATAGTGCTCGACGTTGAAGGGCAGACGCTTCCATGCCTTCAGTTCCTCTTTGCTGGGCGCTTTCACATTTTTGTAAAAGCCCGGGATCAAAACTTTGCCCTTCGCGTCTTTCAGTTTGCTGATGATCTCGATCAAGCCAAAAAATGGATTGGGCGCAGCACCGCCATACATGCCGGAGTGCAGGTCCGTTTTCGCTCCCACCGCTTCAATTTCGGTATAGACCAGGCCGCGCAGTCCCACGCACAGGGTGGGTAGATCGGGCGCAAAAAGTTCAGTGTCGCAGACCAGGGCGAAATCAGCCTTCAGCTTTGCCTTTTCCTTGCGCACATAGGCAGCGATCGATTCGCCGCCAACTTCTTCTTCGCCTTCGATGATGAACTTGACGTTCAAAGGCAACGTCCCGTTGTGGCCCTTCATCAGGGCCTCGATGGCCTTGATTTCCATCCATAGCTGGCCTTTGTCATCGACTGCGCCGCGAGCGTAAATGTTGTTGTTGCGCTCGGTGGGCTCGAACGGCGGAGATACCCACTCGTCGAGCGGGTCGGGCGGCTGTACGTCGTAATGCGCGTAGCACAGCACGGTCGGCTTGCTGGGAGCGTGGAGCCAGTCGGCATAGACCAGCGGATGGCCCTTGGTCGGAATAGCTTCGACGTGCTCGAGGCCGATGCGCCGAAGTTCGGCCGCCACAAATTCAGCCGCTTTCTGTACGTCGAACTTGTGCTCATGCAGCGTGCTGATGCTGGGGATGCGCAGCAGGTCTTTCAGTTCGTTGAGGAAACGCTGCTGATTGCCACGGGCGTAATCGACTGCGGGAGAGGCCATGGGCAGTGCCTTTCTGAAGGAAAACCTTCTTAAGTATAGCCGACTGCGCGTGATGTGAATGTGGATGGAGTTTCCGGAGCCGGTCTCTTTCGCCCCTTCAGGGCTTGGTCTTTCGCGTTCTCAACCCGGGGTTTGCGCCCCGGGCTGCATTCTTGCGCCGCTCTGCGGCTGGGGATCGAATGCGACGCGGTGCAGCGCGGGCGTCCGGCGCCGGCTGTCGTGCGGGCATCTCGCCTGCACCGGCGAAGGACTGGCTCGCAGCCCCGAAGACGACCTTCACGGTAGTGTCCTAATCACGCTATTTAAGAAAAACCGACCTTTAGCTTTCTCCATCACGTTCGCGGCAGAACCCTGAGGGCAGGATGCCCTCAGGACAGCCGGCAAGATGCCGGCGCTACGAAAGGCTATTTCGCCGCGACCAGAACCGTGTAGGTCAGATCGCCGGAGCGGTAGGCATCGAGAATGATGTCAATACCTTCCACGAATTCCCGCGCTGTGCGGGGCAATAGCTTTACGGCGATGCTGGCGGCGCGGGCGCGTTCCTGACAGATCTCCCAGGTGCGTACGATTTTTGACGTGAGGTCTTCGCGATGCCGCACTCGCATTCCGGCGGACTCAATTGCGGACTGGTATTGTTCCGCTGTCCACAATTCCGGACAAAGAAATGCCCGGGCGACGTCACGCACCGGGGAACGATCCATCGCGCCCGTCCACGCCACCACCAGCAGTTGGCCACCGGGACGGAGAGTGCGTGCCACATTCGCGAAGTAGCGCGACTTGTCGGCAAAGTGCTCGGAAGATTCCATCGTCCACACCAGATCGAACGCTGAGGCAGGGAAGTGGAACAAGTCGGCGTTGCCGACTTCAAAAGTCAAAAAGCGCTCAACTCCTGCCTTGGCCGCGTGCTCGCGGGCCAGCCTGGCCTGCTTGGGACTGAGGGTAAGGCCCATCCCCGAGCACGACTGTGACCGCGCCAGGTGAATCAGAGTGCCGCCGTGACCACAGCCCACGTCGAGGACGCGAGCACCGGGAGGCAGGCCGAGCAGGTTGATGCAGTACTCCAGCATGCGGACCTGCGCCTCCGCGGGCCCCTCGTTGTCCAGAAACAGGCCGTGATGAATGTGGTCGCCCCAGAAGGTGCGATAGATGAAGGCGAGAGAGTCATAGTGCTCTCTGATTTCGTCGGCCGAGATGGGAAGGGCGGTGCTCATCAGTTCTGAAAGCGTGCCGGAGAAAACGGCGAGACATCATATTCTGGTTGGCCACCCGTGATCAGCTGTGCCATCACTTGCGCGGTGACCGGCGTGAGCAGGATGCCATCGCGAAAGTGACCGGTCGCGACGAAGTAGCCAGGTATTCGAGTGGCCCCCATCATAGGCAGGTTATCGGGAGAACCCGGCCGCAATCCTGCCCAGGCCTCGAGCATGCGCGCCTGGGCGAGAGCAGGAACCAGGCGGATCGCCGCCTGCTGCATGCGCTGGATCGTGGGTGCGTCGATGCGCTTGTCGTATCCCGCCTCTTCGAGGGTCGCGCCCACCAGGATGCGGCCATCGGTGCGCGGCACCAGATAGATTTCGGGAGCGCGGATGACGTGACGAACCAGGTCGCGCGATGCCCCCACCAGCGACAGCATCTGTCCTTTGACCGGGCGAGTCGGGAATTGCAGCGGCGGTAACTGTCCTGCCCATGCTCCCGCACAGTTCACAACCACGGAAGCCGAATAGCTGCTTCTGCCTGTTCCCACTCCGGTTACGCTCCCATCCGCCAGAAGCACCTCGGTGACGGCCGTCCCGGAAGCAATGTCCACCCCGCGATGGCGGGCGGCTTTCAGCGCGGCTGCAGTGAGTGCGCGCGGATCCACGCTGCGTTCCTTCAGATAAACCGGGCACAGGTTTAAAGGAACGAGCGCGGGCTCGAGTTCAGCCAGCGTTGCGGGAAGCGGGCAGTCCGTCATGAGGCTGGGGTGCTCCTCAAGTTGCTGCGGCGTGGCGAAAAAAATTGCTCCCTGGTCGCGCAGATCAACCTTCAAACCGGATTCGTCCTGCAGTTCATGCACGAACTCGGGATACATAAGCGCGCTGGCGCTGGCGAGGAATTGAAGCGCGGGCGGAGTTTCGAGCGGGAAGTCGGCCAGCATGCCGGCGGCCGCGTGCGATGCCTCCTGCCCCGGCTCTCCGCGTTCCACTACCAGGACGGTGACACCGCGCTTGCGCAACGCGATCGCGAGCGAGAGCCCAATGATCCCGCCGCCGATGATGATGACGTCCCAGGTTTGCACCTAGGCATTGTAGAAGACAAACACGACGGCATCGGGGCTGGTTTCATCATCACTCAGCTATCTATTAAATGAACCGAGGCAAGGGCGGAAGGATTTCAGTACAGACGAAAAGCAACTTCTACGTTAATCAGCACCGCTACAGGTTCTCCGTTCCTTATTGCGGGCTTGAAGATCCAGCCAGCAACGGCTGTCAGTGCGCGGAGGTCCAAGCCCTCATCAAACCCTTTCGTGATCTCCAAGATTTCCGGGAACCCTTTTTCATTCACGACAACCAGGATGATTGTCGTGCCTTCCACTCGTTTGTGTCGTGCACTCTCCGTGTACTCAGGGTCTGGCTGGTAGGTCACCTTCGGTGGGTCCACGACGCCAGGATTCACCAGGTAAACGGGCCGTCCTCCCTCCAATTCGGCCACAATCGTGTTTGGGGCTCGATCAAGAAGAATTTTCATCTCGCCTACAGGGTCGGCGCCTGCCAGGTCAACTTTTGGTTTCCAGTAGGCAGCTACCCTCTGGAGCAGGTTGACCCCGTCGAAGACCTTGGAGAGAGTTTGGTTTACCTGAGGAGTGTCCGAGGGCGAAGCGGGCAAGTCAATCCTGATTCGTATCCCTCTGTCCGTAACCAGCGGAATGACCCCCAAACCTGTTTTGGTCGAGCGCAGCGCAAGAATCACCCGTTTACCGCTGATTTCCACGCGCCCTTGAGCCAAAGCAAGCTTTTCAACTTGAAGCATCCCGCAAGTCGACCACGGACGCGCCACCGCCGCACCAACTACTTTGCCTTGCGAATCGAACTGCAACATATCTGCTGCATACGGAGTTTTGAGCGAGAGAAACTTGTGTTCGTAGATTCTCCGCAAAGTGCCCTCGAGATCCTTGCGCGCGTCAGCTCTCGCGTCAGCGCAAGAAATCGCAAGACAGCAAAGGAAGCCCGGGAGCAGAAATTTCGTTCTAACCGCGAGCGTTCTCATTTCATTCGATGACAATGGCCAGAGTACAACAACCATGCTCCACAAGCGATGGAAGAACAGGTTCTCGTCCACCGCAAGGCTACGTGGATCGTTGGCAGTAGGTTCTAGAGTTTGGCCAGATAGTCGAGGATCTCGGGTGTGCCCCAGTCCACGGCGCCGATAAATTTCCTGCGCAAAACGCCCTGGCGGTCGATGATGTAGGTCTCGGGAAACTTGAAAGTCCCGTAAAGATTATTGCTCTTCTGGTCGGGATCGCGCACGGTAAGCAGGTTTACTTTGTGCGCCTTCAGAAAATCCTGGTATGCGCCCTGGTCGGCATCGACGCTGACGGCAAATACTTCGACGCCTTTTGCTTTCATCCTCTGCTGCATCTCCACCAGCGATGGCATCTCTTCAATGCAGGGCGGGCACCAGGTGGCCCAGAAATTCAGCACGACCACCTTGCCGCGAAATTCGTCGAGGCTGACCTTGCGGTCGCTGTCCTGGACGGTGAAGTCCGGGGCCGGCGTCCCGATGCGGGGCGGGCGGCTGCCGCCGTAACAGCCGGTCAGGCTGAGGAAGAGGCCTACGATGCCGGACAGAAACAGAAATGAAGACCGTCGCACAAAGTTATAATAGCTGATTCGGCCCATGACGGCGCCAGAGACAGTATCGCGCAGGCCAACCGTGTCGGTAATCGTGCCGGCGCGCAATGAGGAAGCCAGCCTGGGCTCGTGCCTTGAGTCTTTAACAAACCAGACGGGTGTCGGCTCTGAAATTATCCTGGTGGACGACGCTTCAACCGACCGGACGCGTGAGATAGCCCTGTCGTTTCCTTCCGTGCGCGTGGTGGACGCCGGCCCGCCCCCTGACCACTGGACGGGAAAGAATAATGCCATGGCCGCCGGGGCCAAAGTTGCCGCCGGCGAATGGCTGCTCTTTACCGATGCCGACACGGTCCATCTACACGGCTCCCTGGCGCGCGCGGTTGCGGAGGCCAGCCAGCTCGGCGCGAGCCTGCTCTCCTACTCGCCCGAGCAGGAAGTCCACGGATTCTGGCAGAAAGCCGTGATGCCCGTCATCTTTGCCGAACTGGCCGTTACCTATCGGCCCGCTCTCGTCAGCGATCCCCGGTCGCCAGTTGCCGCGGCCAACGGGCAATACATCCTGATCGCGCGCACGGCCTACGACGCCGTCGGTGGACACGCGGCGGTGAGCGCCAGCCTGCTCGAAGACGTAGCGTTGGCTAGGGCAGTAAAAGCATCGGGCGGCAGGATTCTCTTTCGCTTTGGCGGCGATGCCGTCCGCACCCGCATGTATCGCAACTTTTCGCAACTGCGCGAAGGCTGGACCAAGAATCTGGCGCTGCTGTTTGTCTCTCCCGCGCGCCTTGCCCTGCTGCGGCTGACAGAGTTTGTGCTGATTGCCGGCGGCGCCGCCGCGGCCATTGCGGCTTTCCTGCGCGGCCACATCACGCCGGCCGCAACGGCAGCGCTCTTAGCGGCTGCGATGTACGCTTTTCTCCTGAATCGAATTCGCCGGGCACATTTTTCCTGGCCGGCAACTGTTTTGTCTCCGGCAGGCCTTCCCCTCTTTGCGTATCTTTTGTTGCGCTCCAAACTCTGTCATGAGGAGGGAAGCGTACTGTGGAAGGGAAGGACCTACGGAGGCGGCACAAACCACCCCGGGGCGGACGCCGTCATCATAGAGGGGCAGGGTAGAGCCGAGCGCAACTCGGCCTAGAAATCAGGAAGCACAACGCATGGTCTATCTCACCCGCAAAGCCGAATTCGCCGCATCACACTACTACCACAATCCGGATCTCACCGCGGAAGAGAACCGGCGGATTTTCGGCAAATGCAATAACCCGAACGGTCACGGGCACAACTACACGCTCGAGGTCACGGTCAAAGGGGAAGTCGATCCCCGCTCCGGCTTCGTGGTTGACCTGAAGCAGTTGAAGGAAATTCTGCACCGCGAGGTGCTCGACGCCATGGACCATCGCTTCCTCAACAAGGAAGTGCCGGAATTCTCCGCCCGGATTCCGACCACGGAGAACCTGGCCATCGCTATCTGGCAGCGCCTGGTATCGAAATTGAACAAGGCGCAACTGCACCGGGTGCGGGTCTATGAAACGCCCGACCTGTTTGTCGATTTCTACGGTGAAGCATGAAGGCGCATCTGACCCGTCGCTACATGTTCTCGGCCTCGCACCGGCTGCACAGCGATGCCATGTCCGATGCCGAGAATGCGGCCACCTACGGCAAATGTAACAACCCTTACGGTCACGGGCACAACTACGCGCTCGAAGTCACGGTCAGCGGGCCGGTGGACGAGAGCACGGGAATGGTCTGCAACCTGGTTGATCTGGACGGTTTCGTGCAGCGCGAAATTCTGCAACGCTTCGATCTGGAGAATCTCAACACCCACGAGAAATTCGTCCGCTCGGTCCCGACCACCGAAAACCTGTGCACCGCCATCTACGATATTTTGCAGCGCGGTTTCACCCTGGCACATCTGGATAAGGTGCGCATCGAAGAGACCATGATGAATTCGTTCGAGTACGCCGGGGGCGCGGAAATCGGCCCCTGACACGAACGACGTGGGGACAGCCGCCCTCGGCTGTCCGGCCGAGCGCAACTCGGCGAGGCAGGAAGGGAAAAGCACTTATGCCAGCACCGGTTGAACCAGCCACTCTGACCAGCGCCAGCTTCGAAGAGCTGGTGCGCGAAATGATTGTACGCATCGGCGAAGATCCCGAACGCGAAGGCCTTGTCCGCACCCCGGACCGGGTGCGACGCTCCTGGGAGTTTCTCTCGCGGGGCTACAAGGAAGACCCCGACGCCATGCTGCGCAAAGCCCTGTTTACGGTCACGTATGACGAGATGGTCATCGTCAAGGACATCGAGATGTTCAGCCTGTGCGAGCATCACATGCTGCCGTTCTTCGGCAAAGTCCACGTGGCTTATATTCCGAAAGGCAAAGTGATCGGGCTGAGCAAAATCCCGCGCCTGATCGAAATGTTTTCCCGGCGCCTGCAGATTCAGGAACGCCTGACCACGCAAATCGCGGAGACCATTCAGAAAGCGATCGAGCCGCAGGGCGTGGGAGTGGTGATCGAGGCGCGCCATCTCTGCATGATGATGCGGGGAGTCGAGAAGCAGCACTCAGCGGCGGTCACCTCGTCCATGCTGGGATGCTTCCGCAACGAGCAGGAAACGCGCACGGAATTCTTGTCGTTGATCCGGAACCGGACCAACGGAGTTTAAAGGGCGGGCGTCGGACGTCTGCCGTCGGACCTCGGAACTCTGGCGCTGCGCCACAGCGATGTGGAAGGGCACAGCTTCAGCCGTGCCACTGCGCTGAAAATTTGTTGGCGCTTTAGCGCCTGAGGTCTGCTGCATCGCCTGGAAGCTCACCACAGGCGCTGAAGCGCGAGCAAATCCAGACGACTTAGCGGCCCGACTGAAGTCGGGCCCTTCCCGAAAACTGTTTGAAATGGAGCTTTTTCCGCAGCCTCTGAAGCCGTGCGCTTCCACATCCTTATCCCGTTGGCGCGGCGCCGGACACCGCGCCCCCTCACCAGGTTCCATAGCGATAGCGGCGCGGCCGTTCGGGAATGAGTTTGATCAGGATGATGCCCGCGACAAAGCCTCCCACATGCGCCCAGAACGCGACTCCGCCCCTTGTGTCACTGTAGCTGGCTAATGAGGTGGCGGCCCCGCTCACAAATTGCATGGCGAACCAGTAGCCCAGCGTGACCCAGGCCGGCAGGTAAAAAAGAAACAAAATGGGGAACCAGATCAACACCTTCGCCCGTGGATACAGCAGGAAGTACCCGCCCAGGACGCCGGCGATCGCACCGCTCGCCCCGACCGTCGGAACGATGGAATGGGGATTCAGAATGACCTGCGCAAACGCAGCTCCCAGTCCGCAGAGAAGATAAAACAGCAGGTACTTGAAGTGCCCCAGGTGGTCCTCAATGTTGTCCCCGAAGATCCACAAGAACCACATGTTGCCGATCACGTGCATCCAGGAGCCGTGCAAAAACATGGAGGTGAGGGTGGGGAGGAATGCCGCCATCAGCCCCATCCGGCTGGCTCCAGCCAGAAATCCCGTGATGTTGGCAGGTACCATACCCAGTTGGTAGAGAAGAACTTTGAAATTTTGCGGCGTGAGGGTGGCCTCGAACAGGAAGACGGCCAGGTTGAGACCGATCAGAAAATAAGTCACGTAGGGCGTGCTGAATCGGGGCTGGTCGTCGCGAAGAGGAATCATGGGGGATCAAACAATCTGTTAATTTGGTAATGGAGCAATTGGGCAATCGAATTTTCAATTATCCGACTACTAAATTACCAAATTACTCAATCCCCCATGAACGGCGTGCTCATCATCGACAAGCCCGGCGGTATGACCTCGCATGACGTGGTCAACCGGGTGCGCCGTATTCTGCAGCAGCCTTCGGTGGGTCATCTGGGGACGCTCGATCCGCTGGCGACGGGAGTGCTTCCGCTGGTCACCGGCAACCTGACCCGGCTGGCCCAGTTCTACGGCGCATCGGAGAAAACCTACGAAGGCGTGATCCGATTCGGCTTCGCCACTGACACCTACGATTCTGACGGGGAGGCCGGCGGACCCCCTCATGAAGTTAAAGTGTTACTTGAACAACTACGCGAACTCGCAACTCAGTTTGTGGGCTTGATCGAACAGATGCCGCCTCCATTTTCGGCGAAGAAGATCAAGGGCGTACCCGCCTACAAACTGGCCCGCAAGCATCAGGAGGTTGCCCTGAAACCGGTGCAGGTGGAGATCAAGCAATTCGAAATTCTGGCACTTGATGGCGACCTGGCCAGCTTTCGCGCCCGGGTGGCTTCGGGAACCTACATGCGCTCCGTCGCCCACGATATGGGCCAGCAACTGGGGTGCGGTGCGCACTTACAGTCACTGCGTCGCACCAGTCTGGGGGAGTTCGATCTGAACCAGGCCCACACCCTGGAGGAGTTGCAGGCAGCCTGCCGGGTCGGCAAAAGCGAGGATTTTTTCATTCATCCTCGCCTGCTGCTGCCCGAGTTTCCGTGCGTAACGGCCACGGAGGAGACGGCCGCGCTGATTCGCAACGGGCGCGCGGTAAATTTGCCGGAGCTGTCTCAAGCCCGGCAGGTGAAGGTCTTTGCCGGACAAAGGGAACTGATCGCCATCGCCACCCGCATCGCCGGAACGCTGTTCCATCCCAGGATCGTGCTGGCCGACACGCAAACCACGTAGGCCCAGACGTCCTCGTCTGGGCGGGCGAGCATAGCTCGCCTGGGGTTCGGCGTGTATTTGGCGCTATTCAATAATCGGGGAGCAGCAGGGCTTCTGGACGGGCTTCGGCTCCATCAGTTCGACCCGGGTGAAATTGGGATCGTAGAGGTTGTACTGCCACTTGCCGTCGCGGCCTATCTGCGGTTTCTCTTTGCCTTTGTATCCGCGCTGCAGGGCAAGCTTATATCCCGCCTGAATACTGGGCACTCCCAATGACAGGTGATGCATTACTCCAAGTTCGTGCGGGTCGGGGTTGTTTACGTTGAGCATGTACTCCAGCCAGTCGGTCCCGTCGGGGACGCGCATGGCCACCCAGTCCGTATCTTTGTCCTTCATCCCGCCCTGCCACTGCAATTTGAATCCCAGAATGTCCTTGTAGAAACGGTCTGCCGCCGCCCGGTCTTTCACCACCACGCCTACGTGGATGATGCGGGTTGATATGCGAGCGTCGGGAAGAAACTTGCCGAAGTTGCGGCTGTGCAGGGAACCGGGAACGAACTCCACGAACTCAACATCGTGGCCATCCGGATCGATGACGTCAAAGCCGCGGTTGCCGTCCTGCATGGGTTCGAGCTTGTCCGGCACCTTGACGCCGCGGCTGGCCAGGTAGGCGCGCATCTGCTCGGCATTGGTGGTCTCGAAAGATATATGGGAGAGCCGGTCCATCTTGGGATCGGTCAGCTCGGGAAACATTTCGATGTACTGGTGGTCATTGACCTTGAAATAAGTGAGCAGGAGACCAGTGCCTTCGTCGGGGGTCTTGTCTAGGCTGAAGGGTTCCTGGAAGCCCAGAATTCCGGTATAGAACTTCCGGGCCGCCTCCAGATTGTCGGTTTTCAATCCAATGTGGGCAACACCGACAATGGCGGGTCGCGTTGGGGTGGCCGGCTGGCCGGTCGCCTGGGTCAGAGACGTGAGGGTCAGAAGGGCAGCGAGGAAAATGCCGCGTTTCAGGTTGGCGTTCATGGACTGAGATAGTGCGACTGCCGCCGCGGACTGTCAAGGCTGGATGGTTGGAGTAGGAATGTCCGATAACAGATATTATGTAAATGATGGCGTAGGCCCGAACGCCCTCCCCCGGGCGGGCTCCGGCTCAAGTCTGAGTGAACAGCCGCCGATAGTCTAATTGAGGCCAACTCATGTCCGAAGCCGCGGCGATCAACCGTTCGCCAGATTTCACTTCGATGCGCCGGTGGGAGCGTTACAACGTCAATGTCCCGATTCGAGTGATCGTTTCCCGCGCCATGAAGGCGTCGATCTTTGACGGCAGAGGAACCTCGCTGAGTGAAGGCGGGATGGCCCTGTTTGCGGGCGCGGAATTGCGGCCGGGCGACCATGTAGCAGTCGAATTTACTCCGCCCTTTTCATCGCCTCCGATAAGGGTGGCCGCCAGAATCTGCAATCGGACCGGTTATCACTACGGGGTGGAGTTTCTGGCTATCGACAATGCCCAAAGGCAGAGCGTGGCCCAGCTCCGACAGCATCTGGCCAGCTTTACCGTCATGGTCTGAGGCGTTCCCTGAAATCAGGATGGGCCGGCAAGAATGGTCTGCAGGTCAGCGCGGAAGCTGCGCAACATTTCCAGCCTCTCCGGGGTGGCGTCAACCAATTCCTGTTTGGCCTGAAAGACCGGACGGCCTTCCTTTTCGGTAAGGACTCCGATGGCTTCTCCCATGCGCCAGCCGGGAGTGCCAAGCATCTGCAGGCCATCGACCGATGGCACAAGCAGGGCTATGCAATGGTCACGCAGCACGCCCACGCACCTGGGAAAGCGGTCGAAGGTTTCGAGCTCAAAGCCGGCGAGATAAAGACGCTGCAGCTGTTCGGCGGGATCAGGCATGAAAGGCTTCTGGGTGCTGGCTCCTGGCTTCTATCCCCGATTGAAAGCAGTTCCCGGCGGTTAGACTTAGACTTGGCAGAAGTTGTGCTTTCCCAGAAATACAGGAATATCGGACATGTAAGGCGCGCAGGTCGGGTTGGCTGAAACAGCAGGTCCCTCCACTGCGCTCGCTTCGCTCCGCTCCGGTCGGGATGACAATATTAATTCAACGAATTTCCGGCACAGGACACTGGTAGCCAGCAGCCAGTAGCCGCTTTACATCTTGTATCGGCCCAGGTCCTCGTCGTTCAGGCCTTCCAGCCACTTGCGCAGTTCCTCGCTAGTAACCCGGTCGGAGACATTGGCTGCCAGCTTGGAGTTCTTCAGGACATCGTCTTCGACGAATATCGGACAATCCACGCGCAAAGCAAGGGCCAGCGCGTCTGAGGGACGGGAATCGATGCTGATCACGTTTCCCTGCCGCTCCATCCAGATAACCGCATAAAAAGTATCTTCTCTCAACTCGGTCACCACGACTTTGTGGACCTGCGTGTCGAGCCCCACCAGCACATTCTTGATCAGATCGTGGGTCATGGGACGCGGGGTGCTGACCTTCTCGATTTCGAGGGCGATGGCATTGGCTTCGTAAATCCCCACCCAGATGGGCAGTACGGCATCGCCGCTGGTATCTTTCAGGATCACGATGGGCATGTTGGTAACCGGATCCATCATGAGCCCCCGAATTTTCATTTCAACTTCCATCGTGGCCCCCGGGAAATACCGATTTCAGATTGAAGATTCCAGATTGCAGATCTCAAAGCTGCGCCGGAAGTTTCCAATCTGAAATCTCAAATCTACAATCTGAAATCTTCGCTTCTTTGCTCCTTATATCACCATTTCGCCCAACAGGCTGTTGGGAAAACTCCCGGTGGTAACCACGGGGATATAGCCGCCCACCTCCGGAACAACCCCCGGAGGAGCGGTGAAATTCAGGGTCTTGTTCTGTGAAGTACGGCCAATCCACTGGCTCCGGACCTCGTTCTTCCCTTCCACCATGACTTCCTGCACCTGCCCTACGTGACGCTGATAGCGGCGGCGTTGGATTTCCCGTTGCTTCTCCTGCAGGATGATCAGGCGGCGGGATTTCTCCGCCTCCGGGATTGCGTCTTCCAGTTGCAGCGAGGGCGTATTGGGGCGCGGCGAATACTTGAAGCAGAAAATGCTGTCGTACTCGACCTCGTCGAGCAGGCCCAGCGTCCGTTCAAAATCCGCCTCGGTTTCGCCGGGAAAGCCGACGATCATATCGGACGTAATACTGATTTCCCGCCGGGCCGCCTTGATCCAGGCGATGCGCTCCAGATACTGCTCGCGGGTGTAGAGGCGCTGCATGGCATCGAGCACCGGATCGGAGCCGCTCTGCACCGGCAGATGCACGTGATCGCACAGAGTCGAAACCGCGTCAATGGCCTCGACGATGTCACGCCCGAAATCCCTGGGATGCGAGGTGGTGAAGCGCACTCGCCGCACGCCGGCGATCTCGCCCACCGCCGCCAGCAGTTCCGCAAAAGTTTTCTTTCCCGAGGGATCCTTGTAGGAATTCACGTTCTGGCCCAGAAGCTGCACCTCGGTATAACCGAGGTCCGCCATCTTTTTTGCTTCCGCCAGGACTGAATCGGAGGTCCGGCTGCGCTCCTTGCCGCGGGTAAAGGGCACTACACAATAGGCGCAAAATTTGTCACAGCCCTCGATGATGGTCAGATAGCCGCGGTGCGGGTTGGTGCGGGCGGTGAACTCGGTCTCAAAACATTCCTCGGTCTCGCGGTCGTCCAGGCCGGTGACGCGCTTCCCTGCCTCGAGTTGAACCAGCATCTGCGGCAGATTGCGATACGAGGCTGAGCCGCAGACCAGCGAAACATGGGGAGCGCGCTCGAAAATCTTCTCGCCTTCCTGTTGCGCCACGCAGCCCAGCACGCCAAAGCGTTTGCCCTGTTTCTGCAACTTCTTGTAGTCGGCCAGGCGGTGGAAGACCTTCTGCTCGGCTTTGTCTCGAATGGAGCAGGTGTTGTAGAGGATCAGCCCGGCCTCTTCGACGCTGGAAACCTGCCGGTATCCCTGGGCCAGGAGCGTGCCGACGACCTTCTCTGAATCGTGAACGTTCATCTGGCAGCCAAAAACTTCCAGGTAGAACGTCTTCTGAGGATCCGCCGACATCGCACTTCAAGTATAGCGCAGTCACGCCCGCGCACTTCCCTGCTTCCATCGTTTGCACAGGCATCCTCAGCTTTTCCACAACTGAGACACCCCTAAAGGCCTTGACTGGCGGGCGATTTCAGCGCATGGAAGCCCTGTCAATCAAATTGCAGTCAACAATTCCGGGCACGTTTGCGGGTGCGCGAGACAAGTCGTTGACAAAAATTTCTTTAGGACTAGAATACGCGACGATTTCTGCCTGTAGAATTTCATTCATGAGCTCTCAACTTCTCGACTCCGTTTTGCTGCAAACCGACTTCCCCGAACTGAAACTGCATGCCAGCGGCAAGGTGCGCGACGTTTACCATCTGGACCAAGACCGGCTGCTGTTCGTGGCCACTGACCGGATTTCCGCGTTTGACTACGTGCTGGCCACCGGCATCCCGCACAAGGGGCGGGTGCTGACGCAGCTTTCGCTTTTCTGGTTTGAGTTTCTTCGCGACCTGGTGCCCAACCATCTTCTTACCGCTGACGTGAGCCAGTATCCGGCGGCGCTGCAAAAGTATGCTGACCAGCTGCGCGGACGCTCCATGATCGTGGCGCGGGCGGACATGTTTCCCGTCGAATGCGTGGTGCGGGGCTACATTTCCGGATCGGCCTGGAAGGAGTACAAGGCTACCGGCCGGGTGTGCGGCATCGAGTTGCCCGCGGGCCTGCGCGAGTCCGAACGCTTGCCTGAGCCCATCTTCACGCCTTCGACCAAGGCCACCAGCGGTCACGACGAGAATATTTCCTTTGAAGAAATGACCAAGCTGGTGGGGCCCGAACTGAGCCGGCAGTTGCGCGACCTCACCCTGGCGGTTTATGCAAAGGCCGCGGATTATGCGCAGCAAAAAGGCATCATCATTGCGGACACCAAGTTCGAGTTCGGGCGCACCGCGCGAGGCATCACTTTGGCGGATGAGGTGCTTACTCCGGACTCATCCCGCTTCTGGCCGGCGGACAAGTACTCTCCCGGGCGGGCCCAGGAGTCGTTCGACAAGCAATACGTCCGCGACTATCTGGAAGAAATTCGCTGGAACAAGCAGCCGCCAGCGCCGGCACTTCCGGCTGAAGTGGCGCAACGGACCAGCCAGAAGTACGTCGAAGCGTACCGGCAGCTCACCGGACTTGAGCTGGATGTTTAAGCGCACCGTGAATTGCAGGAAAGCGGTATGAACGGCGCGGATTGGGCCATCGTGGCGGTGGTGCTGCTGTCCACCGTGCAGGCAGCTTACGCGGGGTTTTTCCAGGAAGCATTTCATCTTGCAGGTCTGGTGGCGGGATACCTGCTGGCGGCGTGGCAATATCAGCGTGTCGCCGGCTGGCTGGAGAGGTATCTGAAGTCAGACTGGCTGGCCGAGAGCGCGGGCTTCCTGATTATTTTTTTTGCAGTCGCGGTAGCTGCGGGTTTGGCTGGCCAGTCTGCCCGCTGGATCATGAAGAAGTCCGGTCTCAGTTTTGTGGACCGGCTTCTGGGTGGGGCGCTGGGGTTGCTGCGGGGCTGCCTGATTGTGGCGGTCATTGTGGTGACCATGACAGCGTTTACGCCCAGTTCGAAGTGGCTGGCAGGTTCGGAGTGGGCCCCGTATTTTCAAGCGGTGGGGCGGGCCGTCATCTGGGTCGCTCCCGCGGAACTGCGGGCCAGGTTCTACCAGGGACTGGATTTGCTGCGCCGCATGCCGCAGACCGTCCCCGGCGGTGTCCTGCCCCCTCCAGCGCCGGCGAAATAGGAAGTTTGGCACAAACATTATTTGGAGAACCGGCCTTTACGGGCCAGCGATGGTTCGCGCAGAAAGAGAGATGCCGTGAGAGATCAGCTCGAAGCCCTTATTATGCAGATGTACCGAAGTAATATTCTGTATTCCGAAGCGGTGCGCGAATTCAAAAAGAAGTTCATCCTCACCGTTCTGCAGGAGAACAAGGGCAACCAATGCCGCGCGGCGCGCGAACTTGGGCATGCACCGCAATACCCTGAGCCGCACGATTTCAGAACTCAAGATTGACGTACGGCAACTGCGGGATGGCGTCAAGCGTCCGCCGCGCAGCGCCCGCCCGGTTGGCTACGAGAAGAAGGCGGCGCGCTAAAGCCTGCAGGATCAAACTTCGCGACCTTTGCGGGTTCCTTTGCGTTCTTTGCGGTTAAAGGTTTTGATCTTATACGCGAATGAGGCAAAATCTTGAACCGCAAAGGACGCAAAGGAACCCGCAAAGGTCGCAAAGAAATCTCCAAAAATTAAGGGCAGCCCCCCGGGGGGCTGCCCTTTTCGTATGCGGCGATGACCGGCTACTGCGGCTTCTTGCGAACTGGTGGTTTCCTCGTCGGCGCCGGGGCCGCCTTGGTCAATAGGGCTCCCTTTTCCATGACCATCACAAACGGGCTGGGCGTGTAGGAAACCGGGGTGCCTTCAAAATTGATCTTGTCGCCTTCCTTGGGAACCATTCGGGCGGGGATCGCCGCCGGGAAGGTAAGCTCGATGTCGGCCCGCTTCTGGTCTATGTCGTCCACGCTCGCCGCCAATCCCAGCTTGGTAGGCGAAGAGCTGATCACGGCCACTTCCGCCATCTGCAGGTTCTTGCCTTTGAGCACATTCCAGACCGTGTCCTGGTCGGCCTGCGTTCCCACCGAGAGAACCAGTTCCCATTCCGCAAAACTCATCTCTTCGGGCTTCTTGGTTTTGACCAGCTCAGCGGCTTGCTGCTGCGGAGTTGGAGGAACATATTGTGTGATGGTAAATCCGGCCGGCGGCAGCGGCGTGGTCTTGGTCTGCGCCAGCAGTTCGTCCCAACCCTGGTCGGTGCCGTGGTACTTGGCGTAGCGGCTGTGACCGAATTTAACGATCGAGTCCTTCCCTTTCGGATCGGTGACCAGGTTGGCGGCGCGAGCGATGAAAAAGAGCCCGTTCACTTCATCGGCGGGCGTAGCGGTCAGATAGGCAAGAGCCAGGGGATACACGTTCTCGACGTTGTTCGGATCAGCCTCGACCGCCGGACGCAAATACTTCTGCGCCTCGAGCATAATCTTTAAGCTGCAGGGCCGAGAAACCGGCGACGCTGTTCAGCAATCCGGCCAGCTGGGTCTTCTGCTTGGCGAAATCCGCCTCGGAAACGTTGTCCGCCTTGGGCATCTTGTCCAGGGCCTGCAAACCGCGTTCGGCATGTTGTTTAGCATCGGCCCACTTCTGGGCCGCCCGTTCGTTGTAAGCGAGCAGCACCAAGGCGCGAGCGTTGTTCGGGTTCGCGGCCAGAAGGCGGTTCGCGGTGTCGATGACCTTGGCCTGGTTATTGGCCTGCTGGTAGGTCCCCATCAGCAATTCCAGGGCATCCTCTTTCATGACGCTGTTGGGATACTGGGTGAGGAAAGCTTCCAGCCCGCTGATCTTGGCAGCAGGGTCCGTCTGCTGCACCGCGCCGACATATGCGTTGTATTCGGCGGGATCCTTGATTTCCTTCTTCTGGGTTTGCGGCTGTGCCGGGGATGCCTGCGGTTGAGACGCCTGCGGTTGCGGCGAAGCAGCAGTCTGGCCGGATGCCAGGTTAGCCAACACCAGCAATAGCGCCACTAGACTCGTCTTCATTCGAATCGCTCCTTAGATTTTCGGGAAAAACGGCGACAGCACCCAGGTATCACCCAAGCAAGCCTACCCTGGGTCTTGCTCGAACATTGGCGGCGGCACATAATCCAGCCGACAGCGTCCGGAAACACTTGGCAGTTGCAGTAAACATTACACCGCCGATGGAACCATTTCCGGTGAGGCGGATTATAAGTATGTGTCTCGCCTAAGGCAAGGTCGTCTTTACAATGGCTTATCACCTCATCTTGTAGGATGCGGTTTAGAGCGCACCCGTAGGGTCCAAATGGTGGCCCGGAGGTGCCAGGAGGGTTGTTGCATGGCTACGTTAACCGAACCTGAAATCGAAGGGCAGCTGGCAATTGTTACAGGTGCGGGCGGGGGGATCGGGGCGGCAATTGCCCGCCGGTTGGCCCGGATGGGCGCGCTTACTTTTCTTTGCGGACGCCAGCGCTCCGCCCTCGAAGGCACCGCGGCGGCGATCGTCAAGGCGGGCGGACAAGCTGAAATCGCCGAGTGCGATGTGACCAGTCTGGCCTCAGTGGAAGCGCTGGCCGCTCTGGTCGAGGGCAGGGCGGGCCGTGTGGACATCCTGGTAAACAACGCTGGAGTCGGCAGCTTTGACGGCCCCCTGCACCTGATGTCGCCTCAATCCTGGGAACAGGTCATGAACACCAATCTGCGCGGTGTCTATTACTGCATCCGCAGCTTCGCCCCCATGATGATTCGCGCGCGCTACGGGCACATCGTCAACGTCTCTTCGCTGGCGGGAAAGAATGCGCTGCCCAACGGCGCCGCCTACGCCGCTTCGAAATGGGGTCTGAACGGACTAAGCTATTCGGCGGCAGAAGAACTGCGCGGTCACAACATCCGGGTGTCGGTGGTTTGTCCCGGATCGGTCAACACCGATCTGAGCCCGCACCAGGGCAAGGATCCGAAGAAGATGCTGCAACCGGATGACGTGGCCCACGTGGTTGCCATGCTGGTGACCCAGGAGCCACAAGCGTTCGTCAGCGAGGTGCTGCTAAGGCCCACGCAAAAACCCTAAAGGAGAAATCATCATGGCAAAAGCGCGCAAACACGCTGCACCCAAACCCAGCCGTCCGCTCATGCCGGGGTACGGACTGCCCGAGAGCAAGAAGGGCCTGCTGCCCTGGAAGTGGGCCGAGCAGCGCCTGCGCAAGAGTCACAACTACTGGATCACGACGGTAAAGCAGGACGGTTCGCCACACACCATGGTGGTCTGGGGTCTGTGGATGGACGGAGCTTTCCTGTTCAGCACGGGGCGGCAGTCGCGCAAGGCCCGGAATCTGGCGAAAAATCCACGCTGTGTGGTCTGCACGGAACACGCGGAGGAAGCGGTCGTCGTCGAAGGCGTGGCCGAGATCGTGGATGTGCCGATGCGGCGGGTATTCCTCAAGAAATACCAGCCGAAATACCATTTTGATATGGGGGGAATGGAGAAAGACATTCTCGCCATGAAAGAGCCGGTGTTCGCGGTTCGCCCGCGCCTAGTCTTCGGATTGTACGAAAAGAATTTCATGGGTAGCGCCACCCGCTGGACGTTCAAGGGCTAAAGACCCACGTTGGGGACAGCCGCCCTCGGCTGTCCGGTCGAGCGCAGCTCGACAACGCTTGCCGGAATAAATTAGCGGAGCTTCGCTCCGCTGGACAGCCGGGGGCGGCTGTCCCCACGTGGTTTGTGGTGCGGTAAGATTCTCACATGCCCAATAAATTCCGTGTTTTTGCAACCTGCGATATCGGCGATGCCATCGACTTGCTGCGCCAGCGAGGCTACGAAGTCGAAATCTATCCCAAACCGGAAGCGCCTCCGAAGGCGTTGATTATCGAGAAAGTGAAATCCGGCATCGACGGGCTGATCACCACCCTGCGTGATTCCATCGACGCTGAAGTATTCGAGGCGGGCAAGGGCAAATTGAAAGTCGTGGCCCAGTTTGCCGTGGGCTTCGACAACATCAACCGCGCCGATGCCAACCGCTACAAGATTCCCTTCACCAATACCGCGGACGTGCTCACCGATGCCACCGCGGAATTCGCATTTTTCATGCTGGGCGCCTTGGCGCGAAAATTGTGGTCGGCGGAACATCTGACCCGGGAGAACAAATGGAGCTATTGGCATCCTTACCTGCCCTTCCTCGGCGATGAAGTGACCGGAAAGAACATCGCCATCATCGGCACGGGACGGATCGGCCTGGCCATGATCAAGAAATGTGCCGGGTTCGACATGAATATCCTGTGCTATGACCCGGCCTATCAGAACCACGATTACGTGAAGGCGATCCAGGAAAACATGGACCTGCGCCACGCCCGGGGCATTTCACGAACGAAGAACTGGATCAAGTACGTGAGAGTGGACGAGGCGTTGAGTCAGGCCGATTTTGTCAGCGTGCATGTGCCGCTGCTGCGCGAAGGAGAAAGTTCCGCGCCCACTTACCATCTGTTCAACGAGCAGACCCTGCGGCGATGAAACCGACTGCATTTCTGGTGAATACTTCACGCGGGCCCGTGGTCGAGGAAGCTGCGCTGGCAAAAGCGCTGCGGGAGAAATGGATTGCCGGCGCCGCGCTTGACGTGTACGAAAAAGAGCCGCTGCCCGAGGATTCGCCGTTACGCGATCCGGCGATCGAAGACCGCTGCCGGCTGTATCCGCACTTCGCCAGCGCCGGCCGTATTACACGCCTCTCGCCCGATCCGGAAAAAGGCATGGCCGGACGCGCGGTGCAGGGCCTGATTGATGTGCTCGAGGCCAACTACGGCGGCGATGTGACCAAAATGCCGTATGTAGTAAACAAAGAAGCGTTCGTGTAGGCGCGAGCGTCCCGCTCGTGCTGAATTACGCTACGGCATCAGGGAACTACAGAGCCACGTCGTAAACAAACAAAGCGTTCGTGTAGGCGCGAGCGTCCTCGCTCGTGCTGAATTACGCTACGGCATCAGAGAACGACAGAGAATGGACAGGGTTGCACGAGCGGGACGCTCGCGCCCACATTTACTCGGAGATGGTGTGCTCTTCGCTCTGGGCGCGGAGGACGCGGTCAACCGAATACGGCGCGCGCCGGGTGGGTTCGTGGTAGTGCCGTACCTGCATTTCGCCCAGCAGTCCTACCGCCAGCATATTGAGGCCGGCCAGCAGCAGTACTGCGGTGAAGATCATCAGCGGCCCATGGTTAGCCATGATGGGCGTGTGATGCAAAAACTTCTGAACCACCAGCCAGAGGGCGACGCTTGATCCCGCCATCATGCTGAGCATCCCGAAGGTCCCGAAGAAATGCAGCGGGCGCGACAGGTAGCGCAGCAGAAAACGAATCGTAATCAGGTCGAAAAATACCCGGAAGGTGCGGGAGATGCCGTAGTGCGAAACTCCGCGCTCGCGGTTCACGTTCTGGATGGGCACTTCGCAGATGGAAGCTCCATGCCAGGAAGCAAGGGCCGGGATGAAGCGGTGCAACTCGCCGTAGAGGGGGACCTGGTCCAGAATTTCCCGGCGATAGGCTTTGAAGGTCGTGCCAAAATCGTGTATGTCCACGCCGCTCAGTTTGGCCATCAGCCAGTTGGCGCAACGGGAAGGCAGGCGGCGGAGCCAGAAGTTATCGATGCGACGCTTGCGCCAGCCGCTGACAATGTCGTAGCCCTCGGAAATCTTTTCCAGAAAAATGGGGATGTCCGCGGGATCGTGCTGCAGGTCGCCATCCATGGCGATGATGTATTCGCCCCGGGCGTGATCGAAACCGGCGGCCAACGCTGAAGTCTGGCCGAAATTGCGGCGCAGCTTTACTACGGTCACGCGGCTATCGACGGCCGCGATCTCTCGCAGCATATGGAAGCTGCGGTCGGTCGAGCCGTCGTCCACCAGCACAATCTCGAAGGACTCACCGTTGGCCTCCATGACGGCTTTGAGGCGGTCGTAGAGGTCGGTGACATTCTCCTGCTCGTTGTGTAGCGGAACCACAATGGAATACTTGGGCATGGGCTGTTTGATTATACGATTAGATGCCCGATTTTGAACCATTGATGCAGCACTATTTGTGCGCCGGTGAAACCCCAATAGTAACCACCGTGTTCAACCGTAACCATGTAGGCCCGGACGCCCCGTCCGGGCGGGCGAGCGAAGCTCGCCTGGGGTTTGCGTTGGATAAGCCACAAAAACCTGCCGGGCTTTGCCCGGCTGGGCGCCTGGCGTTTGCGTTGGATCAGCCACAAAACCCGGCCGGGCTTCGCCCGGCTGGGCGGGTGGGGGCACCCGCCCCTGCGTGAGTGGCGTTGCTACAGTCCTGGGCCCTCGGGGTAGGCCGGCAAGTCTGGCGGCCGCGGGGGCAGCTTCTTCGGATTTGCCTGGATTTCCTTCATCACTACCTCGATGGCCTTTTCCAGTTGAGGATCCTGCCCTTTCACCACCAGGTCGGGGCGGTTCTCCACCACGATGTCGGGCTGCACGCCCCGGTTCTCCACCACCCACTTGCTGTTGAGGTCGTAGCGCGCGGCCTCGGGACGGGTGATGTAGCCACCATCCAGCAGCGGCATAGGGCCGCGGATGCCACGCACTCCGCCCCAGGTGCGCTCCCCGATGAGGGGGCCCAGTTTGTAGTACTTGAAGTAATAGCTGAATATGTCGCCGTCAGAGGCGGCGTAGCGATTGGTTACGCAGGCCATGGCGCCATTGAACACAACCGGGGGAACGGTACCACTCTCCCAGTTACGCATCGAACCCATGCCCGCCAGCACGCGCCGCAGCCTGGCGAAAATGAGCTGGTCCACGAAGCCGCCTCCGTTGTAGCGCACGTCGATAATCATTCCCTCTTTGCGAATCTGCGGAAAGTACTGTTTGACGAATTGGTTCAGCCCCGGGCCGCCCATATCGGGGAGATAGACGTAGCCGATGCGCCCGTTGCTGGCAGCATCAACCTTTTTGCGATTGCTCTCGATCCAGGCCAGTTCGCGGAGGCCGTTTTCATCCGCCACCGGCTTTACCTGCACGGTGTGGGAGCCATCCTCCGAAGGTTTGGAGTTGACGGTCAGCGTGACATTTTCGTTGGCCGTATTCACGAAGAGCTCATAGGGGTTTTGCGGCGTGCGGAGTGGCCGGCCATTGACCGCAATCAGATAGTCCCCTTCTTTTACCGTGACTCCGGGTTCGGTCAGGGGTGAACGGGTCTGCGGGTCCCAGTTTTCCCCGGCGTAGATCTTCTTGAAGCGGTACATGCCGGAGGCCTGGTCTGCCTCGAAGTCCACCCCGAGCAAACCTACGTTAACAGGATGCAGATCGGGATAATCTCCGCCGCCCACGTAGGTGTGCGAGTTCGAGAGTTCGCCAATCATCTCGCCCATGATGTAAGTCAAGCTGTAGCGGTCGGCCACCGAAGGCAGCAGCTGGGCATACTTGTCGCGCATCTTTTCCCAGTCCACTCCGTTCATGGCCGCGGCGTAGAAATAATCGCGTTCCTGCCGCCACACTTCGTTGAACATCTGCTTCCACTCGGCTGGCGGATCTACTTGCGCCTTCATGCCACCCAGGTTAAGCGCGCCATCGCCGATTTTCTTGGGACCGTCCGGCTTGGCGTCGATGATGCCGTAAGTGTGGCCATCGCGCCCGCCATCAGCCTCATAGAGCAGCTTGGAACCGTCAAACGAAAGAGCAAAGCGCTGCACGCCTTCGATCAGGACCTTGTCCTTGCGCTCTTTCAGATCGTAAACGTGGGTTGCCGGCGCCTCTCCTGGAAGCGGTCCGGAGAGCCCCTGAATGGGTCGGGTGGAATAGTAGATAAACCCCTTGGCCGCTAAATAGGAACCGATGACCGCAGGCTCGATGGGCAATGCCACGACGCGGCCCGTGATGCCGGCCAGGTCAATGCGGAACTCCTTGAGTTTCTCCTTGTCCTCTTTCTTGTCTTTGTCGCCCTTGTCTTTATCTCTATCTTTGTCCTTCGCTTCCGGAGATGGTTCATTCTCGTTCTTCTTCTTACCTCTGGTCTCGGCCTTGCCTCCGGTCTTCCCTCCGGTCTTGCCCTGTTCCTTGCCCGGCGGGGTGAGCAGCTCGTCCTTGTTTTCCTCTTTCTTGATTTGCGTCTCGTCGCTCAGAGGCTGAAAGGGCGAAGGCTCATCCGCACGCAAGGTCGCGACATAGATCCGGGTGGTCTTGGGATTGGCGAACTCGAAATCCACATTGCCGAGGACTTCGTTGAAGTCACGGTCGGAGAGGAAGTACAGATACTTTCCGTCGGGATCGAAGACGGGAGCGTAGCTGTTGGTCATGCTGGTGGTGACCGGAGTGATTTTGCTGTCGGTTAACGAGTAGAGGTTCACGACCGAGTAAGAGTTTTCGTCATTTTTATCGTAGGCCAGCCACTTGCTGTCGGGAGACCACGAGTAGTTCAGAATTTCTCCGTACTTTCCCCGATCGATCTCAACCTGTTTCTTCACCGTGATGTCGGCATACCAGAGCCGGCAGTCCTTGTCGGACCACGCTACCTTCTTGCTATCCGGTGACCACGCCGGCGCGTACTTGAAACCCTTGTAGCCGCTGGTGATCTGCTGCTCCTTGCCCATCCCGTCCTGGGGCGAAATGTAAAGTTCGTCTTCGCCGCTGCGGTCGGAGATGTAGAGGATCCAGCGGCCGTCAGGCGACCAGGCCACCGATTTCTCGCGAATGCCCGGAGTGCGGGTCAGGTTGCGGACGCTTCCCTCTTTCGCCGGGACGGTGAAAACGTCTCCCCGCGCGCCGAACACCGCCCGCTTCCCTTCCGGCGAAATATCGAAGTCAGTAATGTTTTTGGCTACGCTGGTCCAGTGCTTGAGTGTCTGATCGCGGTCGCCGGGCAGATAGACGGTCAGCTTCTTCGGCTGCTTCGATTCAAAATCAAAGGTGTAAAGGTAGCCGCCGTTCTCGAAGATGATGGAGTCAGGACCCAGGCTCGGCCACATCACGTCGAAGTCAGTGAAATGCGTTAGTTGTTCGATCTGCTTGCTGCTCAGATCGTAACTGTAAAGATTGAGGTGATGCTCGGGGCCGCGATCGGAGGTGAAATAGATGGCGTTGCCGTGCCACATGGGAAAAGTGTCGGTCCAGTCCGTGTGCGGCACGTCTTCGACCGTATTGTTTTTGAGATCGTAAATAGCGATGGCCTGGGCCAGGCCGCCGGTGTAACGCTTCCAGGTGCGGAAGTTGCGGAAGATGGGGTTGTAGGCGATTTTCGTGCCGTCGGGAGAAAACGAAGCGAGGCCGCCCTGATCAACCGGCAAGGGCTCGGGTAAACCGCCATCAATGCTCACGCTGAAAGGACGCTTGGTCCAGCCGTTCGTGGCGTCGCGACGCGAGAGAAAAAGAATGCGCCTGCTGTCCGGAAACCAGGTGACCACTTCGTTGTGAATGCCCATGCGATCGCTGAGCGGCGCCGCTGCCCCCTGATAAAACGTCAACTGCCGGGGCTGGCCGCCCTGGGAGGGCATTACGTACACGTTGAAGTTGCCGTCATATTGCGCGGTGAAGGCGATCCATTTGCCGTCCGGTGAAAATTTTGGAAACAGTTCGCGCCCGGCATCAGCGGTGATGCGCCGCGCCTCGCCCCCGGCGCTGGATGCCAGCCAAAGATCGCCGCCGTACATGAAGACAATTTTGTCTTTGAAGATGTCAGGAAAACGCATCAGGCGGCCTTCCGCCATTTCCTGGCCTGATCCGGTGCAGGCGAAAGCAAGCATGACGAGCAGCAGCAATCTCTTGGGATAAGACATCAATGCTCCTTTTTGACTGGGTTCTGCCGGCGGGAAACTGGAATGGTCTTTCATCACGAGACGAACGTGCGATTGTAACAGCCCTTACAGCCCGAAATCATCACGCCGCTTCGGTGTCTTGGACGGGCAGGGCGGCGAAAGGAAAGCGGGATGGGTGGAAGTTAAAGCTGAACTTATCCCGGGGCCATCCTTTGCGCCCTTTGCGAATCCTTTGCGTACTTTGCGGTTAAAGCCTCTTACCGCAAAGGTCGCCAAGAAACCCGCAAAGAACGCAAAGGCAAAACCCCTGAGAAGAATTGACGGATCGCCTATAATTCCGCTTCCCGCTTCAGCCAGCTTCAAAAAGGAGACCCGCTTTGCGCAAATCGAAGAGCACACTTCCCGCTGATGCGGTTCCGTCCCGCCGCCGATTCGTTCAGACAGCTGTCATTGGCGGAGTCGGCGCCGCCCTGCTGCCGGCGCTGGCCGGCGCCCGCGAGATGGCGCCCGCCGCGCCCGCCCCCGAAGTTGAAGGCTTCGAGCTCGACGAGCTCACCATCGCAGATCTCCAGGCGGGTATGGCATCTGGAAAATTCACAGCTCAATCCCTCACCCAGAAATACGTGGCCCGAATCGGAGAAATAGACCGGCGCGGGCCGGCCGTCAATAGCGTGATCGAACTTAATCCCGACGCCCTGGCCATCGCGCAAGCCCTCGACCAGGAGCGCAAAGCCAAGGGTGCGCGCGGCCCGCTGCACGGGGTCCCCGTCCTGATCAAGGAAAACATCGACACCGCCGACCGCATGCAGACCACGGCCGGATCGCTGGCGCTGGTCGGTTCGCGCCCGGCGAAAGATTCTTTCGTGGCGCAGAAACTGCGAGAGGCCGGCGCCGTCATTCTGGGCAAGACCAACCTTAGCGAGTGGGCAAACATTCGCTCCAGCCATTCGGTCAGCGGATGGAGCGGCCGCGGCGGGCTTACCCGGAACCCGTACGCGCTCGATCGCAATCCCTGCGGCTCGAGTTCGGGCTCGGGAGCGGCCACGGCCGCCAATCTCTGCGGACTCGCCGTCGGCACCGAAACCGACGGCTCGGTGGTGTGCCCGTCGTCCGCCAATGGCATTGTGGGCATCAAGCCGACGCTGGGCCTGATCAGCCGCTCCGGCATTATTCCCATCGCGCACAGCCAGGACACAGCCGGCCCCATGGCGCGGACGGTGCGCGATGCCGCGATCCTGCTTAATGCACTGGCCGGTGCCGATCCGCGAGATGCAGCAACCGCAGCCAGCAACGGCAAGGTCGCCGCAGACTACACCAGATTCCTCGATCCCAATGGATTGCGCGGCGCCCGCATCGGCGTGGCCCGTAAATACTTCGGGTTCAGCGACAGCGTGGATGCTCTGATGAGCAGCGTGATGGAAGAGATGAAGCGCCAGGGCGCCGTGCTGGTAGATCCCGCTGATCTGGAGACGTACGGCAAGTTCGATGACAGCGAATTTCTGGTGCTGCTCTACGAATTGAAAGCCGATCTCAATGCTTATCTCGCAACCCGTCCCGACGCTGCCGTTCATTCCCTGAAAGACATCATCGAATTCAACGAGCGGAACAAGGAGAAGGAGATGCCCTACTTCCTGCAGGACATTTTTATCAAGGCCGAGGCCAAGGACCCGCTGACCAGCAAAGAATATCTCGACGCGCTGGACGCCAATCACCGGCTGTCGCGCGCCGAGGGCATTGACGCGCTTATGGACAAGTTCCACCTGGATGCAATCATGGCGCCCACCGGAAGCCCTGCCTGGCTCACGGACCTGGTCAACGGCGATCACTCCGGCGGCGGAAGTTCGAATGCAGCAGCGGTAGCGGGTTATCCCGACATCACGGTGCCTGCGGGCTTTATTGCCGGGTTGCCGGTGGGCGTGTCGTTCTTCGGACGGGCCTGGAGCGAGGCCGTTCTCCTCAAGATCGCTTATGGTTTTGAGCAGGCCACCAAAGCGAGAAAGCCGCCGAAGTTCTTGCCTACTGTTGAGAATGCAAGATCTTAAACCGCAAAGGGACCGCAAAGGTCGCAAAGGGTTCTCTGGAAGTTCTTTGCGGCCTTTGCGGCATTTCTTTGCGTATTTTGCGGTTAAGGTTTTCTCTCCACCCAGGCCAGGCCATCGGCCCCGGGGCCGGTCTCAATCTGGTTTTCTACTTTCCAGTCGGCGAGGTTGAGTACCGCGACCTTTCCGTCTCCGCTGCAGGAAACGTAAGCCCGATCGTGATACACCAGAATCTGCACCGGGTCCGCGCCCACCGGAACGGTACGAACCACCTTCATCTGCACCAGGTCCACCACGGCCACGGCATTAGCGCTCTGCATACTCACCAGCAGCCATTTGCCATCCGGCGTAGGCGTGGTTCCGTATCCCACGGCGGGTAGCGTAATCCAGTCGGTGACCTCGTTGGTCTTGGTATCGATAATCGCCAGCCGGGGACGCTTCTGGTCGGAGGTAAACACCCAGCGTCCATCCAGCGACATGGAGATGCGCTGCACGGTCTCGGCCACCGGAATCACCTTTACCAGTTTGCGGTGCTCCAGGTCCAGCGCGGAAACGGTTCCGGCATCGACATTGGCGGTATAGGCGCGGCGCCCGTCAGGTGAAATCACCACCATGTGCGACTCGGCCTGCTCGGTCGGAATCGATCCGACCTTTTTTCGTAGATGAGGATCGAGCACATCCACGGCATTGTCTAGTTCGGCGGAAACATAAAGCATGCCGTCCGGTCCGAATTTGACCCAGTGCGGCCGCACCGGGCCGAGGTCCATGCTGGCCACGATGGCCTGCTTGTCGAGATCAACAATTTCAACCGAGCGCCCATCGCTTCCGGGCTTTCCCACACCTGAGTTGCCATAGATGGGCAGGTACGCCAGACGCCCGTCGGCAGAAGCAACAACTTCGTGGGCGCGCACTTCGTTGGTCTTCACTTTGCCGATCTGCACCCCAGCCTCGGGATCCACCAGGCTCATGCTCTGATCACCCTGGTTTACCACCAGCAAAAGGTTTCGCGGCTTCATGGTCTCGCTCGAGTGCGGGCTGGGCTGCGCCTGGCTGATTCCAAGGAAAAGGTTGAACAGCACAATAGAACTGATCAAGTACCACGTCATGGCATTGTCACCTGGGGAAGAAGAATCCACGCGCGAATAGTGTATCCGCAATGGGGCGTTTCGAGGAGGTAAGAGGCTGCTGCCCGACGAAGTGGTGGCCCCGGCGTGAGTCGAACACGCGACCTTCGGTTTAGGAAATCTCAAACCTCGATTGAAAACAAAGTAGATCAACAAGTTCACCCGGAAGATTCCGGCAAAGTCCTGCAAAATCCGCAACCCCCGCGCAACAAAACTGAAAGGGAAAAGACCTAGTCATGGCGGAAGACATGAGGGGAAGGAACGGAGACTTCTCAAGCACGCATCGTCAGAACACCTATGAAGGCACTTTACAACACGATACGGAATGGCAGGAAATGCGTCATTCAGCCGCGATGAGCCACGCGTGACGCATGAGACGCCCACAGCTACCCAAAATTGGCGAGAGCGTCTGTAGTGGCTGCGGAAGCCCGTTCCAGCCAAAGCGACCCTGGCAGAAGCAATGCAGTCCACGATGTCGCCAGCGGGCTTACGTTCAGAGGCAGCCCATCAGAACAGAGCTGTACTACGGAGCGTGATCGCTGGGTTGGTGTACAGCCCTGATTCTAGCCACGAGAAGCGGCATGATGGCCCCCCCCAGGATCACGTAATAGACCGTTCCCGACAGGGGTCTCGGGTAGCGAGATACTCTCGTTTAGGACTGCTGGGTCTGAAAAGATGGAGCAAATCCACGAGGCTTCGCGACCGCAGGTTCAGGCCATCCTTACGCCCGAACAGCGGGAGAAATTCGCCCAGATGAAGGAAGAAGCCAAAGAGCGACGCGGCGAGAAGAAGGACAAAAGCCAAGCGACCAACCGCCTCAGTAGTGAGTTCAATCCGAACCGTTGAAAGGGGTTTCCTCATGAGATGCCCCGAAGCAATACCTTCCTGCCCGTGGCTTCCATCTCCTTAAGTAGTGTCTCCTCTCTCCCTCCGAGAATTGATAGCAGACGAGCACTATCGAAGTTCTGTGGAATGTCCAGCATCTGCCCGTCACTCGCAAAGGCTCCGTCTTTCCTTCCGAAATTGCTACCCTCTATTCGTTTGCACTATCATTTGTAGGCTGTGTCTACAATTAAAAGCCGCCGGGATGATCTCGATGACGAATCGGTGTTTCGTCTCTTCGTAGACCAGGTAACGGACTACGCCATATTCTTGCTTACGCCGACGGGAGAGGTGGCATCTTGGAATCCGGGCGCAGAGCGAATCAAAGGCTATAAAGCCCGTGAGATTGTAGGCAGGCACTTCCGGATTTTCTATCCACCCGAAGATATCGCCAATGGAAAGCCGGAGCGCGAACTCGAACTCGCGACTGCGAACGGTCGCTTTGAAGAGGAAGGATGGCGACTGCGCAAGGATGGTTCCCGTTTTTGGGCGACCGTGATCATCACCGCTGTTCCAGACCATGACGGTCGGTTGTTAGGCTTCGGCAAGCTCACCAGAGATCTAACGGAGCGGAAGAACTTCGAGGATCAAATGCGTGAGCTTTCGGGCCGTTTGCTCAAGATGCAGGATGAGGAGCGCCGACGTCTGGGAAGAGAGCTTCACGATACGGTAGGCCAATACCTGTCGGCGGCAAAGATGTCTCTGGACGGACTGGCATCGGAAGAGCGATTCGATGAGCACCAAACGAAAAACTTGGCAGAGTCTATCCAGCTGATTGAGCGGTCCATACGAGAGGTTCGGACCTTATCCTATCTACTGTATCCGCCGATGCTGGAAGAAACTGGACTTTCGCCGGCCATCCGGTGGCATTTGGAGGGATTCTCGAAACGGAGCGCTATTCAAACAACATACGAAGTACCGGAAGATGTCGGGCGCTTGCCTCAGGACGTAGAGCTGGCGCTGTTTCGCGTATTCCAGGAAAGCTTGACGAACGTTCATCGCCACTCGGCAAGTAAAACGGCCCATGTTCGGCTTGTCGTCGAACATCACAAAGCGCTCATTGAGATCAAAGACATGGGCCAAGGAATACCGTCGCACTTGTTGGAGTTGAACTCCGACTCGCTCGCCACCTTGGGAGTCGGCATCCGTGGGATGCGTGAACGCGTTCGACAGCTCGGCGGACAACTAGAAATATTCTCAAGCCCTGAAGGAACGACTGTCAGAGCTAGCATACCGCTCAAAGAGGGCAAGTGGCTGTGAAGGTTCGGCCTAGTTCGGTCATGAAATGTGGGAGAATTTCAAATGTCGGTGACGATTCTCATTGTTGACGATCACGAAGTGGTGCGGGAAGGGGTTCGCACCATTATTAACAGGGCAAGGCCCCAGTGGGAAATCTGCGGTGAAGCTGCTAACGGTCAAGAGGCAATCGATACGGCCATGCGGTTGAGACCCGATATCATTCTGCTCGATATAACGATGCCCGTCTTGAACGGATTTGATGCCGCCACTCGAATTTCTGGACTTGGGCTCACAAGTCAAATCCTGATCTTTACCATGCACGAATCGGGAGAGCTGGCCCACGATGCGCGCCGGGTTGGGGCTAGAGGGTATGTGACGAAATCAGACGCAGGCCGACATCTCGTTCGCGCCATCGAAACGCTTCTCTCCGGCGGCACGTTCTTCGGTGGTCCCGAGAGACACGAGTCGGGTGAAAAAGACCCCCGATCGGGAATCCTGTTTCGACTCGCCCTGGACTTCGCTTGAAGCGTAAGGTCATTATCGACCTTTCGCATGCCAACTGAATAATAAATGTGGCGGGAGCGACGGGACTCGAACCCGCGACCTCCTGCGTGGCAGGCGTTCTAACCAGCTAAACTACGCCCGCAAGCCAACGGACAGCTGAAAACGTTCGAATTGGTACCCGGAATAGTTTCAGGCGTGATCTCCGCATCGATTCTGAGCGAGATGACGGGCAATCCGGAAGTAACTGTCGCTATCAGGCGTTAGCACAAGCTTGCGCTATTCCTTCGCCACCTTTAGTTGCCCCACGGTCCCCAAGGGTGTAGCCGAATTTTTCCCGCAATGTATAACCCCCGCGTCGTTTGACCCCTCTTTTCTCCGGCCTGTAATATCGAAATTCAGCCTCTAGTGATCGGCAATTAGACTTGGCGACTGTCGCCCTGGGTTTGATGGGGGCCGCCTGAGGAAGTGCCGGGTGCCCCCACCTGATATCGAGATAAAGGGTGGTCGCGGCGATACATTTGGAGACAGGAGAGCTCAGGCACCGCGAGCGCGCGTTCTTAGGACGACGCGGGCTACGCCCACTCGGTCCGCATATCCGGCGGTCGCAGCAGGGTCTGCATGACCACACAGTACTGCTCGGTCTTTTCGCGCAATCGGCTTAGCTGCTCGGCCGTTGCCTGAGGCGCGCGGATATCAAAGCGGACCCGGATGTGTTCAAAGCCGACCAGCGCCTCCTTCGACACGCCCAGGGTTCCGGCAAGATCCAGGTCACCTTCCACCGTGACCTCGATGTGTTCCGTGGGAATTCCCATGGCTGTGGCCACCATCTGGCAGGTGATCTGGGCGCAGGCCGCCAGCGCGCCGAGCAGCAGGTCGCCGGAGCAGGCAGCGGTGCCGGTGCCTCCGACTCCGGTGTGGGCTTCGGCCTGGTAGAGAGCGCGTCCCAGGTCCACCGAGCATGCCATCGGGGTCGCGGCTTCACTGCCTTTCGCCTTAAGCGTTATGCGGGAACTGCCCGGCTCGCGCCGGTATTGCTCCTTCAGCGGTTGTTGAACCGACCTAAGATCCATGAGGTTCTCCGGATTTTGTTATTCTCTTAAACCATAGATGCCGCTGCCGGGAGCGGCTTATCGGTTGCCCTGAAACTCTCCTATATAGTAAGGCACCGAAGGGGACGCATGCTCCGGGGTGAAACCGCAAAAACGAAAGATCCGCAAGATGCGCCCGCGCCCCTGCGCGGGGAGCCGGTTACGCTCCCGCCGGGCTCGCGCTTTGGCGCCTACGAGATTCTTTCTCCGCTCGGGGCCGGCGGGATGGGAGAAGTCTATCGCGCGCGCGATACCCGGCTTGGTCGCGAGGTTGCGATCAAGATCCTGCCCGGCAACCTGCACCCCGACCGCAAGCGCATCGAGCGCTTCGAGCAGGAAGCGCGCTCGGCATCGGCCCTGAACCATCCCAATATCGTGACTATTTACGAACTCGGGGAGGTAGATGGAACTTCCTACATCTCCATGGAACTGGTGGAAGGGGAAGCGGTGCGCGAGTTGCTGGCTTCCGGCTCCATTCCGCTGCCCCAGGTGATTCACATTGCCGCACAGATAGCGGATGGATTGGCGAAAGCCCATTCCGCCGGCATTGTGCACCGCGACCTGAAACCGGAAAACGTGATGGTTTCGCGCGACGGGTTGGTCAAGATTCTCGACTTCGGTGTGGCCAAACTCGCTCCCGGCGCGAGTGCGGAGACGCTGGACACCCGCCCCCTGCAGACTCTTCCGGGCACGGTCATGGGCACCCTGGAATATATGTCGCCGGAACAGGCAAGCGGGCTCGAAGTGGACTTCCGCTCCGACCAGTTTTCCTTCGGATCAGTTCTCTACGAGATGCTGACGGGCAAGCCCGCATTTCAAAGAGGCAGCATGGCGGAGACCATGGCGGCCATTCTGCGGGACCAATTGGAGCCGATCAGCTCGTTAAATCCGGAGACTCCAGCGCCGCTGTGCTGGGTGGTTGAACGCTGCCTGGACAAAAGACCCCAGCAACGTTACTCCTCGACCCGCGACCTGCTCCGCGACCTTGTCGCCACCCGGGACCGGCTGTCTGAACTTCCACTGGAGCGGCCCGAGAGCCGTCCGAGCAATCTTCCCACGCCGCGTACAGCGTTTATCGGACGCGATCCCGAAATCGCCGCGGTAAAGGAACTGCTGCTTCGACCAGACGTCCACCTGGTCACCCTTACCGGCCCCGGAGGCATCGGCAAAACGCGCCTGGGCCTGCAGGTAGCGGAAGTGCTGACGGACCATTTTGCGGGTGGCACCTATTATGTTCCCCTGGCTCCGGTGAGCGATCCCAAATTGATTGCGCCGGCGATCGCACAGACTCTGGGCCTGCGGGAGACCGGAGGCCAATCGCCGCTTGAAGCTCTGAAAGCTCACCTGCAGAATTCGTTGCGCCTGCCCACACTTCTGTTGCTCGACAACTTCGAACACCTGGTGGCCGAGGCCCCACTGGTGGCGGAGTTGCTCGCCAGCAGCGCCCAGCTCAGGCTGCTTGTCACCAGTCGCGCGCCGCTCCATATTTATGGCGAACATGAGTATCCGGTGCCACCTCTCGAGTTACCGGACCTGAAGTCCGTTCCGGAAGTCGAGGTGCTGACCCGTTATCCAGCGGTGGCCTTGTTCATCCAGCGCGCCCGGGCGGTCAAGCCCGATTTTGAAGTGAACCAGGAAAATGCGGCGGCGGTGGCGACCATTTGTGCCCGCCTGGACGGTCTGCCTCTCGCCATCGAACTGGCCGCGGCCCGCATCAAGCTGCTCTCGCCCGTCCGCCATGCAGACCCGCCTGGAGAGCCGCCTCCAGTTGTTGACCGGCGGAGCGCGGGACCTGCCCACCCGACAGCAGACTCTGCGAGGTGCAATCGACTGGAGCTATGGTCTGCTGAGCGTGGGCGAGCAGATGCTCTTCCGCAGGCTTTCGGTTTTTGTGAGCGGCTGCACCCTGGAGGCGGTGGAAGCCGTGTGCAACACCCAAGCCGATCTGGAGGTGGATGGGCTGGACGGCATGGCTTCGCTGGTGGACAAGAGCCTGTTGCAGCGGGTCGAGCGCGGAGAAGGGGAACCGCGCTTCGTGATGCTCGATACCATCCGCGAATATGGACTGGAACGTCTGGCGGCCAGCGGGGAGGAGGCGGCAACCAGGCGCGCCCACGCCGCTTACTGCCTGGTGCTGGCGGAAGAGGGCGCCACCACCGCTGCCGCGACCATGCAGGCGGAATGGCTCGATCTCTTCGAGGTGGAGCATGACAATCTGGGCGCCGCCCTGGATTGGCTGACCCAGACCGGCAATGCCGAGTGGGGCTTGCGCCTGGGCGCCGCTCTGCTTCGCTTTTGGGAGAGCCGCGAGTACTTCGCGGAAGGGCGCGACCGCCTGGCCAAGGTGCTCAATCTCGAAGCCGCCGCCGCCCCGACTCCTGCCCGGGCGAGGACGCTGTTTGCCGCCGGCATTCTGGCCAGCGCGCAGGGCGACTACGCACCTGCCTGCTCACAGATCCGAGAGAGCATGGCAATCGCGCGCGAATCGAAAGACAGCTGGGGCGTCGCCGTCTCCCTTAACGCGCTGGCCGTCATTACCCGCGACCAGGGAGGCATTGCGGAGTCACGCGCCCTCTTCGAGGAGAGCCTGGCGGTGTGGAGAGAACTGGGCGACCGCGCCGCCGTGGCTCGTGCGCTCAGTAACCTGGCGAACGTCGTCAAGTTGCAAGGTGATTATGCTCAGGCACGTTCCCTCTATGAGGAGTGCCTCTCGATCTTCAAAGAACTGGGCGACACCACAGGAATGGCATGGTCGCTCAACCATCAAGGCGATGCGGCGCGCAGCCATGGCGACCCGATGGGCGCCCGCGCTTTGTATGAACAAAGCCTGGCGATATTCCGGGAATTGGGCGATCGCTGGGGGATTGCCGGCTCACTCGCTGACCTGGGCAATCTGACCCGCGACCAGAAGGATTACGCCGCATCCCAGGCGCTCTACCGGGAGAGCATCCGGATCTTTCAGGAGTTGGGGCACAAACGCGGGATCGCCCGCCTGCTGGAATGCTTTGCCTGCTCGGCGGCAACCCAGCTGCAGCCGGAGCGTTCGCTGCGGCTGGCCGGGGCCGCGGCCGCTTTGCGCCAGGTGCTGGGCGCACCCCTTCCCCCGGTCGAGCAGGCCCAGGTCGAAAAGAGTCTGGAACCGGCGCGGAAAGCACTATCGAATGCGGCAGCCTCGGCAGCATGGCTGGAAGGATGGGGAATGCCAGTCGAGAAGGCGGTCGAGGATGCGCTGACCGTCGCCGAGTAACCACGTGGGGACAGCCGCCCCCGGCTGTCCAGTCGAGCGAAGCTCGACCCGGGTTTCTGCTGAAAACCACATAGCAAAACAAAGCACGCGAAGACCATACAGCCAGGCAAAGCTTCCAGCGGAGCTTCGCTCCGCCGGACAGCCGGGGGCAGCTGTCCCCACGTGATTATCGGGAACTATTCTGCGGTGGTGGGATCGATAAGGCGCCGCACGGCGGAGATTCGATGCGCCGGGAATCCCCCGCGTGTCGCGTGCTCCTGGATGGTTTTTTCGTCGGGAGCAATGTACACGCAATAAAGCTTGTCGCCGGTGACGTAGCTGTGCAGCCACTGAATCTCCGGACCCATCCCCCTGAGAACTGCCACCGACTTTTGGGAGAGTGCACGGAATTCGCTGTCAGACAGCTTTGACAATCCGGGTATATCGCGCTCGATCACGAACTGGGGCATTGAGAAAATCTCCAGGGTCGAAGGTTTTTCCAGACTTTACTCCCGAGCCTGAGGACGAGTCAATCCGGGCACGGCCGCCGCGGGGGGTGTCGCGGAAGCCGTTGCCGCCTCACTTCGTTAACTTGTCGCTCGGGAAAATCACCGGTACTGGGGGTCGAAAAGGGCTGGCGCATCCCCGCGCCTGCCCGTGACTATCAGTTCAGTATCGAATTGTCCACCGCTGTTGACTCCAAACAGTCTGTGCTTGAGCTGATTTTCCTTGAGGAACGGCCAGCGCAAGATCCTGCCCAGCCGCTGCCTGAAGGTCGAACCGTAAATCGCGGCAGAGTGAATACGAATGTCGTCGAAGCCGCAGATATCTAGAAGGGATTTAAGATTGGAACCGGAAAATCCGTATTCGTGGGCCAGGGTCACATATAAACTTGAGGTTGCGCATGGCCCCTCCATATTTGGGGTCCGCAACAGCAGGACGCCGCCGCGTCTGAGGGCTCGATAGAGGGAGTCCACCACCACAGCAGGGAGTACTTGGGCACGTGCTCGATCACGTGCGACATGAAGATGAAGTCGTATTGCTCTGCCCGGCCAGCCAGAAAATTTCCGATATTGTCTTCAATCTCGTGCAGGACAACGTAATCCGGTGCCCATTCCCCTACAAAAGCCTTGTTTTCGATGCCGAAGTCAGCGCCGGAAAGATTGGTGTAGCCAAGTCTTATGCAGGCCGCCAGGAACCATCCCCGGCCGAACCCAATGTCAAGGATGGCCGCGCTCTTGTTTGCGGGCAGGAGTGAGCGAACCTCATCGGCCGCCTGTAATACGCGGGGTTCGTTCTTAACTTCCTCCCATGAGGGCTGGCGCTGCTCAGAGCGATGCCGCAAGCTCATCCGGCGATAAACTTCGGCGACAAACGCGTGCGGCTCCATAAGTGGCGACGAAGTATCGTACTACTTCCGGTCAGCTGGCTGCAGGCAGCGCGCATGCCTGAGGTGCCCCATCCTCCTTTCGCGTTCTTCGCGAAAGAAGGTGGGCTTTCAACTCGCAGGGGAAAGATGATTCCCATCGCCCTTTTCGCGAACTACGAAAAAAGTTGGAGGCCATGGCCGACCCAGGCTAGCAATGGTCCCCGTCACCCGGGTTCTGTCATTTGCAGGCGAAATCGTCTGGTCCGAACATCTGGCGAATTTCGGTCTCGCCCTCCCATCCCGGCCAGTGCTTCTTGTGCAGTTCCATGAAACGCACCGCGCCTTCGATCGCTTCTTCTTTCGATGTGAGCTCAAACTGGGCATAGCCGCCGACCACTTCCTTGGCTTCGGTGAAAGGGCCGTCGGTCACGGTCACTTGTCCTCCCGAAAGCCGGACGCGGGCGCCCAGCGCGGTGGGCCCGAGCCCGCCGCTCCCCAGCATCTTGCCTTTCTTCGCGTCTTCTTCGGCCAGCTTCGCAATCGCATCGATCAGCGACTTGGGCGGCGGACCCTGCTTCTCGGCGTGCTTGACGATCATCATGAATCGCATGGTTAGATCTCCTTATTAGTGTTGACTAGTCTTTATTTGGAGGCCCAGTATTCCGGACGGTCTCGAACCGGCCGGATAATTCTGGGCCTTATCTATGTGTCGAACGAGGGGCAGCAAAATCGACGTCCTGTATCGTTATCCTGAAAATATTTTTCCGGCGCGGTCAAAGTGTCAACTTCATCGGTGAAAACATCCCTCAGGAATCCCGCCCCCACGACAACGAGAAGCAGGGGCCAGAATGATACCAACATCCGCAGGACCTCCAGGAAAAACTCCCTGTGATCCGAGGCATAAATCCGGCCGGCTTGCGCCGCCGCCAAGATGACCGAGGGCGCTAACCCCAGCGTTTCTCCGGGGGAAGTGCCGAGAAGGTGCGTCAACTGACTCGCGATTCCCTGCAGGTTGCCAAACCAGATATGAAGCCCGAGCCCCACCAGGGCCCCGCCCGTGATCGCTTGCAAGCTCTCCGACGTCCCGTGCAGCCGTGCCATGACCACCTCCCGAATGCCTTTCCTGTTCTCAATGGTATGTCGAACGAGACCGGCTGAGATCGACAGATGCGGTTGGCTTTTTTGGATGGTGTATTAAAGTGCCGACGGGTGCCCCACCCTGCTTCGCGTACTTTGCGAAGAGGGTGGGTGACGGGCGCGCTCAGAGCCGCGAGATCTTCAAGGCACCAGAAAACAACCAGAGCGGAAGACCCTGGAAACGGAATCTCCGCAAGAAAGTGGGCCACTACCCACCCAGTAATTTTGTGCATCGAGATTATATGCATATACATCTATTTTGATATGAAAGACTTCCGTACACCTAGACTCCCCTGCATGTGCGCCAACATCCGCCGGACTTCACGGGCCTTAACCCAGCTCTATGAGAACGCGCTACGCCCGCTGGGATTGCGGGCCACCCAGTTCACCATTCTCCAGGCGCTCTCGCTCGCCGGAGAAGTCACGCAGAGCCGGTTGGGGGAAATACTCGCGATGGATAGCACGACGCTCACCCGGACCCTCGAAATCATGGACCGGGAAGGCTGGATCTCGGAACGCCGCGGCGAAGACCGCCGGGAACGCCGTTTGCGTCTGGCCAAGGCAGGTGAAACACAATTGGGGCGCGCTCTGCCGGCCTGGGAGAAAGTTCAATCACGCCTGCGCCGTCAACTGGGGGAGCAGGCCTGGAAATACCTCTTAGACACAACAAATCAACTGACTGGCCTGGCCACAACTTTGTGATGGCCACTAGGGAAGGAGATTCGCCATGAAAAACCCTGATACGACTAGTTATGGAAAGCTCACCGCAGGCCTCATCGCCGCCTGGTTCGTCTTTGCCCTCTCCGCTTCAGCCTTGCACTGGTTCCAGAATGACGCGAATCGTCTCGGGCTCGCGATTGCAGCCGCGGCACTAGCGCCGATCATCGTGTTCGGGCTGTGGTTCGCGGCGTCGGAAGAACTCCGCCACTTCACACTGGCGCTGGACCCGCAAATTCTGACCCTGGCACAGTCCTGGAGAATCATAGGATTCACCTTCGTCTTGCTGGAGGCGCGCGGCGTCCTCCCCGCCCTCTTCGCCCTGCCCGCCGGGTTCGGCGACATGGCCATCGGCGCCACCGCTACGCTCGTGGCCTGGAAGCTGGCCAATCCCGCGCGTCGCACCAGTTTTGTCGTTTGGCAATTGCTCGGTATCGCAGACCTGATCGCGGCAGTCAGCCTGGGCACGACGGCACCCTTGATCAGCCGGCACAGCACTTCGATGGTGGCCATGACGGTGCTGCCGCTAAGCCTGGTCCCGACGTTTCTGGTACCGTTGTTTCTGATCTCTCACTTGATTTGCATTGCCCAGGCCAGGGCTTGGAAGGGTAGCTCTCGCGACACAGGCTCAAAGATCAGGGCTCTGCAGTCTGCAGTGTTCTAATGCGGGACGCTGGCCCGTCTCTTGTGGATTAAATCCCCCACCCTGTCGTTCCAGAAAGCGGAACGACGAGGGTGGGGCACCCATATCGGAACCATCGTTTTTCTCCGCGAACCTGGCGCGATCGCATCTGCATCCAACACTTACAAGACGACGAGGTGAAACCTGAAAGTCGGACTGATCGGGCTGGGGAACATGGGATCGGGCATGGCGGCGAACCTGCTCAAGGGCGGGCACGAAGTCACCGTCTATAACCGCACACTCAGTAAAGCGCAGGCGCTGACCGCGCAGGGCGCGCGCTACGCCGCCGAGGTGGCGGACGCCTGCCGGGGCGAGGCGGTGATTACGATGCTGGCCGATGACCACGCGGTGGAAAGTGTGGTCTTAGGCGATTCCGGTATGGTCAAGAACCTGGCCAAGGGAGCGATCCACATTTCTTCCAGCACCATCAGCGTAGCGCTTTCGGAAAAGATGGCGGCAGCGCACGCGGCGAGCGGGCAGCGTTTTGTCTCGGCCCCGGTGTTTGGACGTCCCGAGGCGGCGGCCGCGGCCAAACTCTTTATCACCGTGGCCGGCGCGCCAGATGCCGTGGACGCCTGCATGCCCTTGTTCGAATCTATCGGACAGAGAACTTTTCGCTTCGGCGACAATGCTCCCGACGCGAACCTGATCAAGCTCAGCGGGAATTTTCTGATCTCATCGGTGATCGAAGCCTTGGGCGAGGCCATGGCGCTGGTGGGCAAGGCGGGTCTGGATCAGCACCAGTACGTCGATTTCCTGACCTCCACGCTTTTCAACGCTCCGGTTTACAAAACATATGGCGGATTGATCGCCGACAAGAAATTTGTTCCTGCCGGCTTCGCCGCTCCCCTGGGATTCAAAGACAACCGGCTGGTGCTGGCCGCCGCCGAGAAGCTGCGCGTACCCCTTCCGCTGGCCAGCCTGATTTACAACCGCTTCCTGACTTTGCTGGCCCGCGGCGGTGAGTCGCTGGACTGGTCGGCGTTCTCGCAACTGGCCGCAGAGGATTCCGGACAGTAGAAACAAGGGTGCCCCGTCCTCGTCTCTCCGTTTTTTGGAGAGACAGGGCGGGGCTTTCTGGATCGAAGTTTATCTTCAACGAGAGAGTCAAAATCCCCACCCTGTCGTTCCAAAAAACGGAACGACGAGGGTGGGGCACCCTTACTTTTTCGCGGCGACCTGGTTGCGCAGGCGATTCTCCTGCTCTCTCAGTTCCGGAGTCAGTTCAGCGCCGAAGTCTTCCGGCTCGAAGACCTGGCGAATTTCAATTTCGGTCCCGCCGTCGAAGGGGCTGCGCTTGAGCCACTCCACCGCCTCGTCCATCGACCTGACCTGCCACAGCCAGAAGCCGGCGATCAGTTCCTTGCTCTCGGTGAACGGGCCGTCGGTTATGGTGTGCTTTCCACCCGAAAACTTGACGCGCTTGCCTTTCGAGGTGGGATGAAGTCCCTCGCCGGCCAGCATCACTCCGGCTTTCACCAGTTCTTCGTTGAATTTCCCCATTGCAGTCAGGATCTCCCGGCTGGGCATGATCCCTGCTTCGCTGTTCGTATCGGCCTTGACGATTATCATGAATCGCATTCGTGATTCTCCTTATGAATTTTGCATTGGAGCGGGGAACTGGCTCATCCCCCCGGCTCTATTAGACGTCGAATGACAGGTTGCGGGATCGACAGCCCGAATGGATTTTTTGGGGAAACTTTTCTAGGGCCGGCAGACGGATCTACGCTAAGGGATGGTAGCCGAAACCTGGTTCGAAGGCGGGCTCTCCTGGCCAGCAGAATTCACAGCCCTCACGAAATAGTGGTAAGTGGTGCCGTTGCTCACTTTGTCATCGACGTAAGTGGGGGCGGTCACCGAAGCCAGCGGTGCGAAAGTCCCGTCGGTCTGGCTACGATAGAGGTTGTAGCGGGTCACGGTTACGCCGGGTCTAGGGGCGGGCGGGTCCCACTTCAGGAGAACGGTGTGAGGCTTCCCGTCGGCCCCCACCCGAAGCAGGACTGCGCCCACGATCCCAAAGAGAAGGACCGCCAGAATCGCCAGCGGCAAGCGTAGTGCTCGTCTCAATCTCGCTATCTTACTGCTGTTCACCAGCGAACCGGCTTCGGTGATGCTGCCCTTTACCAGTTCAGTCTGAATCTTGAGTTTCTGGTGAGGACGCAGGTCAACCACAGTCTCAAATGGCAGATAACCGGGTAGCGCAATGCGAACGCTGTGCCGTCCGGGGGTGAGCAGCATCGCTTTACCCATGCCGTCGAACTCGTCCACGTGCCCGGCGAACTGGTTGTCCACGAAGACCGCTGCCCGGGTGGGCGTGGCCGAAATTTTCAACTCACCGGTCGCCTCGCGGGTCGCGGGGTGCGCATCTCTTACCAGCGAGACATTGACCACGCTGGTTTGTCCGGGCTCAAGAACGACGTTTTGAACGTAGTCCTTGTACCAGGCCTGACGTACCAGGACTTCGTGTTTGCCCGGCAGCAGCACGATTTTCTTGTCCCCGGTCAGTTCCTTTACAAAGCCCACATACTGTCCGTCCACCCACACGCCGGCAGTCTTGTCCGCCTTGGTGCGGGCCACAAACTTTAATTCGGATTGAACTCGGTCCTCGGCATGAACCAGACTAAGCAGGGCCATGATTGCCAAAATTGCGGGCACAGTTCTACGACCAAACATTACAACCTCCAAAACTAAAGACTATGGACCAGCCTAAGTGTGATTCTATTCGCCGAACAGGGCTAGTAGCCAGAAGGATTCCCAAAGCGGGAAGTGTTCCTGAGGCACTTATGTGGCGCGGGCGCCCCCGCCCGCGGCCTTTAAAGATTGAAGCACTCGAATGATGTGTAGCACCGACGCGGGCGAGGGCGCCCGCGCCACACAAGCGGCTGGCCCTATTTCTTTACCGTCTCCGCTACGAACCGGGCAAACTGCCTTACGTCCTGCTCGGTAGTATCGAAAGAGCACATCCAGCGCACCACGGATTGCTGTTCATTCCACACATAGAAGAAATAACGCTTCTGCAGCCGGGGAATCGCGGAGCGCGGAATCTTCGCGAAGACCCCGTTCGCCTCGACCTTGTAAACAATCTTTATTTCGGGAATCTTCGATAGTTCCTTTTGCAGCAGCTGCGCCATGCGGTTGGCATGGCGTGCACTCTTCAGCCACAGGTCGCCGGTAAAGAGGGCATCAAACTGGGCCGCGATGAAGCGCATCTTGGAAGCAAGCTGCATGCCCTGCTTGCGCAAATACAGGAAGTCGTGGCCCAGCTTCTTGTCGAAGAAAACCACGGCTTCAGCCCCCAGGGCGCCGTTCTTGGTACCTCCGAAGGAGAGCACGTCCACTCCCAAATCCCGGGTGGCTTGCCGCAGGCGTTTGCCCCAGGCTGGCGGCGGCGTTGGCGATGCGGGCGCCGTCCATATGCAGAAACATGCCGCGCTGATGGGCAAAACGGGCCAGGGCCTTGATTTCGCCAGGCTGATACACCGTTCCAATTTCCGTGGCCTGGGTAATGGAAATGACTCGCGGCTGTACATGATGCGGGTCATCGATGCCGTGGTAAGCCTGACTGACGGATTCAATCGTAAGCTTGCCGTTGGTCACCGCGACCGGAAGGAGCTTGCATCCGGTAAATTTCTCGGGCGCTCCGCATTCGTCGGTGTAAATGTGCGCGGCTTCACCGCAGATGACCGCGTGATAGGTACTGGTCAGGGCTTTCAGGCCCAGACAATTGGCCGCTGTGCCGTTAAAGACAAGGAACACCTCGATGTCCGAACCGAAGTGCCGTTTGAATTTCTGCACTGCCGCAGCCGTGTAAGGATCGTCTCCATAGCCGACTGCGTGGCCGCGATTCGCTTCCGCCACGGCCTGCAAGACTTCAGGATGAACTCCAGCATTGTTGTCGCTGGCAAAACTGCGGGCAGGTTTCATCTTCCGAAACAATGTAGCAGAAGAGTGCGGGTCGGAAGGGAGTGTCCGACCCACACACCCCCCACCTTGGTGGTATTACTTGGCGGGTACCGGCGTGACCTTGGCGAGGCGAAACTATGGGCTTACATTCAGCCCATGACACTCGTACTCATGATGGTGGTTCTGGCGTTCGGCCTGCTGTACGTCGCGGTGGTGGCCGAAGAACGTCAGATGCAGGAAGCCACCAAGCCGCGCAAGCGCTAAGTCAAGCCTAATAAGGTCCAGCAGCGCCTGGGATTCGGGTCCTTATGTGGGCCTGTCCCGAAATTGTTCCCAACACATTGCCATCCAGCTATCTTCCCAACTGCCTTCGAGTCCAAAGTCCAGACCTGCATCTGCTACTCTAAGTGGCGGGTGCCAGGCGCCGTGGTCTCTCAAGGAGCATTTCAGAGATGGATTTACTGACCAGCAGGGGACATTGGGAATCGGCCCGGCCGTGGGCAGCCCTGGCGGGGACTTTGACGCTGGCGGCGCTAGGCTCGGCCTGCAGCGGGGGGGCGGTCAAGGGGGCGCAACCCCAGGGGCCGGCCGGCATACCAGTGAAAGTGGAGACCGCTCAGCTGGTTCCGGTGAAAGATACGACGGAATACGTCGCCACCTTGAAGTCGCGCGATACCGCCGTCATCATGCCCCAGGTGGAAGGTCAGATTACGGCTATCCTGGTTCACTCCGGAAGCCGGGTCTCGGCTGGAACGCCGCTAATGCAGATTGACCCGGCCAAACAGCAGGCCACCCTGAAAACTCAGGAAGACACCGTAGCGGCCAAGCAGGCCGAGGTCAAGTGGGACGAGCAGGAGTTCGAACGCAACAGCGGACTGTACGACGCGAGAGTCATCAGCAAACAGGCGCTCGACCAGTCCAGAACGGCGTTGGACCAGGCTCGGGCCCAGTTGCAGGCCCTGCAGGCGCAGGTCCGCCAGGAAAGTGTGCAACTGCACTATTACCGCGTGACCGCTCCCAGCGCCGGGATCGTCGGAGACATTCCAGTGCGCGTCGGAGACCGTGTAACCACCACCACGCCCTTGACCACGGTGGACAAACCCGGAAGCCTCGAAGCCTACGTGTACGTGCCCATCGAGCGCTCCTCCCAGCTTAAGACAAACCTGCCGATCCAGATTGTCGATCAGTCGGGCAATGTGCTGGCCGAAAGCCGCATCAACTTTATCTCGCCCCAGGTGGACTCAACCACCCAGAGCGTGCTGGCCAAGGCCCCGATTGCGAACAGCAATGACAAGCTGCGCAACGCACAGTTCATCCACGCCCGCATCGTGTGGGGCACGCAGCAGCGTACCGTGGTGCCCGTGCTCGCGGTTTCCCGCCTGGGAGGCCAATACTTCGCCTTCGTCGCCGAGCAGCAGGACGGCAAGACGGTCGCCCATCAGAAGCCATTACAGGTCGGAGACATGACCGGCAACAACTACGTGGTGCTCGAAGGGATCAAGCCGGGTGACAAGATTATCGTTTCAGGCACTCAATTCCTGGTCGATGGCGCTCCCGTGATCGTGCCCCAGGGCTAAAGGCGGGCGTCGGACCTCAGGCGTCGGGCCTCGGGCGTCGGACTTCAGACCTCGGGCCTCAGACCTCAGACTTGGACTTAGCGGTTCGAATTAGCATCGTTTCAATACGGTGGGCCGTTTTCGTATCAGGCCGTTGCGAGAGTTTTTGAGATTCTCCTTGCGGGTGATGATTTTCTTGCTCTTGCAGCTAACACACAAGATTCGATTTGACGGCCGGAGTCCGAGGTCCGAGGTCCGAAGTCCGAGGTCTGAAGTCCGAAGTCTGACGCCCGAGGTCCGACGCCCGAATGTTCGTTGATTTCTTCATAAAACGGCCGGTGTTTGCCACAGTCTGCGCGCTCCTGATTATTCTGGCAGGGGCCGCCGTTATTCCCAGTTTGCCTATCGCGCAATTTCCCACACTGGCGCCTCCACAGGTTTCCGTGAACAGCTTTTATGTCGGTGCCAGCGCGCAAACCGTGGAAACCGCAGTGACCGTGCCCATCGAGCAGCAGATCAATGGCGCGGAAGGGATGAAGTATGTCACCTCGAGCAGCAGCAGCAACGGGGTAAGCTCGATTACGGCGACGTTTGATCTCAACCGCGATCCCGATCTGGCGGCCGTGGACATTCAGAACCGCGTGAACACGGCCCAGGGACGGTTGCCCAGCGCGGTCAAGGCCACGGGCATCACGGTCACCAAGGCATCCAATAATTTCGTGTTGGGCGCCGCCGTGTTCTCGCCCGAGGGACGCTACACTCCGCTCTTCATCAGCAATTATCTCGATGTTTACGTCAAAGACTCGCTGAAGCGCGTGCCCGGCGTGGCGGACGTAATCATCTTCGGCGAACGCAAGTACTCCATGCGTCTCTGGCTGGACCCAGTGCGCATGGCCAGCCGCGGGCTGACCGCGTCGGATGCGGTAAGCGCGTTGCAGGAGCAGAACGTTGACGTCGCCGCCGGCCAGGTGGGGCAGCCGCCGATTAAAGCCGGGCAGGAATTTCAGATCAGCGTGCGCGCCATCGGCCGGCTCAGCGAGGCCTCACAATTTGAAAACATCATTCTTAAAACGAATGCCGACGGCACTCTGGTCCGGCTGAAAGATGTGGGCCGGGCCGAACTTGGCGCCGAGGATTACAGCTCAGACCTGATGTACAACGGTTACGACGCGGTAGGTCTCGGCGTGACCCAGCTCTCCACCGCCAACGCTCTCGAAGTGGACCGCCTGGTCCTGGCCGAGCTGGACCGGCTGTCCCAGCATTTTCCGCCCGGCATGAAGTATGAGAACGCGTTCGATACTACCGAGGCGGTAGGCGAATCGATCCGGGACGTGCTCACCACACTTCTCGAGGCCATTGTCCTGGTCATCCTCGTCATCTTTATCTTTCTCGCGGACTGGCGCAGCACCATTATTCCCGCAGTGACCATTCCCGTGTCGCTGATCGGGACCTTTGCGTTCGTCAAGCTGCTGGGATTTTCCGTCAACACGCTCACTCTCTTCGGCATCACGCTGGCCACCGGACTGGTGGTGGATGACGCCATCGTGGTCATCGAAAACATCGAGCGCCACATCCAGGAAGGCGAAAAGGATTCCCACAAGGCGGCGTCCCTCGCCATGGGAGAAGTGGCGGGAGCGGTCATCGCCACTTCGCTGGTGCTGGTGGCGGTGTTTGTGCCGGTGGCCTTTTTCCCCGGCACCACCGGAATTCTTGTTTCGCCAGTTCGCGCTGACCATCGCATTCTCGATCTCGATTTCCGCTTTCAACGCGCTGACTCTCACGCCCTGCACTCTCGGCCATCCTGCTGGGCCGCGAGCATGGCGAAAAGAACTGGTTCTTCCGGCAGGTGGACAAAGTCATCAACGGTATAACAGAAGGGTATCGGCGGGCTTTGCGTTTCTTCCTGCGTTTCCGGTTGATTGCGGCGGTGCTGTTCTTCGTGGCGCTGGGCCTTACCTACCTGATTTTCCAGCGCGTGCCCAAAGGCTTCGTGCCCAACGAAGACCAGGGATATTTCATTATCGCGGTGCAGGCGCCGTCTGGCGCCTCGCTCGAATATACCCGGGGCATCGGCCAGCAGGTTCAGCACATTCTTCAGGACATTCCGGAAGTGCGCGGCATTTTCGCGATCGCGGGTTTCAGCTTCAGCGGAAGCGCTTCCAACCAGGCGCTGATCTTCGTCCCGCTGAAACCGTATTCCCAGCGCAAAGGAGATGCGCATGCCGCCGAAGCCATCGTGAACCGCATTCGCGGCCGCCTCTTCGGCATTTCCGGCGCCATCGTGCTTCCGTTCCTGCCTCCGGCGGTTCAGGGCCTGGGCCAGTTCGGCGGCTTTGCTTACGAATTGCAGGACCAGGGCAGCCACACCCTGGAAGAACTGGCCAACGTGACCCACGACCTGATCCGCCAGGGCAGCGCGCGCAAGGACCTGACCGGCCTCTACAGCACGTACACCGCGAACGATCCCCAGTTCGTGGTGACTATCGATCGCGAAAAAGCGAAGAGCCTGCACGTGCCCCTGCAGCAGATTACCGAAACTTTGGGCATCTACATGGGTTCGGCGTACGTCAACGACTTCGATTTCAACAACCGTTCCTACCGGGTTTACGTGCAGGCGGACCAGCAGTTCCGCAGCCAGGCGAAGGACATCAAACAGTTCTACGTGCGCGCCGACAGCGGGTCCATGATTCCGTTGGAGAATCTGGTGTCGATCAAGCAGACCACGGCGCCGCAGGTGATCAGTCACTACAACCTGTTCCGCTCGGCCGAGATTGACGGCTCTGCCGCCCCGGGCTTCAGTTCGGGACAGGCGCTCGACGCCATGGCGGAGTTAAGCCAGAAAGTTTTGCCCCAGGGGTTCACCTTCCAGTGGACCGGATTGTCGCTCGAAGAACTGAGCTCAGGAAGCACCACGCTGATTCTTTTCGGGCTGGGCACACTGGTGGTGTACCTGACGCTCTCGGCACAGTATGAAAGTTTTGTTCTGCCCTTCATCGTGATGCTGGCCGTTCCCATGGCAATGTTGGGAGCGTTGACGGCGCAGTCGTTGCGCGGTCTGCAGAATGACGTCTATTGCCAGATCGGGCTGGTGATGCTGGTGGGTTTGTCCAGCAAGAACGCCATCCTGATCGTGGAATTTGCCGAACAGCTGCGCCATCGCGGCATGCCGTTGATGGAAGCAGCCGTCGAAGCGGCAAGGATCCGGCTGCGTCCCATTCTGATGACCTCGCTGGCCTTCATCCTCGGCGTGGTTCCCTTGGTGGTGGCGTCGGGCGCAGGCGAACACGGACGGCATTCCGTGGGTACGACAGTGTTCGGTGGAATGATTGTTTCCACGCTGCTGAATCTGTTCTTCATTCCAGTGCTCTACCTGATCATCGAAGGCTTGCGCGAACGGGGCAAGGCGCCCGAACCGGCCCAGGATTGAGCGTCTGGGTCGTACACTCCCTTCGACTTCGCTCAGGGCAGGCGGGGAGGAAGAGGGACTTGTCTTTGCGTCCTTTGCGGACTACTTTGCGACCTTTGCGGTTCAAGCTCTTTGCCGACCGTCGCGGGAAGGTCAACCCCCTAACCGCAAAGGGCGCCAAGATACCGCAAAGTTCGCAAAGAAAACCGAGTTTACTTCTGGGGTTGCTGCTGCGCCACGCCCAGGACCTGCCTCTGGCCGGGCTGTTGGATGAAAGCTATGATCCGCAGATTGGCCGGGTCGGTCCGCGAATCGAGCCTCATGTGAACGTCCTGCGAGAAAGTCTTCCCGCTCTCGATGCTGCCGATTTTTGTAAGACTCTGCACTACGCCCACGTGAGTCAGCCGCCGGCCGCTGTTCTCGCCACGCAACACCTGGGACTCGGCATGGTTCAGGGCCACGACGAGATAAACGTCAGCCTTGCGGACCTTCAAGCTCTCGGGCAACGCGTCAGTGTCAACGTGGGCCTGCAGCGTTTTTGCAGCGTCCAGGGAGATACCCGAAATCCTGACTGCCACTTTCGGCAGAGTCAGCGCTTTTTCCACGGCCCGGCTGGCCAGACGCGAATCGTTGCCCACGAACTCGGTCTCGCCATCGACCACCATCTGCGGCGTATAAACGCTGCTCAAGCCAAAACGGTTGCCGTAAAAGCTCTGCCGGTCGCTGAAGAAGCGCGAAGAGTAGGGATCGGTCCAGCCGATGCGGTTCCAGTAATCGACGTGCTCGCTGAGCACGATCAACTGTGCCCCGGTGACCGGCTGGGTACGATCGAGTTGCTGGAGCAGTGCGTCGGCCGGAGGACAGCTGGAGCAACCTTCGGAAGTAAACAACTCCACCAGAACCGGCGAAGCCGACCTGGCGGCTGGCCGGAGCGGCGGCCGCCACGAACAACCAGGTGCCAACAACAACAGTCAGTAGCGAAGCCAAAAACTTGATCATTCCCCACCAATCCTTGGCTGCGAGAAATGGCTGCCAGAAAGTATCGCACGCCGTCGGATGGGATGTGTGAGCGGTGTCAAAAGTTACACACGTGGGGACAGCCGCCCCCGGCTGTCCGGCGGAGCGCAGCTCCGCAGGGTTTTCCGAACGCAGGTCTCCCGCAGTTTCAGAATGGTTCACGACAGCCGGCGAGCCTTGCTCGCCCGGACAGCGGAGGGCGGCTGTCCCCACGTGGTCTGTGCGCTATAATCACCACTCTCCTCGTCATGCGTGCCATCCTCTCTCTGGGCCTGTTGCTTTCGCTGTGCGCATCCGCCCAGGCAGCCGCTTCGAAGTCTCGGCCAGCGCAGTCCCCGGCAGCGCAATCTCCGGTGCCCCAGTTCAAAGATGTGGCCCAGGAAGCCGGCCTGACGGTCTCCCACATTTCCACTCCGGAAAAGAAATACATTGTCGAATCCATGAGCGGCGGCGCGGGCCTGATCGACTGTGACAACGACGGAAAGCTCGACATCATCACGGTGAACGGGTCCACCATCGACCGCTATCGCCAGGGCGGCGACCCCATGATCACGCTCTACCACCAGGATGCGAATTTCAAATTTACCAACATCACCAGCACGGCGGGCTTGGCACGCAAAGGTTGGGGAATGGGCGTGGCCGTGGCCGACTATGACAATGACGGCCTGCCGGACATTTACGTTACCGGCTTCGGCGGAAACGCGCTTTATCGCAACCTGGGAAATTGCAAATTTGAAGACGTCACCGACAAGGCCGGCGTGGCCGCCGCCGGCTTCAGCACCGGAGCGGCCTGGGCCGACTACGACCGCGACGGCTTCGTGGACCTCTACGTTTCGCGCTACGTCCACTTCGATATGGAGCACCTGCCCACCTTCGGCAGCGACGAGAAAAATTGCCGCTTCAAGGGAATCCTGGTGCAGTGCGGTCCCTGGGGCATGATCGGCGAACCGGATTTGCTCTTCCACAATCGTGGCGACGGCACCTTCGAAGAGGTTTCGAAGAAGGCGGGCATGGAAGACGTAAACCGCTACTACGGACTGGGCGTGATCTGGGGTGACTACGACAACGACGGCTGGCCCGACCTGTACGTGGCCAACGACGCCGGCCCCAATTACCTGTACCACAACAAACATGATGGAACTTTTGAGGAAGCCGGCATGCTTTCCGGCATCGCTCTCGGCGGTGACGGCCAGGGCCAGGGCTCCATGGGAGTGGACTGGGGCGACTATCTGCACCAGGGCCGGCTGTCCATGTTTGTAACTAACTTCCACGAGCAGCCGGACACTTTGTACCGCAACCTGGGAGCAGACGGTTTTTCCGACGTCAGCTATCCCGCCAAGCTGGCCCAACCCACTTTCCTGAAGGTGGGATGGGGGACCGCTTTCTTCGATATGGACAACGACGGCTGGCTGGATATTTTCATCGCCAACGGCCATGTGTATCCCCAGGTGGATTCGATCCCCGGCGGACTCTCCTACCGCGAGCCCATTCAGTTGTTCCGCAACCACCGTGACGGCACCTTTCAGGATGTCTCCAGCGCGCTGGCTGAAATTCCCATGGAAAGCCGGCGTGGAGCGGCCTTTGGCGATGTCAACAATGACGGAAATATCGACGTTGTGCTGGTGAATGTTGGAGCGCTTCCCACAATGTTGCTGAACCAGGGCGGGAACCACAATCATCGTGCCCTGTTCAAACTGACGGGCACGAAAAGCAACCGGTCCGCGATCGGAGCGCGGGTGACGGTGAAAGCAGGGAAACTGGTGCAGTTCAGCGAAGTCCGCGCCGGCGGCAGCTATATTTCGCAGAACGATCCGCGCCTGCATTTTGGCCTGGGAACGGAAGCCAAAATGAACCAAGTAGAAATCAGGTGGCCCAGCGGCAAAGTGGAAGTGCTGCGTGATGTGTCTGCGGACTTTATCTATACGATTGTCGAAGGTCAGGGGATCCAGAGCAAGTTGCCATTGCCGCCGCCGTAAGTTTCATTCCGGCTCCAGCATTTTTCCCAGCGTCGGCTTGTGTTTTGCAGTCTTCTTATCTCTGCGGTCGGGCACCACGCGTCCGGCCGGAGGCGCGCCGATCTGGGCCCGCGCCATGGCTTTCACCTGATCGACCGCGCTGAACTTTTTCGGCTTGCGCTTCTTCTTCGCCATCCCACCCATCTTGCCATAGCGTGTAGGCGGCAAAACTGCAATAATTAGCAAAGAGAGAATGAACTGACCATGGAAGAACGCGAGTTTTTCGATGAACGGCCGGAAAGGAAGATGGCTACGCTCAGCTGCCCGCACTGCCATCAACCTGCCGAGTACGAAGTGACCTGGATCGTTCGCACAAAAAAAAGACAGTTGTCGGGACGCGCCGATGAGCGCGATCGCGCCCGCTTCGCCAAGGCCCGCTCTTACATGCTGCGCAAGGACGATCTGATGGCATGCAAGAATGTGCGCTGCCGCAAGCGCTTTGAAATTTCAGGCGTGCAGTCCGTCGTGTTCACCGAATGACCTGGCTACTTCAGGGAATCACTACTTCCAGTGCTACCTGCGCCCCCATGGGACGGAAGGCACCGTCGGCCACCGACACTTCGATGGTGTGCTTCCCCGGGGCTAGCCCTTCAAAAGCCAGGTGATTGGACATGGGCAGGATGTAAGGGCCGTTATCCACCCGGTACTGCAGATGCCCCATCCCGGAGCCGCTGTCACGATAAGCGATGGGATCGGTCAGTGTGACATTCCGCACGTCAACCTCCGACCACGGCGATTCTACGGGCGGCATTCTTTTCCTTGTCAACCAGGTGCGCCTTAAGCTGAGGGCCCTTCTCCGGTCCCTGCCATGAATCGTCCTGGGCGGTTGCCGGCAGGACAAATAGGCAGAAGAAGAACAACGTGAAGGCCAGTTTGTGCCAACCAAGTGTGCGCATTTATGTTCCTCCTTGGCAACGATTATACTTCGCCACGCAGCGTTGTCAGGAAGCTGCGGCGATTCGCGGCTCTGATCTATACTTAGTGGTTTCGCTCCCATGTGCTGAGCCTGACAGGGAAGGAGCTTGTCTTTGAAGATACTGGTCTGCATGAAACAGGTGCCGCAGAAAGATGCGCCCCTCAAACTGAACGAGTCCGGCACATGGATCCGCGAAGACGTGTCGTACGAAGTCAATGAACCGGACGCTTTCGCCCTGGAAGAGGCGCTGCGTCAAAAAGAAAAGCACAGCGGGGAAGTGGTCGTCATCACGGCCGGCCCGGCGCGTGCCCAGCAGGTATTGCGCGAGGCCCTGGCCAAGGGCGCGGACCGCGCCATCCACCTGGAAGACAACGCCTTTGTCGGCCTGGATGCGGCCAATACAGCCCGCGCTTTCGCCGCCGCCATCAAAGAGGAGAAGTTCGACCTCATCTTCACCGGCCTCCAATCCGACGATTACGGATACGCTCAAACCGGTGTAGTGCTGGCCGAGTTGCTGGGCTGGCCGCACGCCACCATCATCATGCAGATCGAAAAGACGGACGGCGGCATCCGGGTCAAGCGCGAGCTCGAAGCCGGATACTTTCAGTTTGTGGACATGCCGTTGCCGGCCGTGCTCACCATCCAGTCCGGCATCAACAAACTGCGCTACGCTACTCTGATCGGCATCAAACAGGCGAAAAACAAGCCCCTGCGAAAGGTTGCGCTGGCCGAAGTGCAGGCGGCGATCGGCCCCAACCTGCAAAAGATCGAACGCCTGTACATTCCGCAGAAAACGAAAAACACCGAATATCTTGAAGGCTCGCCCGCTGAAGTCGCAAAGAAGCTGGTGGAAAAATTACGAAACGAAGTACGCGTGCTGTAACTGAGAACCGAGAACTCAAATCTGGAAACTGGTGTCTAAGAAAATCATCTCACGGACCTGTACCGAGATCGAAAATCATGCCTGATTCCATCCTCGTTATCGTCGAACAACGTGAAGGAAAACTGAACCGCGTCTCGTGGGAAACTCTCGCCGCCGGCCAAGCCCTGGCGGCGAAGACCGGTTGGGTACTCGAAGCCGCCGTCGCCGGCAGCGGGGTGACAAACTTAGCCAACGAAATCGCGGGCAAGAAAGTCGCGAAAGTGTATGCCGTCGAGTCCCCCAAACTCGAACCCTACACCCCCGATGCCTTCGTGGCAGCCCTTAAGCAATTCATCGCCTCAAAACAACCCAGGCTGGTGCTGATGCCGCACACCTATCAGGTGCGTGATTTTGTTCCCAAGCTGGCCACCGCGATGGAGCGCACCGCCATCAGCGACTGCATCGGATACAAGAAAGACGGCGACAAACTTCTGTTCACGCGCCAGATGTTCCAGGGCAAGCTGGCCGCCGACGTGAGCTTCGCGGGCGATGCTCCGTGGTTTGTCACCTTCCAGAACGGGGCCTTTCGCGCCGATAAGGTTGAAGCCGGCGCTGCCGCCGCGCCCGTCGAAACCGTCAACGTCGAAATCGCAGACGGCGTCATTCGTAACAAACCGCAGGAAGTCTTCAAGGAAGCCAAGCAGGCGGTGGACCTGACCCAGGCCGAGATCATTGTGTCGGTCGGTCGCGGGATCAAGGAGCAGAAAAATATCGAACTGGCCAAGCAACTGGCCGAAGCTCTGGGTGGCGAACTGGCGGCCTCGCGCCCCATCTGCGATTCGGGATGGCTCCCCATGGACCGCCAAATCGGATCGTCCGGGCAAACGGTTGCGCCCAAACTTTATCTCGCGCTGGGCATCAGCGGCGCCATTCAGCACATCGTCGGCATGAAGGGCGCGCGCACGATTATCGCGATCAATAAAGATTCAGAAGCGCCGATTTTCGAGATTGCAGACTTTGCGGTGGTGGGGAATTTGTTCGATATCGTGCCTCCATTGATTGAAGAAGTGAAAAAAGCGAAGGCAGGGAGTTGATGGTTAAGCGCTTGGGTACACCCCCACCCGTAACCAAATTTTTTGGTACGAATGTTGGAGGGAACCCTCTAAAATAAGACCATGGACATGACTCTGACAGCCGTCTATGAGCAGGTTTCGAAGAGTGAGGGCGATGGCTACGTCGCCTATGTCGAGGAATTGCCGGGCGCTATCTCCGAAGGCGACACCCTGGAAGAAGCCCGCGAAAATTTGCGCGACGCCGTCGCACTTCTCTTAGAGGCCAACCGCGATCTGTCGGGACAGCGGATTTCTGGCAAGAAAATTACTCGGGAAAAGATCACTGTCTCCGTGGCTTAACGGTCCTCGCAAACCGCCACACAATAACTCGTCAACGTAGTCGCAGCGGGAGAGGCCACCAGCGGAAGGCGGCGACCTGGGTCCCATTTTTTTCTTGCAATTCCTGAAGACCTTCCGTACTGTGCGCCGCCAGGCATCAGAAGGCATCCGAATGAAGCGCCAAGACTTAATTCGCCACCTGGAGGCAAATGGCTGCGTTCTTCTCCGCGAAGGCGGCAGGCACAGCGTGTACTACAATCAAGCCGCCCAGCGAACCAGTACCGTCCCTAGGCATCGTGAAGTCAAGAATCCAACCGCCATTCGCATTTGCAAACAACTTGCCGTACCTGATCCCCTTCGTTGAATACGTCCGTCCGTATATCATAAACAGTCAGACCAAGCTGGACTCCGCTAGGATCGTCACTCAATGCTGATCTTCCGCAAGCCGCTGACTAACGTCGAACGCCCGCAAATGCCTGCCGACGTGGTCATCGTCGGCGGCGGGCCAGCCGGCATGGCCTGCGCCCTGCGGCTCTCGCAGCTCATCGACCAGCACAATGCGAGCAATCCCGACTCGCAGCTCAGCAAAGAAAATATTTACGTGCTCGAAAAGGCGCGCGAGATCGGCCAGCACTGCCTCTCGGGCGCGCTGCTCGATCCTCGCTCCATGCGCGAACTGCTCCCGGGATTCGAGAAAGAAGCGCCGATCGAAGCAGAGGTCACGAAAGAGGCGGTTTACTTCCTCACCCAATCGGGCAAATTCAAATTTCCCATCACTCCGCCACCCCTGCGCGATCACGGCAACTACGTGATCTCGCTTAACCGTTTTGTTAAGTGGCTGGGGGGCAAGGTGGAGGAGACTGGGATCACCATTTTTACCGGGTTTGCCGGTTCGGAACTCCTTCTTGATGGCGATCGCGTTACCGGCGTCCGCACCGACGACAAGGGCGTGGATAAACAGAACCAGCCAAAATCAAATTTCGAACCGGGCTATGACCTGCAAGCTAAAGTTGTAATTCTTGCCGAGGGCACCCGCGGATCGCTGACCAAGCAGCTCATCGCTCGCTTCGCGCTGAATCGCGACCGCAACCCGCAAACTTACGGACAGGGCGTCAAGGAACTCTGGGAAGTCCCAGCCGGCCGCATCGCGCCCGGCGAAGTCATCTACACCATGGGCTGGCCGCTGACCACGAAGGAATACGGCGGCGCCTGGATTTACGGCGGAAAAGACAACGTGGTTTCGCTCGGCTTCGTGGTGGGGCTCGACTATCCCGATCCGCGTCTCGATCCCCAGCGCGTCTTGCAGGAGTTCAAGAAACACCCGTTCGTCGCCAAGCTTCTCGACGGCGGCAAGATGATCCGCTACGGCGCGAAGTCTTTGCCCTACGGCGGCTGGTGGTCGATTCCGCCGCTGGCCGGCAATGGTTGGATGATCCTCGGCGACTCCGCCGGCCTGCTGAATTCGCAGCGCCTGAAAGGGATTCATCTCGCCATCAAGAGCGGCATGCTGGCCGCCGAGACTGCATTTGAGGCGTTGAAAAAAGACGATTTCTCCGCCGCCAGCTTAGGCGATTTTCAGCGGCGGGTGGAATCGAGCTGGATCAAGGACGAGCTCTGGAAAGTCCGCAACTTTCACCAGGGCTTCGAGCATGGTTTCTGGCGTGGCATGATCAACGCCGGCTTGCAGCAATTCACTGGCGGGCGCGGCCTGCGCAACCGCTATCCCTCAACCGCGGGATATCAGCATCTGAAGAAGCTGGCCGAATTGCCGGCCGACGGCGGCGACGAAGCCTATCTGCTCGGTCCCGCCAAAGGCGACGGCAAGCTGACGTTCGACAAGCTGACCGACCTCTACCACTCCGGCACGAAACACGAAGAGGACCAGCCGGCGCACCTGGTCATTCACGACACCGATGTCTGCAACACGCGCTGCATAAAAGAATTCGGCAGCCCGTGCCAGAATTTCTGCCCGGCCAACGTGTACGAAATGGTGGACGACGCTACGCAACCGAACGGCAAGCGCATCAGCCTGAACCCGTCGAACTGCGTGCACTGCAAGACCTGCGACATCGCCGACCCGTACCAGATCATCACCTGGGTCCCGCCCGAAGGCGGCGGCGGACCCAATTACGACGGCATGTAGTGCCGGGCCCGTGTGGGGACGGGTCTCAGACCCGTCCAGTCGAGCGCAGCTCGACAAGCTTCTTCAAGTTGGGGACAAACCGTCAACGCAACTTCTTTGCCACGGATCGGCACGGATGACATGCGCTATCCTGTTTCCCCGAGGGAACCATGTATCTGAGATCGCGCCACTTTCTTTCCTTCTGTGCGGCCATCGTGCTGATTGCGATTGGCGCTCAGGCCCAGCAGCCCGCCATTCCGACCACCGGCTTCGCGGGCCTCGACCAGTACCGGGCCTCGCGAATTGCGGTCTTCACCGACGATTACGGCCAACTGGCCCGCTACCGCGACGCCAACGCGGCCCTCAAGCCGCCAGCGCCCGGCGAGAACCGCGTCATCTTCTTCGGCGATTCCATCACCGACATCTGGAAGCTCGAAGACTCTTTCCCCGGCAAGCCTTACCTCAATCGCGGCATTGGCGGACAGACCACGCCGCAGATGCTGGTGCGCTTCCGCCAGGATGTAATCGATCTGCATCCCAAGGTGGTGGTCATTCTGGCCGGCACCAATGACATCGCCGGAAACACCGGCCCCATGCGCCTGGAAGATATCGAGGCTGACTATGCTTCCATGGCAGAGCTGGCGCGGGCCAATCACATTGCCGTAGTTTTTTCCTCCGTCCTGCCGGTGCACAACTACACGCCCAAGTCGCAGGATTTTTTCGCGCAACGCTCTCCTGAGAAAATTCTGGCGCTCAATCACTGGCTCAAAGACTATTGCGCCGCCAGCGGCCTGGTGTATCTCGATTACTTCACCGCCATGGTGGATGACAAAGGCCTGCTCAATCGAGACCTCGCCGAAGACGGCCTGCACCCCAACGCTGCCGGCTTCAAGATTATGGCCCCGCTGGCGGAGAAGGCGATCGGCAAGGCGCTGGCGCACCAGCCTTAATTTGGCTCTTTGGTTCGCCTCGTGCATCTATAATGGAAGTTGAGTTTCCGACCGCCCCAGCCTTCGGGCATACCCAGGCTGCGGCGGCGAGGGATGTTTTTTCTTTGCGTCCTTGGCGTAGTCTTTGCGCCCTTTGCGGTTAAAAGCTTTTGACCGCAAAGATCGCAAAGGATTCGCAAAGTTCGCAAAGAGAAGCCAACCCCGAGGGTGCAGGTGGAAACGCCCGCGCCTCCCGGTTTCGCAAGAAGCCATTGGAAAGGAAACAGCTGCCGGGATGTTCCCGCCTGTCTGTGTCCTTTCCTGCGTGGGTTCGAAAAGAGCAGTTGGCAATTGGCAATTGGCATCTGGCCAATTGCGACTAAGCGCCAACCGCTAATTGCCAAGTGCTGAAACCCGTGCCTCTCACCGACAAATTCGGCCGCGCCATCACCGATCTGCGGATCTCGGTCACCGACCGCTGCAACTACAAGTGTGTTTACTGCCGCACCGGGAACGAGGGCGCGCTCTATGGCGATCTTCCGTTTGCCGACTATCTGCGCATGGCGCGGGTTCTCGTCGAACTTGGAATCCAGAAAGTCCGCATCACGGGGGGAGAGCCGCTGCTGCGCAAGGGCGTGATCGATTTCGTCCGCCAGCTGGCGAAGCTGCGCACCACCGATGGCGAAGACCTCGACATCGCGCTCACCACCAACGGCCACCTTCTGGCCGACATGGCGCAACCGCTCAAGGACGCCGGCTTACGGCGCGTGACCGTCAGCATGGATGCGGTCGATCCCGACCGCTTCGCCCGCATCACGCGCGTGCCCGATGGATACGACAACGTGCTGGCCGGTATCCGCGCATCCCGCCGTGTGGGTCTGTGGCCGGTGAAAGTCAACTGCGTGCTGATGCGCGGATTCAACGAAGACCAGGTCATCCCGTTCGGCATGTTCGCGCGCGAAGAAGGCGTTGTGGTCCGCTTCATCGAATTCATGCCGCTCGAAGAAGACCGCGTCTGGTCGCCGAACACGGTGGTCACGCTCGATGAAATCCTGCGCCGCATGGGCGAATACCGGCCGCTGGTGGAAATTCCGCACGCCCGCAGCGAAACCGCGCGGCGCTACTGCTTCGACGACGGCATCGGAGAAATCGGAATCATCGCGCCGGTGTCGCATCCCTTTTGCGGCCACTGCAGCCGCATTCGCATCACCTCCGACGGCAAAATCCGTACTTGTCTGTTTTCGGTTTGGGACCACGACCTGCACGCTCAGATGCGCCGAGGCGCGTCAGACGAAGAATTGGCGGAATTCATTGGCGGCGTGGTCCAGAAGAAGGAAGCGCGCCACCATATCGGCGAGCCCGATTTCGTGCCCGCATCGCGGACCATGGTCCACATCGGCGGCTAACGAGTTTTGTGGAGGACGGGCGTCCTCGCCCGTCGGGCAATGGCCGGTGTTTCCTGACGGGCGATGACGCCCGTCCTCCATTGCCCGGCCCAAATTTCCCCACAGTACAGAAACCAGGCCTTTCGTATCTCTCCAGGAAAACCAACTGCCTCCACCTGCCTGATTGTCCCCACCGTCAAAGAAATATTCCCCATACTCAATTCATCAAGGAATTCAAAATCCAAGGAGCAATCGAAATGAAGATCACATATTTACTGATGGCGTTCAGCATGCTTTTGTCGGTTACCGGCAACGCGCTCGCGGCGGAGAAAAAAGACATCGTGGACACGGCGGTCGCAGCCGGCAACTTCAAGACCCTGGCGGCTGCGTTACAGGCGGCCGGGCTGGTGGAAACATTGAAGGGGCCCGGTCCCTTCACGGTTTTCGCACCGACGGATGAGGCCTTTGCAAAACTTCCCGCGGGCACGGTGGAAGAGCTGCTCAAGCCCGAGAACAAGGACAAGCTGACCGCAATCCTCACTTATCACGTCGTTCCCGGCAAGGTCATGGCCAAAGACGTGATGAAGCTGACTTCGGCCAAGACGGTCAACGGCAAGAGCGTCAGCATCACAGACCGCAACGGAGCCGTCATGGTGGACAACGCAAAGGTTGTGCAGGCCGATATCGCGTGCTCGAACGGAGTCATTCACGTGATCGATTCCGTAATTCTGCCGCAGTAGGTTGGTGGTAGCCTCTGCCCCAACGGCTGGGAGGAACACTTCCCGGCCGTTTTTCAATCCGGCCCCAGCCAACCCCGAACTCTGTCATCCCGAGCGAAGTCGAGGGACCCGCTTTTTTGCCGGAAGCGAAGTAGCTGCGCCCACTTATGGAACGCTTCCGCGGCCTCTCAGGACGCGAGCAACAGCAGGTCTTTCGACTTCGGGAGGGAACTCGCAAGCGAGTTCCTCCCCTCCGCTCAAGATGACAGGGTTGAGATTCCTCCCCAACTCGCAAGATGACAAATGTTGAACAGGATTGAAACCAGTAACATCTGTACATGAAGCGTCTCCCCCGGCTCCCCTTGAGCACCGCTCTACTCATCGCTCTCAGTCTGAACCTGACGCCGCAGTCCGCGCCGTCCGTGCCCGCATCCGCTTACCTGGGATTCGACCGCAACGACTACCCGGGAGACGCGAACCTGAAGCTGCTGCGGCAGACTTTTTCCTACGCGGGCTTCTGGCTGAACCAGCCTCCCGGCGAAAAGACGAATACCTGGACCGGGAAGCGGCAGGCAGTGCAATCAGCCGGCTTCGGATTTCTGGTGCTGTTCAACGGGAGACTTTACTCGCAGTTGAAGACGGTCCTGAATGCCGGCAGGCTGGGCAGGTCCGATGCTGAGGCAGCCGTTGCCGCGGCGCGCCGCGAAGGCTTTCGAGAGGGAACCGTCATCTTCCTGGACCAGGAAGAAGGCGGCCGGATGCTGCCGCAGCAGAAAGCCTACATTTACACCTGGGTGGACGGTGTGGCCGCAGCCGGTTTCCGCGCCGGCATTTACTGTTCTGGCGTCGCGGCAAACGAAGACGGCGGCGCGTCCGTTATCACGGCCGAAGATCTGCGTCAGAATTCAGCGGGAAGGAAGATCGTCTATTGGGTCGCGAACGATGCCTGCCCGCCTTCGGCGGGATGCGCTTTTCCCAAGCGCCCACCCAGCCCTGCCGAGAGCGGCATCGACTTCGCGGAAGTATGGCAGTTTGCGCAATCTCCGAAGCGGCGAGACGTTGCCGCCGGGTGTCCCGCTAACTACGACCGCGACGGCAATTGTTACCCGCCGGGAATCGACCGCGCCCGGCATTTATATTTGGACCTGAACACGGCGGCCAGCGCCGATCCCTCCCACGGAAGGGCCCGCTGACCGGGCCGATCATCCTTTCCCACTGCGGCTGCCCTGTTCCTGGATCTTCCGGATAAGAAGTATGACTTCGTGCCGGATCGGATCGTAGGTCATGGCGAGATTGACCATTGTGACCCGGCCCGGAAACTTGAAGAGAAACTGAATTTGATCGCGCCCCGCTTTTCCGCTGGCAATCATCTCCTGGACTTTGCCCTCGAACTGCTTCACGCAGGTGCATGGAGCCACGGAACGGAAAAAGTTTCTGCCTACAACACCGCCCCGGGGCAGGCCGGAGAGCGTCGATTCCGCTGTGTTGTATTCCAGGACGACACCCTGCTCATCCAGCCGGATGAAGCCGTAGGGCAGGAGGTCGGCAACTTCGCGATTCAGAAGCGCCACGTTTTCGATGGCGTAGCTGAACTTGTCTCCCAGGCAGGTCAGGCATATCCCGTGCGAAATCGAACCGCTCTTGCCCTCGCGTATCGGCCGGTCACACCAGGCACAGATGACCGAATGCTGCTCGTTTTCGGGAACAGAGTCTGGACCGCTTTCCAACATGGAAACTGCCTCAGTCGTGATTCTGCCTCGACGCGGCACATCCGGGCAAGGAACTTTAGCCGGATGCCCGGACATCCGATGCATTGTCCACGCCAGCGCAGTGCTGCAGAGATAAAGCGGTCCACGAAATGCTTGCGCACGATCTGTAGCTGTTCAAAAACTAATCTCGGGAATGCATTAGAATAGATGTACGCGTATGGCTGACCGCAGTTTCACCCTCGACGAAGCCCAAAGCCTTCTGCCCGTTCTGGAGTCGCTCCTGCGTATTGCGATTGACGGCAAGAAGCTGATTGAAACGGTTGACGCCGAACTCCAGGAGCTCGCCCATCGGGTCTTCCTCAGCGGCGGGTTGCTGGTGAACATCGTTCAAGTGGCGCGGCGCAAGGCGGAGCGCGAGAAAACCATCCAGCGAGTGAAAGATACCCTCGCCGAAATCGATGCCACCGGAGTCCAGGTGAAAGACCTCGACATCGGATTGCTTGATTTTCCCTGCCAGGTGGAAGGCCGCACTGTTCTGTTGTGCTGGAAACTGGGTGAACAGGGAATCACGCACTGGCACGACACCAGCGAAGGCTTCGCCGGCCGCAAGCCCATAGACGACAGAATCGCCAGGGCGAAAAGGGCTAACTAGTCTTCGGTCGTCAGTCTTCGGTCGTCAGCGAATCCCATTCATTGAGAATCGCAACGAAGCAAGCGCCCGGTGGCTGAAGGTTCTGCTGAGACTGACGACTGACGACTGCTCTAAGGTTTTCCCCCTTCATTCCACTGCGGCGTAAAGGAAGAATTCACCAGCCAGCGGACCGGTCCCAACAGAGATGCGATGGCTGCGTCCATGTGCCTGAAGTCGATGTGGGCCACATCGTCGCTGGGCTGGTGGTAGTCGCTGTGCAATCCGTAGCTTGAAACCGTCTGCGCCACTACGCCCTTTTTTGCCAGGACGTAGTTGTCGGAGCGCGCGAAAAAATTCTGCTTGGGATGCGGGTCTCCCACCAGCTTGGCTCCGCGAGCCGCCAGGGTGGGTCCGAGATTCGAGCGCTCCCAACCGGTCAGCCATACCGTGTCCGACTTCACTGCGGGATCGGCCCGCCCCAGCATCTCGAATTCGAGGTTGACGGCGATTTGTTTCAAGGGCACCGGGGGATGCTGCAGGAAAAATGTTGATCCCTGGCCACCGGTCTCCTCGCTGCCGAACAGGGCGAAGATCACGGTGCGCCTGGGCTTTCGTCCGCTGCCCAGGACGCGCGCAAGTTCGAGCACGGTAGTCGTGCCCGAGGCGTCGTCATCAGCGCCGTTATAGATGTCATCTCCATTCACGGCCTGGCCGATTCCCAGGTGATCGAGATGCGCCGAGAGCAAGACCGCCGTGGCCTTCAACCTGGGGTCCCGTCCCCGCAGGATGCCGACCGCATTCCAGGTGTATTTCCTGTCCGCGGTCGAAGGGCCATCGAAGGCCAGCGCGGTGTTCTCTGGAAGCGCTTCGAGAGCGGCGGTTGCCTCGGGGCTGGCCTCCAGCACGTTGAAATCGTTCTCCAGCCCGGAGCCATCCGGTCCTTCCAGCTTCACCGGTAGCGTGGGTATCTGTGGGTTACGCTGGAACTCGGCAGCGCGCTGAGCGGTGTCAGCGATGATCGCCGCAACCGCACCTTTTGCGGCCAGTGAAAAGGCCTTGCTCCGCTGCCGCCGCCGGTCGTTTCCCAGGACCAGAACCACCGCGCCCGAAGTCTGCGGATCGTCCTCGTCAACCTTGATAACGCGCAATGGACCCGAGAAATGGGCTTGAGCAAGATAAAGAGCCGCAAACTCCTTGCCGCAGGTCCAGGTAGTTTTTTCTCCGCCGGTGCCGGACTTCGCAAATGTCAATTGCGGAGGCGCGGTAAATTTTGGCTGCAGCAGCGTCGCCCGCTGCAGATACCCGCCGTTGTCCCCGGCAGGAGAAATTCCGTAGGCTCGCAGTTGCGCGGCCACATAGGTTGCAGCCACCAGTTCGTCCGCCGTGGCACTGCCTCGTCCGCGCAGCGCGTCAGAAGCCAGAAATTCCATGTTCGCCCGGATGCAGGCGGAGCAGAGCCGAGGCAGAAACGGGGAAACGGGTGCCGGCGCCCGCTCTAATTTGCCGGCAGGCGGCGTAAGGCCGGTTTCGCCGACAGATCCAGCAGAAACACGTATCGAGAAAGAGAAAAGGCAAAGAAGAAGAGGGAGAAGGAGAGAGAGTCTTTTCATTCCGTAGCTTTGGCCTCGCGCCCAGTGTTAGCGAAAGGCTGAAAGCAGATTAGCAGGCCTCGGTGCCGGGTGGCTTGCGGGAATGGTTCCGCGGAAGGCTGGCTACATCGGGCTCCCGGTAACTGATATCCGCCACCGACCTTAGTGCACCCGGAAGTACACCCGTTGGTTCGGGCAAAAACCCGGTCTGCTACAATTCTTTTTAGCCACTCGTAGCGGACAGTGCGGGAAAGAGTACGTCTGCCGGGAATTTTTCATCATGCCTTCAATGGATCGGAAACTCCGTCTTTTGGCTACGTTTGCGGCGCTTTTCGTGCTGGCCCTGGCGGCTGGTTGTAAGGGTTTTTTTGTGAACCCCACGCTTACCTCGCTGGCCGTGTTGCCTACGACGGCGTCGCTGATCGAAGGGCACACCCAGCAGATAAACGCGACCGGCACCTACAATGACGGGCAGCACCAAGGACCTGACCGGGAGCGCAACCTGGACCACATCTGATTCAACGGTGGCGACCGTCAGCAGCGGCGGTCTGGTTACGGCCGCCGCGACCATCGCCAGCCCTCCCGGGACTGCGACCATCACCGCCGCTTCCGGCACGCTGACTGCCACGTCCACGATCACGGTAAACACCGGGCCGTTGCTCTCCATTGCTCTCACGGCTTCAACCCTGAGCCCAACCGCCGGCTCGACCTTTACCCTGACCGCGATGGGGACATATTCCGGCAGCAGCCAACTCCAGGACATCACCAGTCAGGTGACATGGAGCAACGACAACACCACGGCCGTGAGTTTGAGCCAGGGCAGCGGCAGTGCGACCGCGAACACCGGCACCTCGGGCCAGATCGCTCACATCTTTGCCACTCTGAATGGCATCAACAGCAACACCGTAACCATCACCGTGCAATGAGCGCCATCCGCTGCATCGGCATCTGCACCGGGGGCGGCGACGCACCCGGCCTCAACGCCGTCATTCGCGCCGTGGTGAAATGCGCCTTCCTCAAATACAAGTGGAAGGTCATCGGCATCCCGGATGGTTTCGACGGATTGATCTGGCCGGAGAAATCCTACGAGCTCAAACTCAAGGACGTCAGCGGCATTCTGCCTCGCGGCGGCACCATCCTGGGCACCACGAATCGCGGCAATCCTTTTCGCTATTGCACCATCGAAGACGGCAAGGAAGTCACGCGCGATATTTCCGACGAGGTCATCGCCAACTCGCGCAAGCTCGGCATCGATGCAGTGATCAGCATCGGCGGGGAGGGCTCGCAGACCATCGCCCTCGAACTTTTCCGCAAGGGCATGCAGATCGTGGGCGTGCCCAAAACCATTGACAATGATCTTTCAGCCACCGAAGTCACCTTCGGCTTTGACACCGCCGTTACCACCGCCACCGACGCGGTGGACAAGATCCACACCACCGCCGAATCCCATCACCGCATCATGGTGGTTGAGGTCATGGGACGCGACGCTGGCTGGATCGCTCTCGAAGCCGGCCTGGCCGGCGGAGCGCACGTTATTCTCATTCCCGAAATTCCCTTCACCGTCGAAAACGTCTGCAAGTTTGTCCGGGCGCGCGAGGGCTACGGCAAGCGCTTCACCATCGTGGTGGTCGCGGAAGGGGTCAAACTTCCTCCGGAGTTGAAGAACAACCGGCGCGCCGGTTCGGTCGGCAACTTGATCGGCAACGCCATCGCGGTGTGCGCCGACAAGGAAGTGCGGGTCAGTGTGCTGGGACACATTCAGCGCGGCGGTTCGCCCACGCCCTTCGATCGCATCCTGGCCACTCGCTTTGGCGTGGCCGCAGTCGATCTGATTGCCCAGGGCGGGTTCGGCAAGATGGTGTGCTTGCGCAGCGCGCGCATTGAAGCCGTAGATATTGCCCAGGCCATTGGCTGTCTGAAGACGGTCGATCCCAACGGTCAACTGGTGCAGACCGCCCGGGCCATCGGTATTTCCTTCGGGGACTCCAGTCCTCAGGCGTAGTCTGGAATAGCAAGCCGTGGTTCGAGCTTCGTGGAAATTTGACTCCGTGAAATTCCGCCACCCATTTTCCGCATGCTGTTATTTTCTCCTCGCGCTGGCGGGGCTGGCCCTGCTCGACGGCTGCAGTCGCGGTCAAACCGGCAGCAAAGAGATGGCGTACGTATCTGCCCCGCAGGCCTTTCTGCGCGACCAGGTGGCCGCGGTTTACAACAAGGCCGGCACGGTCAAGAACGGCGAGGCGGTGCAAGTACTCGGACGCGACCGCCGTTTTGCCCGGGTCCGCACCTCCGGCGGCGCCGAGGGATGGCTGGAGCAGCGCTATCTGGTAAGCCAGGAAATCTATGACGCCTTCCAAAAACTGGCGGCGCAGACGCACAATGATCCCGTCCAGGCAACCGCCATTGCGCACAACCAGAGCAATATCCATCTTGAGCCAGCGCGCGATGCTGAACACCTCTACCAGATAGATCAGGGGGCCAAAGTTTCGCTGCTCAAGCGCGCCAGCAGCGAGAAGCCGCTGCCCGGAGGCCAGGCGCGCGCCGTGAAAGAAGGAGCCACGCCCCCTCCGCCGCCCATGGAAGACTGGTGGCTCATTCGCGATGACCAGGGACACGCGGGCTGGGTACTGGGGCGCATGCTGGATGTCGATGTGCCCATCGAGATCGCGCAATACTCCGAAGGCCAGCGCCTGGTGGCTTCATTCGTGCTCGACCATGTCCGCGACGGCGACAAGCAGGTCGCCCAGTACCTGGTGCTGTTCACCGAAAACAAAGATGGCATGCCTTTCGACTACAACCAGGTCCGGGTCTTCACCTGGAACGTCAGGAAGCATCGATACGAAACCGCTTATCGCGAGCGCAATCTCAATGGCATCCTGCCGGTGACGGTCTCGCATGAGAATTTCGATAAAGAAGGTGATTTGCCGGTCTTCGTGGTGCGAGTGAAAGACGAGACCGGCAACTTTACCGAGCGCAAATACAAGCTGAACACCCCGATTGTTCGTCGAGTGCTAGCGCCGGGAGCGGAGAAGGAAGTCGCCAATCCGTCAGGTGTCGCCAGACATCGGTCGTCAGTCGTCAGGAAAAAGAGACACTAGCTGCACCGATCGCCAAGCCCCCAAAATTCGATAAAGGGTTTTGGAATTTCTGACGCTGACTGGCACGCACGGATTTTGCCGGACCTTGCCTCAGCTAGAACGAGCGATGCACAAGTGAATGGCATGCAGTACACAGAGTGATCAGATTTTCCTCGGAATCATCGCCGCCCTTGCTGCGCAGGGTTTGGTGGTGGATCTCCAAATGAGATCTTGTGCCGCAACCCTGGCATTTCCATCCGTCACGCCGTAGTATCCGTTGCCGAAGTTGATCGTACAGGTTGAGATCCAGCCTAAGGCGGGGCTGTTTGGGCCGGATCTGATTCACGAAGCTATCCCGATCACGTCGCGCAGAAAAGCCTGCCGCTGGTTGCCAGGCAGGAATTTGAAGAACCGTGACATGGACTGGAGGAGCGCAGTTGGGTCTTCATTTTCGAGGTTCGCTCCCGCTAGGAAGTCCGCACAGATCATCTCCAGACAGTAGCCGCGGGACTTGTCCGTGCCGAGCATCAGAGCAGCCGTTTCAATGGCTTGCTCGACCACTGGAATCTGGGACTTGTACAGCTTGAAGTAGATAATCTCCCACGGTTCTGATTCCCGACCGGTAAGTTCCTTTTCCACCGCGCGCTTGAACTGCTCCTTTGGCAGTGAGCGCGCCTTGTGCAGCCAGGTTGCACAATCGAACTCCTGGCCATCCCTCCGGGCCACTTTCGCCAACTCCAGCCCCTTCGTCCATCCCACCTCCTTCAGTTCCTTTCTGGCCTGTGGCGGCAGATGCTCGTGGATTGACATGAGGTAGTACGCCTTCCGCCTCGACTCTGGGAACCGTCTCGCCAGAAACTCGTCGAAAGACTTCAGTGTCTCCAGCCGCCAGTACTGCCCAGCCCGGACTTCACATAGGTAACGTCCCAGGTCCACGAACCGGGTGTCCCGCTCCGCCTCAGACCGCCGCTCCCAGGCCAGGATCTCGTCGATCTTGGTCAGAACGAACAGAGCCCGTTTGCGATTGAGCTTAGGCAACATCGGCGGCATCCTAGTACGTAAGCTCGTCAAGCCAACCAAGGTCGTCTGCTCCTGGGCGCCGTACCAGCGCCGCTTCGGTCAGGTCCGGCCTTCCCAGGCAGAGTCCGATATAGGGACAGCTGGTGCAGGGGTTCTGGGGAAAGCGGATGCCACTGTGCGGTAGGAACTCGGCCGCTTCTATCCGCTGGATCGAGTCCTGGACCAGATGGCCAAACTCTTCGCGCTGCTGGTCGCTGATGGCGGTCCGGAAGTACTGAACCTCGACCAGCCGCTTGCGGACAAAGACCACTTGCGCCACGTCTGCCATGCCGGTGACCCAGGAATAGCAAGCCAGCTGAGGATCGAGGGCCAGCAACCCGTGAGGCTCCTCCGGGTAGCGGCTGGCGGTGGTCTTCCACTCGAGCAGGCAAGGGATGCCATCCAGCTGGCCCAGGGCGTCGATGTAGGCAACGAAATCGTTCTGCCCGGCCAAGGGCTTGGTGAATCTCACCTGCAGGTTGCGACGAGGCTGACGGATGCGAATGCGATCGTCCTGGGCGAAGCGCTCGAGCAGCTGCACGCCTGACTGCAGCATGCGGTCCCAGCTATCCCGCTCGGAGTAGTGGAGACCGCTGTCCCGGTGAGCAGACCATTCCCGGTACAGCACCGCGGCGGCATCTTGCCGCTGGAAATAGGCTGCCACGGCCTGCTCAAACGCCCGGCCGAACAGCATGGCTGCCCGGGTGTCCTTCTCCTTCCAGCCATCGAGGTAGCGATGCTTGTAGCGGCGCGGGCAGGACAGATACTGGCTGATCTGGGTATAGCTATAGGTCATGAAGACACCTCCGACCGACGCTGATCGCTCTCTGTAAAGACGGAGAGCTCTTCCCACCGCCCAGCCGGGGCAAAGCCGTCGAAGTTCAGAAGAGAGACGCCATGCACGGTGACTTCGCTGACCTTGACCACGCCCCAGAGATCGATCAGGGCCTTGTCGTCGATCTCGTTTTTGCCGAGGAGCTCAGCGTCATAGCCGAAATCCCTCAGGAACCAGCTCAGCTTCCACATAGCTCGGGGTGTGCAGTACAGGCGGCCGGTCATACAGCAGCCAGTCAGATGTTTAGGTTTGAGGACGGCGAAGCGGATCTCGTAATAGGGCTTCTGCTTGTGCCAGCGATACTGGGCGCGATCCACCCGGACCAGGAAGATCCCGTCCGGAACCGAGTGAATGGCTGACACATCCGCAGGGCGGAGCGACTCGAAATAGCGCTTCATGCGGCACCTTCCTTTGTTCGGGGATAGCTGTTTAGCTGGCAGAGGAGAGCGTTCCGGTCTTTCTCGGCCCAGTCGGCCAGGTGGGTGACAAAGGCTTCGACCTGCGCGCGGGAGGCTTCGCGGAGAGTTTTAGTGCCACAGAAATCGACGGCGTAGCATTTGACCAGGTTGGCATCGAGCTGGTGCTGATGGATGAGCTGGCAGAGACGGTCGCGGACTTTGGGGCCGCCGTAGTTTCCGTTGTTGCCATTGACCGGCTGGGGCGGGAGCTTCTTCGCCTCCTGGGAGGACGGAGCGGCTTCGGCAAACGAACCGATCTCCTCGACCGAGCAGATACCGATGCCGTAGGCCTTGCGCAAGGCCCGGTTGACCGCCCTCGTCTCGGCCACCCGCATTTCGGCGCCGTGGACGAGGGGAGACACGTTGGAGGGATCGGCATCGCCGTAGCCTGTGAAACCGGTACAGGTTTTTGTTGTAAAGACAGTGGCCTCAAAGGCGAACCGGCGTGCGGATGGATCAGAAAGTTCGCCAATGAACTGAACGCGCATACCGGAGCAGCGATTTCGCCTGGCGAGTCTGAGTAGGCCGGTATGAGTGACGTACCATTTTGTTTCCAGAAGTATTAAGTCGCCTGTCAAAACTGAAAGTTCGAACTCCTCAGAGAGCTTCCTAAGCGAGTCCAGTAACGGATGCCTGCGCATTAGGCCCCACTTTTGGAGTGCGAGTTTGCAGTTGAGACGCGACAGAACTTGGCGTCGAGTACGCAAGGGAGGACTCCTTCCGATAATGCACTACGCATTACATTAATGCATAGTGCATTACGTTGTGTCAACCCTCATTGTGAACCAGCGCGGATGCTTGACCGTGCTGGAGGAGTTATGTAGCATCCTCCTGAGTTCCGTCGCATCTATATGAAAAAAAAGGAAACGCTCAACTTCCGAGTGCCAGCGGAATTCAAACGAAAGCTTATCGAAGAGGCGAACAAGCAGCGAAGATCCTTGACAAATTATCTAGAGACGACCTTTATACGGGTTTGGGACGAGCAAGACGCGGTTTCAACCCCAGGTGCCCAGCAACCAAGAAAACAAAAACGTTCGTCCAAATGACCTTTGGAATAGAAGCCCACGTCGAAGAACTCGCTCGGTGCCGTATAAGCAACACTGCGCCTATTCACCCGGCAATATACACTTCCAAGGAGATTCGCATTGCCCCGGCGGAACACCGTGCCGATCAAGAATCCAAAGCGCCGGAAGCCTTCTACTAAGCCGACTGGTCATATAGAGCGCCCACAGGGTCTCCTCCTGGACGATTTCTTGGCCACGACTGACCAAATTCGAAGAACTTTTCAACTCCCGGTTCCTCAGTTCGGGCTCAAAGAAATGGAAGAGTACCCGCGTGCCAGAGAAGCCCTCGAGATGCTGATCCAGTCCACCATCGATCGGCATGGTATGGAGATCTGCGCAAGACCTCACCCGCTGCTCTCGAAAATCAGCGCGAGCGTCTACTCAGAACGATTCATCTCAGAGGTCTATTCAGGCTGGAGGATTTCGCCAAAGTCGATTCCAGAGTCGTTGGAAAAACTGCTCGAGATATCACTTCAAACTCTTCCCCAATTACCAAAAAGAGATCCCAAGCCAGAATACAGCCCGAGGCAGCTTAAGCTACTAGCGGCGCGTCTCCGTAAGCTAGGCGAAGAAGCTGGTATCTTGCCTCAACGCGACCAAACACGGATTGTTGTCCGCTGTAATTACCGAACTCGACAACGCTGAGGGTTATTGCGACGCGCTACGCGACCTGATCAATGAAAAAGATCCTTATGGAATCGTGGAAACGTTTCTCGTCGAATGCGCAGCTCTGGACATGATACGGTTGCGACGTGCTAGACGACTCGAAGCGGAATTCATCACGGAAGCGCTAAACCCGCCTATTTATGAGCCCAATCCGCTGGAAAACTTCGGCCAATTCGAGGTGGGTCCGCTTCGTGGACCCAGGTCTTCCAGCAATGCCTTACGCGAGTGTTCAGCGACTTGTTAGTACTTTTCAGCGTTACGAGGCCTCGATCGCACTCAAGCTATTTCGCAGCCTGCACGAGCTTGAGCGGGTGCAACGGATGAGGAAGGGTGAGCACGTACCAGCACCTGCCGCCGTCGACGTCACGGTTACTACTCACACTAGCAAAGCGGATGAACCGTCTGAGAAAGTGGTTTTGGAGGGTTCTCTGTTCCACACATCTCGACAAACAAGGCGAGCCCGATTCAGGAACTGTTGCCGAGAACGACGAAGCCGCAGAGCCAACGGTAGACCCGCCCGTAGAAGACGGATGTGAGAGAGAGAGAGTTGGCTTTCTGGCTGTCCGCGAGCCCGCGCCGTAGGCTGCTTTTCGCCCGTGGCGCGCACCTCTCGCCGCTGGGTGTTTCCTTGGCGAGCCTCTCGGTTCCCGCCGCACTTCCGAATCGATTTGGAGGCGCGAGAGTCGAATTACGAAACGAAGCCAATAAGTCCTGTATTTTCACTAAAACGAACATAAGCTGTAGGCGGTTTGAGTGACCGATTACGTGGGGGCGTTCGGCGAAGGTTAGTCGCTTCCATCAAGGCAGGTATCCCAGAAATGCGCTCGTTGTTTGACGGGGAGCGGTTGTGATTGAATTTGCGAAACGAAGCCAACAAGTAGTCATGTTTTCAAGCAGATGATATGCGCGTCAGATCCCAAGAACCAGGTTTCCACGATCTACGCGCGTTTCCAATCGCGGGGGCTTCCGGAAACGAATACTGAAGCACTTGCCGACGCAATTGGTATGGCCGGCTAAAAGGACACCAGAAGCAGCACGTTGGCAATTCAGCCGAGAGTTTGGCAAGTCCGTAGATAGGCTGCTGACGGGGAAGTTATTCGTTGAGCCCAAGAAAAGTTCGCCAAAGTGAAGGGAATCTACTTTTGTCTACTGTAGAAAGGACCATCAGAAGACCAGCATTCGGGTGCTGCGCTCCGTGTAACCGGCAGGGAAAGGAATTATTCAATAAAGCGGAGGAGTAGGAGTCGTTGGGTTTCGACAGTAACTGATGTCATAACGACGTCGGCCCCACAACGGACCGAGTAAACTCTGCGGTATCCAACCAAAAGGCTCGGGACGAAGGAGGCCGAGATGAAAATTGTAGGCTGTGATCTGCACGCAAGACAACAAACCATAGCTATGGTCGACACCGAGACCGGCGAGTTCACGGAGAAAACCATTTCCCACGAAGGGAATGCAGTACGAGAGTTTTACGCGGCTCTGGCAGGTCCGGTGGTGGTGGGCATCGAAGCCACCGGATCGATGCAATGGTTCTTGGAACTGCTGGAGGAGTTGGGGATCGAGTGCCGGGTGGGTCATCCAGTAAAGATCCGCGCGAAAGAGACGCGGAAGCAGAAACACGATCGACGGGACGCAGGCTTGATGTTGGATCTGCTCATCGAGAATCGCTTTCCGGAGATTTGGATGCCGTCGACCGCAGAGCGGGACTTGCGAACCTTGCTGCGAGACCGACACCAGTGGGTGAGGATGCGAACGCGATTGCAGCACACGTTGCAAGCGATCGCACTCAATCATGCCTTGCGAAAAGGCCATGCTCTCTGGAGTGCAGCGGGGCAGACCGCACTGGAGGCCTTGTCTCTGCCTACCTACACCGGTCAGAGACGGACGGAGTTGCTGAGCTTGTACATGCAGTTGCAGCAGCGGATCCAGGAGCTGGATAAAGAAGTAGAAGCACAGGCCCAACAAAGACCCCAGGCACGTCGGCTGCTGACGCATCCCGGCGTGGGTCCGGTGACGGCCTTGGCAACCGAGGTATTTCTCGGCGACCCGAGTCGCTTTACCACAGGCAACCAGGTGGCTAGCTATATCGGGATGATCCCGTGTGAGCACACCAGCGGGAAGCGGCAGCGCTTGGGGAAACTGACCAAGCAAGGCAACTCGCTGCTGCGCTACCTGTGGACCGAAGCGACGATGCACGCAGTAGGGAAAGACCCAGAGCTGAAACGCTTCTATCGGCGCAAGCTCATCCAGAAAGGAATGGGCAAGGCGAGGATCGCGGCGGCACGGAAACTGGGCATCCGGCTGTGGATTATGTTGCGCGATCAGATCGATTACGGAGAGTTCTGCCGCCGTGGAAAGTTGCGGCAGAGTGGGGAAGCCCAAGCGGGGATGCCTGATTTCAACAGTGGTCCTGCGCTGCAGTGACCGGGTTAACTGAATAGGCCACCCGCCTCCCCAAAGGGAGGGGAGTTTGCATAACACATCATGATCGACGGTGACCGAAGAGATGTCTGGTGGGTTACGCCACCACAATGATGAAGAAAACGGGCCGAGCCATGCGGTTGGACACACAAATCATCGAAGTAAGGCCGTTACTCCTTCGAAAGGAACAAGTGCGTCTGCGCTTACGTGAAACGTGTGCCCGAAACCACAAAAGCAAGAAGCCCAAGTCCCTTGACACAGCTGACGTCGTTAGAGATGTTTATTCTATCAACCGTGCCGTGCGCAACTGCGGTCGCGGTCTCTATTCGCCCCACACGGAGGAAGAATTGCTCCGAGTCTTGAGATGTTGGATTCTGCTGTCCGATCGATTTCACAAGAGCGTGGATTGGATATTGCGCGGAGAGGGGTTCTAGCCAGACCCGAGATCCACTCCGTGCGGGGCAAATAGAGATCGCGACCGTCATCGGAGGAAGATTGGCCAGATTCAAACGGATGCAGTTCAGTAGGGTCGCGAAGCTGAAAGGAGATCGGCCAGCGACTTCAGTCCTTCGGCTCAATGGGTCAACGGCGAGTATAACCATGTCATCGGCAAACCTTCAGGAGCGGGTTTTGCGAAACGAAGCCAATAAGTATTTTGTTCTCAACGATGGAAGCTATCTGGGCGGTTCGCCGTGATGGAATTGCGCCGATTGTGCGCAGCGTGCTAGTTTTCAGAGAAATGTAAGGAACACAAGTACTCTGCACTCTTCCTCACGACTGAAGATCAACGACTCAAGACTATCTTCGGCAAGGAAGGCACAGGGGTGCCTTCATCCAAGGCACGCTGCCACGCCGAAATCGAGCTCAGAAAAAGAGCCGAATTGATGCCGCCGAAGTTTTCCGGATAGCGAGAGAGATTTCGAAACGCCCGTCTGAGCACGGAGCGCGCACCTACCGAATTCCCATTTCCATGGTGGTAGAGCGCGACCGCCACCTGAATCAGTCCCTGCAAAAACTCTTTCTCGGCTGCGGGTGCAGCTCGCCAAACGTCCTCCAGGGCTTCATGCGCGTCGAAGAAAGCGGCCCGGTTAAACAATTCGACTCCCTCCCGATATTGCGCGGAATCCACGCTCCATTGTGGCATACGAAAAGTGAGGTTTCAGACGCCCGAAATATAAGATTTCATATCCGAAGGCTGGAAGGGCATACATTTTTTCGTATTAAATAATAGATCATCATCACAAATGCATGAAAACATTGTGTGTTATAGAAGACTAATGTTGGAATCTGAGTTGCTTCGAGATGTCCAGTGCTGTCTGTCCACATGTTATGTTTTTGCCTTGTTTTGGACTCGGGCCATATTCCCAGGATTTTGGTGTTGAGGAGAAAAAGTATGTATTCAGCCGCCTCGAAGCTAAGAATTTTCGCGTTGGTTCTTGCGCTGGTCAGTTTGGTTGCGCTTGGTTCCGGACCGGTCTACGGACAAGCGATCAATGGCAACATCGTCGGCACCGTAACAGACCCTTCGGGCGCAGCGGTTTCGAGCGCGGACGTCACGGTGACGAATCCGGCAACGGGCTTTACGGTTACGGCCAAAACCAACGAGACGGGTGGCTACCGTTTCGATAATCTACCCGTTGGCGACTACAGAGTTACGATAAGGGCTGCTGGCTTTCGGACGACCACGGTGCAGGTAAACGTGATGTTGAATGCCACGGCTACCGCGAATGTTCACCTTGACCTAGGCGCGGCCACCGAGACGGTGGAGGTGTCGGGCGCAGCGCCAATCATTGACACCACTACCGCGAATCTGCAGAACACATTTGAATCCAGGATGTTGCAGGACTTGCCCACGGCTAACTTTGGCTTAGCCACCAACGGGCAGAACTTAGGCGTGCTGAACCTGTCGTTGTTAGACGCCGGCGTAGGCAGCAGCGGCGGCTTGGGTGCCGGAACTGGCCCCGCCATCAGCGGCCAGCGTCCCCGCAACAACAACTTCACCATCGAAGGGGTTGATAACAACAACAAGGGCGTCACCGGACCGCTCATCTACGTTCCCACCGAGGCAGTCAGCAATTTCACCCTCCTGCAAAACCAGTTCGCCCCGGAGTTCGGGCATTCCACGGGTGGCCAATTCAACATCGTAATAGACAGCGGCACGAACACGTTCCACGGTAAGTTGTACGAATATTTTCAGAACCGCAATCTGAATGCGATCGACCAGGCCGTGGCCAATGCGACCACCACGGGAAAACCCGAGAACCCGCGCTTTGATAACAACCGCTTCGGCGGGCAGATTGGCGGGCCAATCTTCAAGAATAAATTGTTCTTCTTTGTCAACTACGAGCGCAATCCGTTGGGGCTGGCAACGTTTTTAGGCCAACCTATCCTGGCACCGACCTCGGCTGGCTATGCGACCCTGGGAGGCTTGGCCGGAGTCTCTGCCAGCAACATCGCCGGATTGCAGCAGTATGCCGTGGCTCCGACGGCTTGTAGCGCCGCTGACGTCACGAACGCAATCTGTCCTGGCACCACGGTTCCGGTTAACGGGAGCAATGTGGAGATCGGTATCCTGCCCGTCATAGCGCCAAACTATCAAAATCTGAATGCGCTGACGACGTCCATGGATTACGTTATTGGATCCAAGGATAGACTTTCTGGCCGCTACATCTACAACAAGTGGATTGCAATTGACAACACCCCCAACCTCCCGGTTTTCTACACGAGCCTGGAGCAGCCGTACCACTTGCTCAACATCAGCGAGTACCACACCTTTTCACCCACCGTTAGCAACGAGTTCCGGGTGGGCTATAACCGCTGGGCCTACGATTACACCGTTCCGAGCCTGACCTTCGCTCCAAATCTCGATCAGTTTCCCAATATCACGATCGATGAATTGAACAACATCAATGTCGGGCCGGACCCGAATGCACCTCAGTATGCGGTGCAGAACACCTACCAGGGAACGGATAACCTGACTTGGGTCAAGGGTGCGCACACGCTGAAGTTCGGCGTCGAGTACCGCAAATATATCTCGCCCCAGTTATTCATCCAGCGCTCGCGGGGTGATTACGAGTATGACACGCTGGAAAATTTTGCCAACGATGCGTTGCCGGTATTCGCTGAGCGCAGCTTCGGTTCAGTCGGTTATTCAGGAGACCAATACGCGACCTACTGGTTTGTAAATGACATCTGGAAGATCCGGCCGAACCTGAGCCTGAACTTCGGCGTCCGGTACGAATACACCAGCACTCCTTTTGGCTGGACGCAGCAGAAGCTAAATAGTGTGGCAGATGTTCCGGGGGTGCTCACATTTGGATCGCCCAAGGCGCCCACGAAGGATTACATGCCGCGTGTCGGGTTTGCCTGGTCCCCAGGATCGAGCGGCAACACGTCGATTCGCGGCGGTTTCGGCATGGGCTACGACGTGCTCTACGACAACATCGGGACCCTGTCGCGCCCGCCACAGATTGGTTCCACGGCAGATTGTCCCAATGCCGCCCTGGCGTTTTGCACCACACCGTTCCTGGCGCATGGGGGCATCCCACCGCAACCGAGCAGCGGGATTTCGACCCTGACTCCAGACGAAGCGCGAGCAGCCACTTCCACATTCCTGCCCAATAACGTGGAGTATCCCTATTCGATTCAGTGGAACCTTGGGGTTCAACACGTGTTCCTGAATAACTTCACGGCCGATGTGCGGTATGTAGGCACCCGCGGGGTTCACCTCAACGTGCAAAATCGTATCAACGTCGTTGATGTCGTGACGCCGAACCAGTTCCTGCCGACCTACTTCGCGCCGCAGTCCCAATCGACCCTGGATGCCCTGCCCCTCACGCTGGCCGACCTGCAAGCGCAGTCGCATTTCAACCCCGCGTACACAAACGCCGGATTTACCAATCCAATCGTGGCTTTCGAGCCCTGGGGTGACTCCATCTACCATGGCCTGCAGACCCAGCTGAACCGGCGCTTCGCCAACGGGTTGCAGTTCCAGGCGGCTTACACCTGGAGCCATGCCATTGACAATTCCACCGCCGACTTTTTCTCCACTATCGTCTCGCCGCGCCGTCCCCAGAACTTCCAAGATCTGGCTGCGGAACGGGGCAATTCCCTTATCGACCATCGTCACCGCTTTACCCTGTCCGCGGTTTACGAGGTTCCGTTTTTCAGCAAGAGCTCCAGTTGGCTGGCTCGGAACCTGTTAGGCAACTTTTCGTTGGCGCCCGTCTATACGTACGAAACCGGCCAGTGGGGGACGGTGCAAAGCGGCGTCGATTCCAATCTGAACGGTGACAATGCCGGTGACCGCGTTATCCTGAACTCCAGTGGCGTGAGGGGAACCGGCAGTGATGTCACCGCGCTCACGAACACGGCGGGCGACACCGTAGCATACCTGGCGGATAATCCCAGTGCTCAGTACATTGTTGCCGGGCCTGGCGCGCTAGCCACGACCGGCAAGGCTAACTTCACGACCCCCAGTATTAACAATTGGGACTTCAGCATCGCCAAGCACATCAACATCACGGAACGGTATCGTTTGGATTTCTCGGCAGGATTCTTCAACCTGCTCAATCATCCACAGTTCACGACCGGCAGCGTGAACCAGGCCACGTCTGTCTCCGCGACCTCGCAGAGGAACTATCTGATACCCAGCTCGGCGACCTTCAACCAACCCAGATCCACCTGGGGCAGCAACCCGCGCCAGATAGCCCTGGGTGTAAAGTTCAGCTTCTAGGAAAACATCATCATGCAAGTCTGCGAGGAGAACCTTCGGGTTCTCCTCTTTTTTTGGGAAACCATTTGGATAAACGTCAGGGCATTTCCCGTCACGGACCTCGCTCACCACATCAGCCAGAGTTATCTGAGCTTTGTGTGGGTGGGTGATCCGAACTTCAACAAGCCGAGAACGGTGTTTGCCTGCAACGCTCGCAGCATAGCTCTGGTGGCGAAGGTCAGCTGCTAGAGAGTTCAGGCGTGAATGAATCCCAAGACGGGGCCGCTCAGGCCCCGTTATTTTTTGCGCTCACGAGGATCGATGCGAGGATTGGCGCTCTATGAACTTTGGTAGAAACCCGATCTACAACTCCGTAGGTGTGACTAAAGTACCGCTGTCTTTGTTGATTCCGCTGGAAAGCTAAGTCTCGCCGAATTAAATACTTCACATAGACATCTTTTACTGGCCAATCAATTGCCTTTACGACCATGCAGCGGCCTGTCGTAGAGTGGCTGTCGGGGCGTGTTTTCCAGCCAGCAAGAATTTTTCTGACGTTCATGGCCCGCGCCCGCGGACAAGTTGGCGAAACCTGATCGCCGCAGCAAGCCGAACGAATTGCGGACGACTTGATGAATCAAGGAGCGAAACAAATGCAGAGCTTCAGACTACTTTGGGGAAGCATCCTGACGATGCTGCTGTGCGCCACGCTGGCGCTGGCCCAGACCGGTTCGATTCAAGGCACGGTGACTGACTCAGCCGGCGCGGTCGTGTCGGGCGCGGAGATTACCGTCCGGAACCTGGGATCGAACGCCGTGCGCACCGGCACCAGCGGCGGCACGGGGGCCTATAGTATCCCGAATCTGGCCGTCGGGCAGTACGAAGTGACGGTGAAGATGGCAAGTTTCAAGACGTTTCATGCCTCGGATCTCACGTTGACAGTTGCCGAAACGCTTTCTGTAAATGTGCAATTGGAGCCCGGCGCAGTCACCGAGGAAGTCCAGGTGCGGGCCGATCAGATTCCGGACATCGACCTCGAAACCTCCCAGGTAAGTAACCTGGTTGACCAGGCCAGGATGCAAAACATGCCTCTGGTTACTCGTGATCCTTACGAACTGGTCCTGCTCTCCCCGGGGACGATCCAGACCAATAGCCGGCTGGGCGGGGTTTCAGTGAACGGTTCGCGCGAGCGCAACAATGATTTCCTGCTCGATGGAGTTGACAACAACGACACCTCCGTTCCGGGCGGGCTGGGCGGGATCGCGTCCCTGAATCCTGACGCGACCGAAGAGTTCCGGGTCATTACCAACAATTTCATGCCGGAATACGGGCGCAATAATGGTGCCATCGTGGACATCGTCACCAAGAGCGGTACCAACCAGCTTCATGGCAGTGCCTACTGGTTTGGTCGATACAACGCTCTGGGAGCGCGCGACTACTTCAATCATTTGAACGGTGACGGCACTGTCCAGCCGATGAATCCGTACGTACGCAACGACTTTGGTTTTTCCGTGGGCGGGCCCATCGTCAAGAACAAGACTTTCTTTTTCGTCAACAACGAGTGGCATCGTTTCCGCACCACGCTGACCAATGACACGATTGTTCCGACGGCTGCGTTCAAGAGCGGAGTGTTCACCTACAACGGATTTAACGTGGACATAGCCAACCCGGCTTCCCCGAACAACCCCCTGGGACTGACTTTGGATCCAACCCTGGCCAGTATTCTCGCGTTGTATCCCAACCCGAACGGGCCCGCGGTGGACGATGTGCGCGGCCAGTATTTTTTTCCGTCCACCTCGTCTTACAACGACTGGAACCTGACCACCAAGATCGATCATCACATCACCGACCGAGAGCTGCTGTCTGCGCGCTATGCCTACAACTCGGGCAGCGATCCCAATGGCTCGCACTCTGACTTCCTACCTGGTCTGGATGCGGTCGGCTTCAGGTTTCAGTCCCAAAACCTCGGTGCCACCCTGACCTCAACTTTGAAACCCACACTGGTCAACGAAGCGAAATTTGGTTTCAATCGTAACTACGTACCATTCAATTGCGGCGGGCTTGATGTCTTGAACAGCGTTGGCGCGCTGGACCGCTTCGGCCGCGGACGCGATTACTATCTCCCGGGTAGTATCGGCGGCTTTGGTTGCACCACGCTGGTGGACGCTGACGGACAAGGACGGCTGACGGGTACCTGGACCGTTGCCGACAACCTGTCCTGGGTCAAAGGGGCGCACACCATGAAGATGGGCGCAGATTTTAGAATCATCTTCGATAACGGCTCCGACAATTTCTTCTCCCGCGACCAGCTCACCTTCAATGGCTTCACCAACTTCGGGCAGCCGTTCATCGATATTGACCCGTCCACGCCTTGCGATGCAAACACCGGTGCCGGTTGCGACGGTCCCACCACGCTGCAAGACATGGCATCCATGTTGTTTGGCATTGCAGACACGGAATCGCAGGCCCAATTCTTCGATAAGGCGGGAACCAGGGACGCGACAGATTTCCGCCAATTCCGCCAGCATGAATACGGCGTATTCTTCCAGGACAGCTGGAAAGTAAGGCAAAACCTTACCCTGAATCTGGGCGCGCGCTACCAATTCAATGGCGTGCCCTACGAAGTGAACGGCAACCTCTCAAACCTCTACGTACCCGCGAACGGCCCTGCGCCGCTCACGTTCCAGTTAGCGGGTCCAGGTACGGGAAGGCTGCTCTACAACAATGACTTCAGCAACTTTGAACCCAGGGTCGGATTTTCCTGGGATCCCTTCAATCATGGCAAGACCTCCATCCGCGGCGCCTACGGAATTTTCCACGACCGCGTGTTCGGAAACTTGTTCGGCAACGCCAAGGGCAGCCCGCCCTTCCAGGCAACGTACTCGAATATTGCTTTTGACGTTCCCGGGAATCTCCCTCTCCCCGGCGACCAGCCAACCTCGGCGACGGTTCAGGATGGCGCCTCCATTGCTCCGACTCTATTTGACCCGCACTTGCGCATGCCCTACAGCCAAAACTGGAATTTCGGAGTGCAACACTCTCTCTACGGCGTGACCATGGAGGTCAACTACGTCGGCACCAGGGGAGTGCACCTGATCCGGGTAGTGGACGGAAATCCTCCCGACCCGCAACGCGTGCAACAGCTCATTGCCATGGGGGTTGATCCTGCCGATCTGCAGTTCGCTGCTCTGTACGTGGGCGCGGAATTTTTCGGCTTGCCCTTCGACGCGGCCCATAACAGTGCCTTCGCCGCCAATTTCTCGGGGGGTGGCGCTGCGCTCAATCGATCGATTGGAAATTCCACTTACAACGGGCTTCAAGTCAACCTCACCAAACGGTTTGCGCGTGGCTTCCAGATTCAGGGAGCCTATACCTGGTCGCACACCATCGATGATGCTCCGGATCCCATCGATCCAGCGGAAAACAACCGGGTCTTTCCCCGGAACTCATACGCCATCGGCAACGAGCGCGGCAATTCCGATTATGATTTGCGGCATCGGCTGGTGGTCAACTATTCGTGGGAGCTGCCTTTTGGTAAAGGCAAGGGGTTTGCCAACAGCGGTTTCGTGGGCAAAGTTCTGGAGGGCTGGCAACTGTCGGGAGTTACCAGCGCCCAGAGCGGACATCCCTATGACATTTTCTACGGCGGCATCGATTCTGAACACACCGGTCTGACATCGAGGGCGAACCTGAATGGCGATCCGTCGCTTCCTTCCGGTCATCCCAAGACGCAGACGGGGCCGCCAGCATCCGCCTTCGGCCCCCCCGATGTGGTCAATGGACTGCCCGGCACTGTCGGCAGAAATCACTTCAACGGACCCGGCTTCTACAATTGGGACGCATTAGTCTCCAAGAACACCAGCCTGGGTGAGCGCTTCAAACTGGAGACTCGTTTTGAGTTTTACAACGTCTTTAACCGGGTGAATTTCGATCAACCGGGCAACCTGGTTGTCGATCCTGGAACCTTCGGATTTTCGACCGCAACGGTCAGCCAATCCGACGGGACGACTTCTGCCCGGCAGATTCAGTTTGCGATGAAGCTCAAGTTCTAAAGCTCGTGGTGAAGGTTGACCCAACCGCCTGCGGACCTGCCGCAGGCGGTTTTTTTTTGACGCCGGACACGGCCGTCGGCCGGGTGTGCCGGTTAGGAGCGAGGACTACCGTCCCAGAATCGTGTAATGCGAACTGGCGGCCATGAAAAATATCATGGGGACCGACAGGAAGAAATTCATCCGCGACGCCAGGAACGCCTGTCGTGCCAGCACCGCTGCGTTGGCTGGAGGCGTGCCTGCCAGGGTGCCGCGGATGATCATCTTGTTATTGCGCCAGATGATTCCCCAGACGTTGAACAGCATGATGAAACCCAGCCCGCCGCCGATGCCGATCGAGAGCACGTGGTTATCGTCCTGGCCCACCGGCGTGTAGTTCACGAACAGCCAGCCCGCGGCACAGACCAGCACCGCCGTGATCGCGCCCAGGACATATCCGCTGGGCGTCTTTGAGATCACGAAATAGAGAATCATCGAGGCCGCCACCCAGATCAGCAGAAACAGTCCGATGGTGCTGCCGGCGCCGACTCCCATGCGATGCGCGTCGGCCGCGACGTAGATCTGTGCCCAGTACCAGAAGCCTACGAACACGGTCAGCATCGCGCTCCAGCGGAACAACTGCATTGCCGGCATGGTCATGTATTGCAGGACCTTGGGCTTGCTGGCCGCGTCCAGTTGCTTCATGAAGGGCACGTTGACCAGGTTGAAGAAGTAGAGCAGTCCCACCCAGGTGATGCCCGCCAGAAGGTGAACCCAGCGCAGCATGAATGCCAGGAACTCCGTGTAGGTGTGAGTGGGCATGACAAACAGAGCGATCGCATGGTGCATACATGACTCCCGAAGCTCAGTATGAACACGGCAGCTCTTCGACTACCGCTGCTCTTGAAGGCGAGAATGGTTGCACTTTGTGCTGACGATGTCAATCGGGCGGCTGTCCCCACGGGTTCTGTGCTGAACCAGTGACCAGCTTGAAATGCGGGAAGCAACGCCGTATCGTACAAATACTTACTCGTCAGCGGTGCGTACCAGCGTACAGAATTTCTAGCGAGGCGCACGCTGCCGGTTTATCCCCAATTCTCGCGGCGGCGGCGACTGCGGCCGCGAGGACAGAGTACAGACCTGACCGTCAGGACGTTGCGGTCAAGAGCAAGGAGATCGGCGATGGAAACCAAGCCGGCGCAAAACATCCAGGACACCTTCCTCAATACGGCACGCAAGGAGCGAACCAATATCACCATCTACCTGTTGAGCGGGGTCAAACTCACGGGACGCATTCGCTCCTTCGACAAGTATTCCGTCGTGCTCGAAACCAACAACCAGGAGCAACTGATCTTCAAACACGCCATCTCCACTGTCGCCATGGGAAAGAGCTTGCATAGCCATGGGGAGAAGCCGGCGGTCCTGGCGGCATCGGCGGGGGCCCCGGCGAGTGGCGAAGCGGTTGCAATGCCGCGCCCCTCCGGGACCGAAGGCTGAAGGGCCGCTTGGTAGATGGCATTTGGCAAAAGCCGGTCTGGCCAAATGCTAATTGCCGAGTGCCAGGTGCTGAGTTAACACATTGAGCAGTCCACCATCCAGATCATTGCGTAAGATCAGCAGCAAAACCGGAGACGCCGGGCGCGGCACAGCGGCGAGCGGGAACCGTGCGCCCCGGGAGCGGGCGTTTCTCATTGGCCTTGACCTGCGCACCCGTTCCCGCGGACCGGCATCCCCCAAGGCTCGGAGCGGTCCGCTGACCGCGGCCGCCCAGGCGGCTCGCGACAGTTCCACCGCGAAGCTGGCCACCATGGCCCCGGACATCCCCGAGTTCAGCGCCGAAGAGTCGCTGGCCGAGCTGCGTTCTCTGGCCGTCAGTGCCGGCGCCGAGATCGTCGGCGAATTTCTGCAGCACCGCGACCGTCCCGACCCAGCTACCCTGATCGGAAGCGGCAAATTAGAAGAAATCGCCGGAGCCACCGCTTCGGTCTCCGCCGATCTGCTGTTGTTCGATCACGACCTCACGGCTTCGCAACAGCGCAACATCGAGAAGCTGGTCAACACCCGGGTGATTGACCGCACCCAGCTGATCCTCGACATTTTCGCCAAACATGCGCGCACCCGGGAAGGCCAGCTGCAGGTCGAACTGGCGCAACTGGAGTACATGCTGCCCCGGCTGGGCGGGCGCGGAATCGAAATGTCGCAACTGGGCGGCGGCATCGGCACGCGGGGCCCGGGCGAAACTCAGCTTGAAACCGATCGCAGGAAAATTCACCGGCGCATCCGCCATGTGAAAGAGCAAATAGAAAATGTGCGCCGGGTGCGGGCCCAGCAACGGGCGCGGCGGGAGGCAGTGCCGGTGGCGACGGTCGCGCTGGTCGGCTACACCAACGCGGGGAAGTCAACGCTGTTCAACGCGCTGACCAATGCAGCGGTGCTGCAATCCCCGCGCATGTTTGCCACGCTCGACCCCACAATCCGTTCCGTGGCGCTGCCCTCGCGAAGAAAAGTACTGCTCTCGGATACGGTCGGATTCATCCGCAACTTGCCGCACACGCTGGTGTCAGCGTTTCGAGCGACTCTGGAAGAAGTCCAGCGAGCGTCTTTGGTCCTGCAAGTTTCAGATGCCAGCAGCCCGCTCTCGGAAGAACAGGATGCGCAGGTGGACAAGGTCCTCAGGGAACTCGAGGCGGATGGCAAACCGCGCCTGCGAGTTATGAACAAGATCGACTTGCTGCCTCCCAAGCAACGCGAGTCACTGTTGGACGATGCGAGCCGGGTGCATGTCTCGGCGGCCAAGGGCACCGGCATGACTACGCTGCTCGACCGTATCGACGAGATGCTGTCCGAGGATCCGATCAGCCGGGTGCATCTGAGAGTTCCCCAGAAAGAAGGAAAGCTGCTGTCGTTGCTCGAGGCCAGGTCACGAATCTATTCGCGGAGATATAGCGACGGGTCAGTGGACTTGGATGTGGAAGCACCGGAGTCGGTAGTACGGAAGGTGAGAGAGTGGGTGGTGGAATGAAGTCGTCGTTGTTGGTCGTTGGATTTAGCCTGACGACTGAAGACCGACGACTGATGACTAAATTAAATGGGCCGGCAACCAAGAAGCGGTGACATTCCTTGGCTATCGGCCCATTCGATCCGGATTGGATCGGAGGTGATACATCCATGCTAGACCCCTTATGCCGGATGTCAAGCAACTTTCCGCGATCTCGCGAAATACTTTCGAGGCCTTGGTTTCAATCTGGAAACGGCTGTGACCGCGTTGACACTCAGTCCGTAACATGTTACTTTCAATGGTCTTAAGCCTCCTTACGCTCTGGACCCTGATCAGCACACAATGGACGAGATACTAGGACAACTAGGCGGATTACTGCTCGGGTCCGTGCCGACCATCATCTTCATCGTCTTGTTGTTCGGCATTTACACCGCGGTGGTTCACAAACCGCTGGTCAAAGTGCTCGCTGAACGGCATAGCCGGACCGAAGGCGCCGTCGAAAAGGCGCGCGCCGACATCGCCCAGGCCGAAGCCCGTACAGCGGAATATGAACAGCGCTTGCGGGAGGCGCGCATGACGGTATTCAAGAGTCAGGAAGCGCGCCGCCAGTTGGCGTTGCAGGCGCGGGCCGCGGCGGTGGCGGAAGCGCGCACCCGGGCGCAGACACAGGTGGAAGGGGCGCGAGCGGCCATCGAGCAGGACAAGTTGGCTGCACAAACCGGCCTGCAGGCGGAGAGCGGAAAACTGGCGGCTGCAATCATTCGCACCGTTTTGCATCCGGCGACTCAAAGTCCGGCGGGAGGCGACTGATGCCGGGCCCACGCCTGATCCGCTATGGTTGTAATGGTTGTGTGGTCGCGGGCGACTCGCCCGCGAGTCCCCAGCCAGCTCGTCCGGCGAAAGTCACCCGCCACTTCACTGCAATTCTGGCCTCGCTCTTTTTTATGGGCTTTCTGCTGGTTGCCGGCAATGCGGCTCAAGGCCAGGCAAGTGCTTCCCCTGGCTCGGAAGAGCCCTCCAGCATGAACGCCGAACTGGCCAGGGAATCTCGCGAAGCCGCGGGCGAGGAGCAGGACCAGTTCAAGCACTCGGCCTCGGTCCAATTAGTGGCCAAGCTTACCGGTCTGAGCCTGGAGCATGCTTACTGGCTGTGCGTGCTGTTCAATTTCGCGGTGGTCGCGGGCACGGTAGTTTACTTTTCGAAGAAGAATCTTCCCAACGTGTTCCGCAATCGCACGGCCTCCATCCAGAAGGCGATGCAGGAGGCGCGGCAGGCCAGCGAGGATGCCAACCGGCGCCTGGCTGAAATCGAGACCCGGCTCTCCCGGCTGGATTCAGAAATCGCTGCGATGGGTGCGGCAGCGGAGAAAGAAGCGATTGCGGAAGAAGCGCGAATCAAGGCTGCGGCGGAAGAAGATGCGCGCAAGATTGTTGAGTCCGCCGAGCATGAGATCGCCGCCGCAGCCAAGCTGGCGCGCCGCGAACTGACCGCCTACGCAGCCAATCTGGCGGTGTCTCTGGCTGCCAACCAGATGAAGGTGGATGCGGCCACGGACCAGGCGCTGGTGCGGGAGTTTGCCAAAGAGCTCTCGCCGGGTCCTGGTGGCGGAGCGAAAACTCCGACAGGACGGAGACTAGAGTATGGCTTCCGTGACCAGCACCTACGCCCGGGCTTTCGCCGACGTGGTCTTTGACCAGCGCCTAGACCCTGCGAAGACGTTGCAGGAAGCGCAGTCTGTGGCCGAGTTGGCGGCCGGAAGCCGGGAATTGCGCGAAGTCTGGGAGGCTCCCTCGATTCCAGCGGATCAGAAGCGCGGGTTGCTGGACGCGATCGTCGCGCGCGCCGGCCTCTCCAGGCCGGTGAGAAATTTTGTCGCGGTGCTGATCGATCACCGGCGCATTAAGTTTCTCGATCCGATCGTGAAAGAATTTCAACACGAACTCAACCGCCGGATGGACTTCGTCGAAGCCGAGATCATCAGCGCGCGGGAATTAGGGGCGCCGGAACGGAGCGCGCTCGAGGCCCAGGTCGCAAAGCTGACCGGCCATAAGGTCCGCGCCCGCTACGCCCAGGATGGTTCAATTCTCGGCGGCGCCATTGTGAAGGTCGGCAGCATGATCTACGACGGTTCGGTAAAAGGCCAGCTGGAACGGATAAGAGAAGCTATTAGCTCTTAGCCTTTAGCTTTTAGCCTGAACCAAAAGCTGGTTGGTCGGGGAACTGAGGGTTTCAAGATCTTAACCGCAAAGAACGCAAAGAAAATCCGCAAAGGACGCGAAGAAAAGCTAAGAGCTAAAAGCTAACGGCTAAAGAGCTGACTTTATGGCACAAATCAAAGCAGACGAGATCACGCAGCTGATCCGGCAGCAGATCGAGAACTACGAGTCCAAGATCGCCGTGGATGAGGTCGGGACCGTCATCACCCTGGGCGATGGCATTGCCCGGGTGCATGGCCTCGATAAAGTCATGGCCGGAGAGCTGCTCGAATTCCCGCACGACGTGGCCGGCATCGCCATGAACCTGGAAGAAGACCAGGTCGGCGTGGTGCTGCTGGGCGAGTACACGGAGATCAGCGAAGGCGACGAGGTCAAGCGCACCGGCCGTATCATGAGTGTGCCGGTGGGCGAGGCCCTGGTCGGGCGAGTAGTGAATTCCCTGGGCCAGCCCATCGACGACAAAGGTCCCATTGCCACGGACCAGTTCATCGCGCTGGAACGCCTGGCTCCGGGCGTGATCGATCGCCAGCCGGTGCGCGAGCCCATGGCGACAGGCCTCAAAGCCATCGACAGCATGATTCCGATTGGCCGCGGACAGCGCGAGTTGATCATCGGCGACCGCCAGACCGGCAAGACCGCGGTCGCGCTCGATACCATCATCAACAGCAAGGGCAATGACCTGATCTGTATCTATAACGCGATCGGGCAGAAGCGGTCTTCGATTGCTCAGGTGGTAAAAATTCTCAGTGACGCCGGCGCCATGGATTACACCATCGTGGTGGCCGCATCGGCTTCCGAGCCGGCCCCCATGCAGTACATTTCGCCCTACGCGGCCTGCGCCATGGGCGAGTATTTCCGCGATACCAAGCGACATGCGCTGGTGATTTACGATGATCTTTCGAAACACGCGGCGTCGTATCGCGAAATTTCGCTGCTTCTGCGGCGTCCGCCTGGCCGCGAGGCTTATCCCGGAGACGTTTTTTATCTCCACTCCCGGCTGCTGGAGCGCGCCTCCAAACTGAGCGACAAAATGGGTGGCGGTTCACTGACCGCGCTGCCGATCATCGAAACCCAGGCAGGCGACGTTTCGGCGTACATTCCGACTAACGTGATTTCGATTACCGATGGCCAGATTTTCCTCGAGACCGACCTGTTCAATAGCGGCGTACGTCCGGCCGTGAACGTAGGAATTTCCGTGAGCCGCGTGGGCGGCAGCGCGCAGATCAAAGCCATGCGGCAGGTGGCCGGCAGCATGAAGCTCGAACTGGCGCAGTACCGCGAACTGGCCGCATTCGCGCAATTCGGCAGCGACCTTGACAAGGCGACGCAGGCCCAGCTCAATCGCGGCCAGCGCCTGGTCGAAGTGCTCAAGCAAAAACAGTTTTCACCTCTGCCGTTCTCCAAGCAGATTCTGATTATCTTTGCCGGCACCAACGGATTCTTCGACGATCTCCCGGTGGACCAGGTGCGCGAGTTCGAAGCCGAACTCTACAAATATGTGGACGCCACCAACCCCGGCCTGTTGCGCACGATCATGGAGAAAAAGGTTTTGGACGACGCGCTCAAAGCCGAAATGAGCAAAGTGATCAAGCAAAGCAAAGAAGCATTCGTAGCGGATCGGCAGGCAGCGGCGAAGTAGCTTTTAGCTCTTAGCCATTAGCTGTTAGCTCGAGGCCAACGGCCAAAGACAAATGACCGACGACTTGAAGACCGACGACTGACGACTGATTCATGCCAAACATTCTCGACATCCGGCGGCGCATACGCAGCGTGACCAACACGCGGCAGATCACCAAGGCCATGAAGATGGTCTCGGCGGCAAAATTGCGCCGGGCACAGGAGCGTGCCCTGGCGGCGCGGCCCTACGCGCAGATGCTGACCAACGTGTTGAAGTCGCTGGTGTCGCGGGCCGAGATCTACGATCCGGAAACCGGCGAGCCACGGCATCCTCTATTGGCTCGTCGTCCGGAAACGAACGTTCTGCTGATCGTAGTCACCGGCGACAAGGGGCTGGCGGGAGCTTTCAATACCAATATCCTGAAAGCGGCGGCACGTTTTATCGCGACCAAGGCGGACAAGAACCTCGAGATCGAAACCATTGGCCGCAAAGGGCGCGATTTTCTGCGGCGCCGCTACCGTACGGCCGAGCCCAGAACAGTCGAATCGCAGGAGCGGGAGCAAACCACCATCGTCGGCGAGCAGATCGGAATCTTTAACAAGATTGACTACGCCCTGGCGTCGGAGTTGGCCGAGCGGGTTATCGAACGCTACAGCCGGGAAGAAATTGATGCTGTGTATCTGGTGTTCAACGAGTTCAAGTCGGTAATCGCGCAACGCCTGATTGTCGAGCAGATCCTGCCCATCGAACAGATTGGCGCGCCGGAAGTGCGGATGGCGGAAGCCATGACCGAAGAGGAAAGAGACCGTGCTCTCGAAGCTGCGAAGGGCGCGGGCGTCGGTATCCGTCCGGCGGACACGCGCGACATTGATGCCGCCGCCGCCCGGTTCGCGACCGCCCCGGTGGACTATATCTACGAGCAGTCTCCGGAAGAGCTGTTTCGGTCGCTTTTGCCCAAATACGTGGCCATACAAGTTTTTCGCGGCCTGCAGGAATCGGTGGCCGCGGAGCACGCGGCCCGCATGACCGCGATGGACGCGGCCACCAACAACGCCACCGACATGATCGATTCCCTGACCCTGGCCATGAACCGGGCCCGGCAGGCAAAGATCACAAAAGAGATTATCGAAATTGTAAGTGGAGCGGCAGCGCAGTAAGCAGCTTTTAGCTATTAGCCGTTAGCTCTTAGCTGAACCAAAAGTGAATGTGATCGGTAAAACGAAATCTTCCGAGCCCGAGCTAAAAGCTAAAGGCTAATAGCTAAGAGCTGAGGTGCTATGCCAGAGAGAATTGGACGCGTAACCCAGATTTCCGGCCCTGCCGTTGACGTGCAGTTTGTCGAGGGCGCCATGCCTCCGATTTATGAGGCGCTCAAAGTTGTGAGCGACGGATTCACCGTGCCCAACCCGGTCAATGTGATTCTCGAGGTCCAGCAGCACCTGGGCGAAGGGCGGGTGCGTTGCGTTGCCATGGAAGCCACTGAAGGCATGGTGCGCGGCATGAAAGTCATCGACCAGGGCGGACCAATCTCGGTGCCCGTCGGCCGCGGCACGCTCGGTCGTGTCATGAACGTGATCGGTCAACCGGTGGACCAGTTGGGTCCGATCGAGCACACCAAAACCATGCCCATTCATCGTCCCGCGCCGCTGTTTGAGGACCAGGCCACGACCGCCGAAATGTTTGAAACCGGCGTCAAGGTTGTCGATCTCATCCAGCCCTTTCTCAAGGGCGGCAAAATCGGATTGTTCGGCGGCGCCGGTGTGGGCAAGACCGTCTTCATCCAGGAACTGATCAACAACGTTGCCAAGCAGCATGGCGGCTATTCCGTCTTTGCCGGAGTTGGCGAACGGACCCGCGAAGGCAACGATCTTTGGCTCGAAATGACTGAGTCTGGCGTCATCAAGCCGGGCGATCCATCGAAATCCAAGGCCGCCTTGATTTATGGACAGATGACCGAGCCCCCCGGCGCTCGTCTTCGCGTCGCATTGACCGGGCTGACCGTCGCTGAATTCTTCCGCGACGAAGAAGGCGCGGACACGCTGCTCTTCATCGACAACATTTTCCGTTTCACCCAGGCTGGATCGGAAGTCTCCGCGCTGCTCGGGCGCATGCCCAGCGCCGTGGGCTACCAGCCGAACCTGGCCACGGAAATGGGCGAGTTGCAGGAACGGATTACCTCGACGAAAAAGGGTTCCGTGACATCGGTGCAAGCCATCTACGTGCCCGCTGACGACCTCACCGATCCCGCTCCGGCCACGACTTTTGCTCACCTCGATGCGACCACCGTGCTCTCGCGGGCTTTGACCGAAATTGGAATTTATCCCGCGGTCGATCCCCTGGCCTCGAGCTCGCGAATTCTCGATGCCCGCATCGTGGGCCAGGACCACTACGATGTGGCGCAGTCTGTAAAAAAGATTCTGCAGACCTACAAAGACCTTCAGGACATCATCGCGATTCTCGGTATCGACGAACTGAGTGAAGACCAGAAGATCAGTGTGGCGCGAGCGCGAAAGATTCAACGCTTCCTCTCGCAACCGTTCCATGTGGCCGAGCAATTCACCGGTTCGCCCGGACGTTACGTCAAGGTGGCCGACACGGTGAAGGGCTTCAAGGGCATCGCCGAGGGCAAATACGACGACATCCCGGAACAGGCCTTTTACATGAAGGGCACGATCGAGGAAGTGCTCGAAGCAGCAGAGAAGATGAAAGCGGCGTAGAAGCAGTCGTCAGTCGTCGGTCGTCAGTCGTCAGGTACGACCGAGGCTGAAGAATTCTGGTGATTTGCTGAAGACTGACGACTGACGACTGATGACTGATTCATTCCAACTCGAGATCGTCACCCCGGAAAAAATGGTGGTGAAGGATGTGGCGGAGGAAATCCAGATTCCTGGCAAGGACGGATACCTCGGCATCCTGCCCGGCCACGCGCCGCTGATTACCGAGTTGGCGGTGGGTGAAATCAGTTATCGCAAGGGTGGTCAGACCCACTATCTGTCGGTGGCCTGGGGCTTCGCTGAAGTGCTTCCGGACAAGGTGACCGTCCTGGCTGAAACTGCCGAGCGCCCGGAAGAAATTGACGTGAAGCGTGCCCAGGAATCGAAGCTGAAGGCCGAAGAAGCCTTGAAGACGGGCAAGACCGAAGCTGACTTCACTCACGCCGAAGACGCTCTCAAGCGCGCCGAAACCCGGCTGGAAGTGGCCGAGAAGAAGAATTGACCTCCAGGGTTTTGCCGTCCTGGTGTACGGCAAGACCTTCAGTCCCTGGCCGGCGTCCCGAAAAGAACTACGATAAATCTCTCCGGGTCCGCCGTCGCGTTCAGAAGAGTGGACTTCCGTCCCGCTGGAATCCAGACCACGTCGCCCGACGATTTGCGGATTCTCTCGTACTCTCCGGCTTTCAGGTCGATGTCGGTGACTGGAACCAGCAACTCTGCACCCGGTTTCTCCGGGGGTGGAAGCGGATCGCGGGAAAGCAGTTGGGCGTCGCTCACGGTGACCGGGCCGAGCGAGATCGAGTTCATGAACCTGGAGTGGGGATCGACCGGCGGGTTGATGGACGCGGCCCCGTAGTCAAACTTGCCGGAGGAAGCCTGGTAGTCGTAGTTTGTCACTTTGGGATCGAGAAATTCGACGGTGAGATTGCGATACTCCGAGGTGCGGTCATTGCGGATGCCCAGCGCTCGTCCAGCGGAGTAGAAGCGCACATCGCCCTGGTTGAAGTGAAAATCGACAATGTCCGACTCTCCTTCCGGCCAGATCACCACATCGGAATCGAGCAGCGCCACCACCAGGAAGTTGCGCTCGTGCCGCGCCATGGTCCGTTCCAGAGGCCGCAGCGTAAGCGCGAACACGCGCACCCGATCGTTGGCCAGCAACTGCCGGTAATGCGGCGCCGAGGCCATGTCGGGCGCACTTTGCGCCCACGTCAGGGGCGCGCACAGCAACAGCAACAGGAGGCGGGACTTCATGAAGGAATCGGAGATGCGGGTCATCTCAATGGGCGCCGATTGCTCTAACCCCGTACGTGTAGGTCTCAAGCACCCCCGCCAGAAGGGGTAGGGCCTTGAGCATCCCCTTTTCGGTCTTCGAACTCAGCACCACGAGAGCAATGATTTTTTCTTCGTCGATGTAGGCCACGGCCTCGGAAGAGCCCTGGTTGACGCCGTGGAAGTAGCGCACCTTGGCAGTTCGGCCGTTGAAAGGGATGTCGCCATCGACATAGGTCATCCCGGGATTGTCTTTGCGAAATGTTGCCAGGTCCGAATCCATCAACTCCTGGAGCGTTGCCCGCCCCGGTCCCTTGGTCACAATGTTGGGATACAGGATGGTTTCCGCGGTGTCCCAGGAGCCTTTTTCGTAATAGACGCAGCACACCCCAAGCCGGTGTCCGACCTTGCGGTCGGCAATCCAGTTCTTGGGCCCTTCCATGGCGAAGGATCCGCCGTCCGACTCGAGAATGACAGTGTGGTTTTTGCCACTGGTCGCCGGTTTCGGGTTGGCCGTCTGCGAAACAGCGGGCAAGGCGAAAGCAGCCACGACCATAACGTGGACCAGACAATTCATAAAGAGCCAATGCGGCAAGCATAGCTGACGCACCACAAACCTCTACACGGTCGTGCGAGCTATCGTTAACTGTGTTGATTCTCGCTCTATGTACACTAATGGCCTGAAGTCGAGCTGCGCTCGACTGGGCAGATGAGGACATCTGCCCCTACGGCCTGGAAAGCCCGGAGGATGAAATGAGATTCTGCTGCATCACTGCTCTTCTTGTTATCTGTGGCATCGCTCTCCCTGCTGCCGGCGAATCCAGACCGGCTCAGGCTTCCGCGAGCAAGCCAGCCCGTACCGGGCAGAACGATATTCCCGCGTCCATCGCTGAAAGCGTCAGCGGCCCGCTCGTTCACAGAAGGCAGCCTTCTCGGCCTTGCTGAAGCCATGCCGGAAGACAAGTATTCGTTCGTTCCCACGGCCGGCAAGTTTGAGGATGTCCGCAGCTTCGGCGAACAGGTGAAGCATGTCGCTTGCGCGCAGTTCGCTTTCTTCAACGAATTTGAGGGCAAACAGCCGCCCGCCGACTGCGAAAAGGGCGGTCACGATCCGGCAAAGACAAAAGCCGAGCTGGTCAAGTACCTGAAGGATTCGTTCGACCACTCCAACCGCATCCTGGCCACGCTCACCACGAAGAATGCCCTCGATCGGGTGGAAGGCCGTTATGGCGGACCGAACACAAAACTTGGTATTTCCGTGATTGCCGTCTGGCACATCACCGATCACTACGGACAATTGGTCGAGTACCTGCGCATGAACGGCCTTGTTCCGCCGATGACCCAGAAATACGGATTGAAGGTGCGGTGAACCTGTGCAGGAGTTCGGGGGCATCGCCCGACTTGGATATTCTGTCCGGCGTCATCAGCGAGACTTCTCCGCCTTCCCCAGGGTCTCTGCCCGATACAACCTCTCATCGATGCGATGTAAACCCCCGGCCATCCCGGGCCGCAGCAGTTTGTAATGGTGGACTTCGAACAGGTAATCGACCACGAACCAGACGGGTTTCTCCGTGGTCATCCAGTGCAGATGGTCGAAGCGGGCCAGGTTTACCGGGCGGGAGAATGTACGCAGGGTGCGCTCCCGCCGCAGGTTGAAATAGAGATTGAAGAAGCTCATCGCCAGTTCGCGCAGGGAGCGATAGACCGGTTCGCGATAGCGGCAGCCGGTGTAGTTCGATTTCGCCACCACTCCCCAGTGGTGTTTCACCCGGTAAAGAGCGAGAACATGATCGGTATCGTGTTCAGCTTCGAGGTCCAGCAGCAGGGGAGGGAAGCCGTTGGCCCGCAGAGCGGCGGCCGCGAAGATGGCGCCCTCGAGGCAATGCGCGGTATTTTCGCGCAGCACGCGGCGTGGCGACCAGGCTGTGTCCGCCAGATGGTACGGCATGTCGTCGAGGTGACGCTGGATGCCGTAGGGATCTTTCAGGCTGCGCAGCTTTCGCAGTTCGGCGGGGGTAAAAGTTGTTCGCTCTGGAGGTTTGTGCATCCTCGATGGAGTTTAGCTGATGAAAGCCGGAACAGCGTTAACCACGGAGGACACTGAGGACACGGAGAAGACAATTCAACCTGCGCTTTCAAAATATCGGATGACGAACTCTGTGTCCCCGGTGTCCTCTGTGGTTTTCCTGATTCGAACAGGGAGGACACTGAGGACACGGAGTCAGAAATCGCGTGCTCGAGCAAACAACTGCGCCAGTTCACCCGGCCGATCGACCAGCACGTCCGGCGCAGCGTCACGCAGGGTGTGCGGGGCGAAGCCGTAGGTCACGCCGCATGTCCATGTCCCGGCATTGCGGCCGGTCAGGACGTCCACCCCGGAGTCGCCCACGATCAGTGTTTCCTGGGGCCCGGACTCCGTTTCCCGCAGGATGGTTTGCGCTCCCTCGGGATCGGGCTTCTTGGTGACAAAGCTATTGCCGCCATAAACGAGGGAAAAAAACTTGCCCAGCCCGAGGGCCTCGACAATGGCCCGCGACGGGTTCACCGGCTTGTTCGAAAGCACGGCCATCTTGCGGGGCACGCCATTGTGTGAATTCTGCAGAGCCACCAGAGCTTCGCTGATGCCTTCGTACAAATGAGTGTGGTCAAGTTTATGTTCGCGGTAGTAAGCCAGGAAGTACTCTAGGCCCGAGCGCACCAGCTTCTGGTCGCTGGCCTCCTTGCCCAGGGCCCGGCCGATCAGCGCGGGCGCTCCATCTCCGACGTAACTGGCAATCACATCGTCGGGCAGCTCGGGACGCTTCATATGACGCAGGGTGGCATTGACCGAATGCACCAGGTCGAGACGGGAGTCGATCAACGTACCGTCGAGATCGAAAATCAGCAGTCGAATTTGATGAGGATCGAACGGGCGATGGAATTTGATCATGCAAAGAGTGGTTCTACCGCTGAGTACGCCGAGATCGCCAGGGAAACCAGGGAAAAATTTTCTCGGCGCTCTCGGCGGGCTCGGCGGTTGAATATTTGAATTATTCAGTATATTCGGAGTTCGGCCCAAGGATTTACAATGCAAAGGCGGCTTGTACTCTTGCATCGAAGGGAGCCGGATGGCCACCACCAAGACTGACCCGAAAGCGGCCGCAGTATCCGAACGCGATGTCAAGAAAACCGGAAAGACCTATGAAGGTCTTTCCCGCGACCAGCTGGTCGAAGCCTACCGCCACATGTACACCTCGCGGCGGGTGGACGACCGGGAAATCCTGCTCAAGCGCCAGCAAAAGATCTTCTTCCAGATCTCCGGCGCCGGACATGAAGCCGTGGGTGTGGCCGCGGCCTTTGCCCTGAAGGCGGGATACGACTGGTTCTACCCCTACTATCGTGACCGGGCCCTTTGCCTTGCCCTGGGGGCGACCGCCTACGACATGCTGTTACAGGCTGTGGGCTCGGGAGACGATCCCAGTTCCGGCGGGCGGCAGATGCCTTCCCACTGGAGCCTTCCCGACCTGAATATTGTCACCGGTTCCTCGCCCACTGGCACGCAGATTTTGCAGGCCGTAGGTTGCGCCGAGGTCGGACGCTATTACGCTGCTCATCCCGATGCCGCCCACAAAGCCACCGGCGACTACCGGCAATTCAAAGACGTCAAATTCCACGGCGACGAGATTACCTACGTTTCCCTGGGCGAAGGCACCACTAGCGAAGGCGAATTCTGGGAGGCGCTGAACACTGCTTCTAATTCCCGTCTACCGCTGATCTTTGTCGTGGAAGATAACGGTTATGCCATCTCCGTGCCGGTCGAGGTGCAGACGGCTGGCGGAAGCATTTCCCGCCTGGTCAGCGGCTTTCCCAACTTTCACTTTGAAGAGGTGGACGGAACCGACCCGGTTGCGAGCTATGCGGCCTTCGTGCGCGCCGTGAGACACAGCCGCGCCGGGCATGGTCCTTCGTTTGTGCATGCGCACGTGATCCGGCCCTACTCTCACTCCCTTTCGGACGACGAGCGCCTCTATCGGCCGGATGTCGAACGCCAGCGCGATGCTCAGCGCGATCCCATCACCCGCATGCAGATGTTCCTGATCCGCGAAGGCATACTCGACGAGAAAAGCATCAACCGTCTGGAAAAGCAGGTGGATGACGATCTGCAAGTCGCGGTTGACCGCGCCCTGCGGGCACCAGCACCCACAGCCGACAAGGTGTTGTTGTATGTGTATTCGCCGAACCTTGATCCCACCTCGTCCGCCTTCGAGACCCAGCCGGCGGCGTCCAAGGCCGAGGCGGTGGCCGCTGACGGCAAGAAAACGGCGCCCAAGACCATGGCTGATCTGATCAATGCCACATTGCGCGATGAGATGCGCCGCGATGAGCGCATCGTGATCTTCGGGGAAGATGTCGCCGACTGCAGCCGTGAAGAATACCTCAAGCAGAAACTGGTCAAGGGCAAGGGCGGGGTCTTCAAGCTGACTGCGGGATTGCAGATAGAGTTCGGGTCCGACCGCGTGTTCAACTCTCCGATCGCTGAAGCCAACATCGTGGGCCGCGCTACGGGTATGGCCCAGCGCGGACTGAAGCCGGTGGTCGAGATCCAGTTCTTTGACTACATCTGGCCCGCCATGATGCAGCTGCGCAGCGAGCTGCCGTTGATCCGCTGGCGCTCTTACAACACGTTCTCGGCGCCCTGCGTCATTCGCGTGGCCATTGGCGGCTACCTTACCGGCGGGGCCATCTATCACTCGCAATGCGGCGAGAGTGTCTTTACCCACATTCCCGGACTGCGGGTGGTATTTCCGTCGAACGCACTGGACGCTGCCGGCCTGTTGCGCACCGCGATCCGCTGCGACGATCCGGTTTTGTTCCTCGAACACAAGCGGCTCTATCGCGAAACCTACGGCCGAGCGCCTTATCCCGGCCCGGAGTACATGGTGCCGTTCGGCAAAGCCAGGGTTGTACAGCCAGGAACTGATCTCACCGTCATTACTTACGGGGCAGTCGTTCCCCGAGCGCTGCAGGCGGTGCAGAAGCTGGAACGCGAGCACGGCGTCAAGGCGGAACTGATTGACCTGCGCAGCCTGAATCCCTTTGACTGGGAGACCATTGCCGCCTCGGTGCAAAAGACCAGCCGCGCCCTGGTGGCCTACGAAGATACCCTGAGCTGGGGATACGGGGCCGAGATCGCCGCCCGCATCGCCGACCAGATGTTCGAGCATCTGGATGCGCCAGTGCGCCGCGTGGGCGCGATGGACGTCTTTGTCGCCTACCACCCGGACCTGGAAAACGCCATACTGCCCCAGACCGCGGACCTTTTCCAGGCCATGAAAGAGCTGTCGGAATACTAGGTTTTGGTAGCGCCGCCGTCCCGGCGGCTGTCGCGAGGGCAACCTGCCCTCGCCGCTGGTGTCTTCGACCACCACTTTCCGCTCTCTGCGGGCGGGACGCCCGCCGGACAGCCGACGAGACACCGGCGCTACGAAGGTCAGGTACCGGCCAAATGCCAATTGCTAACTGCTATTTGCGGTTTTCCACCCTTTCCCGTCTGTCCAGATACCTGAGTAACGTCTGTAGTACTTTGGTTACGCAATGGGGGTACCGCTCGAACCGACTGTATAAACACTGCTATTAGTTGTATCCAACATCCGTATAACCGCTATTTGTAGTATCAACCTGTAACTACCGCCGAGCCACTTTCCAGAAAACAGGTATAAAACCCGGTAAAACCCGAAGATACGCCTTGACCTTGGCACTTTCGGGGTTGATATATGCTCAGCACACCTAAATTCACTCGAACGCAATTTTGTGCGAGGAATTTTCTCCCAACGTTAGCCCCTTACCGGGCCTGAAATCTGTGGAAAGGGTTTGGAACTATGGCCGACTCGCGGGAAGTGATGAACATTCGCCAGGCGTCGCAATACCTGGGAGTGAGTCCGGACACGCTTTACAAGTACGTAGGCGAACAGAAGATTCCGGCTTTCAAGCTGGGCAACCGCTGGCGCTTCAAAAAATCGAGGCTGGACCAGTGGATGGAAGAGAAGTCAACCCAGATGGAAGTCAAGAGCAAGAGGAAACCGAAGGCGGCTGGTAAGGCTGCCGGGCAACTGTAAAAGGCGGGCACATGTTTGGATTCGGATCGAAAACGATTGTTGGTCTGGATGTAGGCTCCTCCAGCATCAAGGCTGTCGAGCTTAGAAAAGGGCGCAACGGAATTGAAGTGGCGCACCTGGGTCTGGAACCGCTGGCGCCGGATATCGTTGTGGACTCCATGATTGTGGATTCCGGCACGGTGTCGAGCGCGATCTCCAAGCTGTTCCTGGACAACGCCATCAAGGCGCGGGCCGTGGCCACGGCGGTGAGCGGGCACTCGGTGATCGTGAAGAAGATCTCGCTGCCCTCGATGAGCGACCAGGAACTGGCCGAGACCATCGAAAAGGAAGCGGCGCAGCATATTCCCTTCGATCTGGCTGACGTGAACCTTGACTACCAGATCCTTTCTGAAGACGCCGGCAACCCGCAGATGGACGTTCTGCTGGTGGCTGTCAAGAAAGACAAGATCCTCAACTACACCAACGTACTCTCGATGGCAGGCAAGACTCCGGCTATTGTGGACATCGATGCCCTGGCCTTGCAGAACTGCTACGAGTACAACTACGAACCCGCGCCGGGACAGGTGGTGGCTCTTTTGAACCTGGGCGCGAGCGTGATGAACATCAACATCGTCAAGGGCACCACGCCTTTGTTCCCGCGTGACGTCAGCGTGGGCGGGCACCAGTACACCGATTCGCTGCAGAAGGAACTGGACCTGAGCTTCGACGACGCGGAGTCGCTGAAGCTGGGCCACAAGGTGGGTACGGTGAGTGAAGACGCGAAGACGCCCATCCTGCAGCAGGTAACCGAGATCATTGTGCTCGAAATTCAGAAGACGTTCGACTTCTTCCGCGCCAGTTCAGCGGGCGAGCACATCGAGAAGATTTATCTGGCGGGCGGTTCGTCCAAGGTACCCGGTTTAGTGGAAGCCTTGCGCCAGGAGTTTTCACTGCCGGTGGAGATCTTCAATCCGTTCCAGAAGATCGGCCTGCCGACGGAAGGACCGGGAGTGCAGTTGATCGAGCAGAACGCGGGCCAGTTGGCAGTTGCAGTGGGCTTGGCCTTAAGGAGTTTTGAAGACTTATGATCCGAATCAACCTGCTGGGTGCACAAAAGGGAAAGAACAAGCGATCCGCAGCTTCGGCGGCCGCCGTCATGGAAGTGGGTGACGTAGGCTCTCCGAAGATGAAGGTCCTGGTGGTGCTGGTCCTGGCTGGCCTGGTCAACGCGGGCTACTGGTACCAGCTGGACAAACAGCACAAGGACATCGCTGCCAGGATGGAAGTGGCGCTGCGGAAGAACGCTGAACTGGCGGACGTCAAAGCACGCTACATGGAGCGCCAGCGCGAAGCCGAAAACTACAAGCGCCGGGTGGATGTGATCGACCAGCTGCGCGCGGCCCAGGCCGGCCCGGTCAACCTGCTGAACACGATTGGCCAAACGGTGAACAGCACCGAAGCAGTCTGGCTGAACAGCATGAAGGACCAGGGCACCAGCGTCGATATCGACGGCATGGCCCTGAGCAATGACGCGGTGGCCAGCCTGATCTCCAATCTGCAAAAGACCGGATACTTCTCCAACATCGAAATCAAAGAGACCTACCAGGACGACACTTTTAAAGAAATGCAGGCCTTTAATTTCACCTTGACCTGCGAAAAGGCGAAGTCCTAGGAAGGCAGAAAACTATGGCCAACTTTAGCGAAATGTCGGGCATTAAACAGTGGGCAGCTGTGGTCGGCGTAGCAGCATTGCTGACCGGCGCCCTTTACTTCACCCTGTTCAAGACCCAGCGCGAAGCCAATGCGACGGCCCAGGCCGCCCTGGACGCCAAGCTCCGTGAAAACGCGGAACTGGAGTCTTACCGGCCCAAGCTGGTTGATATTGAACGCCAGCTGGCCAGCCTCAAACAGCAGCTGGAGATCGAGCGCAAGATCGTGCCCGACGAGAAAGAAGTGCCTGGCTTCATGAAGATGATGAATGCCGAGGCCATGAAGGCCGGGATCGAACTGCGCCGCTACACTGCCAGGCCGACCGCAGCCAAGGAATACTACACCGAGGTGCCGTTCGAGATGGAACTCGACGGCCCGTATTATTCGATGCTGAATTTCTTCGACAAGGTGGGCAAGCTGGAGCGCATCGTCAATGTCTCGGGTCTGATGGTGGCCACCACCAAAAAGCCCACCGAGGCCAAGGCGAAGCATACCTATCAGTACGCGCCAAACGAGAGCGTTGTGGCCACCTGCACGGCCACCACCTTCTACAGTCATGACTTGGCACCGCCAGCGAGCGCGCCTGGAAAACCGGGTCAGCACGCGGCGGCGAAAAAGCAGGGGACCATATGAAGCTGACGACTGGAATTGTTTTCCTGGGGATGGTGGCGGGAACTGCCTGGGGGCAGAACCCGAACGCCATCAACAACACGCGGGACACGCTGAAGACCGTTCAGCACCAACCGGCGGTCAACTCGAAATCTGCCTTGGCGCCCTCGCAGGGAGTCGCGGCCAATCCAGCCCTGCCTGCCAGCGGCCCGGCCAGGCACTCGGCCAAGGCGGCGAGCGCCGTTCCGGCCAAAGCCAAGCCGGTCGCCGGACACAAGAAATCGCAGCCCAAACAGCAGATCGCGGTGGAGAACCAGAAGCAACCCGCGAAGACGAAAGCGGAAGCGCCCAAGCAGATCAATCTGTCCAGCCGGCGGGACCCCTTCGTCAGCCCGGTGGTGAATCGCAGCATGATGGGCTCGGGCTGCAGCGTGGGAAAACGCTGCCTGTCCATCGAGCAGATCAATCTTAAAGGCGTGGTGAAGGCCGACTCAGGGATGATCGCCGTCGTGGTCAACAGCTTGAACAAGGCGTATTTCCTGCGGGAGAACGATCCGGTGTTCAACGGCTACGTGGTCAAGATCACCGGCGATTCGATCATTTTCAAGCAAACGGTTCAGGACCGTCTGGGCAAGTCGATGACCCGGGAAGTGACCAAGAAGATCACGACGTCAGCAGTCTAGGCGGCGGGAATGTTTAGCCGGGAACCCGGCAGAAGCGAATCTTGCGAGAAAGATACGGGGCGAGCCAAGCGGCAAAGCCCGTGGGGAGAGCGAAATGCGAAAGCAATTTCTGACAGTTTTACTGCCGATGCTGGTAATGGTGCTCATTGCCGCCTCGGCCCAGACGCAGGGCGCGGGCACGGACGCTCCGAAGCACGCCGCACTGCAGAAGGTAAACGTCGTGCGCACCGCCGACGGCGTCAGCGTGGAGATCAGGGCCCATGGCACTGTGAAACCGCGGCTGAGCACGCTGGACAATCCGGCCCGCATCGTGGTCGATCTGCCGAATACGGTAGTCGCCACCGCGCATGGTCTGATCAGCGTCAACGGCGACGGCGTGAAGGACGTGCGCCTCGGCATGGACGGCCGGAGCACTCCCACCTCTCGCATCGTGGTCGATCTGACTCAGGCGTGCCGGCACGAACTGGTTTCGGGCAGCGACAATTCGCTGGTCCTGAAGCTGTACACCAAGCCAGCGGTGGCCAAAGCGGCGCCGCTCGTAGTAAAGGCACAGCCCGCCGTGGCCAAGAGTGAAGTTGCGGTCGCGCCCCCGGTCGCGCAGACTGTCGCGCCCGCCACGGAAGCCAAGTTGATTCAGACCTCGGCCCGCGCCACCGATTTCGCCTTCATCGAACCTTCTTATCGGCCCAAGGATTCAGCGGCGGCCGATGACACCAAGCCGGCTGTGGTTGATCCTTCCGCGCGCGCCACTGCGGCCGCCGGAAAGTTTGCTGTCCGCCCCGAGGGCAGCCTGTTGCCTCCGGCCAGCGCCGCCATGCAGTCCAGCGGTATGCAACCGGCCGTGAACATGGCCGCCGAGCAGAAGGTGCAGGCGGCGCAAGCACCCGCCATCACCGGCCCGAAATACACCGGTGAACCCATCTCGGTCAACTTGAAGGACGTGGACCTGAAAGACTTCTTCCGCCTGATTCACGAGATCAGCGGACTGAACGTCGTTCTTGACCCCAACGTCAAAGGCACTCTGACCATCGTGCTCGACGACGTGCCGTGGGACCAGGCGCTGGACATCGTTCTGAAGAACAACGATCTGTCGCGGCAGCTGGAAGGCAACGTACTCCGCATCGCGACCGTCGAGACCATGCGCAAGGAAGCTGAATCACGGCGCGCCCAGATTGAAGCCGAGGCCCTGGCAGTGGACAAGGTCACGGTCACCCGTTTCCTGAGCTATGCCCACTCCAAGGATGTCGTCCCCACGGTGAAGAACTTCCTCACCCAGCGCGGCGACGTGATCTCCGACGACCGGACCAATGCTCTGATCATCCAGGACATTCCTTCGGTGATGCCGGCGATTGACCGCCTCCTGACCCAGCTCGACCGCAAGACCCAGGAAGTGGAAATTGAAGCCCGCGTCGTAGCCGCCACCCGCAGCTTCGCCCGCGATATCGGAACCCAGCTTGGTTTCGGTTGGGGCGATGGAAAAACCGCGATCGGCGGCGCTTCTGCAGTCGGGACTTCGCCGACCACAGTGGGCGGTCTGACCCCGGGCTATATCACGGCCGGCAGCACCACCGGGGGAAGCCAGATTCCATTGTTCTCGAACTTTCCCGTTACCAGCCCGACCAGCGGTCTGACCTTCGTCAATGCCAGCAACAATGTGCGCATTGATGCCATCCTCACCATGGCGGAGTCGCGCGGGCTGCTGAAGATTCTTTCCCGTCCGCGAGTGGTCACGCAGAACAACATTCAGGCTCTGGTTCGCCAGGGCGTACGCGTACCCATCGTGACCCAGGCGCAGTTGGGTGGACCGCCCACCGTAACTTACGTGGACGCATTCCTGCGCTTGACCGTGGTTCCCCAGATCACGTCGGAGGGCACCATCTTCCTGAACGTGGATGTGGAAAATACCACGCCTGACTTCGGCCGCACCGTTCAGGGCAACCCGACGCTGATCACCCAGCAGGCAACCACACAGGTCCTCGTGACCGACGGTGGCACGGTGGTCATCGGTGGCGTGATCCAGACCCAGAACGCAGTCAACGTTTCGCAGGTGCCGCTGTTGGGCAGCATCCCGTACCTGGGCAACCTGTTCAAACGGCAGAGCGTCAGCACCTCTAACCAGGAGCTGATCTTCTTCATCACGCCGCGCATCATCCAGACCTAGTCGCGGCAGACATAGCACGAGGTAGAAGTAAAGACAGCCGCCGGCTCCTGAAACACTCAGGTCCGGCGGTTTTGTTTTGCCCGCACCGGTCCCGCCGGTGCGTAGGTGCAAGCTGCCGCCAGCGCAAACTCCGCAAATCGGAGTTCTGCCAGGAAGCACTCAGCCTGGCATCCCGGAACCTGGAGTACCTCCTGATGGACTTCGGAGAATCCGGCAACAACTTCATCGAAATAGGCAAGGAGCCCCAGGTCCTGAAAAGTATGCTTGGAGCTGCGCTACTCCTGAGGTACACGGAATTTCGAAGCGCAGGAGAGACGGTGCAAAAGCGCAGACTTGGAAAAACAGGCCGAAGCGAGACAAGATACAAGATGAGGACCGGACGTGAAAAAACTACTTTCGCTCTGCGCAGTGTCGTTGCTCATGGGTATGACGCCCGCGATGCTGTCCGGCACCCAGGATCGCGGTGGAAGAGAGGGTATCCAGAGCCGGTTTATCGGAGCCTGGCGCCTGGTCTGGCTCGAAGAACAAGGTGCGGACGGGAAAATTCACCGGGCTGACTGTACCGGGCTGCTCGTCTTCACACGCGACGGCCACATGTCGGTCCAGGTGATGTATCGGAACCCGCAGGCCAACTCGCCGGTAGCGACCAACGCCGCGCCGGTGCAATACGCGCAGGGCGGCTACGAGGCCTCCTTTGGCACGTATGAAATTGACGAACCGGCTCACCACTTCGTCTTTCACGTCGAAGGCGCGCTGGTCCGGACGCTTGTTGGCAAAGATCTGGCGCGGGTATACGAATTTTCCGGCAAAGAGCTTATCGTGAAGTCGCCTAGCCAGGATGAACACTGGAGAGCGGCCTGGGAACATTACTAGGCTGCACTACGCAATCATTGCACGCATAGCTTCTGGAAAGGATGAGGAATCATGCAAAAACGCAAACTTGGGAAAAATAATTTGGAAGGATCAGCCATTGGGCTGGGCTGCATGGGGCTGAGCTTTGGCTACGGTCCAGCGGTGGACAAGCAGGAGGGAATCTCCCTGATTCGGGCGGCGGTCGAACGCGGCGTCACATTTTTCGATACTGCGGAAGTCTATGGTCCATTCACCAACGAAGAACTCGTGGGCGAAGCGCTTGCTCCATTCCGCGATCGGGTGGTGATCGCGACGAAGTTCGGATGGGCGCCGAATCCGGAGGAGGGAGGCAAGTGGAATGCCCTCAATAGCCAGCCAGAGCACATCAAGGAGGCAGTCGAGGGCTCGCTCAAGCGGCTCAAGACCGACGTCATCGATCTGTACTATCAGCACCGCGTTGACCCGAACGTGCCGATCGAGGATGTAGCAGGAGCGGTGAAAGAGCTGATTCAGCAAGGTAAGGTGAAGCACTTCGGCCTTTCTGAAGCAGGCGTGCAAACCATCCGTCGCGCCCACGCAGTCCAGCCGGTCGCGGCACTCCAGAGCGAATATTCACTCTGGTGGAGAGAGCCTGAGCAGGAAATTTTGCCGGCGCTCGAGGAACTCGGGATCGGATTCGTTCCATTCAGCCCCCTGGGAAAAGGGTTCCTCACAGGCAAGATCAACGAAGAAACCAAGTTCGATAAGACCGATTTCCGCAACATTGTCCCGCGCTTCACGCCGGAGAACCGCAAGGCGAATCAGACCCTTGTGGATTTGCTCGGCAAGATCGCCGAGCTGAAGAAAGTGACGCCGGCGCAGATCGCGCTCGCGTGGATTCTCGCCCAGAAGCCCTGGATGGTTCCCATTCCTGGCACAACGAAGTTGCACCGGCTGGAAGAAAACATCGGCGCCGCGGCCATTGAACTGACACCTGACGATCTCCGCCAGATCGACAGTGTCACTGCGAAGATTCCGGTGCAGGGAGCGCGCTACCCGGAGAACCTGCAGAAGCTGGTCAATCGCTAGGTCGGCAGGTCTCGGGAGGAGCAGCATGCGAACCGGGATTCTCAGTTTGGTGGGTGGCGACTCGGAACAATCTTTCGCCCTGTCTGGACATGAAGGCGTGTTCAGCTACTCGCGCAACCACAAACTCAAGCCGCTGGCGCTCGCCCGCGCCGGCATGGAGATGTCATGAGTAACCAGAAGATCTGGTTTATCACTGGAGCCAGCAGGGGCATGGGCGTCGATTTCGCGAAGGCCGCCCTGGCGGCCGGCCACGCCGTCGTCGCCTCGGGCCGGGACCCCGACCGCGTGTCCCAGGCCTTGGGACAATCGAACGACCTGCTGGCCGTCAAGCTCGACGTGACTAGCCGCATCGATGCCGAGGCGGCGGTGCGGGCCGCCGTCGAGCGGTTCGGCCGCATCGACGTGCTGGTCAACAATGCTGCCAGCTTTTACGCGGGCTACTTCGAGGAGCTGACGCCGGAACAGATGGAGCGGCAAATAGCGACGAGCCTCATGGGTCCAATGAACGTCACCCGCGCTGTTCTGCCGGCAATGCGCAAGCAGCGCTCTGGGCACATTATCTCGATCTCCTCGTCAGCGGGCCTGGTCGGCTTCGAGTTCTGTACCGCTTACGCCGCATCGAAATTTGGCCTGGAGGGCTGGATGGAGTCGCTGCACGCCGAGGTCGTGCCCTTCGGCATTACCACTACCGTCGTCAACCCAGGGTTCTTCCGAACCGAGCTCCTCACGGAACAATCGACGAACTACGCCGAGCCATCCATCGAGGACTACGCCGAGCGCCGAGCAAAGCAGCTCGAGTTTTGGAAAGCTCAGAATGGCAAGCAGTCCGGCGACCCGGCCAAGCTCGCAAGAGCGCTCATCATCATTGCGGCCCAGGAGCCGCCCCCGCGCCGTTTCATCGCCGGCGCCGATGCCATTGCCACCGCGGAGCAGAAGGTCGCCGACCTGAAGGCGCAGATCGACGCTAACCGGGACCTCTCGACGTCGCTCGCTTTCGACCGAGCACCCGCTGCATGATGGATATTGGAGAGCGGCGCTTGATAGAAGGTGGAGAAGACTCAAATGAAACTCATTGCGACGACGATGATGTTGCTTTTCATACTCGTTTCGAATGGCGCTTCGCAGACTGCGCCTGTCCAGAGTTCACCAACCATCAAGATCGTGCGACGCGGCTCGCAACAGCCAGGCCAAGGGCCTGCGGAGAACTTCACCGGCTCAGTCCAGGTTCAGCCCCTTTTTCCCGCGAACGCTCCATCACGCGCAACCGGGGGAACGGTCACCTTCCAACCAGGAGCGCGAAGCGTATGGCATACGCATCCGCTGGGTCAAACTTTGATGGTTACGGCTGGCAGAGGCTGGGTTCAACAATGGGGCGGACCGGTCGAGGAAATTCGGCAAGGTGACCTCGTCTGGATTCCGCCGGGCGTGAAGAACTGGCATGGGGCTACGGCAAGCACCAGCCTGACTCATATCTCTATTCAGGAAAGTCTGAATGGGAAGACCGTCGAATGGATGGAAAAAGTAAGCGACCAGCAGTACGGGAATTCTCAGACTACGTCGGGAGAAGTAAAAGGCATGACTAAAGAACCATCTGCAGCGCAGAAACTGTTCGGTGATTTCGATCCCAAGCTGGCGGAATTAACAGACAACGTGCTTTTTGCCGATGTCTGGGAACGTCCAGGACTTTCGAAGCGCGATCGCAGCCTCATCACGGTCGCCGCCCTGATTGCCCTGAATCGGCCGGAACAGCTGCGCGCTCACCTGCAGCGGGCGCGCGAAAATGGCGTAACCAGGGATGAAGTGGTTGAGATGATCACCCATCTGGCGTTCTACGCGGGCTGGCCAAATGCGATAAACGCGATCAGCATGGCCAGAGAGGTATTCTAATGAGCGCGCCAGCGAAAATAATAACGGCAAGGTGTTTGCCTGGATGAAGCAGGTCACAGAGAAGCAATATTATAAGGAGAATCAGGCTCACTATCGGAAGCAGGAGTGCATATGCCAGCGCCAAAAGATGCTCTCAGAGACCAGCTTTCCAGATCCAGCGAAATCAACATCACTGTGACCGGCAGAAAGTCAGGACGCGCCATTTCAAACCCGATATGGTTCGCATTCGACAAAGATAAAGACAAGCTCTACCTCCTGCCGGTGCAGGGGTCGGATACGCAGTGGTACAAGAACGTGCTCAAGAACCCGTCAATCCGGATCGATGCAGGCGGTGCCGATGCTGCATTGCAGGCTGTCCCTGTCACTGACGCGAAACATGTGTCGCCCGTGATCGAGATGTTCCGCGCCAAGTATGGGACAGGCGACGTGAAGAAGTATTATTCAAAGCTCGACGTTGCCGTGCTTGTCCAGATGCCATGAATCACCACGGCCGCGAGTAGAGGCGATTTGTCCGAATTCTGAATGTGCTTTGAAGGGAGTCTCAATGGTCACGCTTACCGTGAATGGAGTCCAGCACAAGGTCCAGGCGCCCGACGACACTCCACTACTCTACGTCTTGCGCAACGATCTCCAGCTTCGTGGTCCACAGTTCGGCTGCGGACTGGCACAGTGCGGAGCTTGTGCCGTACTGATCGACGGCAAGGAAGTGCGGTCCTGCGTTACGCCTCTCTCAGGCGTTACTGCCAATCAGGAAATCATCACGCTCGAAGGGCTCCCCGCAAGATGGGCAAAGCAGAAGGGCCTCTCGGCGCAGGAAGCGGAAAACACATTGCACCCGGTGCAGCAAGCCTGGATCGAGGAGCAGACTCCTCAGTGCGGATTCTGCCAGAACGGAATGATGATCAAGGCCACCGAACTGCTCGAGAGCAATCCCAATCCGACGATCGTGCAAATCAAACAGGCCTTTACCACATCCGGGCTGTCGCCGAATCTCTGCCGCTGCGGGACCTACGTCGCCATTATTGAAGCCGTACAACATGCTGCCACGATCATGGCGAAGGGGAGGTGAGCAATGACAACCATGAGCGAAAGACCACAGAATGTTTTCGGAGCGAAGCTATCACGCCGTCAGTTTGTAAAAACGGGTGGCGTTCTCGTCGTGGGTTTCAGTCTGGTTGGTCCGGAGCTTCTGAAAGGCGATTCGCAGAAGCCTGCGGTCTTGAAGAACTCGCTCGATCCCACTCTTGGCAGTTCCTGGATTGAAATTCACGCGGACAACACGATCCTGATTCGCACGGGGAAGAGCGACTTCGGCCAAGGCACAACCTTTACAGCCTACCGCCAAATTGTGGCGGATGAGTTGAGCGTGCCCTTCGAAGCGATCACCACGGTGGTGGCTGGGGATACCGACCGCACGCCGGATGGCAGCGGCGCTTTCGACTTCCTCGGCCGTGGAACACCGAACATCCGTAAGGCCGCCGCCTACACCTACCAGGCTCTGCTCGACCTGGCGTCAGAGCGACTCGGCACTCCGAAAGAAAAACTCTCGGTCAAAGACGGTATCGTCTCGGGAGGCGGGAAGAGCATTTCATACGGCGACCTCATAAAGAACCAGGAGTTGAAGCTCACGATTCCGGTCAAAGGAGACCTGACCAGCATCATGGGGTTAAGAATCGAGGGCGATCCGCCGATGAAGCCCGTGAGCGAGTACACGGTCATCGGCAAGTCCTTCAAGAATTCCGTCACCAGTTCGAAGGTGGCTGCGAAGGAAACCTGGGCAACCGATGTGCGCCTTCCGGGCATGTTGCACGCGCGAGTGGTGCATCCCAAGACGCTCGGCTCGAATCTCATCTCTGCCGGTCAACTGGACAAAACCAAGTTTCCGAACTCACAAGTCATTGTGAAGGGCAATCTCGTGGGAGTGGTCGCGCCCACGGAGTGGGAGGCGATCCAGGCAGCCGAACAAGTGGCCGGCAGCACCAAATGGACAGAGTGGAAAGGCCTCCCCGGCAATGCAAAGCTCTACCGGCACCTGAGAGACGAGTCGGACTGGGCCAGCGCGCCCGTCGGGAAGGGCCGTGCCAATAAAGGCGATGTAGGGCCGGTCCTCGCGTCGGCCCACAAGAAGCTTTCAGCCACCTATCAGGTGCCGTTCATGAAACACGCACCGATTGGCCCAACCATGGCCGTTGCCGATGTCAAAGCGGATGGCACGGTGCACATTTATACCCATAACCAGAATCCACAGGAGCTTCGCGGCGAAATTGCGATGATGCTCCGCACCACGCCCGATCATGTGATCGTGCATGCGTATCCCGGACCCGGCCATTACGGAAGGTCGAATGGCGGGAACGCAGGCGCGGAAGATGAGGCGGTACTCTTGTCACAGGCACTCGGCAAACCGGTCCGCGTGCAGTGGATGCGCGCCGACGATATGCAGTGGTCCACGCAATCGGCGGCTGCTTTTTCCGATATTCAGATTGCCATCGACGAAAAAGGCAAAATCGCCGCGTATCAAAGCGACCACTTTATGCCCGCCATGCAGGACGACCGGCCCATCGGAGCGGTCCTCGCCGGGCTACCCACCATGCCGGCTCCCGATGTCCATTCTGATTTCATCAATGCGACGACCAACACCGTTGCCGATCCGTGGGTTTACGCCCCGGTCCCGAATGTGGTGGAGCAGGGCCATGGCACATTTCAGGTGGGACAGAAAGCGTCGCCTCTCGCCGTCGGCCTCCGCGACCACAGCATGCGTACCCCGGTGCAGTACCAGCAGAACTTTCCGCGTGAACTGGCGATGAGCGAGGCAGCGGCGCTCGCGGGCGCCGACGCCCTGCAGTTCCGCATCGACCACGCGAGTGAAGAACGCGTCATCGGTGTGTTAAACGCAGTCCGGGAGGCATCTGGTTGGGACGCGCGCCCTTCGCCGCGTCCGGATGCTCTGGCCACGGGGACAACGCCGATGCGAGGCCGCGGAGTCTCGCTGATGTTCCGCAGCCTGACGTACTGGGCTTGCGTTTGCCAGATCGCCGTTGTTCCTGGTACGGGAGTGATCGTGGTGGAGAAGTACACCATCGCGGTCGATCCCGGCATTGTCGTAAACCCGATGCAATTGAAGCGGCAAGTCGAGGGTGGTGCGGTCATGGGAATCAGCCATGCCCTGCTCGAAGAGGTGAAGTTCGATGAGAGCGGAATCACCCAAAATAACTGGATTTCCTATCCCATCCTGAAAATGTCGGACATACCGGAGATCAAAGTCGTGCTGCTTAACAATCCGAAAGTGGGTACTTACGGCGGAGGTTCGGAAGCGGCGAATGCACTGGCTGCGCCGGCGATTGCCGCGGCCCTCCACGACGCAACCGGCAAGATGATGCGGCGGCTTCCGCTCAAACCCGCTTACGTGCAGGCGCTTTTGAAGACTTAACGCTTAACCGCGCATCAGAGTGTGGACGCTTGACCCCGAGGGATTGATCGAGTTCGTCACGAATCTGGCGTTTTAGTTCAGGTTGGTCCATCGCAATGAGAACCATAACAATTCGCAAAAGCGATATTCTGGACGGCGTGAAAAGCAACGGCAAAGTCGTGTCTCTGCGGCAGGCGGGTGATGGGGCGGACCCACATAAACCAGATACCGCCAGGCTGGCTCGCCTCATTGCTGCCTACGCTCCGCATGACGGCAGTTTCGACCTCGGCATTCCTGGCTTGCATGCCAGCCGTTTTTCACGAGTCAACAAGGAGTGCGTGCACGCGCTCAGTGTGTCGTCTTTGTGCATCGCCCCGCAGGGAGCCAAGACCGTCATCGTAGGGGACGAGGTGTATGAGTACAACGCGTCGCGCATGATCGTGTTCTCGGTCGCTCTGCCGGTTGCGGCCCAAGTTACACGAGCCAGCCAGTCCGAGCCGTATCTTTCTATAAGGCTGGACCTTGATCCCCACAAGATTGCCGAGTTGGTCTTAAAAGTGTTTCCCCACGGTCTGCCGCCAGTTCAGGAACGAAGCGCGGTTTATCTGACTGCGGCCGACGCAAGCATGGTTGATGCCGCTATCAGGCTGATGGAATGCCTGGGAAAGCCGGGGGACGCTGAACTTCTGGCCCCACTCGTGATGGATGAAATTCTGATCCGGCTACTGCGCAGCCCCATTGGTGTTCGCGTTGCTCAAATGGGCTTCGCAGAATCCAGCGTGCAACGGGTAGCGAAGGCGATTTCGTGGCTGCGCGCCAACTTCTCTCAACCCATGAAGGTCGAAGATCTGGCTGAGATGGTGCACATGAGTGTTTCCTCTTTCCACGAGCACTTCAAGTCCGTCACCTCGATGAGCCCATTGCACTACCAAAAAGTGCTGCGCCTGCAGGAAGCGAGGCGTCTCATGTTGTCCACGATGATGGATGCGGGCATGGCGAGCCAGCGCGTGGGCTATCTGAGCGCTTCGCAGTTCAGCCGGGAATACAGCCGCTTCTACGGGAGCGCGCCGGCCCGGGACATCGCCAGATTGCGTCAAGAGGCTGGTCTCTGGGCCTGACCTCGATAGTGACAGCGAACAAACGTCGCGGTTCGGCCATGACCTCCACGCCACGCTATTGCTAAACTCCTGGAATGGACCATCGAGGCCGCCAACAGCGTCTGCAGGACTCTCTTTCCCTCCATCGCCTGGACGCGCTTCTGGTCGTCCATCCTCCTAATATTCGCTATCTCTGCGGATTCACCGGCAGCGCCGGCGTTCTCGTGATCACCGGAAAGAAGCGAGTGTTCTTTACCGATGGGCGCTATACCGGGCAGGCGCGAGCCGAGGTGCAAGGGGCGAAGATCGTGATCGCGCGCAAAGGGCCGCTGGCGGCAGCAGCCGCGTGGCTGTCGGCGAACCGGTTGCATTCTCAACAGAAGAGCAGACGTAGGGCCCCGCCGGCCAGGATTGGGATTGAGGGTGAGCACATGACCGTGGCCACGCGATCCCGGCTCGCGGGAGCGCTGCCCTCGACTCTCCGTCTGCGCGACGCCCCGGCCTTGGTTGAGCAGGCCCGGATGGTGAAGGACGAGGAAGAGATTGCCTGCCTTAGATCCGCGGTCAACCTGGGCTCTAGTTTGTTCGACCGCGCGCTTGAAACCATCCGTCCTGGCGTCCGTGAAACCGACGTGGCCGCCGAAATGGAGTATGCAGCGCGCCGGGCCGGGGCCGAGGCCATGTCCTTTAACACGATTATTGCTTCCGGAGAGCGATCGGCCTTACCTCACGGACGGGCCTCGCACGCCCTCATCCCGGCCGAGGGGTTCGTGGTCTGCGACTTCGGTGTTATACTCGCGGGTTATTGTTCCGATATGACCCGCACCGTATATGTGGGTCGCCCCTCTGCGGAGGCTCGCGGAGTTTACCAGGCAGTGCAGCAGGCGCAGCAGGCGGCGGTGGATGCGGTGAGGCCGGGCGTCGCCGTGAGTGAAGTTGATCGGGCAGCCCGTAAGTCATTGCAGGATAGTGGGTTAGCAAAATATTTCACGCATTCGACGGGTCACGGCGTAGGCTTGGAAATCCACGAGGCGCCGCGCCTGGCTGCGGGACAGCCTGAGGTTCTTAAGCCGGGGATGGTGATCACGATCGAGCCCGGCGTTTACGTCCCCGGCAAGTGGGGCGTGCGCATTGAAGACATGGTTGTGGTCACGGAACGAGGGTGCGAGGTTTTGACACCCACCAGCAAGGAACTTGTGGCGATTTGAAACGCTGTCACCCCGGGCGCCGGGAGGTGCTTCGGGCAGAGTTGATCGTGCCCTTCCGGCGGACGCCCAAGAAGGCAGAAGTCGGTCCCACCGTACGATGAATCAACGCATACGATGAATCAGAAAGAGCTGAAAGAACTCATCGAGTTCTTAATTGAGAAAGACATCTCCGAGTTTGAGCTGGAGCGCGGAGATGTCAAAGTGCGGATCAGGCGGGGAACCGCGGCTGTAGCCTCGGCCTCCGCTGCGGACGCGCGCTTCTTTACCGTGCAAGCGGCGGCGCCTCCGGCTCCGGAACTCGGCGCTTCGCCGACTGCCGCCAGTCCGCCCGCTGGTCCTTCTGCGCCTGTGGCGGCGCCTCCCGCGCCCGAAGAAGGGCTGCACATTGTGCGCTCCCCCATCGTGGGCACGTTCTACGAATCGCCTTCGCCCGGATCCCCGCCTTTCGTGAAGCCCGGAGACATCGTTGAAGCCGGCCAGATTCTGTGCATCGTGGAAGCCATGAAGTTGATGAATGAAATCGAGTCGGACGTGGCAGGAGAGATCGTGAAGAAGCTGGTCGCGAACAATGCGCCGATCGAGTACGGGCAGGAATTGTTCGCCATAAGACCGCGAAGTAAGTGAATAGCCGCCCAGCACGGTCACGTGGGGACAGCCGCCCTCGGCTGTCCGGTCGAGCGAAGCTCGACAGAATTTTGCCGGGACTCACAATAGCGGAGCGTCGCTCCGCCGGACAGCCGAGGGCGGCTGTCCCCACGTGTTTCTTGCCGCCTGATCTAGCGCATGTTCAAAAAAATACTGATTGCAAATCGCGGAGAAATTGCCCTGCGGGTGATCTGTGCCTGCAAGGAACTGGGCATCCGCACCGTGGCCATTTACAGCGAGGCCGACCGCAATTCGCTCCACGTCCGTTTTGCCGACGAAGCCATCTGCATCGGCCCGCCGCAGCTGGCGCAGAGCTATCTCAATATTCCGTCGGTGATCAGCGCCGCGGAAATCGCCAATGTGGACGCCATTCATCCCGGCTACGGTCTGCTGGCGGAAAACGCCAACTTTGCCGAGGTCGCTGAGACCTGCAACATCAAGTTCATTGGGCCGCCACCCGAGATCACCCGACTGATGGGCGAGAAAGAAAAAGCCCGCGCGGCAATGAAGCGCGCCGGAGTTCCCATTCTGCCCGGCTCGGAAGGCATTCTGGCCAGTGACGGCGAAGCCATGGAGTGGGCCCGCCAGGTCGGCTTTCCCGTGATCATCAAGGCCTCGGCCGGAGGCGGCGGGCGCGGCATGCGCATTGTGCGCAGCGAGGAAGAGCTGCCTGCCCTGTTCAAGGCGGCGTCATCGGAGGCGGCCGCGGCTTTCGGCAACGGCGACCTCTACATGGAGAAATTCGTGGAGCGGCCGCGCCACATTGAATTCCAGATCCTGGCCGACCAGTACGGAAACGTGGTCAGCCTGGGCGAACGCGAGTGCTCCATCCAGCGCCGTCATCAGAAGCTGCTGGAGGAATCGCCCTCCACCCAGGTCACGCCTGAGTTGCGCGACCAGATCGGACAAGTCCTGTGCAAGACGCTTTCCGACGTCGGCTATGTGAACGCCGGCACCATCGAATTCCTGATGGATGAAGACCGCAAGCTCTACTTCATCGAGATGAACACCCGCATCCAGGTGGAGCATCCGGTCACGGAAATGGTCACGGATGTGGACCTGGTGAAGAGCCAGATCCTGCTGGCCGCGGGCGAGCGCCTGGAGAACGTGCTGCATGGGCCCATCCTGCATCGCGGACACGCCATCGAATGCCGCATCAACGCCGAGCATCCGGAAAAGTTCACGCCGTCGGCGGGAAGAATTACAACTTTCAATCCGCCAGGCGGAACGGGAGTCCGCATTGATACCGCCGCGTATGCGGAAGGCGTAATCCCCCCTTATTACGACTCCCTGATTGCGAAGCTGATCGTGCGCGGCAAAGATCGCGGCGAGGCGGTGTCGCGTATGGCGCGCGCTTTGGAGATGTTCATCATCGAGGGCATCTTCACGACGATTCCGCTGCACCGCAGGATCCTGGCCGACCCTGACTTCCGGGCGGGCAAAATCGATACCACGTTCATCGAAAGATTTCTGGCGCAGGGCAAGCACTGAGAAATGTACGTGTGGGGCGGGCGCCCTCGCCCGCCGCTTTTGAATTTGACTTTGTTTAGATGTTGATTGTTCCGTTGTAAGACGGGCCAATTTTTGTAAATAAAGCCCCAGTCAAAGGCGGCGGGCGAGGGCGCCCGCCCCACACAATCTGCGATGATTCCCCTTCCCCGCCTCTACGCTATCCTCGATGCGTCTTCGTTCCCGGATACAGAAGGCCTTTGCCTGGCCGCCGGCGAATTGGTCGCCGGTAGGGTCACGCTTCTGCAATACCGGAATAAATCGGGCAACGCCCGCCTGATGCTGGAGCAGGCACGGGAGCTGAAACGTTGCCTCCCCACTTCCGTCAAACTGATCATGAACGATCGGGCAGACTTGTGCCTGGCTGCAGGCTTCGATGGCGTCCACGTCGGGCAGGATGATCTATCGCCCGAAGGCGCCAGAGCAGTGATCGGTGACCGGCTCTGGCTGGGAGTTTCGACCCACAATCCCGAACAACTCGCAGCCGCCGACAAAACCACGGCAGACTATCTCGGCGATCGGTCCCGTATTCTCGACGCGGAGCAAGGCGAATCCTGACCCCGTGATTGGCCTCGATGGCGTGCGCCAGGCGAGGGCATTAACCCGCAAGCCATTGGTGGCGATCGGCGGAATCACCCGCGAGAATTGCCGGTCGGTCATCGAGGCTGGGGCGGATGCGGTGGCGGTGATATCTGACTTGATACGGGAGCCCCGCAAATCAGCAGAGGAATTTTTCCGCATATTAGGATAAAGTCCCATTGAGTTTGGCGGGCGAGGGCGAGACGCCCTCGGGACAGCCGGCGGGACGCCGGCGCTACGGTAAAACGTACCCCCGGGAGGGTTGTGAGTATCGAAACCACGCCACCTAAGCCTGAAGGCGCTACAGACTGGGACCTCCATAGTCATCAGGATAAAGAGCTGGTGAAGGGGCTGGGGCTGACCAGCGCCACCATGCTGGTCATGGGTTCGATGATCGGCTCCGGCATTTTTATCGTTTCGGCGGAAATAGGCCGCGAGGTCGATTCGCCTGCGCTGCTGATCGGGGCCTGGCTGGTGACCGGCTTCCTGACCATTGTCGGGGCCTTGAGCTATGGCGAGCTGGCGGCCATGATGCCGCGCGCCGGCGGCCAGTACGTTTATCTGCGCGAAGCCCTGGGGCCGCTGTGGGGGTTTCTTTACGGCTGGACGCTTTTCCTGGTGATCCAGACCGGCACCATTGCCGCCGTGGGCGTGGCGTTCGGCAAATTCCTCGGCATCTTCTTTCCCTCGATTTCTTCCGCGAACTGGATTGTGCACTTCTGGAAAGTCCCGCCCATTCATATTGGACCCATGGTTTTGGGAAACATGGAGACCGGGCTCAGTACGCAGAATCTAGTGGCGATTCTGGTGGTGGTGCTGCTGTCCGTCATCAACGTAACCGGCCTGAAAACCGGAGCGTTGATCCAAAACGTTTTTACCTTCGCCAAGGTCTCTGCCCTGCTGGGCCTGGTTTTCCTGGGCCTGTTCATCGGACGCAATGCGCAAGCCCTGGCGGCAAATTTTCAGGGAAACTTCTGGCACAACGCATCGTTGGGGGCGCAACACGCGGTGCAGGTGGGAGTGGGTGGTCCGACGATTTTCGTAGGCACGCTGACCATCCTTGCCGTGGCTCAAGTGGGATCGCTATTCTCCGCCGACGCGTGGAACAACGTGACCTTTACCGCCGGCGAAGTGAAGAATCCCAGCCGCAACCTGCCGCTCTCGCTGGCCATCGGTACGGGCGTTGTGATTGCGCTGTACGTTGCCTGCAACTTTATTTACCTGAACATTCTGCCGCTGGATGGCAGCGCGGCGGGCGCCACCATTCTGGAGCGCGGCATCAAGTACGCCACCGAGGACCGTGTAGGTACGGCGGTCATGTCCCAGATGCTGGGCGCAACCGGGGGAACGCTGATGGCCATCGCCATCATGCTTTCTACGTTCGGTTGCTGCAACGGGTTGATTCTGGCGGGTTCGCGGGTTTACTACGCCATGGCGAAGGATGGATTATTTTTCAAGAGCGTGGCCAAACTGCATCCTAAGTACAAGACCCCTGCAGTTTCGCTCATGGTGCAGATGGTCTGGACCTGTATCCTGTGCGTCTCCGGCAGTTATGGACAGTTGCTCGACTACATCATCTTCGCCGTGCTGGTGTTCTATGTCCTGACCATCTTCGGGCTGTTCGTTCTGCGGCGCACTCGTCCCAACGCGGAACGTCCTTACCGCGCGATTGGTTACCCTGTACTTCCGGCGATTTATATTGTGACGGCTTTATTTATCGATGTCGTACTATTACGCTACAAACCGCAGTACACCTGGCCGGGACTGATTATCGTGCTGCTGGGGATTCCAGTGTACTTCCTGTGGTCGCGGCGACTGGGCACTTTGTCATCCTGAGCGGAGTGGAAACTTCGCTTCGCGAAGTTTCCTCGTCGAAGGACCCCTACAGGCGGCAGGAGTTCAGGTCTGTAGGGGTCCTTCGACTCCATAAGTTCGCTCGCCAGCGAGCGAACTCACTCCGCTCAGGATGACACCGGCAAGATACCGCGCTTCAAGCGCGAAGGAGAAACTTAGAGATGGCAAATCTCTGGGCTAAAAAGCCCCTCAACATGCTTTTGGCGGAAGCCGGCGAATCGGGCGAACACAGCCTGAAGCGTACCCTTGGCCCGTTTCAACTTACCGCCCTGGGAGTCGGCGCGGTCATTGGCGCGGGCATCTTCGTGCTCTCCGGACTGGGCGCGCACTATGCCGGGCCGGGCCTGATGCTTTCGTTTGTCCTGTCGGGCCTCGGATGTGCCTTCGCGGCTCTCTGCTACGCCGAATTTGCGGCCATGATTCCGCTGGCCGGCAGCGCCTACACGTATGCTTACGCGACCCTGGGCGAGTTGTTTGCCTGGATTATCGGCTGGGACCTCACGCTCGAGTACGCCATGGGCGCCAGCACGGTGTCCTCGGGCTGGTCGAACCACTTCATCGAACTGCTGGATATCTTTCATATCAAGATGCCGCTGTGGCTGGCCTATGACCACTGGACCGGACTTCGTGCTGCCGAAAATATTGTCGCCCGCCAGATGGCGCAGGCCTCGGACTCCACGCTCGTCCCCGGTACTCAGGCCTTCCTCAACCGCGTGACCGACATCATGTCGGCGCAGTCCCCGCAACTACTGGAAGGGGCGCACAAGTTGCTGGATGCGCCGAAGATGTTCGGAGTCGAGTTGGGCTGGAACATGCCGGCCTTCGTGATTGCCCTCGTCATCACGGCGATTCTGGCCATCGGCATCAAGGAGAGCGCGCGTTTTAACTCGACCATTGTTGTGATCAAGGTTGCGGTAGTGCTGTTCGTCATCGGCCTGGGTTTCCGCTACGTGAGCGCCAGCAACTGGGGCGGAGACTGGCATACGTTCGCTCCCATGGGATTCTCCGGGATCGGCGCCGGTGCGGCCTACATTTTCTTTGCCTATATCGGATTTGATGCGGTTTCAACCACCGCCCAGGAAGCCAAGAACCCGCAACGCGACTTACCCATCGGAATTATTGCTTCTCTGCTGATCTGCACTGCGCTCTACATCGCGGTGGCGGCCGTCCTCACCGGCATGGTGCCGTGGCGTGAAGTAAACATCGAAGCTCCCATCGCGCGTGCCTTCCTGGACCGCGGCCTGGTCGGCGCCTCTCACATCATCACTCTGGGCGCGCTGGCTGGACTCACCAGCGTGATGCTGGTCATGCTGCTGGGACAGACTCGCGTTCTCTACTCCATGGCCAACGATGGCCTGCTGCCCAAGAAGTTTTTTGCCGACATTCATCCCAAGTGGCGCACACCGTGGAAGAACACCATCCTGGTGGGAATTCTCGCTGCGGTAGTGGGAAGCCTGGTGCCCATCGACGATATCGGAAAGATGGTGAACATCGGCACTCTGCTGGCTTTTGTCATCGTGTGTATTGCAGTGATCCTGCTGCGGCGCACCAATCCCGATCAGCCCCGTCCTTTCCGCACCCCGTGGGTGCCGCTGGTACCAATACTCGGCATCATCTTTAACGGCTACATGATGTACCGCCTGGGCTGGATCAACTGGGCCCGTCTGATCATCTGGCTCGCGATCGGGCTGGTGGTGTACTTCGCCTACGGCCAGAAGCACAGCAAGGTGCAGGCGCTGCCGGAGAACGCAGGGAAGTAGTCGGTGGCCAAGACAGCGCTTCGTTCGCGTATCAGATATTCGTGCAGCAATTCAGAACCGAAATCCTCTCATCCCGACCGGAGCGGAGCGCAGCAAGCGTAGTGGAGGGACCTGCTGTGCCGCCCGGCAGCGTGGCGACGTTCTCCATTGCAGGACCACTGATACAGAAATCTTCAGCGGTTGCTTTATGGTCGTCGCTGGCTGCGGAGTGATGAGTTCGCGGCATGGCTAACTCGGCGGCCTGGGCAGCCAGCACAGCAGGTCCCTCCACTACGCTTGCTGCGCTGCGCTCCGGTCGGGATGACAGGATTAGGCCAAGGACCAACGACCAACGGCCAACGACCAACCCATGAAATCTCTCCGCAACCTGCGGCTTATCGGCGTGGCCCTGCTTGGACTGACGCTCGCGGGCACCGCCGGCTTTCACTTCATCGAAGGCTGGTCATGGTTCGATGGCTTCTACATGGTGATCACTACTTTCACCACCATCGGATACCAGGAGACTCATCCCCTCAACCATGCGGGGCGCGTGTTTAATGTCGGGCTGATCATCGTGGGCGTTTCACTGGTTTTTCTCGCCATCGGGTCATTGACGCAGGCTTTGCTAGAATTCGAGCTGGGCAGTTTCTTCGGAAGGCGGAAAATGGAGCGCGAGATCAGCCGGCTCTCCGATCACTACATCATTTGCGGCGCGGGCCGCGTAGGCCGCAGCGCGGCGCGGGAACTGGCCAGCAAGCATGTGCCCTTCATCGTTGTGGATCAGAGCGCGGAGCGGGCGGCGGGCGCCGGGGACGCCTGGCTAACGCTGGTCGGCGACGCCACCCAGGGGCAGACCCTGCGCGATGCCCACATCGAACGCGCCCGGGGCCTGGTGGCCGCGACCACGACCGACGCCACCAACCTTTACATTGTGCTCACCGCGCGTGAGCTGAATCCGCAGTTGAGAATCATCGCCCGCGCCAGCGAAGAAGACGCGGAAAAGCGCCTGCTCAAGGCTGGCGCAGATTCGGTGGTCCTGCCTTACCTGTTCGCCGGACAGCGCATCGCGCGTTCCTTTCTGCAGCCGCACGTGGTCAGTTTTCTGGATTCTGCTACCACTCACCTTGATATGGACCTTGAGATCGGCGAGATCTGTGTAGCGGATGCGTCCACGGTGGCGGGCAAGACCATCGAAACCTCCCGCATCCGCCAGGATTGCGGCGCGGTCATTCTCGCCATCAAGCGAGAAAAGAAGATGGATTTCAATCCTTCGCCCGAAGACCGCATCGAGCCCGGCGACTACCTGATCGCCATGGGCGAATCTTCCCAGTTGCGCCAGTTGGAACGCATGGCGACGGGACGGTCATGAAAATCGTCACAGCTGCCGAGATGCGCGAGATCGACCGGATCACCGGCGAGCGCTTCGGTGTTCCGTCGCTGACCCTGATGGAGAACGCGGGCGCGGCCGTGGCGGCGTTTGTCTTGTCGCAGTATCCCGCGGCTGAGTCTGTCGGAGTAATTTGCGGAAAGGGAAATAACGGCGGCGACGGCTTCGTAGCTGCCCGCAAACTGCACGAGGCCGGCCAAGAGGTCCGCGTACTGTTGCTGGCGGAGCGGTCCGAATTGCGGGGCGACGCGGCGGAGATGTTCACCAGGCTTCCCATGCCGGCGGTTGGGATGTCGAAAAACGACCAGATGAAGACTGAAGCAGCCCGCGCGGTCTTTGATGCGGATGTTTTGATCGACGCCGTCCTCGGCACCGGCTTCCGTCCCCCCGTGAGCGGGCTCTACGCTGAAGCCATTGCCGTAATGAATGCGAGCTCGGCTCCGGTGGTTGCGGTGGATATTCCGTCCGGCGCCGACGCTGATGTTATGGGCGAACAGGTGGGCGCGGTGGCGAGGGCTGATGCGATCGTGACCTTTACCGCACCCCGCCCGGCCCATGTTTTCGGAATGCTGACTACCGGGCCGACCGTGGTGGCGCCCATCGGCTCGCCAGATGAAGCCGTCGTATCTTCTCTCCAACTCAACCTGATTACCGCGCGGGATGTCGCGCCGTTGATCGGTCCGCGGCCCGCGGCGTCGAACAAGGGAAGTTTCGGTCACGTTCTGGTGCTGGGCGGATCCACGGGCAAAGCGGGCGCGGCGGCCATGGCGGGTATGGCGGCCCTGCGCGCCGGCGCCGGGCTGTCCACAGTGGCCACCGCGAAGTCGGTGCTCGCGACCGTAGCCGGTTTTCAGCCCGAACTCATGACCGAGCCGCTCGAGGAAACGGACGCCGGCAGCATTGCCCTGGTCTCATTGCAACAAGGCCGCCTCGACTCGCTGGTAAAAGCAAAAACGGTGCTGGCTGTGGGGCCGGGCATTTCGCGCCATCCTGAAACTGCCGAGTTGGTGCGAGGCGTGGTCAAGAAATACAAACTCCCTATTGTTCTGGACGCGGATGGCCTCAACGCCTTCGAAGGCCGGGCCGCCGAGTTAAAAAGCAGGGCGGGCGCTCTGGTCATCACACCGCATCCTGGCGAAATGGCTCGGCTTGCCGGTTCGACGATTCCCGCCGTGCAGCACGACCGCCTGAATGTGGCTCGCACTTTTGCCCGTGACCATGGACTGATTGTCGTGCTCAAGGGACACCGCAGCCTGATTGCGCAGCCCGACGGCACGGTCTGGGTGAATACAACCGGCAACCCCGGCATGGCGACGGGAGGCACGGGAGACATTCTGACCGGCATGGTCGCGGGCCTGATGGCGCAGAACCCAGACCGAATCGCGGAGGCGGCGATTGCCGCCGTTCATCTCCACGGCTTGGCGGGTGATGTGGCGCGAGAGAGCATGGGCGAGCATTCGATGATCGCGACCGATCTGCTCAATTCGTTACCGGAGGCGTTTCGCCGAACGCGGGATACGGCGCAAACGGCGCTGGTCACGATTCGCAGCTAGAACGTTTCGGACAAATTGCTGGGCCATGGGCTGGGAGTGACGCTGAATCCAGTTCGCGACGAAAGTAGAAGGCCACAACTCTGGGCCTGCTGAAGTGGAAGGGGCACGACTTAGTCGTGCCAATAGGCCGCCGGAATGAGGTTACGCCTCAGCGCCTGAGGCTGGCTGCTCGCACCTTGTTGGGCTCAAGACCCGCTGCTCACTACATCGTCCACGTCCTGTAACCAGTTTGACAACAAGCGCGCATCTTCTTGATGCATGGGTTGTTAGCGGCCGTTCGAAAAAGACCTCACCTGGAATCCGTACACGTGCCTTCTGTAACCTGTGCCGGCCTGCAGCGGTGTGAAATAGTCCGTGCTATGACTCACTTTCCCCAAGTACATCCTCAGCGCCGCTCTCCACGTATCCAGGTCGGTGGTTCCATTCTGGCCTTAGTCATGTTGGAGGATGGTCAGCGCGCCAAAGCCAAACTCCAGACTGTCTCGGTCACGGGAGGTCTCTTGCGGCTGGCGAAATCTCTCGGCCAGGGAGATTTTGTCGAAGTCGCTTTTCAGACGCAATCCGGACCAGTACGAGGCATGGCGGAAATGCTCACGCCCGTGCGGTTGGCCACGGACGGCGCCCTGCAGCCGTTCCGCTTCGTTGCGCTCGGCGACGACGATCATCGGGCCTTGCGCATGGTGGTGGATTCGGCCGCGGACCGAAGCTTCCAGGGAATCAGGTCCAGCCAGTGGACGGCGCCCAAATTGGTTTGAGCATGATTCGGCGGCCTTCGGCACGATTTCTACTCGTGTCGTGAGTTGGGTAAGGGCACGACTTCAGTCGTGCCGCTAAATCGCCAGTCGTGCGCCTTAGCGCCGCAATCGTGCCCTAATCAGTCGTGCCCTATTCAATCGTGCCCTATTCAATCTTGCCCTATTCAATCTCATCCCTGGCACGATTGAAGTCCGGGCCCTCCCATTCTCGTCGCTCGCGCCGAAGTCAGGTCCATTCTCGGGAAGCAAATCGCTATACTGGTCATTCGATTTCGACTGGCATGGCCACACAGGAATTCATTACACATTCCGCCGAGGAGACCGTCGCGCTTGGCCGTACTCTGGCGGGAATGCTGGCTCCGCCGAAACTGGTGCTGTTGCGCGGTGATCTGGGAGCGGGCAAGACCACACTGGTCAAGGGCATTGCGGAGGCTTTCCAGGCCGCCTCCGCGGACGACGTCACCAGCCCCACCTTCACTTTGATCCACGAATATCGCGGTCCCCAGGCTAACCTCTATCACATCGACTTGTACCGGATTGATACGCCGCGCCAGCTGGAAACACTGGGACTCGATGACCTCATCGCTGACAACAGCATTCTCCTGATAGAGTGGGGGGAGAAGTTCCAACGCTTCGAGCGCGAGCGCGATGTGGAAATTGCGCTGGAGAGAGTGAATGGCAAACTCGGCCAACCAGTGGGAAGTTCTGAAAACGACCGGCGCATCCGGATCACCAGCAAGTAGGTTCAAGGCGCTGCTTCCCAGGTCTGATCGTTCCGTTCTCCCGGCCCGGGCACTTGCGTTAATGGTCCTCGCCTTCACCTTGATGATGATGGTGACGAGCGCTCGAGTCTGTCACTCACAGGACGCGCCTTCGGCCACGGACAAAGAGGGTGCGAGCCAGAATCACGCGCAGAAGCGGCTCGATTCTTCCACCCAACCCTCGGGCCGGCAGCGAATGTTCGGCATCGTGCCCGCCTACGGACTGGTCGAAGCCGGGATGCAACCGCCTCCGCTTAACCAGCGGCCAGAAGTTTAAGCTGGCAGTGCAGTATTTCAATCCCTACACTTTTGTATTTGTGGCCGGCGAAGCCGGCGTGAACCAGGCGCTAGATAGTCCCAGCGAATACGGCCAAGGCGCGGAGGGTTATGGCAAGCGCTATGGCGCCGGCTTTGCGGATGGTCTGACCGCCAGCATCTTTATCACTGGCCTGTATCCCTCTCTATTGCGCCAGGACCCGCGGTACTACCGCCTCGGCGATGGAGGTTTTTCCCACCGCGTGGGGTACGCGGTGAGCCGTATTCTGGTGACGCGGCAGGATTCCGGGAGAAAAGCGTTCAATGTCTCGGAAGTGTTGGGCAGTTTTTCTTCATCCGCCCTGGCCGTGACTTACTATCCCAGGAGCCAGAGAGATTTTTCCGACGTGGCCGAGCGCGCCGGCATCCAGTTCGCCTTCGATGCCGGCTTCAATGTGTTGAAGGAAATTTATCCCGACATCGGACGCAAGTTCTTCGGCAGGAAGCGCAAGCCTTAGCGCCGGTGTAGTGTCATCCTGAGCGGAATCGTCCCATTCGCTTGCGAATGGGATGGTGGAGTCGAAGGACCCCTCGTGGCGTCGATGCTATTTCGTGTGTGACAGGCATTCCAGATATCTTTCCGGTACGGCAAACGCCGAGGCGAGTGTAGAAATCCTTCGAATCCGGTGCGGCTTCGCTGAGCGAAGCCGTCCCTCCGCTCAGGATGACAGCTAAAAGCCCATGATGTTGTAGCCGCAATCCACGTAGATCACTTCTCCGGTGATGCCGGAACTGGCGTCGGAGGCCAGAAACACGCCGGTCGCGCCCACCTCGTTCACATCCACATTGCGCTGCAACGGTGCGCGCTCGGCATGCGCCTTCAGCATGTCGCTGAGACCGGAGATACCGCGCGCGGCCAGGGTCTTGATCGGGCCCGCGGAAATAGCGTTGACCCGGATCTTCTTCTTGCCCAGATCATAGGCCAGATAGCGCACGCTGCACTCCAACGCCGCCTTGGCCACGCCCATGACGTTGTAGCGCGGCACAACCCGCTCCGCTCCGTAGTAGGTCATGGTGATGATGCTGCCGCCGTCTTCCATCAGCGGCGCTGCGGCCCGGGCCAGCGCGACCAGCGAATACACGCTCACGTCATGGGCGATCCGGAAGCCTTCGCGCGTGGTGGCAAGGAACTCGCCCTTCAGTTCCTCGGCGGGAGCAAACGCTACGCTGTGCACCAGCACATGCAATTTGCCATAGCGTTCCTTGAGTTGGACAAACAGGCGGTCGATGGCGGCGTCATCGGACACATCGCACATGAAGCCTTCCGCGCCTGGCAGGGAGGTGATCAGCTCCCGGGCTTCCAGTTCCAGACGTTCATTCTGATAGGTGATGGCCACTTTCGCGCCCGCATTGTGCAGCCCTTGCGCGATCGACCAGGCGATCGAACGTTTGTTAGCGACTCCAAAGACAACCGCAACTCGACCTTCGAGGCTGGATGACATGCATGTCTCCTGGCTAAGTTGGAACGGGAAAGGATACCAGCTTGAGGCGGAGGGAAAGAAGTCCGAAGTGTGATTTCAGATTGTAGATTTGAGATTTCAGATTGTTGATTTGAGGGTTCAAATTGCAGATTGTAGATTTGAGATTGTAGATTTCAGATTCAATTCTCAGTTCTCGGTTCCCTTGAGGGGTTAAATCTGCAATCTTAAATCTGCAATCTGAAATCTACCCAGCTCAGTCTGGCCCGAGCTCGCAGACGGGGCTTGCCGCCGCCACCGGCCACACCGCGGTGACGAAAGCCACCGCATAGACCATGCCGATGATGGCGAAGCCCGCCACCAGGTTCAATTGCGCCACCGCTCCGACCAGAAATCCGAGAACAATCTGCAGCATGGTGCCGGCAAAGTAGAAGGTGTTCTGCACCCGACCCATGAAGTGCTGCGGCACCTGTTCCATGATGCTGGTGTTCATGGCCACGCCACTTATGCCGCGGCCGGAACCCATGACGCCGTATATGGCGACAGCCACCGCCAGCCAGGGCGAGAGTGGCGCCAGGGCCATGGCAATGGCCAGCACGCCCATGGAAATGGCAATGGAACGGCGCGCGCCGACCCAGGCGATGAGCGCGGGCGCATAGAACACGCTCAGAAACGCGCCCGTGCCCCAGCCCGCGTTCAGCCAGCCATACCCGACGGCGCCGGCGTGGAACACGTTGTCGCTCAACGGAGCGGTCACCACCACTCCGGTCATCATCGCGCCCAGAAAAAGCGCCCAGCTGACTCCCAGCGTGACCACGGAGCGGTGGCCGCGAAGAAAATCGATGCCTTCGCGCATCTCGCGCACGAAGCGTCCCACTGCGGTTTCGGCGGCCACAATGTCGGCCCGCAGTTCCGCCGGACGGGGCACTACGTGGCGTCCCTTACGCACGCCGAGATAAAGAAGAAACGACGCCAGGTAAGTGGAGAAGTCGATCAGCAACACCCCGCCCAGCCCGATGTGGTTATAGACGAATCCCACGATCGACCCGGCAATCAGCCATCCGCCCTGGATGCCCGCCAGCAGAAACGTATTGGCGTGGACGAACTCTTCTCCGGGCGTCAATTCCTGGATCAGCGCAGTGATGGTCGGCCAGAACATCCAGAAACCCGCCGCCACCAGCGTGTTCATCAGGTAGAGCTGCCATACTTTTACCTTACCGGCGGAGGCCAGAATGGCCACCACGAGAATGATGACAGCGCGAATCGCGTCCAGCATCATGACCAGGCGGCGCCGGTCTTCGCGGTCGATCAGAACTCCGGTGAAGGGCAGCATCAGCATGGCGGGCAGGGTCTGCAGCACGGCAAACGTCCCCAGCGCAACTTCGGAGTGCGTGGCCTGCAGGATGTACCAGGCCACGGCGGCGGAATTCATGCCACTGCCCAGCATGGAGATCATGTTGGCGCCGAAAACAAAACGCAGCGCCCGTTTCTGCAGGATGGCACGCATGCTTCAAATGTAAATGATGAATAAGGGACTCTCCAACCGGATGAGTGCTGCGGTTCGAGTTTCTTTGCGTCTTTGCGAGCTTTGCGAACTTTGCGGTCAAAAGCTTTTAACCGCAAAGGACGCAAAGACGCAAAGGACCTGCTTACGAAGGTCTGGTGCGAGGCGGCCAATGGATTTGCACCCGGCTTGCTTCCCAGAATAAATACACCGCCAACAGGATCATCTCCGGCTCGATGGCATGTTTGTAGCGCGGGAACGGGTTCACCAGGTAGTAGGGCAGAGGGTACATCAGCAGAAAGCAGGCCAGCAGAAAGCCTCCCCGTTTCCGGTTTCGCAGGGTCAGCCCCAGGCCTGCGAAGGCGAAGGCAGCGGGAAGAATGAACATCATGTGGCGGGCGATCATCAGGTCATAACCGGCGACGATGTTGGCCTGCGGAGGTCCAATCCAGAAGTAGAGAACGCGTTCCAGCGTAAAACGCAGAAACTCGCCCGGATGTTCGTGCACGAATTCGCGGACCTGTTGCTGCTTCTCCGCCATGAAGGGGATTTCACCCAGTTGCTGAAACCGGCGCATGGCTTCGGGATCGTTGCCGGGATGCTCACCCCGGGTCCACAGGCCGTTGGACTGGTCATTGTTGGCCATGTGTATTTCGAGTGCGAGATTGTCGCGAACAAAAACGAATTTGCCGAAGACGTCATAGTTGCGGACCAGCCAGGGGCCGACTACAAGCGCCGCGGCCAGCGCGCACAGCCCCAATCCCACGAACTGCCGGGCGCGAAGGGGCAGACGCCATGCCAGATACAGCAGACAAAACGGCAGCATCGAAAGCACTGCCGTGTTGGTAATGGCCAGCACACCCCAGAGCAGCCCGAACCCGATCCAGGCTCGCGGGCGCGGCGGTTCGTCAGCCATGCGCAGCGTAAGCAGCAGGGCCAGACTCAACAGATATGCGCTGAGACTCATCTCCCAGACCACGCGCACCGGCCAATAAATGGCATAAGGGAACAGCGCCCAGGTCCAGGCGGTGGCCCGCGCCACGGCCTCGCCGTAGATCTTTTCTCCTATCCGGTAAAGCGTCAGACAAGTCAGAGCCGAAAAAATGCTGTTGAAGGTCAGGATGACCCAGCCGGAAAGATTGCTGTAAACCCCAAACAGCTTGAATACGCCCGCCAGGATGTAGGGATAAACCGGCGGCGCCCAGGCGCTGGGTCCGGTGTATAAGTCGGTGGGAGAGCTGAAGCCTTGCCCGGTCGCGATGGAGCGTGCGATGCGTCCCATTTCCCATCCGAACTGGAAGTGGTCGCGACGGGGCGTGATGCGGTAGGTGTGGCCGATGGTGATGACCGCCACACGAAGCAGGAATGCGATCAGAACGATAAAGAATATGGAGTGCGTCCAGGATCGCCGCGCGCCTTCCGCTGAATTCTCCGCGACTGCCGGCGAGTCCGTCCGCTCGCGATCCTGCATGAGCAAAAGACTAGCACAGCGATTGCGTAGGGGCGGGTGCCCTCACCCGCCCAATCGAGCGCAGCTCGAATATTGCGAAGACGTTTGCACCATCCAAGCCGAGCTGCGCTCGGCCCCACACGTTCTCGCGGCTTGCATAATCCCTCCCTTCGGCGCTACGATGCCGACGCCATTCCGGAGGTGACGTATGAAGCACGGTCGCTGTTCCGTCCTGCTGGTTACCTTTCTGTTCGTGGTTGCTCTCTTTTCCCTGGCCCAGATCGAACCCATCGTGATTCCGGCGGGCACGCCGGAGGACGTGGCGCTGCAAGCCATCACCAAAGAGCCGGATGATCAAAAGAAGCTGGCCATGTACGAGGATTTCGTGAAGCAGTTCGCCTCCAATCCGGCCGCCGCGGCCTACGGCAACTGGCAGCTGGCGCAGGCCTACCAGGGTACCGGCGACCTGCAGAAGGCGCTTGATTACGGAGACAAGGCGCTGGCCAGCGCACCCCGCAGTCTCGATATTCTTGTCTCCCAGGCCAGCATCGCGCAGCAGATGAAGAACAACCCCAAGCTGCTGGATTACTCGGTGCGCGGCGGCGAAGTTTATAACTCCATCGGCAAGAGCAAGCCCGAAGGCATGAGTGACCAGGAGTTTGCCACCCAGACAGAAGAGCAAAAGACTGCGGCCAAGAATTCATACGAATTCCTCGAGGCCGCTGCGTTCAATGTGATCGTCGATCAAACCGACGCCAAAACGCGCATGAGCGACATTGATCGTTTCACTACTGCCTTTCCCAAGTCGCGCTTTGACGAATCGGTTGCCTCCTACGCCATGATGTCGCTTTCCGAACTTAAGGACACGACCCGGGTGCTGGCTTTCGGCGAAAAGGCGTTGGCGGCAAATCCTAATAATCTGGCGGCGCTGTTGCTTCTGGCCGGGACCTACGTCGAAGATTCCAAGCCAGGCAGCGTGGCCAAGGGCGCTGCCTATGCGCAGAGGGCGGTGGTGGCGGCCAAGGCAGACGCACCGGACGCGGACCGCACCCGCAAGCTCTCGGCTGGAGTTGCTCATTCCACCCTGGGCTATGCCGACATGAAGCAGGACAAAACCGCGGCTGCGATAGCGGAGTTGAAGTCCGCCACCGCGCTGCTCAAAGGCCTGGATGACCAGCAGTACGCGGTTGCGCTTTATCGCCTGGGTTTCGCCTATGCCAAGATCAGCCGGGTCACCGAAGCGCGTGAAGTATTGATGGAGGCGGTAAAAATTCCCGGGCCGGTTCAACCGCTCTCGCAGGACCTGTTGGCCAAAGTGAATGCAGCCCGCGCCAAGGGAAGATAAACCGCTGTGTCATCCTGAGCGGAGGAGGGGCTTCGCATAGCGAAGCCCCTACGCAGTCGAAGGACCCCTACTCCATCGTTGGGGACGTAATCCATGAGCGCATCGTGAGGGTAGGGGTCCTTCGACTCGCCTGACCGTCCGCAAGCGGACGGTCAAACTCGCTCAGGATGACAATCGTGGAGTTTGCGGAAATACGTCTGCGAGCCAGAAGCCAGAAGCCAGAAGCGACCTCCCTCAATGTTTCACCAGATCATCCGATAGCAGCAGAGCTTTCGACGCGAGATTGTGTGCGCGTTGCACGTCTCCGACTTCCTCGGCCGCGTTGGCCTGCTCCATGTATTTGCGAATCTGGCTGACGCTGTCCTGCTGGGTTGAGCTCAGCTGCCGGGACGCGATCTGCTTCAGGTTGTCGTCCGTGGCGGACAGCAACTGGGTGGTGCTTTGACGCTGGCTGGAAGCTTGCTCCGCACTCATCCCGGGGGCGAGCTGAACCACGGGGTCAGCCGTGCCACCGTTTCGCACTACTGTTTTATCCGATTTATCCGAGGCCGCGACTGGAGGAGCGCAAGTTTTCCGGTGGCGCTTCTTCCGGGGTGCTTTCTTCGATGCCTTGGATTCGGGCTTTTTCGCAGCTGGCTCGGTTTGCGCTTTTTGCGGTTCCGGAGCGGTCTCAGGTTTCGTCTCTGGTGGAGACGCGGGCTCGGACTGAGGTTCCGCGCCGGTTTGCGCAGGCCCGGCTCCTGGACTGGGCGGCGCCGTATTCTGGGGCGCGTCATTTTTCGGTGCATCCTGGGGAGCGCCGGCAGGCCCCGCATCCGGTGCTGGCCGCGTCTCCTGGTTGAGCTGCGGAGGTTGCGCCTGCAGGGGCGCAGCGAAGGAAGGAGTCGCCAGCGCGCAAAATCCGAGAATGATGGCCAGATACATACTCATGTGAGATTGGATGCTGCGACTCCCCGCCAGGCCTACCTGGAAATCATAACTTCGGGGACGTGGTTCTGGTACTGTCAGGAGTTCATATAACCTTCACGGTCTTTATCCGATCTAGCTCCGGATTGCGGTTTCCTGCAGGGCATTCGAGCGCGACTGGACCAGGGGCAGGCGCAGGCGAAAGGTTGTGCCCTCACCCTCCACGGATTCGAAATCAACCGATCCATAGTGCCATTGCAGAATCTGGTAAGTCTGCGCCAGCCCGATCCCAGTCCCTTCTTTTTTGGTGGTGAAATACAGCTCAAAAATCTTTTCCTGGGCATCGGCGGGAATGCCGCTGCCCTGGTCACGAATTTCGGTGACCACCATGTCATCTTCGCGGCGGGCCGAAACCGTCAGCCTGCCTCCCTCGGGCATGGCCTGGACGCCGTTGAGCACGACATTGAGAATGGCCTGCTTGATGAAATCGGTGTCCACCTTCACCGTCAGGGGCTGAGCGGGAAGCTCGGAGACGACGGTCACGCCGTGCCGCGCGGCGTCGGGCCCGGCCAGTTGGACGCCGTCCTCCAGCAGGCGGCGCAGATCGGTTTCCTCGAGGTGAAGATCACGGGGGCGGGTAAAATCCACCAGGATCTGCACCACCCGGTCGAGGCGGTGTATTTCGCTGCCGATAATGTCCATGTGGCGCCGGGTGTCGGGATCGACCTGCCGCAGTTTTCCCTGCAGCAGCTGCAAGTGCAGGACAATGGCGTTAATCGGGTTCTTCACTTCGTGGGCCACGCCCTTGGTGATCCTGCCGGTGGCGGAAAGCCGGCGCGACATTTCGATTTCGTCCTCGATGCGGCGGACCGACTCCGCATCGCGCATGGTGAGCAGGGCGCCGATGGGGGTCTCTTTTTCCCGGATGAAGTCGAGAGAAATCTGTACCCTCTTCCCGCTGGGAAACTCGATCTCCCGCGGAGCGATGGGGCTGCGTTGTGCGAAGGAATGCAGGAGGAGGGCACCGAACTCCGACTCGGCAGAAAAAATCTCCCGGGCGGCGTGGCCCAGCAGTTCCCGCCGCGGCCGTCCCATGAAGCGTTCCACCGACGCGCTCACCAGGACGACGCGTAAGTCGCGGGTGAACAGCATCAGGCCGTCCTGCAGATTGCCCATGATCTGATCGACGTTGTCCTTCAGAGCGGAAAAGATTTCCTTGGCGTCGCGCATCTGGCGACCCAGGTGGGCAATCTTGAGGCTCACCATCCCGTACTCGTCATGGCTCGCCTCGGGTTCACCGACGGTGTCCGCATCTCCGGAGGTGACGCTGTCCAGGCTGCGGTTGATCTGCTCCAGCGGACCCAGAGCAATATGCGAGAGTCCGGCGGCGAGGAGCAGAGAAAGAAAGATTGCGATGCTGGAGAAAACCACCGCCTGCTGCAACCGGGGCGTCAGTTCGTTCTTCAGAAAGACCGTCGATACGCCTACCCGGATGCTGCCGAAGCGCGCCCCGTCCAGTTGCAGGGGGATGCGCACGTCGTACACGGTGGGCGGATAGTACACCATGCGAAACTGCCGGCGAAAGTTCGCGTTCTCCACCAGGTGGAAGTCGGGCCGGTCGGGAACTTCCTTGCCCACCAGGTCGGGATTGGTGTGCAGGATGGCCTTGCCGTCGCTATTGACGATGGCTGCGTCGTAAATGATGGGCCAGGTCCCGACCACCGATTCCAGAAAATTATTCAGATCGCGGTCGGTGCTCAGGTAATACGCCACTGCCCGCCGCATGGCCTGGGGATTGGTGGTGTCCACCTTGGTGCTGCTCAAATCGGGGGCGGCGTTGGCCGCCAGGTAGGCCAGGTTGGAAGTCAACTGAGCTGCGGATTCTCGCGCCGTGGTCACGCGCTGGCGCAGCAATTCCGAGATGTACACATAGGAAAATGCCGTGACCAGCACGGCCACCATGAAGGTGATGGCCAGCACGATTTTGGTTTTTCGCCGCATGGACTGCCGGAATCAGCCTTTAGCTCTTAGCTCTTAGCCTTTAGCTACTACTCAGGGGAATTGACTAACGTGCCAATTGCCGCAGGCCATTCGCAATTCCCCCCGTGTACTGCTTCCTGCTTTTGAGATGCAGATTCATTCCCGACATTTCGAATCCGCGAATTGCTCTTAGCTCATGGCCAGGAGCTAATAGCTAAAAGCTAAAAGCTAACAGCTAAAAGCTGCCTTATTCTTCCCTCGCCAAGGCCGCGTCGGCCGTGGCGTTGCCGTACTCCTTGAGCTTGTTGTGCAAAGTCTTCAGGCTGATGGCCAGAATTTCCGCCGCACGGGTCTTGTTGTTGTTGGTGGCTTCGAGCGTTTTCAGGATCAGCAGCTTCTCCGCTTCTTCGACCGTGGTTCCCACACCCAGGCGCACGGTGTCGGAATCCTCGGCTGAACTGCGCAGGCTGGATTGCCCGAATCCCGGCGGCAGATGCTTGGTTTCGACCACCGCTCCATCGCACACGATGATCGCGCGCTCGAGGGTATTGCGCATCTCGCGCACATTGCCCGGCCAGGAGTAATTCTGAAACGCGTTGAGGACGGCCTCGCTCACCCCTGCAACCTTGCGCCCATGCTTTTCGTTCATATCCGCCAGCAGGGCCTGTCACCAGTTCCGGGACGTCTTCCTTGTGCTCGCGCAGCGGCGGCATGTGAATGTTGAAAACGTTGAGGCGATAATAAAGATCGTTGCGCAGTTCGCCGCGCGCGACCGCTTCTTCGGGAACTTTATTGGTGGCGGCCAGAACGCGGACATCCACCGTGGTCTCCACCTTGCTGCCCAGCCGGCGCAATTTACGGTCTTCGAGAACGCGCAGCAGTTTGGCTTGCGTGGCCACCGGCATCTCGCCGATTTCATCCAGCAGCAGCGTTCCACCCTCCGCCAGCTCGAAGCAGCCCGTGCGCCGCTCCAGCGCCCCGGTGAAGGCGCCTTTTTCGTGGCCGAAGATTTCGCTTTCGATCAAGGTCTCAGGGATGGCCGCGCAATTGATGGGGACGAATGGTTTGTTCCGGCGCGGGCTGAGTTCATGAACGGTGCGGGCCACCAGTTCCTTGCCGGTGCCGCTCGCACCTGTAATGAGCACTGAGGCAGTGCTGGGCGAAACCATTTCGATGAGGTGAAAGATTTCCTGCATTTTCTTGGATGACCCGATCAGGCTTCCTAGAGAACCGGCATCGCGGAGCTTGCGGCGCGTGACCTCGAGTTCAGCGCGGGTCCCCAGCAGGGCGGATGCATTTTGCAGGATGGTGCGCAACCGGTTGGTGTCAATGGGCTTGGTGATGTAGTCATAGGCGCCCATGCGCATGGCCTGCACGGCGCTGTCAATCGTGCCCTGCGCCGTGACCACGACCACCGCCATGGTCTGCGCATCGGTGGCCAGTTTTTCGAGAAGCTCCAGGCCGCCCATGCGCGGCATCTTCATGTCCGTTACTACGATGGAAGGAGCCCAGCTGGTAACTTTTTCCAGCCCTTCGGCCCCATCTTTCGCAGTTTCGGCCCGGTACCCCCAGCCCGTGACCAGCTCGGCCAGGCCGGTTCGTTCGTTTTCCTCGTCCTCGACGATCAGTACCTTTTCGTGGTTCATAGTGGCTCGCCAGCCATTATTTAGGCTTTCCCGGCTGTCTGCAAGCCGTCGCGGGGTTGACACAGGTTTTTACTGCCGCCGGAAGCTGATCTCGCCACCTGCAGATGCGCCAGCTGGACCAGACTAAATCGGCGGTCCGAATCCGTGGGGGAGTATATCAATCTGAGACACTGACTAGTACTTATCCTAGTTTGGTTAAAAGGTTCGCCATGCGCTTGAATTGAGTCTGGTCTGGGGTAGAATGACTCCTCATACCTGATTTCGGTATTTGCTTCCCACGCAACTCCCGGTCGCAACCTAATGCTCTAAGCGTGGACGCGAAATTTTATCTGACAGATTTTCGGAGGATGGCATGTCACTTCGTCGGTTGCTGTGCGGCATTTTCTTGAGTTTACTGGTAGTGATGTTGATATCAAACGCGGTCGTGGCACAAGAAGAAGAGACGCCGAAAGCGGAACTCTTCGTGGGCTACCAGTGGCTGCATCCCGGCGCCACGGTCCCGTCGCCATTCCAACCGCCGAATGCTCCGGTGGCGCAAAAGATGGGCGATATTCCACAAGGAGCGGGTGCCAGCTTTACCTACAATTTCACGTCCCACTGGGGATTGGAAGCCGACTACGGCGGCAATAAGAACAAGAACGGAACCATGAACACAGTATCGATCGGACCCCGCTTCGCGTGGCGTAATGAAGGAGTCACTTTCTTCGCCCACACCCTGCTGGGCTACAACCGTTTGACGGTGCCGCTGGTGGACTCGAGCAATGGCATAGGCGCGATTCTGGGCGGCGGAATGGATCTCAATCTTTGGCGCCGACTGTCGCTGCGACTGTTCGAGGCCGACTATGTGTGGGCGCACCACAATTTTTCCGATGAGGTTTCTCCCGCGTTTCCGGAGCTGCGGCGGCCTACTTTGGAAGGTGTCCGGCTGCGCACCGGATTGGTTTTCAACTTCGGTTTCGGAACGCCGTTGGTCCCGGCCGCGAGTTGCTCCATCGAGCCCAGCGAAGTAATGGTGGGTGAGCCCGTTACGGCCACCGCCAGCGCCAGTAATTTCAATCCCAAGCATACCCTGAGCTACAGCTGGGCCAGCACGGGCGGAAAGGTCACCAGCAAGGACAACACCGCAACCCTCGACACCAACGGAGTTGCGGGCGGCAGTTACACGGTTACAGCCCGCGTCACCGATCCCAAGATGAAGAAGGGTGGCGAGGCGAGTTGCACAGCTACCTTCACGGTGAAGGAGCCGCCGAAGAACCCGCCGACCATGTCATGCTCCGCCAATCCGACCTCAGTGCAGGCGGGCACGCCGGCAACCGTGACCTGCAGCTGCACCAGCCCGGACAACGTTCCGGTCACGGTCAGCGGCTGGACGGCCAGCGGCGGCAGCGTTTCCGGTGAGGGCGGCACCGCCACTCTCAACACCACTGGAGCCTCAGCCGGTCCAATAACGGTGAGCGCAACCTGCAGCGACTCTCGTGGTCTTACCGCTTCGGCTTCGAGCCAGGTGACGGTAGAGGTTCCGCCTCCTCCGCCGCCGGAGGCGAGCAAGCTGAGCGAGTGCGACTTCCCCAACAAGGTGAAGCCGTGGCGGGTGGACAACACCTGCAAGGCCGTACTGGACGACGTGGCCCAGCGGCTGCAGCACGATCCCGATGCCAAGCTGGTGATCGTGGGCAACGCTGAACCCGGCGAGAGGCGCAAGAACCTGGCCGGGGAGCGCGCCGTCAATTCCAAGGCATATCTGTCCGGTGGCGAAGCCAAGCAAGCCATCGATGCCAGCCGGATTGAAGTGCGCACCGGCAGCGCCGGCACCAGGACTGCCGAATACTGGGTAGTCCCGGCGGGCGCCACCTTCTCGGCTCCTGGAACCGAGGTGGTGGATGAGTCCATGGTGAAGGCGGTTCCCGATCACCCGGTGGTCAAAAAGAAGGCCCGCTAAGCCTAAGGCCCAGTGACCTTTAGCGACTATGGGCCGGCCGAGATTCCTACTCGACCGGCCCTTTTTCATCTGGCCTTCGGTAACTTGAAAAGACCGTATTACGCTGTCAATCTCAGCCGCGAGCGCATAATTTTTCGCCAGGGGCACATTCACCTATGATTTCGCGTAAGATTCGGCTGAATTACTGTAAGTGGTTGATTACATTGGCAATCATTGTGCTCTCCACGTCTGCTCTCTGGGCTGGTCAGTGGACTGCCCTGGGCCCGGACGGAGGGGACGTGCGGAGTCTGGGCTACGACCCGCAAAATCCTGACCGCATTTATCTTGGGACCAGCACGGGAACGCTTTTCCTGTCGGCGGACGGGGGACACAATTGGTCGCGCCTTGCCCACCTGGGCGGCGACGACAATGTTCTCGATCACATCGTCATTGACCCGCAGAATCCCAAACACATTTACGTTTCGGCGTGGAGCGTAGTGAACCAGCAGGCCGGCGACGTATTTCGTTCGCACGACGGCGGCAGTAACTGGGAAGCGCTTCCGGGCGTGCACGGCAAGTCGGTGCGGGCCCTGGCCATCGCTCCTTACGATTCCAAGGTGCTGGTCATCGGCGCCCTCGACGGCGTGTTCCGCAGCAAGAATGGCGGCAACAGCTGGGAGCGGATTTCTCCCGCCAGCCAGGCCGAACTGAAGAATGTGGAATCGATTGCGGTTGATCCCAAGAATCCCGATGTGGTGTACGCCGGTACCTGGCACCTGGCGTGGAAGACCGACGACAGTGGAGCCAGCTGGCATCGCATCAACAAAGGCATGATCGACGACTCGGATGTGTTCTCGGTGATCGTGGACTCGACCAATCCCGCGGTGGTTTATGCCAGCGCCTGCTCCGGAATTTACAAGAGCGACAGCGCCGGCGATCTTTTCCGCAAGATGCAGGGCATTCCGTTTTCCGCCCGCCGCACTCGCGTGCTCAAGCAGGACCCGAACAATCCGGGCACGGTTTACGCCGGAACGACCGAAGGTCTGTGGAAGACCGCGGACGCAGGCAAGACCTGGAAGCGGGTAAGCAATCCTCAAGTCGTAGTGAACGATGTGCTGGTGGATCCGCGCAACTCGAACCGGGTGCTGCTGGCCACCGACCGCAGCGGCGTTCTGGCCAGCGATAATGGGGCGCAGACCTTTGTGGCTTCCAATCACGGCTACGTACACCGCTATGTAAGTTCGATTCTGTCCGACCAGAACGACCCCAACAGCATACAAGTGGGCGTGGTCAACGATCGCGAGTTTGGCGGCGTTTTCTCGACGCGCGATGGCGGCCAGAGCTGGCAGCAGAAGAGCGCCGGCCTGGGCGGACGCGATGTTTTCGCGTTGCAGCAGACCTCCACCGGCGGCCTGATTGCCGGCACCAACAAAGGCATCTTCCTGCTGGATCGCAATGCCAGCCAGTGGCGTCCGATCAACACCATCGTCACCGAGAAGTCAGCGGCGCGAGTGGTGAAAGGCAAGAAGGGGAAGAAGGCGGCGAAAGTTCCCGCGGTCGTGGTTCGCTCGGTTCTGGATGCCCGCGTGAGCGATATCGAAGTCACACCCAGGCGCTGGCTCGCAGCCACCTCCTCTGGACTGTTTTCCAGCTCCGACCAGGGCAAAACCTGGACCGGCGGTCCGGTGATGGGCAAGTCTGATTTCGTTGCGGTGGAGTCGAACGGCGAACTCGTGGTCGCCGCCACTCGCACCAACGTTCTCTGCTCTTCGAACAATGGAGCGACCTGGCAGCAGGCGCCGCTGTCTTCCTACATCACCAGCATTCACGGCGTGGAGCTCACGCCGGAAGGCGAAATCCTGGTGGCTTCCCGCGAGGGCGCCTTCCGGAGTTCCGACTCCGGCGCGACCTGGGAGCATATCGTGAACGGCCTTCCGGACAAGAACATCAACTCGATCACGTATGACCCGAGCAAGAAGCGTCTGCTGGCCACCAGCAACGCTACGGGAGTGGTCTTCGAGAGCCGGGACAGCGGCCGCAGCTGGCATCGCGGTCCTGATTCGGGATACCCGCTGCGCCGCATCAGCGTAGTTCGCGGCCGCTTTGTTGGAGCCACCCCATTTGACGGACTGATTGTCCAGCCCGCGAACGAGGCGGCCAGCGCTTCGGCCGGCTTGGGCGGATCATCCGACTAAGCGACCGCAAAAAACAAAGTGTTGTTAAATGCACGGAGGAGCGGCCAACCGCTCCTCCGTTTTGTTTGTGTGGGGCGGACACTCCCTTCGACTTCGCTCAGGGCAGGCTTTGCCCGCCGCCTTTTGACTTTGAATTGCGAATTATCCGGCATCGTGATTTGACGACTGTTATGAGCTGGGTTGCCGAAAGTCCCCACCCTGTCGCAAAGTACGCGACGAGGGTGGGGCACCCGGAGGGGCGCCTGGAGCATTTATCCGGATCTCTATCTACGATCCGTCGGTTTCTCACGCTAGCGCGATAATACCGGTAATAGTTACATCTCGCCCTTCCGCGTGGTCCTTAACTTGCTGATAAATAGGTTTGGGACGATGGCATCCAGCTTGCGACTTGTCGGGTGGTGGTCGGGCGCGGCAGGATTGTTTTATGAAGTTGTCGAAAGGGAATTGGCGGAACGCTGCCGTGTTCTCTGTTGTTTTAATGGGGCTGATTCTAGCCGGCTGTTCACGACGGGAGAGCCTGCCTGGAATCGAAGAGAATGCCGCGGACCAGCATTTGCCTTTTGAGGCCGCATCCGACAAGGGCGGAATTTCTCCCACCGGTTCCCTGACGCCCACTGCGATTCCGGCGGGAACGCCGATAACTATCCATGTGCGGTTGTCTTTATCGAGTGCAAGCTCCCGTCCTGGGGACCCCTTCGAAGCCGTACTCGATGAACCTATCATCGTCCGGGGGCGTACCCTGGCGCCGCAGGGCGCGGTCCTGACGGGAAAGGTGCTGGACGCCAAAGCCTCGGACCAGTTTCAGGAAGCTGGCTACCTGCGGCTGGCCCTGACCGCGATTTTCATCAACGGAAAATTCCTTCCCATACAAACCTCCAGTATCTTCATGAAGCGAGGCTCGCATGAGCAGCGCAACGTGACCATCCTGCGCGACGGCGCCGGAAAAAAAGGCGCTCTCATCGGGGCATCGGTTGATGCACCCGGGACGACCTATGCCACGGGTAGCATGGACGTCGGCGTCGCTCCCGAGCGGAGCCTGACCTTCAGGCTGGCCCAGCCCTTAGCCCTCTAACCAAAAGTGTGCAGCTGTGGGTCGGACACTCCTGTCCGACGCCTGTGACTTTGATTTTGAATGGCTAAGTCAGAGGTGAATTATGGAAGCCTCCTGCTCCCACGGTCTGAGGAGAGAGAAAAAGGAAATCGGCGAGAATCTGCGTGAATCAGCGGAATGGAAGTTGAGCGGGTGCCGGAGGCGGCTTGATGAGACGACAACTTCAATTCCGCTGATTTACGCGGATCACTACGGATCAAAACAGCAGGGATGAAAAGAAATCGGCAACCCTCGGTGCGAATCGCGGATTTACAAAAGCAACGCCAACTTCAAAAGGGTCGGACAGGAGTGTCCGACCCACACAAAGCAACTCCCACCTTCGTTACAGAGCGTTCATGAATGCGACCAGGTCGGCTTTTTGGTCGTCGGTGAGCAGCATGCCGAAACGCTGGTCGTAGAAGTTGACCACATCCAGCAGGGTATTCGCCGTGCCGTTATGGAAATAGGGCGCGCGCGCGGCCAAGCCGCGCATGCTGGGCACTTTGACCTTGCTCATATCGGCACACTTGCCAGTGACCATCGCCCGCCCCGGATCGGTCGTCACCAGTTGCGTGCTGTCGTTGCAAAGAATCAAATACGCAGGAAGGTTGGCTTTGGGCGAAGCGGTTCCGATGTCCATCATTTCGAAGGTCGAACTGCTCCCGACATTCGGGGTGTTGTGGCAGGTCGTGCATGTGCCCATGACCTGGGTCTGGCCCAAAACGTCGTTGAATCCCGGCACGCCCGTGATCCTCATGGGGAAACTGTTGAACAGCATCTCTCCCCGCGCGATGGACTGCTGTGCTGCGGCGTTGCTCCCGCTCGCAGTGGCCCAGCTGGTGTACAGAGTGAAGGCATTGGGGTCAAACCCGGTTCCGGAGTTGATCCCTGCGGAGAAGGGCTGAGTGGAGAGGAACACCGGGCCGCCATTCGCGTCCTGTGCGGTAAGGCTTCCAGCCAGGCTGTCCACCGACTGGGCGGTGAATAGCGAGGATTCAAGATTCACGATCTGCTGTAACTGGGCATCCGTTGGCGGCCCGCTGGGTTGGGTATGGACCATGGTTGCGTCGAGGGCCTGGGTTTTCAGGTCGGGCTCCCGGCCATCCCACATGATGCCATTGAGAAACTTCAGGTTGGTGGCAGGAAGCGGGCGCCGATAGAGCGCCGGCGAGGTGGCGGTGGTTTCCGGACATTGGTAAGGGTCGGTGATGGCGATGATGCTGAACTCGGCGTTGCCCGGCACCGGCAATGTCATGCGAATCAATCCATGATTCAGCAACTGGCTGTATGCCGAAGTGGCGGCCGCGAGTGTCGAGACGTCGTCGCTGGGGCAATTAGCTCCGTCAAGCGTGCGAAAGATCGGGTCCGTGCCCTGGGTGTCGTTGAAGCGCTGCTGCAAGTGCGCGGGAGTGACACTCCATCCGTCGGCGGCATCGTGACAACTGGCGCAGCTCCGGTCGTTGCTCCCCAATTCGTCAAAAAACGGGCCCGTTCTATCAATCTTCTGGTGACTGAAGGTGTCGAGGGTGCCGCTGGGATCCTGAGATGTTTCGTGGAATGAGCTTGGCGGCGGGGTCACGTTTCCACCTGTTGACCCTCCCCCGCCGCATGCTGTGAAGGCTGAAACCATTACTCCGGCAACCGCTAACAAAACTTTTCGATTCATTTGCTTACAGGGCCCTTGTGCTTCCTGGTTTCCACGCCGGCCCACCGGCGCACCCGGCCGCTGGACCGCCAATCGTGAGTTTATAGGGGGAGAATTCGCGGGAGAGGAAACCTAAAAGTACCACATGCGGTCTGAAAATCAAGTCGAGAAATGGTAATCCGGGGCCTGTCTGGATGCTGCAAATACTTGCACATCACTCGAAGCCAGGGGTTCGAACAGGCAACCGAGAGGGAGAAAGCCGGCTAAGTCTTCTGTGTACCTCGTGCCCGATAGCATTCAGGAAATCATCGGCGGCCGGAATTTCAGGGATGTTCTTCCGTCACATCATGGTGTGACCGCTGCCCTTAGCAATTTGTCTGCGCCCGCATAGACTTCCCGAAATGGAGAGCGCGCTACAGGGAAAATTGTCGCAGCAGCTTTCCCGATTCAGGACGGTTGAGCCTTTCGACAGTATCGCCGAACCCATTTGGTGCTTTCCCGAAACGTGCTCTACGGCTAATGCTTTCGGTAGCGGACGCTCGATGAAAGCCAGCACATAAGGCGTGGCCGCGGATCCGGCAAGAGTCCGGAGGCAGGTCCTAAGCAGGTCTTGAAACGATGAATGCAATCGCGCAGTTGCGGCCGAATAGCCCTGGATCTCCCGATCCCGCCGTCCTGCTGGCTGCGGTACAGGCCTGTCCTGAGAGTCTGGCGATCATCGCGTCCGGCCGCATTGTTTATGCCAATCCGGCATGGTGCGCAATGTTTGAATGCCTGGATCGGTCGCACCTTCAGGGAGGGGAAGCAGGAGAATTGCTCCCCGAGCCTCTGATCTCCGTAGCAACCAGCGCCCGCCCCGGCGAGGAACGCGAAACGAGTACGGAGGCGCGGATGATTCGCACCCGGAAGGATGGCACCAGCGTGCATCTCGAGTTGGGCAGGGCCGGCTTTGAGCTGCGCGGCTGTGAATTTCAGGTGGTCCACTCCCGTGACGTCAGCCGGCAGTGGCAAGCGGAGAGACGGCAACGGGAAGCGCAAGGGATGGAGGCCGTCGGCCAGCTGGTGGGAGGAGTGGCGCACGACTTCAATAACCTGCTCACCGGGATCATCCTCTACTGCGACCTGTTGCTGGGGGAACTGGAAGAGGAAAGCCAGACCCGCCATCACGTGCGGGAGATGCGCATGGCGGGAGAGCATGGAGTGGCCATGGTGCAGCAACTGCTCGCGGTGGCGCGGCCTCCCACCCACGAATCGCATGTGTTCGTCTTGAACGACGCGGTTAAAGGAATCCAGGACCTCATGGTCCGCCTGATTGGCGAAGATATCGTTCTCAACACCGCGCTGGCCGCCGATCTGGGCGAAGTGAAAATGGACCCGGCGCAAGTCCAGCAAATCCTGCTCAACCTGGTGCTGAATGCCCGCGATGCCATGCCCGACGGCGGCCGGATCACAGTCAGCACGCGGAACGGAACCGGCCCTGGTCCCACCGGGGGCGCGTCAGAATCGCAGAATGGGCAATGGGTTGAGCTGACCGTAGCCGACACCGGTCAGGGCATGGACGCCGAAACCGTGGAGCGCGCCTTCGAGCCCTTCTTCACCACCAAGAGTCCAGGCCGAGGCAGCGGCCTGGGCCTGGCCACCGCCCGCCGGCTGGTCCAGCAAGAGGGCGGAACCATTATGGCGGAAAGCGAACCCGGAACGGGCACACGCATCTCCATGCGCCTGCCGCGAGTCCAACCCGATCAAAATTCGAAAGCTCCAGAAAGGTGATTTCATGACCACAGCCGCACTGAGCGCTCCCACTCCGGTCCAGATGGAACCGGCTAATTTCCTGAACCTCCTGATCGTGGACGACGAACGCGCCATCCGGGAAGTCTGCCGCGAAGTCGCACAATCACTCGGCTTCAACACCGCCGTGGCCGATTCCGCCGAGCATGCCTATCGTCTGCTGGACACGCAGAGCATCGACGTCGTGCTGCTCGACCTGAAGCTGCCCGGCGCCAGCGGCCTGGAGGCATTGCACCAGATCGGCGAGCGCAAGCCCGATGCGGTCATCGTGGTGGTCACCGGATACGGCACCGTCCAGTCCGCGGTCCAGGCCATGAAAAATGGCGCATATGACTACGTGACCAAGCCCTTCAGCATGGAGGAACTGAGGCTGCTGCTGGAGCGCGTGTCCGACCACCTGAAATTGAAAACCGAAAACCGCACCCTGCGGGAGAAGATCAAGTCGAAAATGGGATTCGGCAGCATCGTAGGCCGGGCGCCGGAGATGGAACGGCTCTATCGCATCATCGGCAAGGCCGCCCACAGCAGCCATCCCGTGCTCATTCTGGGGGAGAGCGGAACGGGAAAGGAAATGGTGGCGCGCTCCATACATTTCTCCGGACCATTTCGCGACAAGCCCTTCATCCCGGTGGACTGCGGCTCGCTGGTCCCCACTCTGATCGAAAGCGAACTGTTCGGTTACATCAAAGGCGCCTTCACCGGCGCAGTGCAGTCACGCGACGGCCTGCTGGCGATCGCGGAGGGCGGAACGGTATTTCTGGATGAAGTCGGAGAACTTCCAGTCGATCTTCAGGCCAAGCTGTTACGCGCCATCCAGGAGCGGGAGATTCGCCCAGTCGGAAGCACCAAGCGAATCGCCATCAATGTAAGGATTCTGGCGGCCACCAATCGCGACCTGGAGCAGGCTGTGGCCCAGGGAACTTTCCGCCGGGACCTGTACTTCCGGCTGAATGTCCTGAGCCTGAAAATTCCTCCCCTGCGGGAACGGCGCCAGGACATTCCACTGCTGACCGGATACTTTCTGGAAAGGCTGTCGCGAGGTTCGGGCCACGAGCGCAGCTTGAGCGACGACGCTATGAAAGCCCTGCTCGCTTATGACTGGCCGGGGAATGTGCGGGAGCTCGAGAATTGCCTGGAGCGGGCCTGCGCCTTTACCTCGGGTCCGGTAATTCACGTAGCGGACTTGCCCAGCGCCATCCATGGAGTCCCCATCCATCCCTTGAACGGAGGCAACGGCAAGACTCAAATCATGCCCATGGCGGAACTGGAGAAACACACCATCCTGAGCACGATTGCCCAGCTCAATGGCGACAAGCTTCTGGCGGCACGAATGTTGGGTATCGGCAAAACCACGCTTTACCGCAAGCTCAAGGAGTATGTGGCGCAGGACTAGGCTGCGCCAAGACGGTTCAATCTATCGGAAGTTCTCGACCAGCATGATGTCTCTACCTAGGGCATCCAGTTGTGTGTAAAGGATGGTACCGTCGGCCGGTGAGATGGCCAGTCCTGGCGCTTGCCTGGCTGGGCGGTTCTCCAGATCGAACACCCGCGTAGTGCGGCCGGCATTGAAGTCGAGAAAGACGATCCCAGGTTTCGCTGTCGTATCCAGGTAATAAATACCGTTCTTGACCACCGCCCAATATCCCCAGAGGCCTGCTTCCAGAGAGCTGATGATCTCGACCTCTTCGCCGCCGTCAGTCGGGACACGCCAGATTCCGGGACGGGTCATGTCCTTGGCATAGTAGAGGAATTTTCCATCGGTCGATTCGAAAGCAGCGAATCCACCATGGCGTGTGACTTGCGCAGCGGACCCGCCCGTCGAGGGCATCTTCCATATCTCGTTGCGGCCGGTGCGATCTGACGCAAAATATATCCAGCGTCCGTCTCGCGACCAACTGGGCACGACCTCGCTCGATGGCTCGCTGGTCAGCCTGCGCGGCGCCCCTCCCCGAGAGTCAACGACGAAAATCTCTGCATTGCCGGGAGCCCGCGAGTCGAAAGCAATCTGTTGTCCGTCGGGCGACCAACGTGGAGTTCCAGTCGAAGAGTTGAAGCGGGTGAGCTGAACAACGCCACTTCCGTCGCTCGCGCACATCCAGATTTCGTAAGCGCCGCTGCGGGTAGATTCGAAAGCGATCTTGCTTCCATCAGGCGAGAACTGGGGACCGCTTTCTATTCTCGTGGTAAATATGAATCTATCGGAAGGACCGGCCGAAACCAATGAATTGAGTTTCCTCCGCCAGATGTTGATATTCGCCGTCTGGCGCGCGTACACCAATCGGTTCCCTTGAATCGAGGGTTCGACTCCTTCCTGGCCGAACTGCAGTCGTTCCGGTTCACCTCCACCACGGGATATCTTCCAAAGCCAACCAGCATCGGCGAGCCAGCCAGCCTTGGCGAAAACAATGTCGCGTCCGTCGGGCGTCCAGGCCAGACCCCATCCGAATTGAACACCCGAGATGAGATGTTGTTCTTCTCCTTCCGAAACCGGTACGGTGTAGATTGCCGTGACTCCCTGTGATCCCCGGTTGAAAGCCAATGTCCGACCATCGGGCGAGAACGCAGGATTGTAATCACCCACTGAGTCTCGCGGAGAAGTCAGCCTGCGTACTTCTGACGAATCGAGCGAGAACAGAAATATAGAATCGGGTCCGCCATGGTCTGTGCGGTCAGAATAGGCAATTAACTTCCCGTCGGGTGACCAAGACAGACGGCCAAAGTACCAAAAGACCTGGTAAAAGTCGTCTTCCTGCCAATGGGTCTCGCGGATTCTGCGCTCAACCCCACCCAACGCCGGGATGACGTAAATGCCGGTTCCACCTTTTACGATGCGACAGAAGGCGATGTAACGGCCGTCCGGCGACCAGACTGGATTGAAGTCGATTGAGGCCTGCTTGGTCAGCCGTATCGAGTCCTCGGTTCCCACAAGCTTCACGTACAAACTGAAGTGAGACCCGGCCCCACCGTTCCAGGCGAAGGCCAAATGCTGGCGATCTGGAGAAAGACTTGGGGTATGCTTTTCGCCAACGTCAGTGACGATGGGAGTAACGGCCGGCTTCCCCGCGACGGATCCACGCGAATGCCCGTAGTAAAGAAAAGACGCGACCAGAGCACACGCCGTTAGTCCGCCTAAAACAGCGTTCCTCGTCGTGAACAGCCACCGCGCCGTCGGGGTTGGTACCCGACCCCCGCCTGACCCATCGTCCACCGGAGCAATGAAGCGGTATCCGCGTCGCGCCACGGTCTCAACAAAGACAGGCCTCTCCGCCGATTCGCCCAGCGCATCACGCAACCTCTTGATGGCGGCATTGAGACTATGATCGAAGTCAACGAAGGTGTCCGCAGGCCAAAGCTTGTTGCGCAATTCCTCCCGAGTGACCAGTTCTCCCGGCCGTTCGAGGAGCGCCGCCAGAATTTGAAGCGGCTGTTCCTGGAGCTTTACCTTCTGTCCCCGCTGGCGCAGTTCCCCGGTGTGGAGGTTGACCTCAAAGGTGCTGAAGCGGATAACTCGGAATGAGGAATTAGCTACCACTGGAACTTCCACGCGGTCGAAGTCTAGCACCTTTCGATTACGTTCCGACTGGCTTTCCCTGTCTCCTCCTGATTCTGATCCAACTTCCCGCACTGGGAAGAGCAGAGCCGGACAACGTACCCTAACCGGTCTGTTTTCAGTGGCACCGCTGCGGCAATAGGCTTGCAATATGGACGAGCATGCTACTCGTCATTACGCCTTCCGCCAAAGCTCGGGGTTGCGCCCAGGCGATCCAACAAGTCACCTCGGAAGAGACCCATATAGCGGCCACCTCGTTGCAGGCGCTGGCCCGCCTGCGCGCACAGGAATACGTGGCCGTGCTCATCGACCAGGCATTCCTCGAAACCGAACCGGTCGAGAGTGACATGGTGCTGCAACACATCGGGACTGCCGTTCCCGTCCACGTGAACTTCGCCATCAACAACATGGACCGGGTCGCGAGCGAGTTGCGGACTGCGCTGCAACGGCACCATAAAGAAGTCGAGCTGGTCCGGCAAGAATTACAACGAGCGCTGCGAAATGAGCTCAAAGGCACAATGACGGCCCTGCTGCTTTCCTGCGAATTGGCGCTGCAAGTTCCTGGTCTCCCAAGCGAAGCCGAAAGCAAGATGCGCAGCGTCCACCAGCTTGCCCAGGAAATGCGTCTCAAGCTCGAAAGTCCCGTCTGAGGCGCAGCGTCGGAGCTCGGTCGCCTTGCTTTACCCGATCCCGAAGTGCAATATTTTGCGCACCTGCACGCTTCCCCAGAAAATCCTTCCCAGACATCGCAGTTCCCGCACTACAATGACGCAGCAGCAAGAAACGTGGAGTCGCCGCTCCCTGGCCGCTCTCCCCGCTTCCCCAGGTGAAATTCGTGCACGTACTGGTTACCGCCGATACCTTGAGTGGCACATGGACCTACACCCGTGAGCTGGTTTCCGGGCTGGTCAGTCGAGGGTTGCGTGTGACCCTGGTGAGTTTCGGCGAAATCCCCCTGCCCCAACAGACCCTGTGGATGGACAACCTGCATGGCCTGGAATACCGTCCCACGGCGTTCCGCCTGGACTGGATGGAGGAGGGGAAGCAAGACCTAAAGGATTCCTCGGACTACCTCATAGCGCTGGTCAAAGAACTGAAGCCCGACGTGCTTCACCTGAACCAGCTATGTTATGGCGACTTGCGGGTGCCGGTGCCACGCGTGGTGGTGGCGCATGGCGACTTGATCACCTGGTGGCAGGCGGTGCACGGCCGGGAGCCCAGGCAGGACAGTTGGCTGCAATGGTATCGCGAAGTTGTCACGCGAGGCCTTGCCATGGCCAGCGTAGCGGTGGCGCCGTCGGTCTGGATGCGGGACACCATCCGCGACTGCTACACCCGCTCCCGGCACGAAACCGTTATTTACAACGGGCGCAATCCGATTTTTTTCAATCCCTACGTGGGTAAGGATGATTCCGTGCTGGCGGTGGGCCGGCTCCTGGATGCGGGCAAACAGGTGTCGCTGCTGACCCAGCACACCCATCCCCTTCCGGTGTGCATCGTAGGGTCGGACACGCCGGTCCATGGTCCCGCGAGGATTCCGATACGCGCGGATGTCAAACTGTCCATCAACGAAATGAATGTCGCGCTGAAAGGGCCGCAGACGGAGGCGCAACTGCGCACCCTCTACAGCCGGGCTTCGATTTATGCCGCCACCTCGCGCTACGAACCTTTCGACATGGCAGCGGTGGAAGCGGCATTTTCCCGCTGCGCCATTGTGGCCAACGACATTCCTGCCTTCCGGGAAATATGGGGCGACGCCGCGTTGTACTTCCGCGAAAATGATGCTGCGAGCCTGGCAGCGGCGATCCGCCGGCTGAGCAACCAGCGAGACTTGTGCCGCACCTACGGCAACCGCGCCTATCAACGGGCGCGCGAATGCTTTACCTCCAAACGCATGATTGATCAGTATCTCGAACTCTACGGCAACCTGCTGCAGGCCAAATGGGCGGCGGCGTAGGAAGCTATCAGCTCTCCGAAACCACGTAGGCCCGGACGCCTCGTCCGGGCGGGCGAGCAATGCTCGCCTGGTTTGAAGCTATGCGGAGCTGCGCTCCGCCGGGCGGGTGAGGGCACCCGCCCCTACGTGTTCTGTGCGGCTACATGGCGCCGCGAACAGTGTGGTTGACTGACAGCTGAGAGCTGATAGCTGCCTTTCTGCTATCTTCAATAGCGAACAGGGAGGCCTCATGCCAGTTAAAATTACTATCCGCAAGAACGGCCCGTACCGGGTGGAAGATCCCGAGGGCTCGATCGAATTGGTGGACGCCGACGGCAACAAGTACGACCTGACGGGCAAGCCGGCATTTTCTCTTTGCCGATGCGGTGGATCAGTGACCAAACCATTCTGCGACGGCACCCATAGCCGGATCGGTTTTCTGGGAGCGGAATCGGCGGTAAAGAAGACGGAGAGCAGCAGCTGAATCCGAACTTCCCCGGAGAAGTTTTCCATACGGGACGGGTTGCGGCGACTTTGCTTCTGCCAGGTTTCCGCCCATCCGGCGATGGCCGCTGGATTTTGCCGCATCAAAGCCTTTGAGGAGCCCCTGTGAACGATTGGAAAGATGCAGAGCTTGGGATGGGTCGCGGGATCACGCGGCGTGACTTTCTGAACGGAGTCGCACTCACCGTGGGCGCGGCAATTCTTCCCTCCGGCTTGCTGGCCGCCGATATGCAGGCGGGGCGGGAAAAATCGCCCGACTACTATCCCCCGGCCTTGACCGGACTTCGCGGCAGTCATGTTGGGTCATTCGAAGTGGCGCATAGCCTGCGCGACGGCACCTTCTGGGCCCAGGCGGGAACCCCCGTTGATACCAGAGAGACCTACGATCTGGTGGTGGTGGGCGGCGGCATCAGCGGGCTCTCGGCGGCGCATTTCTTTCGCAAGACCGCGGGACCGAAGGCGCGGATTCTGATTCTCGACAATCATGACGACTTCGGAGGTCACGCCAAGCGTAATGAGTTTCAGACTCCGCAGCGGACCATGCTGGGCTTTGGCGGAACGTTTTCCATCGAGAGCCCGGCTCCCTACAGCGCCGTGGCCAAGGGCCTGATCGAAGAATTGGGGATTGATGTTCCGTCCTACCCCAAGTATGCAAACCGGGATTTGTACCGGTCGTTTGGGCTAGGCCCAAAGATTTTCTTCGACAAGCAAACATTCGGCTCCGACAAACTGGTCACGAATCCGACGCCGCGCGTCGGAGGCGAGAGCGAAGACGACAAAGTGCTGGCCCACGCGGTGGAAATGTTCCTGCAGGAGGCCCCTTTCTCGGAATCGGCGAAGGCAGACTACCGGCGCCTGGTCACGGAAAAGACCGACTATCTGCCCGGCTTGAGTTCGGACGAAAAGAAAGCCCGCCTGGCCCGCATGAGTTACAACAGTTTTCTGGCTGACCTGGTCAAAGTCAGCCCCGAAGTAGTGAAGCTGTTTCCAGAACATGCCCCAGCCTTTGTTCGGAGTGGGATTTGACGCGGTGGCGGCGCAGGATGCATGGGGACTCGGGGCGCCGGGCTTTGCCGGGATGAATCTCGAGGCCGGGCCGGGCAAAGGCATGAACCGCGATGCTATCCCCAACAAAGAGGCAGAGAAATACTTTTTCCATTTTCCCGACGGCAATGCATCCATCGCGCGGCTGCTGGTGCGCAACCTGATTCCGCGGGCGATTCCGGGCCAGTCCGCCGCCGATGTGGTCCTGGCGCGGGCCAACTACGCGAAGCTCGATGAGAAGAGTTCGCCTGTCCGCATCCGCCTGAACAGTACGGCGGTGCGCGTGCAGCATCAGGGAGATCCCGCCAGCGGCAAGGGAGTTGAAATCGCATACGCACGCGGCGGCAAGGTGTACACCGTCAAAGCCGCACATTGCATCCTGGCTTGCTGGCACGTGGTCATTCCCTACATCTGCCAGCAATTGCCCGAGAAGCAGAAAGAAGCGCTGGCATCGGCCGCGAAAGTTCCCTTGCTCTATACCAACGTCGCCCTCCGCAACTGGAAAGCGTTTGAGAAGCTGGGCACAAACGCGATCTACGTTCCGGACGGGTATCACTCCTACATGAACCTCGATTTACCCGTAAGTATCGGCGGCTACGAATGCTCGAAGAAACCGGAAGAGCCAATCGTCGTCCACATGATGAAGACGCCATGCAAACCGGGACGTCCGGCGCGCGACCAGCATCTCCTGGGCCGGGTTGAACTGTTCACCACGACATTTGAAACCATGGAAAGAAATATCCGCGAGCAGTTGGCTCGGGTCGTAGGCCCGGGAGGGTTCGATCCCGCGAATGACATCACGGCAATCACCGTCAATCGCTGGCCCCACGGTTACGCTTACGAGTACAACTCGCTCTGGGACAAATTCTGGCTGGAAGGCGGAGAGACGCCTTGCGAAGCCGCCAGAAAGCCTTTCGGCAGGATTGCCATCGCCAATGCCGACGCCGGCGCCTACGCCTACACCGACGGCGCCATTGATCATGCGTATCGAGCGGTAGGGGAACTCACGAAGGGATGAACTGAGATCCGAGAACTGCAAACTGCAGACTGGTTTTTGTTCCGTAAATTGCTTTGACGCTACATGCCGGCTTCAGTGTATGGTCTTGGTTTTCCGCGACATGTAATCCATCAGCAAATATTGCCCCAGCGTGTAAGGCGTAGTGAAGTAAGCTTTGCCGCGGCACATCTCGGTTACCTTCTGCACGAACTGAACCAGGCCGTAGTCCGATGCCAGCATGAAGGTATTGATCATGACTCCGGCCCGCTTGCACTTGGAAACTTCTTCCAGGGTCTGGCTGACCACCATGGGATCGAGGCCGAAGGCGTTCTTGTAGATGCGTCCATCTTCGAGCGTTAGCGCGGACGGCTTGCCGTCGGTGATCATCACAATCTGCTTCATGTCCTTGCGCTGGCGCTGCAGGACGCGCTGTGCCAGGCGCAGGCCTTCCCGCGTGTTGGTGTAGTAGGGGCCGACTTTCACCCGCGCAAGTTGTGAGAGCGGAACTTCCTCCGCCGAATCGTGAAAAAGGACCAGGGAAAGCGAGTCGCCGGGATATTGCGTGCGGATCAAGTGTGAAAGCGCCATGGCGACTTTCTTGGCCGGAGTGAAACGGTCTTCGCCATAGAGAATCATCGAGTGTGAGCAATCCAGCATGAGCACCGTCGCGCAGGAAGACTGGTACTCGCACTGATGCACCTGCAGATCGGAATATTCAATGTTCAGCGGCAGCTTCAAGCCTTCGCGCTGGATGGCGCTGGAGAGCGTAGCGGTGATATCAAGGTTGAGCGTATCGCCGAATTCGTAGGGCCGGGATGCGCCACTGGCCTCGATCCCGGTCGAAAGGTCGCGCGTGTCATGGCGCCCAAAACTTGATTTTCCCAGCGACCCCATAAGGTCACGCAGGGTCTTGAAGCCGAGGAAGTCCAGGCTCTTGTCGGTAATCTCAAACTTCGCCTGCTGGGCTTCGCCTGCCTGTCCGCCAACGCTCGATTGTTGCGAAGGATCATGTGGCTGATCGACGCTGATGTAGTCTTCCTGCTCCATGCGCTCGATCAGTTGCTCGATAAGTTCGTCGAGCGTCCCGTCCATCTGCATCTGGCGCAGGCGTTCCTGCATTTCCTCGTCCAGCAGGTTTCCGTCGAGCAGTGCCTGCTCGATGGCGCGGCGCAGATCGTCGAGCGTCTGCTCACCCTCCATGTCGTAAAACATGTAGTTCTGGAAGCCGCTCTGCAGCAGGTAATCGGAGAGCGCGCTGAGCAGGTCTTCCATGCTCATTTCGCCGCCCGGATCGGGAACGTACTTGCTGTAGCGAATGCGCTTCATAAGGGGCTGTCTTCAGTCGTCGGTCTTCAGTCGTCAGCACAACGTTCGCCGCGCCCTGCTGACGACCGAAGACCGACGACTGAAGACTAGTTATACGGTCTGCGGCCGCGAAACGGATGTTCCTCGCGCTCGAATGGCTTCTCCGTCGGTTTGGGTTGCTTTTCTCCGGCGGTGAAGACGCGCTCCTCGTTGCGGCCGATACGCTTGTGCGCGTGCAGGCCTTCGAGAATGAATTCTGCCGCCGACACCTGTACCTCCGGGCTGTCCTTGGGGCCGACGCCGACCTTGACCGTTTTCTCCATCAATCCCTGAATGCCACGCAGGGAGGGCAACGCCTCGGCGGCGCTGGCCGTGTCAGCCAGTTGAATTTCGCCACCCAGATCGAACCATTGCACGATCTGCTGCATATCGACGCCCTTGAAGTATGTGTCGTGAGTTTTCGCCACGGCAGTACGAATCAATTCCCGGCTGACGTGATCGGCGCCCTTCATTTCGCCTTCGTACTCCAGTTCCAGTTTGCCGGTGATGGCGGGCATGGCGGCGTAAACATCGGCGATGCGCGGCACCACCACCTTTTCTTCCTGGTGAATGGCCCGGCGCTCGGCGTTTGAAATCACATTCTCCATGGCGGAAATGGGCAGGCGCTGGCTCACGCCGGAACGCTTGTCGATTTTTTTGTCTTCGCGGGCGGCGAAAGCGATGCGCTCGATCACTTCCTGCACATATTTCGGCAGGTGCAGTTTGTGTCCATTGCGTTGCGTCCAGGACTCCTGCGCGGTGATGGTAATGCCTTCTTCGACGGTGGCCGGATAGTGAGTGCGGATTTCCGAGCCGATCCGGTCTTTGAGTGGAGTGATGATCTTGCCGCGCGCGGTGTAGTCCTCCGGGTTGGCACTGAACACCAGCACGACATCGAGCGGCAGGCGAATGGGATATCCCTTAATCTGCACGTCGCCTTCCTGCATGATGTTGAACAGGCCCACCTGAATTTTTCCCGCCAGGTCGGGCAATTCGTTGATGGCGAAGATGCCATGATTGGCGCGCGGCAGCAGCCCGTAATGCACCGTGTATTCGCTGCCCAGTTCATGGCCGCCGCGAGCCGCCTTGATGGGATCAATATCACCGATCAGGTCGGCGATGGTGACATCGGGTGTGGCCAGCTTCTCCACGTAGCGCTGTCCCGGCGTGAGGTATGCGATGGAAGTGGCATCGCCGACTCTCGCGATTTCCTCCTGGCAGCGCCGGCAAATCGGAGCGTAGGGATTGTCGTGAATCTCGCACCCGGCGACGTAAGGCGCCTGAGCATCGAGCAAGGAGGTCAGGGCACGTAGGATCCGGCTTTTGGCCTGGCCACGCAGTCCCAGCAGAATGAAGTTATGGCGCGAAAGAATGGCGTTGATGATCTGGGGCACGACCGTGTCGTCATAGCCGACAATGCCGGGGAAAATGGGGCCGCCCTGCCGCAGTTTCGCGATCAGGTTGTCGCGCATTTCGTCCTTTACGCGCCGGGTAATCAGCCGTTGTTCGCTAAAAGGACTTTGACGCAATTCGCCCAGCGTGCGCGGCAGACTCATGATCAAAAACCCCCAGGAAGCAACTTCTGCTCGGATTATACGCCGTTGACGAAGCGCTCCACGCCCGCTCTCCGCAGTTTTGATTGCACCATGATGAGTCTGGTGAGGCGGTGGCGCCTTTAGTGCACATGGCCGTTGCCGCCGGCCTTCTGGCGCACCCGCACCGTCCGCCTGAGATTCGGCAAGATGGCCTCGAAGTAGGAAATGACGGCCTGCATGCGTTCCGCTTCCGACTTCATTCCCAGCAGGGTCTGCTTGAAATCGAGATCGAGGGGAAGAGGGCCGACCAGATTGAATGAGAGTCGTGGGTCTTCGCTCTCGGAAGGATTCGGGGGAGTGGAGCCCGCCAGTTCGATGATCTCGCCTTGCAGCTTCAACGCCTGAGCGATCTGCCTCGGCGGTAGCTTTTTCCGGTTCGTCCTGCAGGTAGAGTACCTCGGCCTGCAGAAACGACCGCTCCTGATTAACCTGCATCACTTCGAAGCGCTCGCGCCCTTCGGTCACGATATCCAGCCGCCCGTCGGGATATTTTCGGGTAACGGTGATAATCTCTGCTGTGCAGCCGATCTCAGCGACTCCTTCCTCTTTGGCCCGGACGACGCCGAACGATATCTTCCGGTCCAGGCATTCGGAGATCATCTCTCTGTAGCGCGGCTCGAAAATGTGCAGTGGCAAGGGTGTACCTGGGAACAGGACCACGTCCAGCGGAAATAGCGGGAGAAGGCTCACGCAGAGGCTCCAGGAATTCCTAGATTGTACGCCCCGGTTGTGGAATGCGGAATTAGTCGGTGGTCAGGCTTTCTGAGCACCTTTGCGGTCAAACTCTTTTAACCGCAAAGGCCGCAAAGATCGCAAAGGAAAGACGGAAAGCTCAAGGATGAACTCCAGCCAGATCAGTGTTGCGGGAAAAGTGGTTGTGATCACCGGCGCTTCGATGGGCATCGGAGAAGCCATTGCCAAACTTTTTGTCGAAGAGGGCGCCCGGGTGGTGCTGCTGTCGCGGGACGCGGGGCGCGCCGAGGCTGCCCGCGGCCGCATCGGCCATACCGAAAACACGCTGGCGCTCTCCTGCGACGTTCGCAACCGCGAGGAGATCGACCGCGTGGTCAGCCTCACCCTGCATCATTTTCAACGCATCGATGTCTGGATCAACAACGCCGGGCATGGGCTCATGGATACGGCCGCTGACGTTGACATGAACGCCCTGCACGAAACCTTCGACACCAATTTCTTCGGCACCGTCGAGTGCATGCAGGCGGCGCTGGCGGTGATGAGGCAGCAGGCCTCAGGGACGATCATCAATATCTCGAGTGTTGCCGGGCATCTTCCGCTTCCGTTTCACGCCGTTTACAGCGCCACCAAATTTGCCATGAACGCTTTCGGCAAGGCAGCCAACGTTGAACTCAAGGACTCGGGCATTCATGTGCTGACGGTGTGTCCGGGATATGTGCGCACCGACTTCAGCGCTAATGCCATCAAGGGAAGGGAAGCCAGGACGGTGCGGCCCTCGACAGTCCGGGGAATCAGCGCCGAGCGTGTGGCCCGTGCTGTGTTGCGCGGCTATTTGAAGCACAAGCGGGAAGTAGTCGTGCCCTGGCCCATGCACCTGGCGATCAAGGTCTATCAGTTGTTCCCGACGCTCGTGGAACGAGGCATGGTAAGAATGTCCCGGCGAGTGGATTAAGACTGCCAGTGTGGGTCGGACTGTCCGACCCACACTGTGACTTACCCCAATTCCGCAAGCATGCCTTCCATCTCGGCCTGGGCATGGCCGTTTCCAGTCTTCTTCGCGGAAGCGATACCTTCCGCCAGCATCTTCCTGGCTTCTTCAAGGCGCTCGGCTTTCGCCAGTGTCTGTGCAGCCATAAAGTAGCCTGCGGTGTACTCGGGATGGGTTGCCAAAAGCGTGGCAAATTCCTCCAGCGCCCGTTCGGTATCTCCGGCGTTCGAATACTCCATGGCGAGGCCATAGCGGGCAAAGGCGTCCGCTGGATTCTGCGAGAGCACTTCCGTAAGCAGCGCGATGCGGTCCATAGGATCAGCTTCTAGCTTCTAGCTCCTGGCTCGAACATCAGACTACTACAGCCGCGTGGATCCGCCGGGGTGCTCTGCCCGTGTGGCCGCGGGCGACTCGCCCGCGAAAGGCGTACACCGCACAAAGCTCGAGAGCGTTCCGTCATTTCAGAACTGGCGAGTCACCGGCCGTATGGATACAATGGCCATCACCAACCAGGAGAACCATTTTTGGCGTGCCCCTTCTTCATGCCGGTGCAGAGATTAGACGGCGCCTTTCTGCATCCTTCACGACTTCCTCTGGGCGCTGGATGGGACGGCTGCTGTTTCGCTCCCGGCCATGAGGGTACGCGGCCCACTGACCAGGAACTGCACGAATTTTGCAACCTGGGGTATGCCGCGAAGTGCTCGCGGCTGCCGGCCGAGCGTGATTGCGATGCCGTACGGTTCTCGGTTGCCCGCGACCATGGCTCCCGGCTGCAGCTATGGTATGTGTGCGAAATCGGCCATCGCCCCGCAACCCACGGCACGCTGGAATACGACGTGGAGCGCGGCCAGTGGATTTCATCGCATTCTGACGCGCGTATCCAGAAGATGCTGGAGTGTTACGTTGAGGCCTATTTACAGCGTAGAATTCAATCCGCCACGACCAGCTCCACCTGAGCGGAAAATCATGACCCATTTCATGACTAAGAGCGTTTCATGACGACAAACGAAGATCTCGCGTTGCCCCGCCCTGTCCGCGACTCGCAATCAGAGATGGCGGAAATTGTTTTGCCCAACGATTCGAACGTGCTGGGCGCCCTGCTGGGTGGGCGCCTGATGCACTGGATCGATCTGGCCGCCGCCATGGCCGCGCATCGGCATTCGCGCAACTACGTGGTCACGGCTTCCATCGATCATCTTGACTTCAAGGTGCCCGTGCACGTGGGCGACCTAGTGATCCTGCGCTCCTCGGTGAATCGCGTGTACCGCACTTCGATGGAAGTCGGAGTGAAAGTCTGGGTAGAGAATTATATTCTCGACCATTGCGAGCACGTGAGCTCAGCCTACCTGACGTTTGTCGCCGTGGACGCGGCCGGCCGCCACCTCGCGGTGCCTCCGGTTGTTCCTGAAACAGATGAACAGCGGCGCCGCTACGAGGATGCCGGACGCCGGCGCGAGATCAGGCGTCTGGAGATGGAACGCAAACGCGTCGCCGGACACTAGCTGGACCTGGAGCAATAAGTTGTGAGGCCCCGGTTTGCCTGTTGACATGATTCCGTGAGGATCTCTCGCCAACATGAATGACGGCGTCGGCTACGACCGCAGGAAAGCATGGTTTTTCTGGGGGATGGTACTTGTTGTTACCTCGTCCATTCCATTGCTTGTGATGTTCTTCAACGCCTTCCGAGGCATGGCCCGGGAAAAAGCGACTGGCCTGGCGGCAGTGGCAGGCGGCTTGACTGAAGCCTATGTGACCTTTGGCTTCATCTTGTCTCTCGTGCTGCCGGTTGCATCAATCATCCTGCTTGTCCGATCGCTTTCCGGAGCGAATCGCGCGCGGAAGTTATTTTCTTTACTCTTGATAGCTTGGAGTGCGTTCATTCTCTTGCTTTGGGGGCTGGGCGGATGGTTCTTTATGGTTCAAATGCCTCGCCTGATCAGTGGTCATCAATAGCCGGCTTCCCAAAGATACCGCTCCCATGAACTCTCGCCTGAAAGACAAGATCGCCATCGTGACCGGTGCCGGCAGCGGTATCGGCCGCGCGATCGCGGTAGCCATGGTGGGCGAAGGTGCCCGCGTGGTTCTGGTGGGACGCCGCAAAGATCGGGTGGAAGTTGTGGCCCGCGAAGCGGAAGGGTCGGCAATAGCAGTCGCCGCCGACGTGTCGAAGCGCGATGAAATTGAACACGTTCTCCAGGAAGCGGTGAAGGCATTCGGCGGAATCAACGTCCTGGTCAACAACGCCGGAATCCTTCACCCCGGCACCGCGGAGCAGATCACCGAGGTGCAGTGGGATGAGACCTTCAACATCAACGTCCGCGGACTTTGGCTGCTGTCACGGGCCGTGCTGCCTCACCTGCGCAAGGCCGGAGGCGGATCGATCATCAACGTCGCGTCGGTGCTCGGAATCAATGGCGTGCGTAACCGGGCGGCCTACGCGGCTTCCAAGGGCGCAGTAGTGCTGCTGACCAAATGTATGGCCATTGATCACGGCCACGAAAACATCCGCGTGAACGCCCTCTGTCCATCGTTTGTGGAAACCGATCTGACTGCTGCGGTCCTGAGCAAAGCTGCGAATCCAGATGCCATACGACGTGAACGAATAGGAGTCCATCCCCTGGGACGCCTCGGGCAGCCCGAAGACCTGGCCGGGCTCGCGGTATATCTCGCCAGCGAGGAATCGTCGTGGGTGACGGGAGCGACGTTTCCGGTGGATGGCGGATACCTGGCGGTGTGAACTGACAACTGAGAACCAATAACTGAGAATTGGGCTCTGACAACTCGCCTCTCTGGTTCCCGTATAATCCTGGGATGAGTTCACAACTGCCGCCCCGCCCCGGCCAGCAACAACAACCGCCATCTCCGCAGCCCTTGCCCGGTGTGGGCGCTATCGTCGCGGTCGGTTCGGGCAAAGGCGGCGTAGGAAAGACCACGCTCGCCGTCAATCTGGCAATCGTTTTGTCCAGGCTGGGACACAAAGTTGGCTTGCTCGACGCCGACGTTTACGGGCCCAACGTCCCTCTGATGCTCGGCATCAACGCGCAGCCCAAGGTGCTCGGGGACAATCGTATTGAGCCACTCGAAGCTCACGGCCTCAAGGTGATCTCGGTCGGATTTTTGAATCCCGGCGACAAGCCTCTGATCTGGCGCGGCCCCATGCTGCATTCCATCATCAAGCAGTTTCTGGGTTCCGTGGTCTGGGGAGAGTTGGACTACCTGGTCGTGGATTTGCCCCCGGGCACGGGAGATGTGGCGCTGTCGTTGATTCAGACGGTCCCGCTCACCGGAGCGATCGTGGTTTCCACGCCGTCGGACGTTTCGCTGCAGGACGCACGCAAAGCCGTCGAGATGTTTCGCCAGATGAAGGTGGACCTGGTGGGCATGGTCGAAAACATGAGCTACTTCGTCTGCCCCAACTGCCATCATCAGACCGATATTTTTTCTCGCGGCGGCACGGAGAAGACCGCAGCCCAGTTTGGGGTCACTTACCTGGGCGATGTCCAACTCGATCCCGATATCCGCAAGGCCAGCGACAGCGGTCAACCGACGGTATTGGCAGGAGAGGGCTCCGCATCAGGCAAATCTCTCTACGATTTCGCCCGCAGGGTGGTGACCCGGGTGGATGAAATCAAAGCCAACGCCGGCGAGAGCGTCATCCAGATTCAATAGCAGGGCTCGCGTAGGGGCAGGTGTCCCACCTGCCCAGCGGAGCAACGCTCCGCTGAGCGATGGGGCTCAAGAGAATTCCTCATCGGATGATTTTTCCCGAGGGATGCACGACCGGGACGGTCGCGCCCACATCAGGCGAGGCTATTTTTCCAAATCTGCCCAGCCGAAACACGGAATCCGGATCTTTGTGCTCCAACACCCATCCCGCGACCATTTCACCCAGCGCGGGACCGTGTTTGAAGCCGTGGCCCGATCCGCCTCCGAGCAGCCAGACATTGCCGCGCCCAGGATGCCGGTCGATGATGAAGTTATTATCCGGAGTGTTCTCATACTGGCAGACGCGCGACTCCAGCAGCGGCGCATCTTTCAAGGCGGGAAAGCGGAAGGCGATATAGTCCCGGACGGACTTGAGCCCCTCCGCGCTGATTGTTCTTTCCCCTGACGTGGGATCAAACTCGGGGCCGCGAGTATCGTCGGCGACTTTGAAGCCTCTGCCCTGGTTCCCTGGAATGCCGTAGATGAAGCGATCGCGATGATCAGCCCAGACCGGCAACCGGGCTGCGGTGAAGCGGTCGTCTCCTGCAGGAGCGCCAAAGAAGAACACATCCTGCTTGGTCGGGCGAATATGACTGCCAATGGCTTCAGGAAACAATTTTCCCAGCCACGGCTCCGCATGCGAAAACGTACTGGTCGGCGGCAAGTTTCGAGCCGTCGGAAAGCGACAGGCTGTTCCATTTACCACGGTCGAGATCACGCTGTGTCACAGCCGCCTGCCGGTATTCGCCGCCTTCCGCAAGAAAGCCATCGAGCACCGCCCGGCAGGCACAGCGCGCCGCCAAAAACCCGCCTTCCGGCTCGTAAATTCCCCAATGGACTGCTTCCAGATTAATCTGCGGCCAACGCTTGGCCATTTCCTGTACTGAAAGTTCCTGATACGCGATTCCCGCCTCGCGCAGCAGCGGCAAAGACTCGCGCTCGAAGTGATCGTCGCCTGCGGTGACCATCCACAGCACGCCGGTCTGGTGCATGAGCTTCTGGCCCCAGCCCTTCTCATTCTCCTTCCACAACTGCGTGGCCCGGGCCGCCATCTTCGTATAGGGCTGGTTAGGTCCATAGGTCCCGCGAATCACGCGAGTCTCGCCGCCTGACGAGGCCCGCGAGTTACCCGGACCCCAGGCATCCACCAGAGTTACGCGCGCACCACGGCGCAAGAGATAGAGCGCCGTCCATCCGCCGAAAGCGCCCGCCCCGATCACCGCGATATGAGTCTTTGCTTCCACCCTGCTTGAAACCTGCCTGAGCATATTCGCAGAACTGGCTGATCACTGCCAAGGCAATCCCATGGTCAAGCCTGCGGTCCTGATCATGCAGGCGATCTTTATCCAGGACGATCTTTGGCGCAGGATACTCGTGATCTGCCGAACTGAGGGGCCCGGTCTCAGCTCACCCCCGGCCAGTTAGCGTGGCGGATAGCGTCCGCATTAGGACAGCAATCACGAATCTCCGTTACATGGCACAACGCCTGCGCCAGCGGCCACGCCAGACACCAGTGCAGATAGGCGACCACCACGGTAGGTGAGCGACTGACGCCGGCGGTGCAATGGACGTAAACCAAGTGCCCAGCCTTCAGCATCTGGTCGAGGGCTTTGACGCACTCGGGAAGTTTGTGCTGAAGATTGGCGGAATCAAAATCGGTGACGGGTATGCTCAGGAAGTCCATGCCTGCCGCCCGCGCCGCCTTTTTTTCCCATCCGAGCCCGCGGTCCCGGAGGTCGTCCTTGGTCTGGAGACTGAGAATTGCCGTGATCGCGAGTGATCGCAGGGCTTCGAAGTCCGCGCCCTCCCGCGGGTCTGGCCCCACAATCAGGCTCGGCAGAACACGATGGCAGTTCATGGCAGGAACTCAGGAACTAATGATAGCCGGGCTTTTTACCTCCCTGTCGCCCTTCAAAACAAGCCTAAAAACAGGGCAAACAAATCCCTTGACCCCGCCCCTTTTACCCGCTAAATTACAAGGTTCCACGGACATAGGGACGGTTTTAAGGTCGTTCCCAGTACCTCCGCAGATAAGTGGGACCCGATCCGAATCGAAGAAACTTTCGGGCGCGGCGGAGCATCTATACCAGTAGCCAGAGCATTCCCGTACAACCCATAAGAACTGAAGGACTTACCAAACTGGCCGGGACTTGCCCTGTCGCAAAAAGTGAGAATTTCGCCATTTTGTCGGAGTCAGGAGAGAGAATAATGAAGCGCTCGGATCGAGTTTTTGATGCTTTACATACTTTGCGGAACCGTTATATGCTCTGTCAGCTTGCATCGAAGGCTACCCGTAAGTTTCACAAGCCCAATACCAGAATCCAGGAGACCATGAACGAGGTCCTGGATCGGATTGCAAGTTCGGAGCGGCAGTCGGTTCTGGCCGAACCGGAACATTTTGCCGAGGCACAACGGCGGGCTGCGTAGTCTAGCCCGCCCCCTGCCCCGCTGGATGGATCCTTCTCTTTCGCGTACCCCCCTTTGAAAAATCTCCTCGCAGGTGACTGATGACCATTGCTGAACTCAAAGAAAAAAACATTACCGAGCTGACCAAGATCGCCCGATCTTTGGACTTGCCCGGAGCCAGTGGATTGCGCAAGCAAGACCTGATCTTCAAGATTCTCCAGGCCCAGAGTGAAAAAGAGGGCCACATATTTGCCGAGGGCGTGCTGGAAATCCTGCCCGACGGCTACGGCTTTCTGCGCTCGCCGGATTACAACTATCTGCCCGGTCCCGACGATATTTACGTTTCCCCGTCGCAGATTCGCAAGTTTGACCTCAAGACCGGTGACACCATCAGCGGCCAGGTGCGCCCGCCGCATGAGGGCGAAAAGTACTTTGCCCTGGTCAAGATTGAAGCGGTCAACTTCGAATCGCCGGAAGAAGCACGCAACAAGATCCTGTTCGACAACCTGACGCCGTTGTATCCGCAGGAGCGCCTGAAACTCGAGACGGTGCGCGAGAACGTCAGCGCCCGGGTGATGGACCTGCTCACCCCGCTCGGCAAAGGCCAGCGCGGTCTGATCGTTTCACCGCCTCGCGCCGGCAAGACCATGCTGCTGCAGAACGTCGCGAATTCGATTACCACCAATCATCCCGAAGTCGTGCTGATGGTGCTGCTGATCGATGAGCGTCCCGAAGAAGTTACCGACATGCAGCGGTCGGTGAAGGGCGAGGTTATCTCCTCAACCTTCGACGAACCCGCCGCGCGTCACGTGCAAGTTGCGGAAATGGTGATCGAGAAAGCCAAGCGCCTGGTCGAACACAAGCGCGACGTCGTGATTCTACTGGATTCGATTACGCGGCTGGCTCGCGCTTATAACACCATCGTTCCGCCCAGCGGCAAGGTGCTGTCAGGCGGCGTCGACTCCAATGCTTTGCAGCGTCCCAAGCGGTTCTTTGGCTCGGCCCGGAACATCGAAGAAGGCGGATCGCTGACCATCATCGCCACCGCGCTGATCGATACCGGATCGCGCATGGATGATGTGATCTTTGAAGAATTCAAAGGCACTGGCAATTCTGAAATCATCCTTGATCGCAAGCTGGTGGACAAGCGCACCTTCCCGGCCATCGATATTCAGCGCTCGGGCACGCGTAAGGAAGAGCTGCTGATTCCGAAAGAAGACCTGACCCGCATCTGGGTGCTGCGCAAGGTACTGAATCCGCTTTCACCCGTGGAAGCAATGGAACTGCTGATCGACAAGCTGAGCAAGACCAAGTCGAATGGCGAGTTCCTGGCGAACATGAGTTCGCTGTGAGAAATGTGGGCGCGAGCGTCCCGCTCGTGCTTTTGTCATCCTGAGCGGAGCGATACGATTCGCTGGCGAATCGTAGGGCGGAGTCGAAGGACCCCTACCTTCTTTCGGCGCTCTTTGATCGTCGCTCTGAGGAAATCGCACACACTCCGGCTTTGAACTGGTTACAGGGGTCCTTCGACTTCGCAACTGCTTCGCCAGGCGAAGCCGTTGCTCGCTCAGGATGGCAAGTCCCGAGTTTTTCTGCATACTTTTCCGTCCTGACGCTACAATTCTGTCGTTCGAGGTGGACTTTGCGATTCAAGAGCCTCTCACGAATCCTTCTCGCCTTCGCACTCGCGGCCGCGCTGCCGTCAGTGGCGCAGAACCCTAACATGCGTTTGCCGGACGCTCCGCGCCCCGGTCCGGAAGACCAGCCGCGCCTCAGGATGGAACGAGAGATGGCCAGGAAGGCCAACCTGGAGCGCCAGGCTGATCTCAAGCGCGATACCGAGAAACTGCTCAAGCTGGCAAACGAACTGAAGGAGTCCGTGGACAAGACCAACGAAGGCTTGCTGTCCGTCGATGTGGTTAAGAAGGCGGAGGAGATTGAAAAGCTGGCGCACAGCGTGAAAGACAAGATGAAGGGATCGTACTGAACGCAGGCTTTGTGCGCGCTGACCACAAGCAGGTCCCTCCACTGCGTTCGCTTCGCTCACTTCGGTCGGGATGACAGTGTTTCTGTGAATCCTATGTTTTACTTCTCGATCAGGTGGAGTGGACGATGGTGCGGTGACGGTCCGCCCACCAGCCCCAGGGAACCACCAACCACATCGCTATGCCGCCCCAGGCCAGAGCAGTTACGCCCGGCGGGGCCCCGGCAAACAGCGTGCTGAGCCAGCCCAAAAAGAGAAATGCTGCCAGCGCCCAGAACCCGTAGCGGCCGCCTTTGTCGCGGGCGCGAGTGCAGCTGAGATAAATCCATAGTCCGGCGCCAAAGCAGAAGACCTCGGCGGCAATCGTTGCCATCCAGGAATTCCACAAACCTAATCCAACGCGTGCCGGGCCGCCCGGATAGAACTGGAGATCGGGGCGGTGCACGATGAGATCCAGCACCCAATGACTGAGCACGGTGGCGCCCACCACCAAGGCACTCCGCAGATTGCATCGTATCGTGTAATAGATCGCGCCCAAGACAATCGCCCACACGACTGCCATCAGCAGACTGTGTGAGAAGGGATAGTCGGTGAAATCAAGCGGAGAAACCCTGGTGATCCCGGGAGCGATTTGCACATGCTCAATGCCGAGCAGCAAGAACACTGGCCAGAGGAAATCAAGGAATTGGGCGGCCAGAATCAGCGTGCCCAGTGAAGTCTCGGGCGCTACTTTCTTGGCCGCAAATGCGACACCGAAATGACCGATGAACATGAATCAGCGAGTCAAAATCCTTCCGCCTGATTCGCTATTGTACCTGTAAAGCCGTGTCATCCTGAGCGTAGTAGAAAGTTCGCTTCGCGAACTTTCAGCGGAGTCGAAGGACCCCTATGTCCTGCGCCGCGATGAAAGTTTGGGAATCTGCTCTTGGATAATCGAAGGAATGAACCATGGCTGCGGACAAGCTGATAGGGGTCCTTCGACTACGCAGCAGCTTCGCTTCGCGAAGCTGCCACTGCGCTCAGGATGACACTCCCATGCGGTGCCGGTCAGCCTCGAGCTGCTCCTTCCTTCACGATGCGCATGCCGTAGAACGAGCGGTACACGAAGATGAACGATGCCAGGAAAAACCCCACGGCCAGCAAATGACCCAGAGTACCGCCGGCTTCGGCAGTGAGTTTCACCGCCAATTCCACGGCCAGCAGTCCGAAGAGCGTGGTGAACTTGATGACCGGGTTTAGTGCCACTGAAGATGTGTCTTTGAAGGGATCACCGACGGTGTCGCCTATGACCGTGGCATCGTGCAGCGGCGTGCCCTTTTGCTTGAGTTCGACTTCCACAATCTTCTTGGCGTTGTCCCATGCGCCGCCGGCATTGGCCATGAAGATCGCCTGGTAGAGACCGAAGATGGCGATCGAGATCAGATAGCCGATAAAGAAAAATGGCTCAACGAAGGCAAACGCCAGGGTGGCAAAGAAGACTGCCAGGAAAATGTTGAACATCCCCTTTTGCGCGTACTTGGTGCAGATTTCAACCACCTTCTTGCTGTCGGCGACGGAGGCTTTCACCACGCCTTCCAGCTTGATGTTGGCCTTGATGAACTCGACCGCCCGGTAGGCTCCGGTGGTAACGGCCTGGGTGGAAGCGCCGGTAAACCAGTAGATCATGGCGCCGCCGGTGATCAGTCCGAGCATGAAAGGAGCATGCAGAAGTGACAGATTGTTCACGTTTTCGGTCAGACCGTTGGTGAGCGCCATGATGATGGAAAAAATCATGGTGGTCGCGCCGACCACGGCCGTCCCGATCAGCACCGGTTTGGCCGTGGCTTTGAAGGTATTGCCCGCGCCGTCGTTTTCTTCCAGCAGGTCCTTGGCGCGCTCAAAATTCACGTCCATGTTGAAGTCTTTTTTGAGCTCCTGCTTGATGTTTGGCACCTGCTCGATCAGCGACAGTTCGTACACGGACTGCGCGTTGTCAGTCACTGGGCCGTAGGAATCAACCGCGATGGTCACCGGGCCCATGCCCAGGAATCCGAAGGCCACCAGTCCAAAGGCGAAAACCGGTGCCGCCACCATCAGTGCTTCCAGGCCCATGGTGCTGAAGTAGTATCCAACCGACATCAGTCCCACCATGGAAAGTCCGAGATAGTAGCCAGAAAAATTTCCGGCTACAAAGCCGGACAGGATGCCGAGCGACGCACCGCCTTCGTTGGCGGAAGTCACAACTTCTCTGACGTGCCGCGACTCAGTCGAGGTGAACACTTTTACCAGTTCGGGGATGATGGCTCCCGCCAGCGTGCCGCAGGAAATGATGCTGGCCAGCTTCCACCACTGCGTCGTATCCCCGCCGAGGCTGGGAACGATGATGGCGGAAATGACAAAGGTCACTGCGACGGAAACCAGCGAAGTGAGCCACACCAGCCAGGTCAGCGGCGTCTCGAAGTTCATCTTGTCGGCGGTGCCAAACCGCGCCTTGGCAATGGCCCCGTTGATGAAGTACGCCGCCGCGCTGGACACCAGCATGGCGATGCGCATGACGAAAATCCAGACCAGCAGCTGGACCTGGATGGTCGGGTCTTTGACTCCCAGCAGGATAAAAGTGATGAGGGCGACGCCGGTGACGCCGTAGGTTTCGAATCCGTCGGCAGAGGGTCCGACGGAATCGCCCGCGTTGTCACCGGTGCAGTCGGCAATCACGCCGGGATTGCGCGCGTCATCTTCCTTGATTTTGAAGACGATCTTCATCAGGTCAGAGCCGATGTCGGCGATCTTGGTGAAGATGCCGCCGGCAATCCGCAGCGCGGCTGCGCCCAGAGACTCACCGATGGCAAACCCGATGAAGCAGGGTCCGGCGTAGTCCGCGGGAATAAAGAGCAGGATGATGAGCATGAGCAGCAGTTCGACGCTGATCAGCATCATGCCTATGCTCATGCCCGCCTGCAGGGGAATGTTGTAGATCGGATAGGGCTTGCCTGCAAGACCAGCAAACGCGGTACGCGAATTGGCGAAAGTGTTGACCCGAATGCCGAACCACGCGACTCCGTAGCTGCCCGCGATTCCCACCAGGCTGAAGAGAAGAATGATAGGGAGCGTAATGGCAATCGGCTTCTCCGGCACCGGCGATAGAACGCCGAAATAGAGCACGATGACGACAGCAATGAAGAGCCACAGGATCAGCAGGAATTTGCCCTGGGTAACCAGGTAGGTCTTGCAGGTCTCGTAAATCAGCTCGGAAATCTCGAGCATGGAACGATGCACCGGCATCTTCCGCAGGCGGGTGTAAATGATCAGTCCGAAGCCCAGGCCGAAAATGCAGAACAGAATGCCGATCATCAGCAGGCGATGACCGTCAATGCCGAGGAAGAGTACCTGTGAGAGATCGGGAAGTTTGAGGCTGGCTTCGCCGCCCACTTCGTGGGCGGGCTGGGCCAGGGCGGAAATCGACGCGAAACTGAGGACGGCGATGGTGGCGGCCACCGTCCGGGTGCAGGAATGGGCGAATTGGCGTCCATCGGACACAGCTTTCGCCAGCCAGGTGCGCATAGGAATTCCTCCGGTATGAAAACTATTTCAGGACCATCACGTGTTTAGGCACTGCCACCCAGCGAACAGCACTAACCGGACGCTCTGCTGGAGAGCGCCGGGGAGCGCATTGCCGGAGTTCCGAACACGCTTCCACTACACGGCATTGAACAGGAGTGTTGAGCTTGGCCGCGTCGGATGTTTTGTACCGCAGAGGCCGCCGGCGGGACGCTGATCCTGCTGCCGGAAGCCCGATACAAAACCAGCTTTTATAGCATGTTAGGGAGGGTTGGTCAAACCCGGAAGGATGTTGGAAGAGCCTACCCACATCGTATCCCCCTAGCGAGGTTGAAGGGCATGAGTGAGAAGCGCCGTAGCGAGCTGGCCGGACGGCTCCGCATAAGCCGGGAGGCCAGCGAGCGGGACTACAATCCGCTGCCGTGCCCACTCCCTACTTCACCTTGGTGCGGGAAATGAGGAGCGCTTACAACCATCGCTTGCGTCTGGTCTCTCACGCCCGCCAGCATGGCATTAAGCCCACCGCGCGTCTGTTTCAAACCACTGTCCCGACGGTGCGCAAATGGCTGCGCCGCTATCAGCAGCACGGTCTGCGCGGCCTCCTCGAACTCTCCCGCGCCCCCCATCACCAGCCCGGCAAAACTCCTGCCGACCTGGAACAGCAAGTCGTCGCTCTCCGTCAACAACTGCCCACCTTCGGGGCTCGCCGCCTCATCCGCGAGTTTGATCTCCCCCTCAGCCACCGCGCCCTGGAGCGCATCTGGCGCGCCCACGGCCTGCTCCATCCCCGCCGCAGAAAGTATCAACGCAAACAAGACCTGGCCCACATCAAAGCCACCTGGCGTCTGTTCCAGCAGATCTCCGCTGACACCAAGGACCTCGACGATATCCCCCACTACTGGCCCCAGGCCCAGACCTTCGATCTGCCCGTCATCGAATACACGGCCCGCGAGGTGCGCAGCGGCCTGCTCTTCCTCGCCTTTGCCCAGCGCCGTTCTGCTGCCGCCAGCGCCCTGTTCGCCGCCCGCATCCAGCAACATCTGCAACGCTACGGGGTTTCGCTCCGCGATCTGGTCTGGCAGACCGACAACGGCGGCGAGTTCATCGGCAGCTACGACCGCCAGGGCCGCCGCACCGGCTTTCCCGCCGCTTTAGGCGACAGCCAGCACGTCCGCATCCCGCCCGCCGCTCACACCTTCCAGAGCGACGTCGAAACCGTCCACCGCCTGGTCGAAGACGAGTTTTTCGATCTGGAATCGTTCTCCGGCCGCGGCGACTTCCTCGCCAAAGCTCACACCTATCAGCTCTACTTCAACCTCGTCCGCCCCAATACCCACAAACAAAATCTCTCGCCCTGGCAGATCGTCGAGCAACTTCAACCCCGCTGGCCCCTCCAGCTCTGCTTGCTCCCGCCCGTCTTCTTGGATTATTACTTGAACGACTCTGGGGGTTACGATCTCCCTAGGCTTCCCTAACCCGGAAGGATGTCGTCAGGTGGTGCGGCGCGGGCGCCCCCGCCCGCGGCTTTTTGCCCTTGATTGCCGGCGCCACGCGGGCGAGGGCGCCCGCGCCACACAAGAATTGCCCAGCTTTCTCCTTACGCCCAGAACGTCCGGTCCAGGGTACGGTACTGGATGGCCTCCGCGATGTGTTTGGGTTCGATCGCGGGAGTGCCTTCGAGGTCGGCGACCGTGCGCGCTACCTTTAGTATTCGGTCGTGGGCGCGGGCGGTCATGCCGTGCTGGGTCATGGCGCGTTCCAGCAGGCGTTCGCAGTCGGCGGAAAGGTCGCAGGAACTGCGAATATGGCGGGGAGCCATCTGGGCGTTGCAGTAAAGCCGCGAGCGCGATGTTGCGAACCTCTGCATCTGGATTTCACGCGCCCGCATCACCCGCTCGCGAATCTTGGCCGAGCTCTCCGGCTCGCTTCCCGCTCTCAGCTCTTTATAGTTCACCGCGGGCACATCAATATGGATATCGATGCGGTCAAGCAGCGGTCCGGAAATTTTGCCCATATAGCGTTGAATCATGGGCCGGCTGCAATGGCATTCGCGGGAGCGGTCATTGAAGTATCCGCAGGGCTGCGGGTTACTTCGTTGCTGAACGACAGCTGGTGTATCTGGCCCTTCCGGCCGTTCATTCACCGTAGGGAATGGGCGGATATGGCAGCGGACGGCGGTGGGCGAGAAGGACCACGACATCTTCGTATTGCCCATTGGATGTGCGCCGCTGGCAGCGAGAGTGGCTGCTGAGGCCTGTTTGGTGGCTTACGATCCAGTGGTCGCAGGACGGACAATTGGTCGGATCTATCAACGTGCGCACTGAGACCGGCCACGTAATTTTAGCGTACAAGCGTCGTTGCAATGATGGATTGTGGCAAGACATGGAGAACGCAGTCTCAATCACCTGGACACCATGCCACTATGGCGGCGCACGCGCCTGGTTTATCTGTCCGGTGCCCGGATGCAAGCGCCGCGTTGCGATTCTCTACATCGGACTAAGCGTGGCTTGCCGGCACTGTCTTCACCTCGCCTATGAGAGCCAACGAGCATCGCCCAGCAACCGTGCAACGAGACGGGCCCAGCACATCCGCATGAGGTTGGGCGGGACAGCGAACATGTTTTTACCCTTTCCTGTAAAACCTAAAGGGATGCACTGGCTCACCTATCAACGCCTCCGCCGCGAGGAGGCCGAAGCAAACGCCCAGTCATGGCCTCCCTGGTTGTCGCCAAGAACGGCCACTGGCAAAAAACTTTCTAGTACTCACCAATTCCGCGCGAGCTAATTCGCAGCAATGCCATCTGGGAGCTGGCTCATAAACGCATCCTGCGACATGCGAACGTGAGTACCACAGCAACGTACTACATCAAGACGGCCGCTGGCGACGTTCGGGATGCCATGGCGACGCTGGAAGACCACATTACACAGGCGGCGCGGGGCAAGACCGTGACCATGACAACATCAGTCCAGGAGCCGCTTAGGAACCCGGACTCGATCCAGTAGGCGGCGTGAAGGTCAATGAGTGTAATGGCGATTTAACAACAGTCAGGCCAGACGCACGGTGTAAAAAACCTGGTCCTTGAAGCGAAAAGCCGGGTCGAGTATTTCCTCCAAATGTGGATGTTGAAAAAGGGCTACTCGGAAGCGGACGTTGGTGGGGTGGGTGCCACGAAGTGAAGAAGAGTTTCTTGCGCGGGTTGGAAACTAAGCCGTCACGGCGAGCGGCGGTCGGGGTACTTGACTGAGGAAGCGGACCAACCGCTTGATGTTTTGGGCAGCCGCTGCCAGGAAGAACTGCTCGCGAACGAACTTCATTCTGCGCAAACGCAGCCGGCGTAGTCCGATCTGGTTCTTGAGTTCCGCGAACAGCGCCTCCACCTGCTTTCTTTGCCGCTGTGCGTTCACGAAGCCAGGCGTGTGGGCCAAGGCTCGCGCACGTTGCCGGGCCGGCTCATGCATGTGGATGGCAAGATACTTCAAAGGCGAGGTGGTGCATTGCGTTTTTTGTGCGCACGCCCCACAACGTTTGCGGGTCCCGATATAGACGTGGGTACGGTTCCGGGCATTGTGTCCGCCATAGTTGAGTTGCTGGCCGGCGGGACAGAGGTAGCTGTTGCTTTCGGGAAGATACGTAAAACGCTCGGGACCATAGAGCGGACTGTTCTTGCGGAGAGCGCTGTCCCGCGTTCGCATATACGGCGTGATGCCCCGCTCCATCAACCATTGCAGGAACTCCCCGTTGCCGTAGGTTGCATCAGCGGCCACCGACGCAGGTTCTCGCCCCTGCCACTGCGCGAAGCGCGTGAGCATGTCTTGCGCCGCCACCGTCTCTTGACTCATCCGCGCTGCCGTCGCTTGCACTCCCACGATCACGCAGCTGGGATTGTCCACTAGATAGTTGTCGTAGTAACCCAGGCGAGCCGGAGTTCCACCCTTCGTCGCGTAAGTGGAGTCCGGGTCCGTGGTCGATACTTGCTCCTGTTCATGCACCGGTTCTTCGGTTGGGTTCTGCTGCTCCAGTTCCACCAAGTACTGGCGCACCGTGTGGTTCACCTGCGCCGCTTCGGCTAACCGCTCGCGCGGGATGCGGCTCTCCTTGCTGGCATTGGCCTCCACGAAACTGCCATCCACCGACAGGTTGTCTCCTTGCACCAGTCCGGCTTCCAGACAATGCGCCACGATCTGCTCAAACAGTTCCTCGAACAGCTTCGATTCCTGAAACCGTCCGTGCCGGTTTTTCGAGAACGTGGAGTGATGCGGAATCTCCTGATCGAAGCCCAGACCGGTGAACCAGCGCCACGCCAGGTGCATGCGCAGCTCCTCCACCAGCTTCCGCTCGCTGGTGATGCCGTACAAATAGCCGATCAACAGGATGCGCAGCAGAAGCTCGGGATCAATGGACGGCCGGCCGGTATCGCTGTAACTCGCTTTCAGCCTCTCCCGCACAAAGGCAAAGCTGATGTGCTTTTCGATCAGCCGCAGCAGATGAGTCTCAGGAACCTGATCTTCCAGGCGGAAGTAGTAGAACAGAGCTTCGGAGCGGTCGTGTTGCCCCATCATGATCAGCAGGCCTCCGACGATGAGAATCCAGAGCATGGGCAAGATCACTTTCTTCTAACATGCTTCTGCTGAATTCCACCTGCCAATCTCAGTGACTTTTTCAACACCCGCGCCTGTTTACGACAGTCGATTACGACAGTCGAGCAAGAGCGCGGGCGGGAGTTCGATACGAATCACCGAATAGCAGATTGCTGTGCTGCTGCGGCTTGTTCCGCAGTGATGCCGCCGTTTCTAAGCATTTCGCTGATAACCTCGTCCCGCCGTTCTTTGGCTCGGTCGGGATGACGTTCAGGCGAATACCTGCTCGGACCCTTTATCAACCCGGCGATTAGCGCCGCTTGCGGAATGTCCAACTCAGAAGCATGCGTCCCGTAGTAGTGCAAAGACGCACTCTCGACCCCGATGAGATCATTTCCGAAGGATGCTCGGTTTAGATAGATCGTCAACAGTTGCTCGGACGTAAACCTTCGCCGAAGCTGGACCGATGCTTTGTATTCCAGCACGTGTCGCTTCAACATCCTTGTTTGAGAGTCACAAAATAAGTCGAATGAGATTTGGCGAGCCAAAACCTCGTCGTTCTTACCTTCCGCCGCACGCGCAGCATTCTGGAGGTTCTTGCTCACCAAAGTGAATGGAATGACTTGTACTGGACTATTGGAACATTGGTAGGGCACGGTTGCTGGCGAGTCGGGCGCGAACTTGGCCAGTGCTGAAAAGTTCGGAAGGTCACCGGAATAGAAGTAGAACCAGCACAAGCAGACAGAAACGACAACCACGGCGAAAGCCGTCACTGCCAATGATGCCTTGAGAACGATTCTCACAATCGGGTACACATGCTTGAACTTGGCAGTGTAGGCGAAGCATCACCTGAAAGCCAACTGGTGAAAAATCGCCATTACACTCATTGACCCATGGGGCAGGGCCGAATCAGGTCGTAGTTGGTGGAATCGCCTGTGATTGCACTCCCCTTTGTGTCAGCGCGACCTAGAATCGGAGCATGTCGAAAGCATTGATCCCGGCCGTCCTCTGCCTGTTCCTCTCTGGCCTTGGATACTGCCAAAAGCACATCAGCCTGGAAGCACAGAATCAACCGATCAACGGTGAGTACGTGGCGCTTGAGAAGATGCCCAGCGTCTCTCCCGATGATCCCGACGTCAAGTGGTTCCATGAGAACACCCTCTTCGTGAGGAATAACGAAGCAATTCTGGACATGGTGCCGGTGTCAATTAGACATGGAGAAAAATCATACTCGGCGTCTGATGGCGGATCTCTCACCTACCGAGGGAGATTCTTGCAAAAGGACGGACAGACGTTCGTTCAGTTGCGCCTGTTCCAAAGCGACTATATCGTGTTTCCTGCCGGTCATGATCCCTACAAGGAGATCAAAACTCGTGGTGTGAATCTCGTGTTAGGACAGATTGACATCGATGGAGTTCGATACAGACGAAAAACGCTTGACGCAACGCGGAGTAACGAACTGCTGCGACTGCTTACTGAGAAGCCAATGGACAAAACAGCCCGATAACTGCTGATCGCGGTAGGGACGATATTGCTGACCGCCCCCCGCACAGACCCGGACGGGCGCTCATTAGCGCATCCGGTTCTTATCTCGGATGAGTAACGGCCAAGCGAACAGCTTGTCCGCACACTCGCCCACCCGTGGAACACGCGCAGACCCGCTCTGTGTCGGGTACGTGCAAGATGGACAAGCGTTCTCCTTGATCCGCAGCCTTCCCTCCTCACTCTCCGCCGACGATGCTCCGTCTTTGTTCGAATGATTCATCGGTACTATGCCGCGGTGTGACCCCTCAGAGACGTACACGCGGGCCGTGTGGCCTGAGCCTTCGCCCGCCGTCCTGCGAGAAATTACTGTCGCAGGCATCCCCGAGGTCTCCCGGTTCTCGTGCATGAAGTTTCTAGGCGCGCCTGGGGTCTTCGACCACCCGGACCGAACAAGGACTCGCGCTAGCGTCCCTGTCCATGTTGCCTTCCGCGCATTTATACCGCGTCGGCGTCCGGGTTGTATGTTTTCGCGGCTCAATAGCCCACCCCGCCTATCCTCTATCTACGCTTCGCTGTGTCCCTCACGGTAGCAGCGCAAGACTCGAGGCCAAGTGGATCGCTACTCCTTTCTTGTAAGGCTTCTTCCTCCTCTGCTTCATGCCGGTTTATCCCGGCGCACAAAAATCGCCATTACACTCATTGACCCGGATTGTTGGTGTAAACGCCTGATTGCCCTGTCCCGTTGTTATCGGTTATTCGGTGGGGATGCTTTGAGGGAGTTGGTGGGAAGCGCACAGGGGCTCGCTTTAACGACTCCCCTCTAGCGCGTTTAAGAATTAGGTTAAGCTAGGGCTGAGCTTCATAAACAATATTAAAAGGTGTTTTGTAGCGCGGCGGAAACGATCGAAGCCGGCTGACGTAACTACTTCTCGAATCCGGGACTCCCCTGCCTGAGCCCTAGGCAAGTCCAACCTCTTGGGACCGCGAGCAGGGGGTGCACAGAAGGGTGGAAAACGAGTAATAAACTCGACCCACTCGGTTCAGGTTGTCCTTCAACTGATCGTTAGCAAAAGGCTCAACGATCATCCAAGTGCCATCTTTCGTCAACGATTTCCGAACGTGTGCTGCCGCGCCGACTGGGTTTCCATGTCATGCAGCATCGAACACGGTAACAAAGTCGTAGTCTCTACCGGGATATTCTTTTGCCTTGGCTACTTCGAAAACGACGCGGTCGGCGATGCCTTCGCGTTCGGCATACTCGCGGGCGGCTTCAATAGACTTGTCATGATAGTCGAACCCGAAGAATCGAGACTTGGGGAACGCTTTCGCTAGCAATAAGGTGGATGCCCCCTTCCCGCAGCCGACGTCTGCCACTCGTGCCCCCGCTTCGAGCTTTTGCTTGACACCACGCAGTGACGGAATCCATGTGCTTACCAAGTTGGCGGCATACCCTGGACGAAAAAACTTTTCACACCCGTGAAAAACACCGTCCGTGTGTTCATGCCAGCCCATTCCCAGGCCCGAGCGGAAGGACTCGGTGATTCGTGGCACGGCGGCCAGCGAGCCCACGGCCAGCTCGAAAGCTCCCGGCAGATACGCGGGGCTGTCTTCATTCGCGAGCGTAAAAGCTTGTTCTTCGGAAAGGCTAAACTTCCCCGTCTTTTCGTTATAGGTAACGTATCCGCCTGCTGCCTGGGAAGCCAGCCACTCACGCAGATAACGCTCATCGGTGTTCGTCCGGTCGGCCAGCTTTGCCGGCGCCATGGGGTGCGCCGCAAGCGCCTTGTAGAGGCCCAGCTTTTCTCCGATCACCACCATTCCGGCGTGAACCGCCGCACCGAGATCAGTCACAAATTGACCAATAAAAGCGTTCAGCTTGTTCATATCGACAGCGGGTACTTGTGCAGTGCTCATTCTTGAATTTTCTCCATTTGGGTTTGTTGTTGTGGCGAAAAATTGACCAAAGGCAGCCTATCTACGACGGAGCAGTGATTTGTCACAAATAGGTCACGGACATGTCATTTTTCCCCTAATTGCTTGTCCGACCGAAAAAGAGTCTGAATGTGAGCATGTGGTGTCAAAAACTAAAGAAGCAGGTTTCTCCGAGAAGCTGGCTGAATCACAACCTTCGCTAGTTGTCGACAAATTACAATTACACTCACAAACACGCAGGAGGTCATCCCCGGGGGACACTCCAG
>CAWBPS010000035.1:0-316087 GCA_963790645.1 Terriglobia bacterium | reverse complement strand
GAGCCTGCTTTTGGGAATCGGCGCCGGCTCGTTGCCCTTCGTGTTTCTGGTGATGGCGCGGGAGCGGCGCTTCAGGAAATGCGACGCACAGGTGCCTGAAGCCGTGGATTTGATGGCTCGAGCTCTGCGTGCGGGTCACGCGGTTCCCGCCGTGATCGAGATGGTTGCCAGGGAGAGCGCCGAACCCCTGGCGGGAGAATTCCGCATCGTGCATGAGGAGACGAATCTCGGTCTCCCGTTACGCGACGCCATGTTGAATCTGGTCGAACGAGTGCCGCGGGATGACGTGCGTTTCGTCACCACCGCGATTCTGCTGCAGAAGGAGACGGGCGGAAACCTGGCGGTGATCCTTGATAAGACCGCAGCTCTGGCCAGGGAACGGGCGCGGCTCTACGGGCAGCTACGTATCTACACCGCTCAGGGGCGCATCACCGGCTTGATTCTTTGTTTCGCGCCTTTCGTCATGTGCGGCATCCTCAGTCTGCTCAGCTGGAAGATGGAACGCCTGCTGTTCACTACTCCGGCCGGACTGAAGGCGATCTACATCGGAGCGGCGATGATGGTTGCGGGTATTCTTCTCATTCGCAAGATTATCGATATCAAGGTCTAAACGGGTCACTATGTCTTTGATGATCGCTTTCGGAATTTTCGCCTTTGTGGGCTTCTTCGTGATAGCCCTGTTCATGCTGCCGCGCTCCTCGGCCCATAGCGTGCTGCTGGACGAGGTGACGCGGCATGCTCGTGACGCGAAAGCACCGGGCGCCGAGACACGGACATCAGGCGTAGACCTGAATTGGCTGGCCAAGCCTTTCACTCTCTTCCGCCGTGCTTTTTCCAATGAGCCCGACCCCGATCTGGTCCGACGCCTGATGCTTGCCGGGTATCGCAAGCCCGCTCAGGTGGACCTTTTCCTTGGAGCCAGATTAGTCCTGCCCGTCGCCTTGGGATGTGTGATCGCCATTCTGGCGACCAGCAACCTGTTTCTCTTCTTGATCACCCTTGTTTTGGCTTTTTTCATCCCAGATTTTTGGCTAAATCTTGCGGTCAAGAAGCGCAGGGAGCGGATCCGCCTGAGTCTTCCAGACGGGTTGGACCTGCTCACCATCTGTATTGAAGCCGGTCTGGGCCTGGACCAGGGTATCGTGCGGGTAGGACAGGAACTGCGCGTGAGCCACCCTGAACTGAGCGAAGAACTGCTGCAGATAAACCTCGAACAGCGGGCTGGTGCTACTAGAATTGCCGCCTGGCAATCGTTTGCGGCCCGCGCCGATTCGGAGAACGTCCGGTCATTTGTGGCCATGCTGGTCCAAACCGACCGCTTTGGAACCCCAATTGCCAAGTCGTTGGGAAATTTCTCCGAGACACTACGGACTCAGCGCCGGCAAAAAGCCGAGGAACTGGCGGCGAAGACGACCATCAAACTGATACCGCCGCTGGTATTTTTTATTTTCCCAAGTATCGGGATCGTTATTATCGTTCCTGCAGCCATCTCGATCTTAGAAAGCCTTAAACACATCGCTGACTAAGCATGTGAGCAGTAAAACTCAACAAACTGGAGGAATCGCAAAATGGATAACGTAACTTTGGTAAGAATAATTTCAGGGATTGTGGCAGTCGTGATTCTGATCGCGCTGATTTACAGAATGAAGAAGAAGGCCCCTCGCTAAGTAGCAGGTCACAAACAGGAAGAGGAGCAGCATTCGATGTCTCGCAAAGACCGTCATGTCTTCGTCTACAACCAGACGAAGGAAACCTTTCTTTCTTTTCGGGTGGCCGTCGCCGACTCTATTTTGAGCCGGTTGGTGGGCCTGTTAGGCAAGAGATTTCTCGCCCCCGACAGCGGAGTGTGGATTGTGCCGGCAAACTCAATCCACACCATTGGGATGCTGTTTACTTTTGATCTGGTCTTGATCGACAAGGATTTTAAGGTCGTCGGCTTAAAGGAGCTGGTAAAGCCCTTCCGGGTGACGCGACCGATCTTTCGGGCAGAGAGCGTGCTCGAATTACCGGCTCACGCCATCATTAAGAGCAGGACGGAAATTGGCGATCAGCTGGTGATCGAGCGCTACGAAGCCAGGAACCCCACGCTGCGTGATTCGACCGAAGCGGCCGTCGCTCCTGGAGACAGTCTGGTTCACTCCGGTCCGGTGGGGCCTTCCACGCGTTGATGCAGGTTGGCGGCGTCGGGCTTGACCGGACGGAGGGTCATTTGCCCAGCTGGCCGGGGTCGGCATTTAAGCCCGTGCCGCATCGAGGGTCAAAGTGTCGGGTACGCGTGCAGAGAACGAATTTCCGCAGGCATCGCCAGCCGCAGCTGTCGCGCCGGCCGACCGACAGGATCGGATTCTACAGATCCTGGCTGAGCGCGCTCTGCTGGAGACAGGCGCCACCAGCGTTGCCATTGGTCTGCTCTGCGACGGTGCGGTGACTTGTCGCGCCACAGCTGGCCTGCCCATGACTGCGGTCGGAGACCCGATCAATCATCAAACCGGCCTCACCGGATTGGCCATCCGCCGCCAGATGTCGCAATGGTGCAGTGATACCGAGTCCGACGCCCGGGTTGATCAGGAAGTTTGCCGGCAGCTCGGAGTGCGCTCCATTATCGTTTCGCCGGTATTGGTGCAGGACTCCGTGGCTGGCGTGTTTGCGATCTTTTCGCCAAATCCCGATGCTTTGTCTCTGGCTGATCTCAATGCCGTGAAAAAGCTGTCGCACTGGGTCAGCGAGGCCGTCCGATACACGGTCCGCAAACCTTCGCCCTTGACCGTCACCCCCGCCATTGTGGACTCGGAGGCTTCAAACCATCCCCCGCCGTCCCTCTTCGTTTCCGGGCGCGCGCTGGAAGCAGGCATCGGAAACTATTTGGCCAGAATCTGGCGAGCTATGGCTTGGGCATTGTCCGGGGGGCACAATGGTCGCACCGGCCAAGGCTAGATGCGTCTTGGGCGCGTGCATGTTTGTCGCCCTCGTCGCGGCCGCTTCCGCTGATACTCTTTACCTGAAGAATGGCATGTACATCGTTGTAACCCGGGCGACGGAAAAAGATGGGCAGATCGAATACTGGGTAGGAAGCACGAAGTACACAATCTCGAAGACCCTGGTCACCAGGATCGAACCGGGAAAGGGCCCCCCGGTGAGTATCCACTCCGCAAATCGCACCCTGCCGGCTGTACAGGACCTCAGCCATCGGGATCCTGACTCAACCACAGCGGCCGCCAGGCACAACAAGCTGCAGATGCCCGTTCCGGGCGGACCAAAACAAAACGAACCTTATTGGGTGGCTTTGCGCGGCCGGATCCTCCAGGGTGACCGGGTTAATGAGATAAAGCTGGCCGAAATTGAACTCGATGGAGACCCTCACACTACTTCGAATGCTTATTTCCTTGCCGGAATAACGGAAATGCAGGGCGGCAACTCCGCAAGAGCCAGCGCCTATTTCGGGAGTGGATTGCGGGCGACGCCGGAGCAGCCGAACCTGTTGGAATGGCACGCCGTCGCGCTGTCCGCGCAAGGTCAGTATGACGAAGCGGTCCACGAACTGGAGCACGCGGTCACGCTAGCTCCAGATGTGGCCCGCCTGCAGCAGCTTTTGGGGCTGGCGCAATACAATGCCGATCGCACCGGTGAAGCCGTGATCGCATGGAAAAGGGCGCTGGAACTGTCACCCGATCAAAACACCGCCGCCTGGTTGCGTAAAGCTCAACGTGAACTCGAAGTCGAGGAACGATCGCGGCGCAGGCAGAGCGCACACTTCATCCTGCACTACCAGGGCGACGCGACTTCTGCCGATCTGCAGCAGCAGCTCCTGGCCACCATGGAAGAAGGCTACCGCGACCTGGCCAATCAACTGGGCTACGAGCCCTCGGAAAAGATCATTGTGATCTTGTACACGCAAAAGGAATTCGTTGATATCACGGATGCACCGTCCTGGGCAGGAGCGATCAACGATGGCAAGCTGCGCATCCCGCTTCGAGGCGTCACGCTGATGAATCCCGAGCTGGCGCGTGTGCTCAAGCATGAACTCACTCATTCGTTTTTGAGTTCCCTGACCGGCGGCCGCTGTCCTACCTGGCTCAACGAAGGCATGGCTCAGATGATGGAACCTCGCAGCTCCAGCACTTTCGCCCAGCCTCTCTCAGCTCTGTTCCAGCAGCGGAAAGAGATATCGTTTGCCGTGCTGGAACATCCGTTCATTCGCTTTTCTGACGCCCAAGCGCAGGTGGCGTACGCTGAGTCTCTATCAGGGGTGCAGTATTTGCGCCAGCGTTACGGCATGGGAGAAGTAGTAAGAATGCTGAGGAACATAGGCTCCGGCGTGGAACCCGAGCTGGCCCTGCGGCAGAGTACGGGGATGGATTATGTCGCCTTCGAGCACAGGGTGGGCGAGTATTTGGCCCAGGCGGGCGGAAATTGATTCCGGGTCCCGAGGTGTGTCCAGAGTTTTGTGTAAACGACCGAGTGTTATTTTCGGGGATGGGGCGCTGGGGAAGGGGGCATTTCCCCTTCCCCGGCCCATCTCTGTAGAAGCGGGATGCGCGTTCATTGCGTAACTCTCTCCAGGGCCGGCATCCGTTCCGGCCACAGAATGGTGAAGTGGTTCAGGGCTTCCCGCCAATGATGGATCGGCATGGTCCACTTCTTCGCGGCTTGCCGAAGCGCGAGAAACAGCAACTTCAGCGCCGCGTCTTGGTTGGGGAATCCGCCCCGGGTTTTGATGATCTTGCGCAGCGACCGGTTCAGCGATTCCACACTGTTGGTGGTGTAGATCGCCTTGCGGATGTCCGGCGGATAGTTGAAAAACGGCGTGATGCGCGCCCAGTTCCGCCGCCACACCTGGCTCACACTGGGATAGGCTTTCCACTTGCCCTCCAACTGCGCCAGATGTTGCTCGGCCTCGGCCACCGTGCCCGCGCGGTAGATCAACTGCAGGTCCGCCGCCACCGGCTTGCGCGCTTTCCAAGGCACATAGTTCAGCGAGGCCCGCACCAGATGCACGATGCAGAGCTGCACTTCGGTGCGCGGATACACCGCTTCGATCGCTTCCGGAAATCCTTTTAGCCCATCCACGCAGGCGATGAAGATGTCCTTCACGCCCCGGTTCTGCAACTCCGTCAGCACCTGCAGCCAGAACTTCGCCCCTTCCGTCTGTGCCACCCACAGCCCCAGCACTTCCTTCTGTCCCTCCAGGTTGACACCCAGCACCACGTAGATCGCCTTGTTCTGGATGTGGCCCTCGTCGCGCACCTTCACCATCAGCGCGTCCAGGTACACGATCGGATACAGTTCTTCCAGCGGCCGGTTCTGCCAGAGCTTCACTTCCTCGATCACCGCATCGGTCACGTTGGATATCAGGGTCGGAGAGACCTCGATGCCATACATCTCCTCCAGGTGGCCCTGGATCTCCCGCGTCGTCATCCCGCGCGCGTACATCGAGATGATCTTGTCGTCGAAGCCGGTCCAGCGGGTCTGCCCCTTGGCCACGATCTTGGGCTCGAACGTGGCCTTGCGGTCGCGCGGGGTTTCCAACTCCAACTCGCCGAAGTCGCCCTTCAGAGTCTTTTGGCTTTTCCCGTTGCGCGAGTTGCCTCGGTGGTGGCCCACCGGGTCGTGCTTCTCGTAGCCCAGATGATCGGTCATCTCGGCTTGCAGGGCCCGTTCCAGGATGGCTTTGGTCAGCTCCTTGAGCAGACCGTTCTCCCCGATGATATCTTCGGGTTTCTTGTAGTCGGTGAGCAGTTGATCGATCAGCTTCTTGTCGAGCAGGAGGGTGTAAATAGAACTGTGTAAACGACCATGGGAGGAAGAAAATGTGGCAGCCTTGTACTAGCTTTCCTCATGCTGTCATCTCCGCTGCTTTCCTGGCAAACTCTGCGGGCGGCAAGTAGTTTAACGAACTGTGTGGACGTTGTTCGTTGTAATCCTGCCGCCAGGTTTCGATCTTTCGTCGTGCGTCGCTAAGACTTGTGAACCAGTTCGCATTCAGACATTCATCGCGCAGTCGCCCGTTGAAGCTCTCGACGTAGGCATTCTGCACCGGCTTGCCCGGCTGAATGAACTCCAGTCGCACCCCGCGTTCTTCGCTCCAGGCCGCCAGCGCCCGACCCCGAAATTCCGGCCCGTTATCCACCACAATCGCTTCCGGCAGTCCTCGCTCGCTCGCAATCCGATCCAGCACGCGCCGCACTCGTAACCCGCCCAGCGAAGTATCCACCTCGATCACCGGACATTCCCGCGTGCAATCGTCCACGATGGTCAACATCCGAATCACCTTCCCCGTGCTTACACAATCGCTCACGAAATCCATCGACCAGCGTTCGTTCGGCTGACTTGCCGCCGGCTTAGCCACCGCGCCATTCCAGCGGATCCGCCGTCGTTGTCGGATACGCATCGCCAACCCTTCTTCGCGGTAGAGTCGGTACACGCGCTTGTGATTGGCCGCCACCCCTTCCCGCACCAGCATCGCCGTCAATCGCCGATACCCGAACCGCATCCGCTTGGCCGCCAACTCTTTCAACCGCGTTCGCAAAACCGCGTCCCGCGCTGCCTTCCGCGCTCGATAGCGATGCGTCGATCGTCCCAATCCCAGCAGCCTGCAGGCGTGCCGTTCGCTCATCTGGTACTCGACTTCGACATAACTCACGGCTGCCCGAAGTCCCGCAGGCGCTACCAGTTTTTTGAGAGCACGTCTTTCAGCGCCCGGTTATCCAGCGTCAGATCCGCCACCACATGCTTCAGCTTCCGGTTCTCGTCCTCCAGTTGCTTCATCTTCTTCGCGTCGCCACTGTCCATCCCGCCATACTTCGCCTTCCAGCGGTAGTAAGTCTGCTCCGTGATCCCGTGCTGTCGGCATAACTCCGCCGTCGTCAATCCGGCTTCGCCTTGCTTCAGGATCGCGATGATCTGCTCTTCGCTGTGTCGCGTGCCTTTCATTGCGGTTCTCCTCTCCTGGGTTTGGGAGAACTCACATTCTAGATGGTCCAGTTTTTGGGGGCTGGGTCAGGTGGGCTATTGAGCCGCGAAAACATACAACCCGGACGCCGACGCGGTATAAATGCGCGGAAGGCAACATGGACAGGGACGCTAGCGCGAGTCCTTGTTCGGTCCGGTGTGGTCGAAGACCCCAGGCCCGCCTAGAAACTTCATGCACGAGAACCGGGAGACCTCGGGGATGCCTGCGACAGAAATTTCTCGCAGGACGGCGGGCGAAGGCTCAGGCCACACGGCCCGCGTGTACGTCTCTGAGGGGTCACACCGCGGCATAGTACCGATGAATCATTCGAACAAAGACGGAGCATCGTCGGCGGAGAGTGAGGAGGGAAGGCTGCGGATCAAGGAGAACGCTTGTCCATCTTGCACGTACCCGACACAGAGCGGGTCTGCGCGTGTTCCACGGGTGGGCGAGTGTGCGGACAAGCTGTTCACTTGGCCGTTACTCATCCGAGATAAGAACCGGATGCGCTAATGAGCGCCCGTCCGGGTCTGTGCGGGGGGCGGTCAGCAATGATCGTCCCTACCGCGATCGACAACTAGGCAACGCTCATTTGCGAATACAGTTCATTTCGAAACTCCATGGCTTAGTTTTGGTTCAGGAAGAAATCTGTCGCTTGTGATGCAAGAGCCGCCGCAGACAGTAGAACGGCTCCGTGATTCATGCCCTTCAGCGATTTGTACTCTGCATTTCGCAGCATTTTGACGAGCGACATGGCACCATTATGAAAGAAGGGTTCGCTCCTTCCCCCGACCGCAACGAGCGTCGGCGCAGTCACCGCAGTCCAGCGATTTGAGGGCAATGACTGCCCTGTCTGCGTGCCATTCAGGATAGCCAAGTCGTAAGGGGCGGTTTGCGCCATGGCGGCCATCTTCGACCAGCCAGGCATCAGGAAACGCATCAACGTAACCCCAGGCCCAGGTATTCCCATGCCTTTTGTGAAAAACAGTTTTACTGCAGCATCCCGGCGGTTCTGTCCCACCAGAGCCGAAATTTCACCGCCGAGGTTTTCTGGAATCGCAGGACGGCTTTCGTCCACGATGAATGGAGGCTCAAACATAAAGAGCTTCTTTACTTTGGAGCCGAGTTTGTTCGCGGCATCAAGGGCAAGCACAGAGCCCGAGGAACTGCCGAAGATGAATGCCGATCCGCCGTTCGCATCAACCAGTGCGTGGATGTCCTCAACTTCTTTTTCTGGTGAATACGGCAGAGTGTCGGTGCTAGCGCCACGGCCACGGCGGTCGTAGTTGATGACTGTGAAATGTGCGGACAACCGTTTCGCCAGTCGCACCGTGCCGCTATGGTCAGCCAGGGCGGCGGAAACCAGGATCAGCACCGGCCCAGCGCCGGATTGCTCGTAGGCGATGGTCGTACCGTCCGTGGAAGTGACTGTTTTGTGCGCAGCTCCCATAGTTTCTCCTCCCGTGTCGAACGCTACGCGAATAGTAATTAGGAGCAACAGTAGTCCGCCTGCAAACAGGTACAGAGCGGCCAACGCAATCCTCTTCAGCCGTGAATGACGGTGCTGCGTTTTAACCAGCTCTGCTCCACTCGGCAGTTCAACACCTTGCAGGTCAGCCTCTCGGTGGGCTCTTGCGAATCGCATGTCCAGCACTCCTTCTGTGAGTACATCGAACGAACAAGGCCAGAATCGACAAATTGTGCGACATCTTTTTCCAATTTCCGGAAGCTTGTCAATGAGTGATATGGCGATTTTTCAACAAATGGGCTTGTCGTTCGGCGGGAGGAGTGTACGGCAGGCCCACTGTATTGCAATCAGTGCGACCCAAATTTCGCTCATATCAACGGGAACATACCAAAACAATGGAATCCGCTCGACTCTGGAGATTGCTACCCCTCCGATGATTCCGTGTAGCAGAACAAGTCCAGTGATAACGGCCCAGAGCTTCCGTTTCGCCCAGAGAGGCCGCACGACTTTCACCGTATAGCCGAATACAAACACTGTGTTGACCGTGAACGCAATCCACTTCCCGTCAACAGGTGATTTCTCCGGCCCATAGATTGCTGCAACCACGACGACAACGACCAGTGCAACGCTGATAGCGACGTAAGCAAGCCAATCCCTCAACGCAGCAATTCGGGAACCTCGGTGCCCTGAGAACCTGTAAATGCACCAGCAGATAAGGGCAAGGACGACGATTTCAAACCACACCAACGGCGGTGTCAGCCATGTCATACGAGGGTAGGCAAATCTTAACTGAACATTGCTGGTCGTTAGCACTCAAAAACCTGTCAATGAGTGCTATGGCGATGTTACGACAGTAATCCGCTGAGCATGTATCACTGCTTGTCCCAAGAATACTTCGTTAGCAGTTCCTCCCCGGCTGTTCGGGCGTTGTCAGGGTCGAGGTTGCTGAAGGTTACGGTCAGACTTCGTCCGAGTTCATACAGCCGCGGCTCGGACGAAAATGCCGGCTCAGCCCTTCGGGCGTAGGGTAGGTCACTCAAATCTCTATCGAATGCGCTCAGTGCGGCAGCGGCACGAGCAGTTCGCTGACAGTATTCATTGTCAGGCTGCCCCTCTCTGAACGGTGGCTCAAGTTGGGACTGTTGCTGAATGGTATCGGTTACAAACCAGAGCCAAGAGTGGAATTCCTCACGGGCGACCGCATAGTCTCGGGCTAGTGTCGCTTCCTGTTGAATAGGAAGAGTACTCTGAACATCTTCGATGTGTCTAAATCGCTCGTAGTATCGCTTGTATTCTGCCAGAGTGCGGTCCTCTACAGCGCGCTCCGACAGGTGCCGAAGGGATTGCGAGGGATTTGCAGATGTTGGCTGTGGCGATGAAGCCTGAAGAGGGCTTCGCTCACTGCAACCAGCCAGTAGAATGCAGCAACCGAAAATCCCCGCCCGACAAATCATCCGAAGTGTGATGCGCGGCGATTCATGGGTGGGATGTGGCATGCGTCCAATTGTAGCTCGCGTCTGTCGCCGGGTAGCCTAGCTGTTGTAATCAGGCGTGGCTGTTGAAAAACTCACACTCTCGAAGTTCGCAGAAATTTCATCGCGCTAGGATGCCCTATAAACGACGTTCTCGATTTTGGTGGACCTTTTCTACCCCTCGGCTGGGACAGTTTTTTCAAGAGAGGGGGTTTTTCAACATCTCTAACGACGTCAGCTGTGTCAAGGGACTTGGGCTTCTTGCTTTTGTGGTTTCGGGCACACGTTTCACGTAAGCGCAGACGCACTTGTTCCTTTCGAAGGAGTAGCGGCCTTACTTCGATGATTTGTGTGTCCAACCGCATGGCTCGGCCCGTTTTCTTCATCATTGTGGTGGCGTAACCCACCAGACATCTCTTCGGTCACCGTCGATCATGATGTGTTATGCAAACTCCCCTCCCTTTGGGGAGGCGGGTGGCCTATTCAGTTAACCCGGTCACTGCAGCGCAGGACCACTGTTGAAATCAGGCATCCCCGCTTGGGCTTCCCCACTCTGCCGCAACTTTCCACGGCGGCAGAACTCTCCGTAATCGATCTGATCGCGCAACATAATCCACAGCCGGATGCCCAGTTTCCGTGCCGCCGCGATCCTCGCCTTGCCCATTCCTTTCTGGATGAGCTTGCGCCGATAGAAGCGTTTCAGCTCTGGGTCTTTCCCTACTGCGTGCATCGTCGCTTCGGTCCACAGGTAGCGCAGCAGCGAGTTGCCTTGCTTGGTCAGTTTCCCCAAGCGCTGCCGCTTCCCGCTGGTGTGCTCACACGGGATCATCCCGATATAGCTAGCCACCTGGTTGCCTGTGGTAAAGCGACTCGGGTCGCCGAGAAATACCTCGGTTGCCAAGGCCGTCACCGGACCCACGCCGGGATGCGTCAGCAGCCGACGTGCCTGGGGTCTTTGTTGGGCCTGTGCTTCTACTTCTTTATCCAGCTCCTGGATCCGCTGCTGCAACTGCATGTACAAGCTCAGCAACTCCGTCCGTCTCTGACCGGTGTAGGTAGGCAGAGACAAGGCCTCCAGTGCGGTCTGCCCCGCTGCACTCCAGAGAGCATGGCCTTTTCGCAAGGCATGATTGAGTGCGATCGCTTGCAACGTGTGCTGCAATCGCGTTCGCATCCTCACCCACTGGTGTCGGTCTCGCAGCAAGGTTCGCAAGTCCCGCTCTGCGGTCGACGGCATCCAAATCTCCGGAAAGCGATTCTCGATGAGCAGATCCAACATCAAGCCTGCGTCCCGTCGATCGTGTTTCTGCTTCCGCGTCTCTTTCGCGCGGATCTTTGCTGGATGACCCACCCGGCACTCGATCCCCAACTCCTCCAGCAGTTCCAAGAACCATTGCATCGATCCGGTGGCTTCGATGCCCACCACCACCGGACCTGCCAGAGCCGCGTAAAACTCTCGTACTGCATTCCCTTCGTGGGAAATGGTTTTCTCCGTGAACTCGCCGGTCTCGGTGTCGACCATAGCTATGGTTTGTTGTCTTGCGTGCAGATCACAGCCTACAATTTTCATCTCGGCCTCCTTCGTCCCGAGCCTTTTGGTTGGATACCGCAGAGTTTACTCGGTCCGTTGTGGGGCCGACGTCGTTATGACATCAGCCACAGACGTTCTCGCCAGTTTGCGCCGTTTGTTCGCCAAAAACCAAGGTTAATGAGTGAAATCGCGATGTTACGTCAACCTACGCGCCTCTTCCGAAGGTGCCCAGTGATCGTGGATGCTAGCGGCAGCCAGGATCATTTCTCCAAGCATCACAAGCACGACCTGGAGGTGTTCCTTCAGGATGTCCTTGGGCCAAAGGACCTTGCCTTCATGCTGTGCTTCGGCAACCATCTGCGCCTGGTTACCCGAAAGGGAATGTCCAATGAAAACTCAGCAAGCGCCAAGTCGAGTGTATGAGGCTCTGGCCAGGAAGGATCGTACCAGTACTTTATGACCGTGATGCGAGCAATTTCATGAACTCGCCGCAGGTTCCGCAGACCATTGGTGATCGAAACCAGGCATTCCTAACTCATTCTCAACTCTTTTCGGAGTCTCAATCAACACTTTTCAAGTACATTCCAACGTACTTCATCATTTGTGCTCTCTCAAAATTTCTTCAATTCGCGACTTAGGGAATGGCAGATGATCTTCATTCTGCTTCAGCCATTGGTGGTAATCCTGCTCGATGGGGTCAGTCCAGCGGGTGTCAATTTGGCCCGCGGTGTACTTGCCTTCTTTCAGGCGCTGATGTCCAAAAAGGTCGCGGAGATGAGTTTCTTCTGAGGATTTGACTACTTGCTCAGCCAATTGTGGCGGAATAAAGATGACCCCGCCATTCCGTCCCAGCACCACATCTCCCGGCATTACCATGACGTGACCGATGCGGGTCGGCGCATTTATACTCACCATGGTGGAATTCAGAAGCTTGCCGGACTTCAGCGAGCCATAGTGGTGCGATGGGTCGTAGAAGCGGACAAAAGCAACGAAGTCAGGCAATTCATCGAGACCATTGATGTCCCTTACAGCACCGTCGTACACAATGCCGTTTCCAGACCTGGCATAGATCGCATTGCCGACATTGTCGCCGATCGAAGGTCCGGCCTCTTTCAGCCCAAAGTGATCGCAGGTGTAGACATCGCGATTTTGCAGCATGTCCACCGGCCATGCGTTCATTGCTCCAAGCCTGTGCATCTTCGCGCCTTCTTCTTCCAGCAACTTTTGCACATCAGGCCGGCCGGGCATCCACGCAGCCGTTAGCGCGCGCCCAACCAGTACCTTTTCCGGATGGATAGAGAGCCACCCGTCCTCGTACTGATGCATGAAGCCGTTTTGCTGGAGCACCGCCCACGCCTCTTCCAGCGTTACCCCCGTCATGCGATCCAGAATGTCGTCCGGCACTTTGGGACGACCGTCTGCAAAGCGCTCCCCGTGCCAGTCTGGCGTGTACCTGATCACGTCCTCAGAGGTAAAGAAGCCCTGTTGTGCACTTGCGCCGGGCGCAACGACCGCGACCAGGACCAACGACAAAATCGCGCCGGAAATCCGTCTCAGCTTTCTCTTCATAATTGCATTCGCTCCTAAATTCTCGTCAGGCTTTGTTGGGTTCAAACCAGGTCGTTCCCGGGATTTGTGCTTTTCGAGCCACCTCTTCGTTCATCTCGACCCCAAGGCCTGGTTTGTCAGTTACCGTGACATAACCCTTCTGGATGATCTCAGCGTCCTTCACCCAGTTCTTCCAAAGATCGAGAAAGTTGATCCAGTGCCATTCGCACACCAGGAAATTAGGAATCGAAGCGCAGACATGCGCCGTGGACATCATGCCGATGGGCGATACCACGCAATGCGGCGCTACTGGCAAGTAATATATCTGCGCCAGGTTGGCGATCTTCCGGCCCTCTGAGAGTCCACCTGTCTTTTGAAGGTCTGGCTGGATAATGTCTACGGCATTCCTGGTCAAAAGCTCGCGAAATCCCCATCGCAGGTATAAGTTTTCTCCGGCGGCAATTGGTGTTGACGTCGAATGGCGGATGTCCGCCATGGCATCAATATTTTCGGGCGGCACAACTTCTTCCAGCCAGAGCAAGCGGAAAGGTTCAAGCTCTTTTGCGACTTGCTTCGCCGTTGCCGCATCGTACCGGCCATGCATGTCGCAGGCGAGTTCCATTTCCCTGGGAATGGATTCTCGCACATGTTTGACCCAGCTCACCATCCGGTCAACCTCGGCGTTGTTCGCGGTCCAGTTCACTCGGTCGAACCGGTGTGGGTCGGTGGCATCGTCAAGGTCGATCTTCATGGCCGTGAAGCCCTGATCCTTAATCCACGGCAGCTTCTTGTCAGACTCCGGGCCCAGCGGGTCCTCCATGTCGGAGTCGCAATAGATTCGCACCTTATCACGGAATTTCCCGCCCAAGAGTTGATAGATGGGCAGGCCCAAGGCCTTTCCGGCCAAATCCCACAAAGCGATCTCAATGCCGGTCAATGCAGTGACATATTGCCCGCCCTGCGCACCCGCGAAGATTCCTGAGACGCGGATTCTCTCCCACAGAGCATCTACATTCAGCGGGTCCTGTCCAGCCAAAAGCCGCCGGAACTGATTCACCAGCGACACCGTTCCGACGGCCGCATCGGTCGATTCGCCTTGCCCGTAGAGTCCCTGATCGGTGTAAACGCGGATATGCGTTTGCAGTCCGTGCACGCGAACCTGGGCCGTGCGGACGTCTGTGATCTTCAGCTTGGGTCGTTGGTATGGAGTGCTCACATCCTGGACTGCCGCCGCCAAAGAAGGAAGTGCAAAGGTCCCAGCGATTGGCAAGGCTGCGTTCTTAAGCATCGTCCTGCGCGAGAGTAGACTCATTCAGCAAGCTCCTTTACCCATTTATTTCTCTTCCTTGAAAATCTCTCGAATCGACCATTCGTGCTTTGGCGTTGGCCTCAGTTGTTCTGGATCTATCACAAGCCAGGAGTGCACCCGGAAAACACAATCCGGCCGTGACCCAGAACCAGCATATTCCAGCCAAAATGCTTGGCCACGAATGGTGTCAAACCGGGGGTCGTGGTTCCTCCCACTTGTCCACCCGCATTCATGCAATAGGCGCGCTCGCTGGACCAGAGTCTCGCAGAGCAATCCAGAACAGCTTGTGCATGGTCGATAGTGACGGGGCCGTTTGCTATGCAGAGCTAACAGTTCCTGGCGGAGAGCCAGACTCTCGAGGATGAGATCCTCTCGGGAGCCGAAGACGCCAACCATCCAGCCAATGAAGTCCCGGAAGCAACAGGATCATGGGCCAAGATCTTATCGCAACACCTGGCTGCACGCTCTTTGGAAGTCGTTTATTTTACGAGTGCAGGAGGTTTTGACGAGGCACAGGAGTTTTTGCGGAGCACAGTCAATGTAATGCTGGCAATTCCCTCCTCACTGTCCAATCTCCGAGCGACTGGCAGCTCTCGGTCGTACTTGTCGTCCAGGTGCGTTGGTTGGCCTCTGTCGACCCTGACACGGCACAACTGCGGTATGACTGCTGCGGTTGAATGCAACGCTACTTGGAACGTACGACTCCTTTCTGAATCAACCAATCCACGGATTCCCTGACGGCTTGTATTGAGGTATAGCGGGGCTTATACCCGAGCAGGTTTCGAGCCTTCTGGATGCTGCAGTTCGGCGAGTGGGATATATGATCCCACGTCGCTGTGGCATCATTTTCCGTAACGCCCTTCCGCCATTCCTCCCACGGCAGGAACCTCATGCGGGCTGGTCTGCCAAAGTACTGCGCCATGCGTTCGGTGTAACCTCGCAGTGTCAGCGCCGCTGGGGATACGACGTGAAAGCACTCACCCAGTGCAACGTTGCGCCCCTCCATCGCTCTCATAAAAGCCTGCGCCACATCATCGACGTGGACGTGATGCACCGTCTCCAGTCCCAGATTCGGAAGGCATATCTCGCCGCCCTGCATTAGCGTCGAAAATACCTCCGGGTTGAAATTTCCAGTCGGATTGATAGGAGCCCAACCAGCTCCGACCAGGTGCCCCGGATGCAGAATCGTGACAGGGAATCGCTCCTCTCTTGCTTGTTGAAGAAGATAGGCTTCGATTGCGGCCTTTCTGATTCCATACTCGCCAAACGGCTTGCGTGGCTCCTCCTCGGTGGTCGGCACCTCAATGCTGGGTCCATGCACCCATATGGTTCCGCAGTGCAGCAGATGTCCGATCCTACCTCGAAGGGTTTCCACCAGCTCTTTGGCACTCTCAAGCCTGTAGCAGGTCAGGTCGATAACGACCTCTGCATCCAAGCTCGCAATGCGCTCGCCAAAAGTCCCGGCATTCTCTTCCGCAGCCCGGTCAAGCTCTAAGCGAGTAACGGCTTTCCACGCGCCATGTACCTGATAAGGCTGCTTCATGCCACGGCTGACGCAGGTCAGCGCGTGTCCAGCCTCCACGAGCCGGGGTGTCAGAAAGCTTCCGATGTGACCTGTCCCACCAATAATGACTACGCGCATGTGGTGATCGACCCTGATGCCGAGCGCCCTGGCCTTGGCATCCACAAATTGTCGCATAGAACCAAAGCAAGCTCACCAGATCGCACATGCAGGGATACATCGTCTCGATGACGGACGTCTCATCCGCATTCGACTTTAGGTTGTGAACTGGATCGAAAGACAAACGGCTCCACTTGGATCGCTTATGCGTATAATAGTTAGCCGCCAGCACAGCAAAACAGAAATCCTAATGAGGTCGGAAAGCATGGCCAGAGTTCTTGTAATCACGGGTGATGGCGGTGAGTCGTATGAAGCGCTTTATGCGATTCACCGGTTTCGGGAGGAGGGCTGGGAGGCCGTGGTTGCGGCTCCGACACGCCGGAGGCTGCATCTTGTGATGCACGACTTCAAGCCGGGATGGGACACCTACATCGAAGGAGAGGGATATGGGCTCGAGGCAGATCTAGCATTCGATCAGGTAAGAGCCGAGGACTATGATGCAGCGCTCATTCTTGGCGGCAGGGCGCCCGAGTACTTGCGGAACAATGTCTGCCTGTTGGATATTGTCCGGGCTTTCGATCGAGCGGGGAAGTGGATCTTCGCCATCTGCCATGGCATTCAAGTGCTGGCTGCTGCGGGGCTAATCAGCGGTAGACGTGTGACCTGCTACGAACATGTGCGCCTCGAAGCGGAGCAGGCCGGAGCGATGTATGTCACCGACGAAGCGGTGTGCGACGGGCGCATCGTGACGGCACAGACTTGGCGGTCACATCCGCAATTCTACCGTGAGATCTTCGCGCGCGTTTCTGGCAAATCCGACGTGGCTGGATCCTGAAGTCGAGGCAGCTACCGGCTACATGGCGTTGGGGCGTGGGGTGGAAGCCAGGTGCGCTGATCCGCAAGCCCGCGGGTTTCGAATGCGATTGCCCCTAAGGTGACCAACACAGGCTGCCGCTCTAAAGTCCTTGGTGCCGAGTAACGCAGTACGGCTGTGAGACAGCTAGGAACCGCACTCCTGCTTCTAGCGCAGATCACTCCACGCGGGATCGGTCTGCAAGGTCGCTATCGAACAAAGGCGCGCTTAACGCGTTGGGCGGCTTCTGCATTGGGGGCGATCTGACGCCTGTTACCCAGTAGGCGAAATTAGACAGGTTCGGAATTTAATCGAGGGACAACAAAACGGAGTCTCAGTTCTCATCTTCGATGGCGTTGCCGGGAAACGCACGTATTGCACTTCTATCGCGTGCCAGACCAAACAGAATCCCTTCGGAATGGATACTCCGCCAGATCGGGTAATTCAGTCGGGTGGATGGACGGTGCTTTGTCGAGTTCGGTACCTTCAAATTCCATGGACCATAGGCATACAGCTGCCTCGACGACCATGTATAAAGTTGCGGTTTGGCTCGGTCCGAGAGCCTAGTTGTTGATAAATCGCGATTACAGTGCGACCGGGTTTCGACCGGCATGAAGCAGAGGATGAAAGAGCCTTACGAGTAAGGAATTAGCGATCCGTCGGCCTCGAGTCTTGCGCTGCTACCGCGGGGACGCAGGAAGCGTAGACAGGGGATAGGCGGGGTGGGCTATCCAGATCCGAAAAGATGCGATCCGGACGCCGCCATCGTTGGAATGCGCGGAGGGCAACATGAACGGGCGACGGAAGCACGAGCTCCCGCTGAGTCGGGAGTAGTCGACGACCGCAGACACGCCTGAAGCTCATGCACGAGAACAGGGAGACTCGCAGACGCCTGCGGCAAGAGTGCGTCGCCGGGCGGCGGGAGAAGGCTTAGGCCGCACGGCACGCTGTCGTCTGCGCGGAGTCGGACAGCGGCAAGGTACCGATGAAGCATTCGAACAAAGACGGCAACGCACGTCGGCGGAGAGTGAGGAGGGAAGGCCGCTGATCAAGGAGAACACATCCCACTCGACACGTACCGACATAGTGCGGGACTAGCACGTGTCCCACGGGTGAGGCGAGTTGTGGTTGCCAAGTCAGCGTGACGTCATTGCCCGTGGCGTTTTCACCTCGGTCGCCGATCTAGCCCGTAATGCCCTGCGGAACATTCGCGCGCCTACGCGAAATCGGCTGACCGTTTCGCTGGACTTATACTGATCCCTGGCGTCGAATCCGTACTTACGAAATCACCGGGACACCTTACTAGTTCGTCGCCACGATATTGGCCAACTGTCGAGCGATTTGGCGTCGTCGTATCTCACGTATGGTGACGGCCTCTTTTTCCGTTTGAGTTCGGATAGGTTGAGACTGACGGCTCCACTCCGTAATTGCCTTCAATTCGGCTCTCAGTTTTGCGAACATTACTTTCCCTCGTCCGTCGCGATTATGCGCCTGTCCCGATGCGGGTTCGACCGTGGTTGGCCAGTAGCCAGTTCGCACTCCCTCTCCGGGCTTCGCGCCGCATTTAGGGCAGCGAACCGAGAGCGCCGGCGCTTCTTTGGCCTTCATCGCCCCATGATGCGACCGCACTGCAGAAAAAGATGGTCGATATTGAGCACAAATCATGCTCACGAGGTTAAAGTGTATCGCCCCGTTTACCGATCAGCAAGTTTCGGCCCAGTATTGCGGAAAAACGGCCTGCGCCGATTATTACAGGGGCGGTAGTAAGAGGATCAACAAAATGCATGCTACTCCAATTCCTGCTGCCCAATATCTCCGAATGTCGACGGAACATCAGCAATATTCAATCGAGAACCAGGCGCACGTCATAGGTCTTTATGGGGCCCAGCATGGGTTCGAGGTAATACAAAGCTACATTGATGCCGGCAAGAGCGGCCTTGTTCTGAAGCATCGAAAGGCTCTCGGACAACTTTTAAATGATGTTGTAGCTGCGCCTCAGGTGTACAGGGCGATTCTTGTGTATGACGTGAGCCGATGGGGCCGCTTTCAAGACATAGACGAAGCGGCCTACTACGAGTTCATGTGCAAGCGCGCTGGCTTTGCGGTTCACTATTGCGCGGAGGCGTTTGCAAACGATGCTACCGCGTCAAGCCTAATCATGAAGACATTGAAGCGAGTGATGGCTGCAGAATACAGTCGAGAGCTATCGAGTAGAGTTTTTGAGCGATCACGGAGAAACGCAGAGCACGGCTTCCGAAATGGAGGGATGGCCGGGCACGGATTAAGACGGCTTATTTGCTCGCCGGACGGAACCCCGAAACAGTTGCTGGCGATGGGTGATCGCAAAGCCATATATGCGGATCGAGTCAGGCTTATTCCGGGCCCGGCCGAGGAAGTTGCTGTCGTACGTGAAGTATTTCGCTTGATAACCGAAGGAATGACTCTCGATGAAGTGACCAATGAGTTAAACACCCGAAAGATCAAGTACTTCGAGCGAAGCTGGACCCGCGACGGCGTTAGTGAAATAGTCACCAACCCGAAGTATATGGGATGTCTTGTCTGGGGAATATGCGCCAAGAAATTGGGCGAAAAGAAAGTCCTACTACCAGAAACATCATGGGTAAAGGTGCCACATGCGTTTGAGGCACTTGTCGATGAAAGAACTTTTCTCGCGGCGCAAGCAGTGTTCCGAAAGTATCAGAGTGACGAGCAGATGCTTTCCGGCTTACGAAGTTTATTGGAAAAAGAGGGCTGTTTGAACCGTGGGCTTATCGAAAATTGCAGATACATTCCCTGCTCACAAATGTATAAATCCCGCTTCGGGGGATTGATGAACGCGTACAAACGAATCGGCTATATCCGCGCGAGGAGCTTCTGGCGTAAAGACCTGGTGCACCGGATTTGGGCATTGAGGAAGCAGGTCGTAGACGAAATAGTAACTCTGTTCCCCCGGACCGCTCTCCTGCATCGCAGTTCGCGACATCGGCCGAAGCTTCGTTTACCGGGAGGACCAATTATTGGGGTTCTTGTTTGTCAGGCGACAACGACGCCGGTCGGTCACCCTCGTTGGGTTCTCCCTTATCGGACAAAACGAACGTTCATCAGCCTGGTTTGCAGGTGTGACGGCGCCAATGCCGCAATCCATGACTACCATCTGATTCCCAGGATCGAGGTAGGGGGCAGGCAGAGCCTGAGGGAATGCGACCCGATACTACTCGCGGGCAAACGAGTGGTCGATCTCCGCAATCTCTTGCAGATAGCGAAGGCGATGGCAGCATGCTGAATTTGAGCAGTGCACTAATAATCTGGAGACGTTCGCAGCTAACTTGAGGAAACGTTCACAGCCCTCGCACTTTGTCGATATTCACCAGCGATCCGCGGCGAGCTGCTGAACTGATAACTGTCGTAACATCGCCATCTCACTCATTGACCCCTGATTTTGGCGAACAAACGGCGCAGGCTTGTGCTAACGCCTGATTACGTCCACGGGCTGTGCAGATATACTCGCACCATCCGACAACGGGCATTCATCTCAAAATGGAAAGGCTTCGTGGGTGGAGCGGCTACCTTGCAGGCAAGAACTCGACACAGGGAGGTGACTTATGAAAGCGATTGTGGTGACGGATCAGGCTGCGGGAACGGCCGGGGTGAAGCTGGTGGAGCGGCCCGAGCCGCAGGCGCCGATAAACGACGTAGTTGTTCAGATTCGTACGTCGGGATTCACCGGGGATGAGCTGACGTGGCCCTCGACCTGGACCGATCGGGTCGGCCGTGACCGGACGCCTTCAATCCCTGGACACGAACTGGCCGGAGTGGTCACCGCTCTCGGCTATGGCACGACGGGGCTGTCGATTGGACAGCGGGTGTTCGGCCTCACGGACTGGTATCGCGACGGCACGCTGGCGGAGTATGTGGCCGTCGAGGCACGCAACCTCACACCCCTGCCGGGCGACGTTGACTTCACGGTGGGCGCGGCCCTCGTGATGCCGGGCCTGACCGCGTGGCAGGGGCTATTCGAGCACGGCCGCCTTCACCCGGGGCAGAGCGTTCTCGTGCACGGTGCGGCCGGCGTAGTCGGTTCGATGGCGAGCCAGCTCGCACGTGAGGCCGGCGCGTACGTCATCGGCACCGGGCGCGCTGGCGGCCGTCAGACGGCTCTCGACTTCGGCGCACAGGAGTTCGTCGACCTCGATAACGATGTCCTGGAAGACGTCGGCGAAGTCGATCTGGTTTTCGATGTCATCGGCGGCGACATCGGGAAGCGGTCTGCGGGCCTGATTCGCGCCGGAGGAACGTTGGTGACCGTCACCGGCCCGACCGAGGCGCGGCCCTCTGGCGGCCTGACTGTCGACTTCGTCGTCGTACCCGATCGCGCCCAATTGAGTGAGCTCGTCCAGCGGGTCCGGGTTGGTCGGCTACGGACAAACATCGGCAACGTGGCTGCCCTCGACGATGCGGTTGCCACGTTCAACCGGACCGAGCGGATCAAGGGAAAGACGATCATCCGCGTTCATCCGTGAGGACTCGGGGATTGCCTAAGGCCCACGAAGGTGCAATTCACGCGCCGAAGGAGAGTTTAGATGTCGAACACGATTACGCCGACCGTTTTCGATCGCACGCTTAAGCGCATATGGGTCGGAAATGTCAGGTTCCCTCGAAGCATTGGCGTAACATCGCCTCTCTGACAATGTCGGCGGTGTCAAGCACATTTCGAGCGTACTAGTCCGTGCACTCGGAAGAGCGCGCCATTTCGCTCTAGTTGAAGAACTGCCATACCAACCAAGGCTCGCTCGTAATCGTTTTCAGGTCAGCACTCTGTCCGACCCACGCATCTCTTCGGTCACAACCTCGATCATGATTACTACTTCAGACTCCCCGGTGAAGGGGAGCGGGATACCCAATCAATTACTCGGTGTTTAAGCGCACACCACCTCGATGTCCGGGTTGTCCCGCGTGCGAACCGAACTTTTTCAACTGCTCGTAATTCCACCCTCCCCGCATCATCCAATACATCCGAACCGCGAGTCTGCGGCCATCGCGACCTTGGCGATCTTCCGCCCCCGCCGCATCGCCAGGTGGAAATACTTACTGCGCCATTCTGGGAGGCTGCGTACTGTGACCTGGGCCGCTTCCACTAACAAGAAACGCAACAGAGAGTTGCCTTGTTTGGTGATATGTCCCAGCCGTCGCCGATTCCCACTCGAGTCCTCCCACGGCACCAGTCCTGGCTCGCTCGTAATCGTCTCAGGTCTGGAACTTGGTCCGCCCCATGCATCTCTTGGTCGCAACTGCGATCATGATTACTACTTCGAACCCACCAGTGAAGAGGAGCGAGACGCCCAATCAGGAGACTTCGGAGCGGCGAGATTGATTTCGGAGCGTGCGTGGTTGAGCGAATAATTGGGCGTTGTCGCTCCCCTCCTGTGGGAGCGGCGATAGCCTGTGACCCTGCTTAAAGAACTCGCAGCACGCTCTCCGCTCCCGCCAGGAGGAAAGTTATGTCTTACAGGATAGCGGGAATCAGGTGCCGAGCTGGGAAAACCGGGATCTGCGGCAACTGCTGTGGCATCGGCACCGGAATCTATAATGATCATCGTTTCGACTCTCCCGAGCCTGTTGGTTGGCACCAACTTTACTCGGGCGTCGGAGCCGACATTGTCGTGGAATCAATTACACCCGTTGACCCGCTTGTTGTATTCCGTCCGTGATTTGGTAAGGTTGCGCGGGGAAACACCGCTGAAAGTTGTAAAATGTGAGTGCAACGGGAGGCTGTATGTTCCCACGCCTTCTTCCTCTGCTGTGTCTGCTGATTTTTCTTGCAGGCATCTCCAACCCAGGAGTCAGGAACAGCAAAGCCCTCTCGTGTGCCTGAGACTTGTCCCGTCACGAACCCTTCAGACAAGCCTTTCGTGCCCCCGTATCCGTATCCTGCCGAACCACGTCTGGGTAGTTTTTGGTTTGGCTCAGACGGGCTGTGGATAATCCCGCCCGCAGAGGGAGCGTGGAGAGGGCTCAGACAGAAAATGGGCTGGTGGCGAGCAGGCTATGACTCGCGCCGGGAGCCGACGGCAAAACTGAAGATCACGGGGCGTAGGCTGGACTCTCAGGCCCCCGCCGCTTGCTGTGGATGGGCCAAATGCCATCGGTGCAAGCGGTCCTCCCGGGAATTACATGATGGTGGGCTTAACCTTTCCAGCGCCCGGTTGTTGGGAGATCACCGGGCACGATGAAAACGACGAGTTGACGTTCGTCGTATGGGTTGCGAAGTAGTTGTCTCCGTGCCGAGTGCAATTGATTTCATGACAATGCAGCTTTCCACGACTTTCGGGCGTATTTCCGCAGCGATCTTACCGGAATAGTTCTGGAAGGCTTTTATGGCGCGGAAGCATTGATTCCGAAAAAGGGGAAGCTGGAGGTGTCTCTTCCGGAAAGAACACACTGAGAGCGAAAGCGGACTTCGACCGGCGTCACTTCCCTGACGGGCCTGTGGTATAAGAGATGGAACATGTTGAAGGGAACAAGGTCGCGTGAGTTTCTCGCACCCATTCCACACCCTATCGCCTCGGACTGGGACGATATCTGGGCTCCGCGCTTAACGGGATTCCCGGTGAACTTGTGCTACGCGACGTGGATCCAGGGTGTCGGTATGGCTTGCGCAACGTACATTTTCGATCCGGGCACATTTGTTGAATCCGAGCAGTCCAGGCAGATGCGGTACCGGTCGGCGATCGACAGCGACTTTTCGGTTCTGGTTGTGCTCTATCGCGACGGCGGAATTGACACATTTAAGTATCGCGGGTCAGAGATGATTTGCGAAGCGTCCGGGGCGGACTTTCGCAGCGCAATGATTCACACGACCGCATGCGGCTTGGCCCTCGATGAACCCATCGACAACCGAGAGTCGGCCCGGCAACCACGCGATTAAGGACACTGGCATGTGCCACATGGCCTAATAGAGATACCCAACTGTTGGGATGGACGGCAGCGGGATGGGCGGGTGAACTGCGGCCTTTGGCCAGTGCTCCTCAAAATTTTTCTCTCTAACCGTCATCTTCATGTGGTAATGTGCCTTGGTAAGCCTGACGGTTGGCCCGTAGGTATCGCCTCTTTCGGTTTCGATCGTTCCACAAAATCCACACATTGTGCGGCAGCAGTCGGCGTGAGCCTTGCCCGAAGCGTGGGCGCCTGCGGTTCTCGCGGGTTCGCCGCTCCGTGTCATGAAGGCGACCGCGATCACGACAACCTTAGCGGCGGCGATCCGAATAGTCGGGGCGCTGGCGGGCTCGGAGGATTTAAACTAGTCGGGATGGCGCTCGGCATGGCCGTTCCCTCGCTGCCTTGGGGTACAGCATGGGAGCCTACGGGGCGGGAATGTCGGTCTATTCTCACTTCATCGCACGTGGAAACGAAGTCGTCTTCCCGAAGAACACCGCCATGGAAATTGGCATTGGGACACGTGGGCCGGGAACATCTGCGCCTCCGGCTTCACCTATGCAATGACGCTCGCTGTTCTGTAGTTCACAGCTCTCATTCTCCCCTGCCCGCGGTTGCCACGGCCAGTGGCCCCGTGTACGCCGTGAGTATTATGAACCCCACTTGAGGACCGATGATTCCGGCGTGGTACGAATATCAATCACCACATACAACAGCGAGATGGCGGTAAGAAGGAACCACAGAAGCATCACGCCATCGAGCACTTTGATCCCCCTGGGGTTTGGTATCTCGACGATCCTAACGGTCAGCGAATTAGCCTGACGCTGCCTCGGTCATGATTTTCACAATCGTGTCCTCCACTTCCTGGGCCACGCCCCCAAGTTGCAGCGAGTTAAACATCGCCAAAAGAGTGGTGGGCTTCAATGTGGCCAGGACGGCTTTACCGCCCTCCTCGTAAACAGAGATTCGGCATGGAAGCGCGGTCGACACGCTCATGTTTTGTTCGAGAACCTTCTTCGCTTGTTGCGGCTGACAGACCTCGAAAATGAGACATTCCTTCTTGAACTCCACGCCCTTCTTCGCCATGGTCTCTTTGAGGTTATGAACCTGCATGATGCCAAAGTGATTGGCCTGGACAGCAGCATGCAAGGCAGCTGCAACTTCACTCACGGTTTTGTTTGTGGATATTTTGACCAGCATGGATTACCTCAGGCTCAACCGTTTACTTCACAGGCGCGTCGTGAACGTCCGCGCTATTTCTTGGACAGCTTATTAATCGCGACAACCAGCAGTACCACCAGGAGGATGCCGATCACCGTCCAAATCCACATCCCTCCGCCCATCCATCCGTATGTATGGTCCATCATAGAATCCCTTTCGTTTCGCTGCGACCACCCCAGGGCCCCGATCCAGCTCGCGAGGAACCATGACTTCTTCCGATGGGGTCGATGAGTGCTATGCGATATTTCGCCAACTACCCCGCTTCACAAAAGGTCGACAGCTGGATTTCGGGATATGCGTTTCTACACCGCCGAGATTTAAATACCTACTCTTCATCCTCATGCAGTGGAATGCGCGATCGAACAGCCAAGATGTAGGCCTTGGCGCTCGGTTTGTCCTGGTTGTAAAAGCCCACCGTGCAGTTGGGACGAAAGTAGTAGGCGTCTCCTGCCTTGGCGGCATAGCGGCCTTCGACGCCGTCCGTCCCGCCGCCGGCCACGATTTCGCCCCGGCCGTCCATTACTAGGTAGATTTCTTCAGCGGCCTGGTGGTGGTGAGGCCAGTTCGTGCCTCCGGACGCAAAATCCATCCAGAAAAAGCTGTCCATCACGTACGCCTCATCCATCAAGTCTCGCTTTCCGGTGTGCAGGCCGATCAGAAGTTTGTACAGAACTGAGTTCGGGTGACCGCTGACAGTCTCCTCCCTGGCATCCTCCAGGTTTGCGACTCTCGGATGTGGCATCGGCGCCCCGATTGAAATCGATGACGGGATCTTGAACCCGATCACCAGCAGGCGCAGTGGCTCATCCGAGTGGTTTGCAATCGAATGCTTCACGCCTGGAGGGAAGTACGTAAAGTCGTGCTTGCGCAACGCTTGAACCTGATCTTCGTAGTGCAGCACGCCCGCCCCTTCGACGACGAAATAGATCTCTTCCTGGCGGTCGTAAAGTACGGTCTGGCAATTGCCATGCCGATCCAACGAGACTTCGCCGAAGCGAGTTACGCTTTGCAGGGATCGGTTCTCTTTGTCTCCCTCGCCGAAAATAGCCCGGTAGTGGCAAGTTGGAGAGGTAAGACCCGCCTTGGTCTCCGAGAGGTCTGGAACGTAGCGATGCAGCCATGTAGGGTCTGTCTGGCGCTCTTGCGCTCGGAGTCCGTGTGCCAGCAACAGCAAGAACAGAAGGAGTTTTTTCACGTTCGGTGCTCCCGACCTTGCTTTGGATTTCGTTTCCGACCGGGTCTTCGCTTCTTTAATGAACAGGAATCGATCAGGTACCCAGGGCAGATGATACTCGCTTTCGAAGTGATCAGTGTTGTAATCAGGCCATAGCCCCAAAACCCTCAATGAGCGATATGCCGATTTTTCACCAACTGAACATCGGGGATTACAACTGGGCTTGCATGTGGCGATTGAGTCAACGGCGCTATATTCTGTGGACATGGAAAGATTTGAGTTTTGCCGTGATGCCCTGAGGCTCTCGTATCTTGATTGGGGTGGGAACGGTCGCGTGCTCATCGCCCTGCACGCGCACGTTATGGAGGCGTTGACCTTTGCACCACTCGCTGCAGCATTGGCACCCGAATGGCGAGTTGTGGCACTCGACCAACGCGGTCACGGCTACTCGGATCACGCGTCGAGCTATAGTCGCAACGACTATATTAGCGATCTGGAGGCTTTCGTTGATCACCTCGGCTTGACCAATTTCATTCTACTGGGCAACTCCCTCGGCGGAGTCAACGCGTATCAGTTCGCCGCGCGTAATCCCACAAAAGTTCGCGGTCTTATTGTCGAAGATATTGGCGCCGAAGTTTGGGATGACCTAAGCTTCGCGCTCGCATGGGAAGGACGGTTCGCGACCCGCGAGGCGCTCGCGGAGCGTGTGGGGCCACGATTCCTCCCATATCTCATAGACTCGTTCCGCGAGACTACCGCCGGATGGACTCTCGCGTTTGAGCCCAGCGAGATCGTTGAGTCCGGCAGATGCCTTTCGGGTGATCACTGGCCAGATTGGCTGGCCACGGATTGTCCAGCCTTGCTGATCCGCGGCCGCGACAGTAGAGTGACAACTCAAGCTGCAGTCGAGCAGATGGCATTGCGACGGCCGAATACGATCTTGAACGTAATCGATGGTGGACATGTCGTACACTTCGACAACCCCGCTGGGTTCGCCGATGCAGTTAAGAAATTTCTGGGGAAACCACAGTGGAGAATGAGATTCAGTCCACTCGGGACCGTTCCCGAATTGATTCGTGACGAAGGGCCCGAAGGGCTGGAAGGCTGAGAGCGTCAAGCCGGTCTAGGTGGCAACAAGAATGCCCGTTATCCGACAGGATTTCGGGCGTATCTGTTTATCTTGGTGCCGCCACTTCCGGACTAAGCACCACTTGTACGGAAACTAGCTCCGGTCTGCACCGGGAGTTTTGGATCGATTTGATAGCGTCTTCGGCCGTGAATCTTCCCATGACCAGCGCCAGCTTACGGTTGGGTGTCATTTGGATGGGTGTCGGATCGATCCGCTGCACGTATTCGGCGACGTGAGTACCGCCACGGTTCACTTTCACAACAAATTTAGTGTTATTCATGGTTTTTCACACAACTCCTACATGTTGGGAGGAGTCGAAGGAAGTTTTAACCAGGCGCGTACATCGCAATTCACCAGCGCACAATCCTGAATTTCCCAGTTTCCATGAAGCCGACACCCGATCGCTCTTCTAAGCGCACTGGAATGCGGGTTACGGCAGATAAGAGCACATTCATGGCCATCAAATGGAAGTCTGTCTCTCACTGAAATCCACGATAAATCGACTGTTTTCTCTGCAACCAGCATCTGACATCTCCCTCATCTTTTCATGTTTCTGATTTCTGACGATCAAAACCTCCCGTATGTGGTGACGACCTACGCTCTATTTCCCGATAATGGGAATCACGCTCACGGCTGTAAGAGACTGACCGCACTCCAGGCAACATGCCTTTAATCGAGATGTGATCAACCCACAGGACGGGCACATTCTCTGTGATCCGTACCGGCGACCTGTGGTTTCGGCTTGAGGGGTCTTGTAGAGCGGCAGGATCACGAATAGCGCAACAAGCAAGCCGAAAGAAACACTAATTGCGTTCATCAAGGTACTCCTCTTCAAATGTGGAGTGATGTGAGCCGCTCCCCACTTCTTCACTTCCTGCCGGTTTTACGCGGCCTTGCCGGACGCCTTGGCTTCGAGGGTCTTTTCGCCGCCCACGTTGACTTTGATCTGCTTGGGCTTGGCTTCCGCCTTCTTGGCGAGCTTGATCTTCAGCACACCTCTGTTGTAGTCCGCACTCACTTGTGCCGGGTCCACGGAACTGGGCAAAGTGAACGAGCGGGTAAAGCTTCCGTACCGCCGCTCGACGCGACGGAAGTTCTCTTCTTTCTCTTCCTTCTCGATCTTGCGCTCACCGTGGACGGTAAGGGTATTGTTGTCGACGCGGACATCAATGTCCTTTTCGTCGATACCGGGGACTTCAAGCTTCAGAGTAATGTTGTGCTCGTCTTCGTAGATGTCCACTGGGGGTGCAAAACTGGTGGTTGTCAACGCCTCTTCCGGCCCTTCGGGGCTATACGACTCACGGAAAAGACGATTCATACGGTTCATGCGGTCTTGCATGGTAGAGAACTCACGGAGAGGCTCCCAACGGGTCAATAGTGTCATAACGCAGTTCCTCCTAGGGGGAATCTAAGACGGAAAACTTCAGATGGGCTGACTTAGTTCAGAGGACCTGAAAGAGTAAGAAAACGTGGCTTGCTCAACATCAATGCTAGGCTTGTGCGCTACCGATGTCAAACACTCTCCAAATGCGGGATCTGCTCTGTCGCGCTAAATGGATGCCGCGATAAAGATTATGATCGTAATCATGATGGATGGATGCGAACCACATTTCGGAGCGCCTCGCCAGTATAAGGCAGACAATTAGCGACATACCGATATTGGGTTAAGAGTCAGCATACCGCGCTGGACAAATCGGCTCACGCTTACGGGAGGGAAAACTTCTGGGGATTCGGCAAGAATTGTCGGACATGATGAAACGCTGTGCCTAGAAGACATCTCACATCAGATGGCACAAGATTGGATTCGGCCATGTTTTCTGGTCGACGACGCGGGTTCCAGCTATAACGCTTAGTTTCGCAGAGGAAGTTCTATGTCACTCCGCAACTGGTTATTTGATGAAACCGCCCCTGGTTCCGTCTTCTTGGTGAGAGTCATGGTCGGATGGGTGTTCTTGTCCGAGGGCATTCAGAAGTTCCTGTATCCTGCCGCTCTCGGGGTGGGCCGGTTTGAGAAGATCGGAATTCCGGCTCCCTACTTCTCTGCGCCTTTTGTTGGTGTGGTCGAGATCGCTTGCGGCGTGCTGCTTATTGTCGGTCTTTTTACTCGACTTGCCGCGATCCCCCTCCTGATCGACATTTCCGTCGCAATTGCGACAACGAAGGTCCCTATGCTGTCAAAGACGGGGTTCTGGGGCACGATGCATGAAGCTCGAACCGACTTCTGCATGTTTCTGGGTCTAGTGTTTCTAATCGCAGTCGGCAGCGGGCGGCTTTCGTTTGATGCACGATTCCGAAGTTCCAACGGCTAGCTGAATTGTCGGACGCTGCTCATGCCGACGGCAGGACTGCGCTGCGGGACACTTGCAGTTCTATTCCTGAAGCTTGGGACGGCTGCATTCGGAGGCCCTGCTGCACACATTGCCATGATGGACGAAGAAGTGGTCCGTCGGCGCCGATGGCTGACGGCCCTGGAAAGGGGGTGCAGGCGGAAAGTCGGAACCGGCCCAGAGATGCTATCGGGCCCCTCGAACATTGCTTCTGCCATCGATAAAGAGGAAAGCCCCAGGAGCTTAGAGGTGCGAATCGCTGCTCTCCGAGCGATTTTCTCGGAGCGTGGACTGGATCCTAGCGGAAATGGGAAGTGCTTAAGACCATCGTCCGGATGATGCGCTCCGTGGCTGGTACCGACAGGGAAGGGTTTAGCGGAAATCGGAACCAGTCGAACTATCTCTCTGCGGTAGAACGCGGCAAAGTTAAAATGGAGGCGGAGATCCTGTTTCGGATCAATCGGGAGTTTGTGAAGAGTGTTGAATGGCTGCTAACGGGGGAGGGGTAGGATAATGATTCCTCCAACCTACAAACCGAAGACAAAATTCATGCAGCTTGCGATCTCGGAGGCAAAGCGCGCTCGCGACCGAGGCGACTATGCCATCGGTGCCGTGATCACGCAGTTCATTGGAAATCGGGAAGTGGTTATCGCATCGGCCGGCAACCGGGTAAAAACGTCGGGTTCATCCATCAAGCACGTGGAGCTTGAAACATTGAAATATGTCTCCTCCGGCTACGGCCGGTATCTACCGGATTTCGTGCTGTATTCCACGCATGAACCTTGTGCGATGTGCGCCGGTGCCTGCGTCTGGTCGAAGATCGGAGCCGTGGTGTTTGGCGTTTCACAGGAAGACATTACCGCCTACGGCAAGAAACATGGTACCGAGCAATTCAAATGGCGTGCCTGTCTCATTTCGTGCAAATTCGTCCTCGAAAAGGGTGGTCTTTACATTCCCGTCTTCGACGGGTTTTTAAGACTCGAGTGTCGAAAGTTATTCAGATATCGAGCCTCACCAACTAACACCTCCCGGTAGTCTAAAATTGTAAAATCTGAATTTGTTTCCGGGTACGCCGTGATATGACCCTGGTGCAGTTAACCCTGCTTCGCGGGAGCACTGGACACAACTAAAACAGACGTGACCGCGGATTTTTGTACTAGCTGGGGCAGAGTTCCGGGGGAGTCAGGCCAGGCGGCTCTCGCGGCGAATCTCCCGTGTGAGTTCGAAATAATCCGGGAATACGGCGCGCGCAACCCGGAGTTCTCCCGACAACTGTTTTTCCACCGAGTCTCGTTCCATCTTTAACTGATTCACAATTCCAGGAAGTTTCGCCAATGTATTTTCCCCTCGGATGAAGAGGGGAGAGGGGTACAATCGCGGGCCATGGAGGTCAACCAAGATGGCCAAGTCAAATCCGTACCACACTGACTCCCTGGAATATCGGCCTGAGTATTGGAACGTATATCACGACCACGAGGATTGCCCGGAGGGCAAGAAAATCCTGGACATACATCGCGAGTATGGAACTGGCGGCAAAGAACGTTGCAAGGAGTGCATCCAACTCGGTTAAGACGGCCGTTGTCGGAAAACTACTTCCCACTTCGGGCCGGTCGGTTCATTCGAGTCAAGAATGTACCAAACCCGCCGAATGCAGAGGATCGGAAGGCCATGGGCGAGACATATCCCTAGGGCACGCCACCCTGCCTCTGGTGTGCCATGGAACCTGATTGTCGGCTCAGTGAAGGCGTGACCGGCGCCTCCTTCACATGACTCGAATGTCTCTATGCCGCTGGCCTTGAGAATTTCCACTGCTTTCTTGATACCTATATCTATCTCTCCGGGAATGGGTGACCTTTTAGCCATATCGAATGCTTCCATACTGCTATCTTAGGCCGCTTTTGGGAACGTTACCGTCGTCACACGCGGAAAGGTGACAAACAGCAGAGTGTGGCGTATTGGTTGTGGCGTAGCCAGAATCCGGCCTATCCTTAGGTGCCACCTAGGAGGATATGACGGACGAACAATTGACCGCGACGTTGGCGGAGGCAGGAAACGTTGCGGAGCTAGGGCCGATATTGAGAATTGATATTTCGCGGGTCTATCACACCCGCGGAAGACATCGGCTGACAGGCCAGTCGGTCTAAAGTCAACGTAGCCACTGACGCCAACGAACCGGGGAAGCGGTCGTGCGCCATTCCCGGAAATTTGTCTGGACTACATGAATCGTGCGCCAACTACGGATGAATGAAAAAATCCCCGGACAACGTAGGAAGCAACCTAGTCCGATTCGGCAGGGTGAACGCCATGAGGGCAGATTTTGGTAGTGGGGTCAGTGTGGATATCCACAGTGTAGCCAAACCGTCTGGCGTGTGGGAAACTGGGGGCATGAAAAAGCCAGAATTGACCGACATGGCTTGGCTTGGACCAAAGGAAGAAATGGATCGCGCGAGTCATCGCTTCGGCAAGTGCTCTGAGTGCCATGAGATTATCTGCGTCGAAAAGGCCGTGACCGACGGCCCGAGTACTCAGGGAAAAACCAGTGAAATGCTGTACGAAGCGTTTCGCGCACACGTTAAGCTGAAGCACTCCGAGGACTTCAACCTAGCCGCTATCCCAGCCACCGAGCGGCACCAGGCCTAAGCATGATCAGTCGGCAAAGGCAAACGCCCTCGTGATCAAACCAGCTTGGCAAGTGGTGGTTCTAGTGTTTTAGTTAGCTTTTTGCGCCAGCGCGTTCGGAGCCTTTGCAGCACCTTCCGCGGCTGTTCCTTCGTCATGGTCTGACCACCCTTCCGGCCTGTCGCGGCCATGTATGCGGAAGGTCTGAGGCCGTACTATTCCGGAGTTAAGCGCAGTTGTCTAACCTGCATTTCGAATTCCGTACAGAGGAACCGAAGCTGGCCGCATAAACCGTCCCCAGTTGGGATTGCCGCGTTTACGGGGAGAGTGTGGCTCTGCCGTGTTTCAGATGTTACTCTGCCCGATTCAAATTTCCGATTGAAATGATGGTGGAGCATTAGCGTACATAAAAAGAGCCCCGGAGCGGGTCCGGGGACTGCCTCACTTCTGGCTGGGAATGTGTGCACAAATCAGGCGGTGGCGGTGCGGAATTTCTTGATCGTAATCTCCTCTTTGGCGCGAAACCAATCTTCCTGTTCGTGACCGTCCTGGCGGCCGCGGCCCTCGTAGAGTTCATAGGCACGCTCTCGGAATCTGCTGCTCGAGTTCGATGTCTTGCGGATCGCCTGTTATGGTCGCTGGTTGTTTCTTCGAGGGATTGTCATTCATGGGGGAGACTCCTTAGAGGCAAACGTACGCCCGGTGGAAGAATGGAGTCAATTACCCAAGATTGGTGCAGTGAAAAGCGTAGACTGCTGCGGTACGGCGGTGATGGTGGAAAATGAAGCATCAAGTCGTTCACGTGCTGCAGAAATATGCGCTCAACCCGCCGATTAAGCTTTTATTTGCCCTCGGTATTTGTGCCCCAGGGTGTGCGCTGTTAGAAACTATCGGTCGCAAGACCGGGAAGGCGCGCAGCACTCCGGTGGGTGACGCACTCGTCGGCAGACAATTCTGGATCGTGGCAGAGCACGGCATGAAGGCAGGATACGTCCGCAATATTAAACAGAACCCACGAGTGCGGCTGAAACTGCGTGAAGGGCTTCGGGCGCGCTGGCACACTGGGACGGCGCACCTGCTCTGGAACGATGATCCGCATGCGCGCCAAGGCTGGCTTGTTGGTCAGGTGCCTGGCAGCTCTATGAATGCGGCCGCCGTACGTCTGTTCGGGACCGACTTGCTCAGTGTACGGATTGATTTGGATGGGTGAGGCTCTGCGGCTACAATGCTGCCGGGCCGAATGCCTGTTGGAAGAAACAGCAGCGGAGGGAATCTTGGCACCAGATACGCGCGGAGAGGATAAGCAGAAAATACGAATCGAACAGCACACCTTTATGGGGACGGTGTGGTTCGCCGGATGGCTCTTCACCATCGGCTTTCTACACTTAGCTGTTTGGAAAGGGGCTTTCGCGATTGTGCTCTGGCCATATTATCTCGGCGCGCACTTCAGTTCGCTGACGCATTGATCAGCCGAGTAAAGTTTAAAAGGGCTGCGGAATCGGTTACGCTCTAGCCATCAGCTCTTGCGAGAGAGCCGACAACGTGGATGCGTGCACCGCTGCAGCCCCTGATGTAATCCTCGCTTTCGCGGTTCCAAACCCCAGCTGCTCCTCACAGAGTCAGTCGGTTTTTTTCGGTTTGGCGTTGGGTCTGGGACGGAAAACTGCAATACGACCCTTTTTTCTTATAACACTCTCGGGGTGAGCTTTCGACCGGCTTTTGAGCTTGTCAGATCGCCGTTGAGAGCGTTTCCACAATCTGGCGGCTGAAATTGTGGTGCAATCAGATATAATTTACATTGATTCCAGCTTTCAGCAAGGCGGGAAGCCAAAAGCAATCGAATAATGGTTTGGTCCCGCACACTTGGCCGCTATGGATGATCTGGGAACTCTGGTTTAGAAACAGCTTGCCTGGATACGGAGCTATGGGTCAAGGGGGATTCTCCTCCCTCAACCACGTGAAATTCAACCGGTTTCATGGAGCAAAGCGATGGTCGAAGTAGAGAAGAAGATCTCGTCAGTCGAACCTTCCAAGCTCGGCATAAAGAAGACCTACACTCCTCCGAGCCTCCTGGAGTACGGCAACATTGCGAAGCTGACACAAGGCGGCGCGGGCACAGGAAGTGATGGCAGTACCGGTTCCATGATGATGATGTGCCTGTAGGTCCCGTACGCTGGGTTCGACTTCAGTCGTTGCTTTCAATCTTCCAAGAGATTGGAAGGCGGATCTGTAGGCTCACACTAGGTGGGCAGAGAGGTCTTTTCCAAAGGGGAGATATTTCTTTTGTCGCTAGTTGTCGACGAGCATCGGGAGTACCCAACTCACTGACGATTGTCTTCTCATCCCAGAAGAAGGAGGCTGCTTGACCACGATACTTCAGCTATCCCGGGGTGCGCGTGTGGCCAGAAACGGCGGACACCATGTTGGCCGAGGGGCACCATATACGGAAAAGAGTGGGGGGTGAGCGGAGGTGCGGGAATTGCAGCACCTCTCGCTGGAACTGTCTAGTTCTCGACGGTCATGGATTCCGAATTTACCGCCTTCTTTCCGGTCATGCCTTCTAATCTGGCCAATACACCTCGGCAATCGTTCTTGTCACACTGAACCGTTAGTCCACCCTTTTGATCGCCATCGGCCCAAGTCATTCCGACAGAGTCTTTCTTGGAGCTGATTTCAGTAATTCTCGAAGCCGGTATTGTGACCAATTGGGTCTCGTCTTTCACAAACCGGACCTGATTCGATCCGATATACATATTCAAGTCGGTTCCAGCCTGGGTGTGAGGTAAAGACCCGCCACCGTACTTAACGTTGTAACCATTTGATCCAGCAAAGAGTGCAAGAATGAACGCGAAGCACAGACCAGCAACAAGCTGATATTTCATTTCTCTCCTGATGTTCCCGAGGACAGTCTTGGAACCTGCGCAGACGGATTCACGAGGAGACGATGGCAGGGTGGACACGCCATGTCAATTTTATATCTGGGGGGAATCTCAGTCGGTAACACCATGAGCTTCAGACGGCAGCGAATGTCCTCGACGTATTCAAGAATCGGACAGACAGATACCGGTCACAACTGTGGGACGGACACGAAGAGGCTAGACGATGGGTGGGAAGACTGTCAGAAGGGCACTTGGGTATGGCTTCTCGCTTGCGGTAAATAAATACCTGGCGCGCACCTTGCGCCAATCGAGCGCACTATCGACAGAGACTTGAGTGTGCCCGTGGGATCGCCCCCAGCATGTCGCGGGGGAAGCAAATAAGTCGGGGATCCTGCTCGTGACATTCGTTTTGGTGAACGATAGTCTGTTGTGCTGTTAAAATCGTGGTCCGCTGGAAACCATGCTAAAAAGAATTGAGAGCGTGCGTTGGAGCCCGCTGTTTACGCTAATGCTCATCACTTCAGCTGTTTGCCTTTATCCATAAGTTCTGAAGCTGAAACCCAGACAACATGTTCGACTCTGTCAAAAGCCGATGGCACAGCAGCAAGGGGCAAACTTCCCAGTTCTTTTCCTTTTCCAGGCCTCTGGTCCTGCTGCAGAGCGATGGTTGGGGGCGCGTTGGCGTGCGCGACCGCGAAGGTTATGAGCAGCTCCGAGCAAGCGGAATTTGCCTGGGTCAAAATCCCTACGATTATTACTCGCTGGAGACTTCCGAGGACGTAATTGCCCTGCGGGACATGCTGAAGCGACACCGCGATTCAACCGGCCGTGCGGCTTGCCTAGTGATGAATTTTCTGCTGGCAAACTTGGACTTCCGAAAGATTGCGGGCACCGCATTTGAACACATTCATACGATCCCTCTGAGCCAAGGGCTGCCTGGAGAGTGGAAGCGGCCGGGACTGTTCGAAGCTTACCGTCAGGGCATTGCCGACGACGTCTTTTATCCGGCACTGCTTGGGCTGACTCATTTTTGCCGGCTGGCAGTGGAGCGGGCATTGGCGGTGCCCGGTGATCGTAACAACTTGCTGCACACTTTGTGGAAAGCGGGGACGCCCTACATTTACTGGCGAATGCCCTGGATCGGCTACGAGTACTGCAATCCCGAAAAACCGCAAGCGGGATTTCGTGATGCCGGCACTCAAGTCAGTTTGATCGCCGAAGCAGCGCGGGAGTTCGAAAGAGTTTTCTCCACCGTTCCGTTCTCTGCGTGCGCCCCTGGATATCGTGCGAACGGTGACACTCATCGGGCATGGTCGCAGTGCGGCGTCCGGGTTGCTCAGGACGGCAGCGGCGGCGCTTTGCCTCCCTACATGGACGAATGGGAGATACTGAATCTGCATCGGACGATCGACGTGGAGCCTTTCGAACGCGGTCTTCCTCTGGACAAATATGTGCAGCTGGCGGAACGCTGCTTTGAACGCGGCATCCCCGCCATTATTTCTATGCACTCCATCAACTTCCATTCTTCGCTGAAAGATTTTCGGGGCCCGGCCTTGCGCGTTCTGGATGAACTGCTTTCCGCTTTGGAAGCGAAGCATCCCAATTTGCTGTATGTGCACGACAGGAATTTGTACGAACTCGTGACCCGGGGTAAGTTCAAGGGTCCGCGCGGACCGGTTTCGGTTGATGTCAAACGCTGCGACGAAACGGCCAGATCCATGACCCAGGGAGCCAGTTAGCATGCGGATGCGGGTTTTTCTCAAGACTGGCAGGGCTCGCTACTGGGGTCGCTCTTCCCGCCCCGGACAGCAGCGAACTTCGCGCGGCAAAATCTGGGCGCAGGCCGTGGCCACCGAGTGGCTGCGCCAAAGATGGACGGCAGCAGTTCGCCATTGGTCGAGAGGGTTGCATTGCGCGAGAGCAGGAAGACCGAAAAGACATGCCAGCAAATACAAGGCCGTAAAGGGTACCCTCGCTACCGCCTCCTGTGTGAAACGAGAGGGTTGCTTCCCCGTACGCCCTTGTATTATTATTACGTCGTCATTTGTAGTTGCTTTTGATTAGGGAAGTATTCACCACGGAACGAGATCGATACCCCTCGAACGAGTAAGTCTTCAGGTTGTTCTGGTCTGGATCAAGGTAGTCAAAATCCCGCAAATCGAGCCATTCTCGGTCTGAAGCTCGCTCACTTCTGCGACCGCACCCGAGATGGTTCATCCGCGGTATCCGAACTTTCGGGGGCGAACCATGCCAGCACACGGCCGTCAAACCTCAGAGCGCAATTCACGGAAAAACGATGCGGATGTCGTCACCGCGGGGAAAATTTTCTCCGATGGCGTGATCGACTTAGTGAGCTCACGAGATGCTTGTAGACCCCGCCTCCTTTTCTGGGACGGGAAACGGGCAAGGGTCGCATCCCGGATTCAACGTGACGGAGTCTGGTATGTTGCTCCCCAGTTGCACCCGAGCATTGGACGGGCCATCCGATTTCCGGGTGACATCAACCGAAGCGGCTCCGCGGTCGAGTTTTTTGCTGACGTTGTGAGCTTGCTTGAAGAATATCTGGCTCTTCCTCGAGAGCTGGCCCAACAAGTGACCCTGTGGGTGGCGAGCACTTGGCTGGCTGACGTGGTGCCGAGCCCACCGGTTCTCCTGATTTCAGGACCACACATGGGCCGCGCCATCGACCTGTTTCAACTGCTTGGATGTGGGTCTCGCCGGGCTTTAAGCCTAACCGGAATCAACCGCGCCGCTCTTGTTGGTTTGCCGATGGACCTCCATCCGTGCCTGCTGATTAACCAGCCCGACTTGTCCCAGGGGATGTCCCGGCTGCTGTGTGCGTGTAATCATCGCGGAGTGAATGTCCCTGGGAAAAGGGGCACGATCCAGGAGTGGGTCGTTTCGAAGGCGATTTTTACCGGTATGGCGCCGAGTCCACGCGCATGGGACGGTGAAGCCCTCTGGATTTCGTTGCCGTCTGCAGCAACTGGTCTTCCGCTCGACCAACAAGCACTGGCCCGACTCGCACAGAATCTACAGGCGAAGTTCTTGGCTTTTCGCCTGGACTGGTTGTACAAGACACGGGAAGGTGGTATCTCGGACGGCGGGTTGTCATTCGCGGAGAGCGAACTTGCTCAAACCCTCTTCGCTTGCGTGCGGCACGAACCGGGTTTGATCGAGATCGTGTCTCCCCTTCTTTGTGGCCTGGTTGAAGACGTAAAGGTGCGCCGAGACCTTGATCCCAACCTCGTCGTTCTCGAGGTGCTCTGGGAACCGGCGCATCAGTTACCTGAGCTCAGCGTCCAGAAAATCACTGCGTACCTGAACCTCAAGGTGCGGATCCGCGGAGGGTCCTACGAGTACTCCGCAGAAGAAGTGGGCTGGATCCTAAAAGGCCATGGGTTCGACCGCCCCCGCAACGGAAGCGGCAAGGTGTTGCGTTTTTCTGGCGATAGTACCCGGCTGCTGCACCGGCTCGTACGAAGATTTGGACTCGATTTACCCGAGCTGCCAGGCTGTGCCGATTGCGCCGGGCCTAATACGATTGTGGCTCAGGAGTCCGTGTAGGAGTGTAGGTTTTGTAGGATTTAGGAGGTTTCAAATGCCCACTTATAAGCCGGAGCTCACTCCGAGGGAACAGGGAAAATATCTTTCGATCGCACGGGAGTTAGAGGCCGCGGGGACGAGGGTCGATATTCCCGATGAATGGCGGGAGAACGAACGCTTCCTGCGCATCACGATTGCCGGCTCCCCGGAAAGCTTGATAACCCAGCTCTCTCCTTCGAAGGTTCTGTACGCTTTTCGGGTGAGGTTATTGGCGGAACGCAGCGGAACTGTGCAAGGATTCGAGGTCGAGACATGTTGGGACCGGGGCGTCTTTCCCTGCTACCCCGAGGGTCGAGCTCCTTATCGATTCGCCCCCGGACTCGATTTTGATTTCGACGAAGTCCTGAACCATCGAATCGAGTCTCTCTTGCGCTTCCGGCGCGGAGATGTATGTGAGGGCTGGCTCTTGGCAATGGGTTACAAACCGATCCCGGAAGAGTACGGACACGGCAGGCCGGCGCCCCTTAATATTGTATTGTTCGACCAGTTCTCGCAGCAGCATGCCGAGAGTGGTGAGTTTCTTGTTGAGCGATCAGCCAGGACCACCAGATCGGCGGCCCGGCCTAGAACTAGCCTCTTTGCACCGGAGGACACACCCGACGTGAAAGAGCGCCTTCCGGGGAAAGCTAGCCGTCCCCCGGAGTCATCGGTTTCGCGATCGTTCAGGCAATCGGGCACCTAGGGAGATTGGGAACTGATCTCGGAGAATACGAGTTTTGCCACTCCTTTCGGGGGAGGATTATCCACAGGCTGAACCAATCGCGTCACTTCTTGCAGGCCGCAGCCAAGTTTAAGGTCTTACTTCGCTCCAGGCAGGAGAACTCGGCAAGATGGATTCGTACAAGTTTCGTGACGCTCACTTTCTCGGTCTGCAAACCGCGGTGTTTTGCGTGGCCTGCGAATTGATCAGCGAAAACAACACGCCGTGCTGTCTGGCCTGCGGAAGCCAGGCGGTGATCAGCCTGTCGCGGGTGCTGGGGGGATCGCTACGTCAGCAGCAGACAGCACATCTGATTGCGGACGCTGAACTCGATCGCCTGGTGCACGAACTGCTTCGTACGGTGCCACTGTCGTCATCTCCAGCCCCGGACAACCGTCTGCCAGTGTCGTTCGCTTCGCTGGCCCCTGGACGCAGTCACGTCAGGCGTACAGCGCAGGAACCTGCCGTGGTGCCGATTGATTCTGCAACCCTTTCATATCCCGCGGAAGTTGATCTGGAGCCTGCCATCAGCCTGATCGCCGAGCGGGCGCAAACCCTGACGGGCGCGAGCGGCGCCGCCATCGCGCTGCGCAAGGGCGACGAAATGGTGTGCCGGGCACGCGCCGGGCGCAATGCGCCTGACCTGGGCGTCCGCCTGCAGTCCGATTCCGGGATTTCCGCCGATTGCGTACGCACTGGCCAGGTCGTGCTCTGCCATGACGCGCAATACGATCCCCACGTGGATATGGCGGCCTGCCAGCGCCTGGGAGTGCGGTCGATCCTGGCGGCCCCGCTGCGCCATTTTCGCAGGACACTCGGAGTGTTCGAGGTTTTCTCCGCCGTGCCCCATGCTTTTGCGGACCGCGACGTCGCTACCATGCAGTTGCTCTCGAGCGTCATGGTGGCCGCTCTCTCCCGCCTCTCACCTCGCCGCCAGACCGCGTAGCCGGCACCGCCGGAGAGTGGTTTTGCAAACTCTCGCTGGCTTTTCCGCAAACTGCCGCGCCAGTCATCGCGGTCTGAGTTAGTATGTTAGGAACTTTGTATGGAACCCACCGGGATCAACCTGGCCGGTATTTCGCGGCAATCCAAGTTAGGTACTGAGCGCCGTCGCGTTCTGCGGCACAGAGCGCACAGTCCCGCCTACGCCAGGGTCAACGAATCTCCGGGAGACTCGCCGGAGCTCAGTGAAATCCTCGACATCAGCGAAGCCGGTATGTCCATCCAGACGTCTTCTCATTTGCCGGCCCAACACGATCTGAATCTCTGTCTGGACCTTTCGGAAACCAAGACGCGAATCTGGACCAGAGGGCAAGTGGTCTGGTCAGACACTTCGGGACGTGCCGGAATTCGTTTTGCCCAATTACCGGGACAGTCCCTGAACCAGCTCAAAGAGTGGCTTTTTGTGAACGTACTTACCGCTTTTGATCATGCCGGTGCAACCTCGCCCGCGGCCGATCGGTGGAACAATGTTTCCAACAACCTGCTGGCTTCGCATAGTATGGCGCAAGATGAAGTGAAATCCGGACCTGCGGCGATTTCCAGGAATGGTCGGCGTCGTGCAGCGCTCGGAGACTTGCCCAGCGAGACAGCCAGCGAGAGAGAAAGAGAACAGGAAGTGGAGCCGAACGGGTTCGATCGCGAGATCACGCTCCAGTTGACGGCGGAGCGGGCATTGGCCCTCACCCGGGCCACCGGGGCGGCTATCGCGCTATCCCAGGGCAGCGACAGCGAGATGGTTTGCCTGGCCAGCGCCGGCCCCGATGCGCCTCCTTTTGGCACCCGCCTGCATGTAGGTTCAGGATTTTCGGGTGAATGCGTGCGCACCGGTCGCTCGTTGCGCTGCGATGATTCCGAAACCGATGATCGTGTGGATCGCGAGGGTTGCAAGGCCCTCGGCATCCGCTCCATGGTGGCCGTTCCGATTCGACCGGGGAGCAAGGTTGCCGGGCTCCTGGAAGTATTTTCACCGCAGCCCTACGCCTTCAACGCCAACGACATCAGCGCTCTCCAGCAATTGACGGGAAGTATTCTTCCTACCCTGATTCCGATCGCGACCGGTCACGATTCTGCGGCGCCAGTACAAAGAGCCTTTTCACCGCGGACATCGCCAGCGCCCATCGAGCCCCGGCCGGTCGAGGTTCGAGCGGTAACCGCCTCCCGGCCGGTAACAGCTGTGAAGCCCTCGGGCCAGCGGCGCTGGCACAAGATTCTGCTCGTGTCCGCGATCGCCACTTTTGTCTTCGCAGTGTTATGGCTGGTTGCGCCTTGGATCTCAAGCCAGATGCGCTCGTCCAGCGGGTCCGCAGCTCAGCCTCAGGCGCAAGCTTCTTCGAAATCTACCCACCTGCCCGCCTCCGCCAACGATCTGGCCAGTTTGCGCAAGGTGGCTGAACGAGGAGATCCGGCGGCGCAGTTTGCTCTGGGCGCGCGTTACGCAACTGGGGAAGAGGTCAAACAGGACTACACCGAGGCGGTAAAGTGGTTCACTCTGGCCGCCGAGCAAGGACACATTCTTTCCCAGGCGACTTTAGGCGCATACTACTGGGCGGGACGTGGCGTACCGCAGGACCTGACCAAAGCCTATTACTGGTCGGTGCTGGCGCAAGCCGGCGGCGACCAGGCGAGCAAGTACCGGGTGGCTGTTCTCGCCTCCCGCATGAGCCGGAGCCAGGTACTGGCGGCACAACAGCAGGCCAACGACTGGCTCAACAACTTCGCCGGCCGCTCCCCTTCTTCTTCCCGATAGGCTCTCAAGGTCTAGAATAGAAATAGAGGTTCTATTCTGTGCCGACCCTTCGCGACATCGTCAACGAGAATGTCCGTGAGGGCGATCTGTACGAGAAGCTCGATCGCAACCGAGTGCGCTGCCACGCCTGTGGACACTGCTGTCCCATTCCCGATGGTCAGCCTGGCGTCTGCAAGGTGCGCTACAACCGGGGTGGCGTGCTCTACGTGCCCTGGGGCTACGTTGGCGGAGTGCAATGCGATCCCATCGAAAAGAAGCCTTTCTTCCACGCCTACCCGGGCGCGCTGGCCTACAGTTTCGGAATGCTGGGCTGCGATCTGCATTGTGCATATTGCCAGAACTGGGTGACTTCGCAGGCCCTGCGCGATCCGGACGCGGTGTCCGCGCCGCTGCTGGCCGCGCCCGAGGCCCTGGTGCAGGATGCCCTGCGACAGGGAGCAAAGGTTCTGGTCAGCACCTACAACGAGCCCCTGATTACCGCCGAGTGGGCGGTCGAGATATTCAAGCAGGCCCGGGCTGCCGGACTCGTCACCGGCTTTGTATCGAACGGAAACGGCACCCCGCAGGTGCTGGAATACATCCGGCCCTGGGTGGATCTCTACAAGGTCGATCTCAAGAGCTTCGACGATCGCCACTACCACGAACTGGGAGGACGGATCGGGCCCATTCTCGAAACCATCCGGGCCCTCTATGACATGGGAGTGTGGCTGGAGATCGTTACTCTGCTGATTCCGGGTTTCAATGACACCGACGACGAACTGAAAGGCCTGACCGATTTTCTGGCCGGCGTCTCGCCCCATATTCCCTGGCATGTAACGGCATTTCACAAAGACTACAAAATGGATGACCCGGACGACACTCGTCCGAGCGATCTGGTGCGCGCCTCCGAGATCGGTCGAAAAGCCGGTCTGCGCTACGTTTACGCGGGAAATCTGCCTGGCAAGGTCGGCGATCTTGAAGACACGCACTGTCACCAGTGCGGCGATACCTTGATCAGGCGGAGCGGCTATTTTGTGCAGGATTACCGGGTGACGCCCGAAGGCAAGTGCCCTTCCTGCCACGCGGTGATTCCGGGGCGATGGGCGGCCAGGTTCGAAGGTCAGGTCGCGGACCGTCCTTTCTTGCCGCGGGGAAGCTCACGTTTGGTTACAATCCCGAGCTAGGATGCGACCACGGCAAGCGGCCTTCATCTTCGCGGTGTTGTGTTTTACCGTCGCCTGCTCGCCCCGCGATTTCCTTACGCGGCGGCTGGCGACCGACCTGATCGCGGGCTCTGAAACTTTCAAGATGACGCAGCTGTTCTGGCTGCGCACCGGAGTCATCTCCAACAAGGATTACACTTCGCCGGAATATCTGGTGCTGCGCCGGCATGGCTGGATTACCGCCACGGGTGCCGCCTGCAGCGGCGATCTTGGTCCGGCGCCATGCTGGGATGTGGTAATCACGCCGCTGGGAGTTGACGCTCTGCGCGACTGGGTTGCGGCCACCGCCGCCACTTCGCAGTACATCAGCGTACCGGTGGCGCAGCGGGAACTGCTGGGATTGAGCGGCATCCGCAAGAACGGAAATTTCGCCGATGTAGATTTCCAGTGGCGCTGGGCGCCGGTGAATGAAGTGGGCGCTGCCCTTTACACTAATGGCACGGAATACAATTCGACGGTGGGCTTTGCCCGCTACGATGACGGCTGGCGCGTAATCGAAGGCGGCCCGCTGAGAAGCAGCCAGGGGCTGAACGATGCCTTGAAGAATGCGGAGCCGACGCAATAGGCGACCCAGACCGATCGCGACGGGCAAACAAAATGCCCTTTCCAAAATGCCCTTCCCAAATCGCCTTCGCAGACTCGCGCCGGGCTGCGCTCGGCCCGAGCGTCTCGCCCTCACCCGAGGGCAAGATGCCCTCGGACAGCCGGCATGATGCCGGCGCTACTTTTTTGATTACAGTCCTGAAGGTTTGCTGGCGGCGCTGGCGACATTCACGCCGTGTGACGTGGCAGCGTATTGCGCGATGCCTTTGTACAGGCCCTCCGCAATTTTTTGACGGTACGTCGAGCTCTTCAGTCTGGCTTCGTCCGCGGGGCTGCTGACGAAGGAGACTTCCGCTAGAATGGCGGGCATCGAAGTCCCGGTGAGCACGACGTAAGAAGCTTTCTTCACGCCGCGATTGCGCATGTCCGGAATCTGGACTGCCAGCGCGTGATAAAGAGCATGCTGCACTGCAACCGCAAAGCGGCGCGACTTCTGCACCTTGTCGCGAATATCGACGTTGTTCCAGTTGACGTTTTCGGCGGCGGCGCCTTCGGCATCGGCGCCGGAAGTGCGCGCTCGCAGCGATGAGTAGGTGTTGGTGTAGTAAGTCTCCGAACCGCGCGCCGAAGAATCGTCGCTGGAGTTGGCGTGCACGGAGACGAACAGTTCAGCCTGCGCCAGGTTGGCGATTTCGGTCCGCTTTTCCAGGGGAAGATAAGTGTCGTCCTGGCGAGTGTAAATGACTTCCGCGCCCAGACGGTTCTCGACCAGTTTGCCCAGGCGGCGCACGATATCCAGTACGACATCCTTTTCCATCAGGCCCTTGCGTCCCACCGTTCCCAGGTCCCAGCCGCCGTGTCCGGCGTCGAGCACCAGGCGGAACTTCGGGACCCGTGTCCGCAATTGCCCCTCCAGCTTGTTCTGCACCCGCGCGGGGGCCGCCGGCAGGAGCACGGTTTGCGGCTTGATGTCGGTTTTTGGCAGCTCCGGGACACCGCGATCCAGGGCGCCTCTTTTCCGGATTTCCACCACCAGCCGGTAAGGGTTGGACTGCAGGCTGACCGAGAAGTCGGACTCACCCGTGGTTTCGAGCACGACCCGGCTTATGCCCTTTCTGGGCTGGGCGATGCGAACCCGCTCCAGACGGGCGTCTCCAATTTCGATGGTCTTGCCGAACATGCCGGGTGCCAGCGAAGTATCGTGCAGGTCGATGTAGATACGCTCCGGAGAGCCCAGGCGGTGGGCCTCGTATTGCACTTCACCCTGCATATCAATAATCACCGAACTCGAGTCGGCCGACGAAGCGTGGAATATGCCAGTCACCAGGGTCCGCGCAGAATGCTTTTCGTCGGTGCCTGAAGCCGGTTCGTCTTCCGGTACAGGCGGGGCGGGCTCAGGCTGTGCCTGGACAGTTGCAGCCACTGGTGGCGGCGTCTGCGCTTTCGGAGCAGCAGAGTGCCGCGACTTCCACCACGCTCCCGCCACTATCGCCAGAGCCAGGACGAGCGCCAAAAGCCCGATTGCAATGCCCAATGTAAATTTCTGTTTCGTCCCAAACTCCTGAAGAGTCTCCGGACTTATGTTTAGCTCTTCAGCTTCAGCCGGCGCACTTGTACTCTCGGTGGCAGGAACGTCTTCACCCTGAACTCTGCCAGTTGGGGTTTCGACTGCCGGCTCCGCGACCAAACGCTGCGAAATTTCGGCCAGCCGGTTTTCTTCCTCCGGCTTCATGGCAGCCAGAATCAGTTCGGCGAGCAGTTTCAGACTGCGAACATCGCTGTCGTTAAAGCCCAAGGGCTGGGCGGAGAAGGCTTCCAACAAACCCAGCGTGCCATGCGTGGATGCAATAGGCACGGCCACGATGGAGCGGGTACCCAGGCGGCGGCAGACCTGCACATTCACCCGCGGATCGTTCTCGGTGTCGTCGCAGCGCACGATTCCGCCACTGCGCAGGCAAGCTCCGGAAAAACCTGATTTCGGGTCCAGGCGGGCTCCCGGCTCAGGCACGACAGTTCCTGCCGCAGCCCGGCAAACGATGGCGTCGCCTTCAGCCATGGCAACCGCCACGCCATCGGCTCCGGTGAGGGTAAGGGCGCGCTCCGCCACCAGCTGCAACACTTCGTCGAGGACGAATTGCTCCAGTTCCCAGACATCGGCGCTCAACGGCTCGCCGCTCCGTTCGAGGGCGCGCCGCTGGCGTATCTGCTCATGCAGGCTGGAAAACGCCAGCAGCGCCTGTAGAACTTCGTGTCCCGGCGCGTGGATGGCGGATGACGTCGCGCTTCGGGAGCCGGCGGGTGAAGAGATCGTCACGCTTTCCATGATCGAGCCGCCGCCGTCAGTCAGTCCATTGTCAGGTAACCGGTTACCAGGTGACCCGTCGTCAGACAATCCGGGGCTCGCGTTGTGCGGATTGGCACTCATTTGTGCAGTGGAAATTCCTGTGGATTATTTTTCCTCAGCCGGCACGGCGCCGGAGGGGATGTCGTGCGCATCAACCATTACAGATCCACAGATCCGGTACGGCCATTGGGGGATCGCCGTACTGGCAGTCATTAAGTTACAGTGGATTTGCTTTGATCGCAATATTGACCGGCGCCCCTAAAGGTCTGGGCCGATGGGATGGGCTAGGTAAAATCCCGTAACAGACCAGCCCGGTTCCGGGACGCTAGGTCTTGCACCGTGCCCCGGCTTAAAGGTATCCTTCTGAAACATAGGAGTTTACAGGCTGTGGCAGATGAATCGAAGAAGAAAAGATCGCGCTGGCTATGGCCCCTGGGCGTAACCGCTACGGGCCTGACTGGCGCTGCTGTTGTGCTTTTGCGGGGTTGCTGGCATAGCAAGATGAGCTGGCCAGTCCGCTCCCACGGGTATTCTTACCAGGTCTGCATGGGTTGTGGGATCAAGCGCCTGTTCGACGAAAAGGCATTTTGCGCCTACGGGCCCTACCGCTACGATCTCAATGGTTTGATCGCATGGGACCGCGCCCACCAGCGCGAGATTTATCCTCAGGAAGAACGTCCCGCGTCCTGACGTGCAAGGCTATCGCTTGAACCAGCGTCGGTACTGAGAAGCGGTCCCGCGCTTGGCTAGAATTTCGCCATGGATTTCCGCGTGGCGCCGTCATCCAGGGAAGCAGTTCCCCTCACGCCTCTCGGCCGGCGAGGTCACTACCGCCACCAGATTCAAAGCCTGGCTTATGTCAATGTGGATCAGACTAACGGCGGCGTCATCCGCAATCTGGGTGACACCGGGCTGGCCATTCAGGCCGTGGCCCCTCTCTACGTAAACCAGCAGGTTTTTGTGCGCTTCGATCTGGCCAATCCGCGCGCGCGCATCGAGGCGACGGGCCGGGTAGCCTGGGCCGATCCCGTGGGGCAGGCCGGGGTCGAGTTTGTGCTTCTGTCCCCGCGTTCCCGGCGCCTCCTCAAAGAATGGATTCTGGTTCAGCTCCTGACTGCGGCGCAAAACTCGGCGGGGGATGCGGCCTTCTTCCACAACCACAGCGGCCTGCAGGCCACGGAGTTGTTGTTTTCCTCGGCGGCGCGGCCCGCAATCCGCCTGGAACCAGAAGCTGCCGGCGCGAGGCGGGGCGGGAGCTATGGCAGTCAGCCCGGCACCTTGCATCCCTGGTTTCCGTTCGCCATTCCGGCGCGTATGCTTTCGCGGCTGGTCGATGGACTGGTCCTGCTTTCGGCGGTGCTCCTGTTCGCGCTGATCTGCATTGCCATGGTGGGAGTGGTTCCGGCCTGGCCCATCGCACTGCTCATGGGATTGGGAGTGGCCGTCGTTTTCGCGGTGCTCTATCGCTTCCTGTTTTTATTCTGGATTGGCAGCACGCCGGGAGATTGGCTGGCGGGAATCAACAGCAACGCATTCGAGAGAAATGAAATTCCAGCCGACGACCGGCCGCGCTTTCGATAAATCGGGCGTCGGACCCCGGACTTCGGACCTCGGACATCAGACCTCGGAACATCACACCTCGGACTCACTACGAGGGATTTCAGATTCCAGATTTGAGATTTTAGATTTCCGACCTCGGACTTCAGACTTGAAGGCGCGGATTCTTGGCGGCGTAATCAGAATTGGATTTGCACGAAGTCTGACGCCTGACGTCTGACGCCCGCCTAGCTCGTGAAATACTGGCGTTCCAGCCAGAGTTGCAGGTCCCGCTTCATGCGGGGGGCTGCGTCCACGAAGCGGATGCCGGCGTTACCCTGTTTGTCCTGCCAGGCCAGTTGGCCCAGAAACTTCATCGCCAGCCTGGTGCCGGGCAGGGTGAAATTCACATTCACTCTTCCCGCGGCCAGTTGAGGTTTCTGCAGACGAACACCGATGCCGCCCTGGCTCAGGTTCAGGAGATGCGCGCGCTGCCGTTTCCTGGCGGCTGAGGTTAGGGATACCGGAACATCCAGAGTGGCGCGATGATAGCGCAGCCGCTCGTCCAGGATCATGTTCCGCGCCGCCGACAGAGTGTGGACCGCCTGCTCCACCGAGATCGGTTTTTCAAAAACAAATGACGCGCCTTTGGACTCAAGGTGCTTCCGGCTGCCGGAGCCGCTGACGATGATGAGGGGTACGGCATTTCGAATGGTGCCGTCCTGCAACCCTTTCAGGAAACCGGCAGCGCCGCAAAGATCGCAGTCGATGATGAGCGCATCGATCTTCGACTTGGTCAACTTGGTACGGGCGCGTTCCGGCTCCGATTCCACATCGACTCCGATGTGCAATCCGCCGAGAATGCATTCCAGTACGCTGATTTCCTGAAAATCGCGAGAGACCACCAGCGATGAGAGTGTCATTCCGCAACTGTAGCCGGGTGCGTAGTCACTCCCTAGATAACCAAGGTAATGAAGCAGTCGTCGGTCGTCAGTCGTCAGTCTTCAGCAGAACAAGGGCGCGGGCGCGTTTTTGACGACTGCCTTTGACGACTGACGACCGACGACTCTGCTTTTTAAGTGATCACAATCGTGACAATGCTGGCGCAGGTTTGTCCCGGGGTGAAGTTGGCGCGGACGGCTTGCTGCATGGGGAAGCGGTCGCGCTGGTCGCCGCAAAATCCGATGGTGGAGGGAACGCCGTCGCGCTGAAACGTAACAAATGTGACTTGCACCGTTGTCCCACGGTCACCGATGACGGCGCTGATCTGCACAATACTCACCACGCCGGTGACGCTCGAAGTTCCCGGATTAAACGCGCCGCCGACGAAGAAGACGCCACTGCAGCCAGTGAGAGCCACGATCATGCAGATTACAAGCAGGAAGGAAAGGGAGAATTTCATGTTTCGCCTGCCGGTTCACTTCGGCAGAAGTGTACACCTTTACAGGGCCGAAGTCTGAGGTCCGATATCCGAGGTCTGAAGGGCGGTGTCCGAAGTCTGCTTGCGGATCTCCTGCCACAGCTCCTGACGTCCGGCCCCCGTCCTCGCCGAAAAAGGCAGAATGGGAGACTGCGGATATTCCTGGGCCAGAGTCTGAAGCGCATTTCGCAGCTGGTTGCCGGAAAGCCGGTCACTCTTGGTGGCGACGATCAGGGTGGGGCGCTCGATGCCGGAGAGAAAATCCAGCAACTGCCTGTCTGCAGGCTGGGGCGGCACGTTCACGTCGATGAGCGTCACGCACAGCGCCAGGCAGGGGCGTTCTTTCAGATAAGGATCGATGAAAGCCGGCCACTGTTGCGAGATTTCCCGCGAGATTTTGGCATAGCCGTAGCCGGGGAGATCGGTAAAAACCAGTTCCGGCTCCGGCTTTCCCGGCCAGCGGATCTCGAAGAAGTTGATCGAGCGGGTGCGGCCTGGGGTAGAACTGGTCTTGGCTATTTTGCTACCGAGGAGCGAGTTGATGACGCTGGACTTGCCTACATTCGACCGCCCCAGGAACGCGACCTCGGGCAGCACCGGAGCAGGGAACTGGCTGGCATCGCTTACCGACATCATGAAGCGGGCTAAAACACGCATGAATCAGTTTGCAGTTTCGTACGGGAAGTTGCAAGCGGTGCTGCCCGTAAAAATAGAGATGAGAGCGTGCAGATTTTCCGGAAGACCGCGTCTTCGCCGAAAAGCAGTCCCTATCACTCCAGTCCGAGGGGGCGCTTATTTTCGACGTCTTCGGGCTTGACCGGTTTGTACTCGTTCCAAAGATACAGGATGGCAGCCACCACGACACCAATTCCCAGGCTGCCGAGAAAGAACCAGCGGTAGGCAGGCAGCCAGATCAGCAGGATAGACACCAGCGCCGCGGCGATAAGCAGGCTGACTCCGCCTCGCAGATAGCTTCTGGGCGGTTCAGGGTCAGGATTCCGTACCACGCAACACCCCTGGGGTCATTTTATCCGATGGGGCCGCAGGGGAGCGTTTTCCGCGATCGGTTCTCTTTGCGTTCTTTGCGGTGAAAAGCTTTTGACCGCAAAGGCCGCAAAGATTAAGACGCAAAGGACGCTAAGAACACCCCGGACAAATAGAAAAGGCCCGCTTGCGCGGGCCCTGGGTGGCACTGATGCAGAAAATTACTGGTGGGCCGACGGGCTTTCCGCGGGCGGAGGAATAGGCGCAATGGGTTGTGCCGTTGCCTCTTCAGTGATTGCAGGCAAGGGCCGCTCCAGCGCGACCGTCAGCACCTGGTCCATAGTCTCTACGAAGTGCATCTTCATTGCGGTGCGCAGGTTCTCCGGGACTTCGGCCACGTCTTTTTCGTTGTCCTGCGGCAGGATCACTTCGAACAATCCGGCGCGGTGTGCGGCCAGCAGTTTTTCCTTCAGCCCGCCGATGGGCAATACCTTGCCGCGCAGCGTAATCTCGCCGGTCATGGCGATGTCGCGGCGGACGGGAATTTTGCTCAGAGCGCTGGCAATCGCGGTGGCGATGGTGATTCCGGCCGACGGACCGTCCTTGGGAATCGCGCCTTCCGGCACGTGCACGTGGATATCGAGTGAGCGGTAGAAGTCGCGCGACAGGCCCAGGCGATGTGCCCGCGAGCGGATGTATGACATGGCCGCCTGCGCTGACTCCTGCATCACGTCGCCCAGTTTGCCGGTGAGGGTGAGTTTGCCTTTGCCGTCAACTACGGTGGCCTCAGTGCTGAGAATGGATCCGCCGACTTCAGTCCAGGCCAGGCCTGTGACCAGGCCGATCTCGCTCTTCTCATGGGCCAGCGTGTCGCGGAATTTGATCACGCCCAGGAAGTCGTTGACGTTGTCCTGCCCGATGGCGACGTTGTAGGTTTCGCCTTCCTTTACCACCTTGCGCGCCACCTTGCGGCAGACGTTGCCGATTTCACGCTCCAGATTGCGGACTCCCGCTTCCCGCGTGTAGGAACGAATCAGGGCGGTGATCGAGTCGTCGGTGAACTTGATGTTCTTGTCGGTCAAGCCAGCCTGCAGCAACTGCTTCTTGACCAGAAACTGCTTGGCGATTTCAACCTTCTCCTGCTCGGTGTACCCGTGCAGACGCAGCACTTCCATCCGGTCTTGTAAAGCGGGCGGGATGGTGTGCATAACGTTGGCGGTGGCGATGAAGAAGACCTGAGACAGATCGTATTCGACGTCGAGGTAGTGGTCCACGAACATGAAATTCTGTTCGGGATCGAGTACCTCGAGCAGCGCGGCCGAGGGGTCGCCGCGGAAATCCATGGACATCTTGTCCACTTCATCCAGCATGAAGACCGGGTTCTTGGTGCCGGCTTTCTTCATCATCTGGATAATCTGTCCCGGCAGGGCGCCGATGTAGGTGCGGCGGTGGCCACGGATCTCGGCTTCGTCACGCACGCCGCCCAGCGACATGCGGACGAATTTGCGACCGGTGGCCTTGGCGATCGACATCCCCAGCGAAGTCTTGCCCACGCCGGGAGGTCCGACGAAACACAGAATAGAGCCCTTGGGGTTCTTGACCAGTTGCCGCACTGCCAGGAATTCCAGGATGCGGTCCTTGATCTTTTCCAGGCCGTAATGGTCTTCGTTCAGGACCTTTTCGGCGCGGCTGATGTTGCGGATTTCCTTGGAGCGCTTCTTCCATGGCACCGCCAGCAACCAGTCAAGGTAGTTGCGCGAAACCGTGGACTCGGCCGACATAGGAGGCATGGCTTCCAGTTTCTTCAGTTCCTGCACCGCCTTGTCGCGCACTTCCTTGGGCATGCCAGCGGCTTCGATCTTTTTCTTCAGTTCGTCGAATTCGCTCTTCTCACCCCGGCCCAGTTCTTTCTGGATGGCCTTGATCTTTTCGTTGAGGTAGTACTCTTTTTGCGCCCGCTCCATCTGCCGCTTGACCCGCGACTGGATGGTGCGGTCCATGTTCAGCTTTTCGATTTCGATGTCGAGCACGTCGCCGATCCGGGTCAGGCGCTCGCCGGGATCGAAAATTTCGAGCAGTTCCTGCTTTTCTTCGATGGAAAGCTGCAGATTGGCGGCGATGGTGTCGGTCAGCTTGGCCGGGTCTTCCATGCGCACGGCCGCGATCATGGTCTCGTAATTCAGCGACTGGCACAGCTTTACGTACTGCTCGAACAGGGCCGTCACGCGCTGCATGCCGGTCTCGATCTGCGGGTTGGTCTCGGTGGCGTAGCGGGCCACGCGCAGTGAAACCTGCATGAAGCCTTCGCTCTCGCTGATCTGAAGAACTTTGCCGCGTTCGATACCTTCGACCAGGACCTTGATGTTGCCGTCGGGCAGCTTCAGGCTCTGCACGATGTTGACGATCGTGCCCACCTGGTAAATCTCATTGGGCTTGGGTTCATCGATGCTGGCGTCGTGCTGGGTGGCCAGGAATATCTTCTTGTCGGCCGCCAGTGCTTCTTCGAGGGCGCGAACGCTGGATTCCCGTCCTACGACAAACGGAGTCATCATGTAAGGGAAGATGACCACGTCGCGGATGGGCATCATGGGTAGTTTCTTGGTCTCGAATTTTTCCTTGACTGTCGTCACTTATTCTCCCGAACACCCGAGTTGCGTTCGTTGTTTTGTAGCTTCTGGCTGCTACTTCTGGCTCCTGGCTTAAAGCTTCAGTTCAACCTCAATCGAGCCTTAGTTTACCCCGCCTTTTCCATCATGGCGAGGGTTACGCTGCGTTTCTCCACCATCTCACGGCTCACTTCGAACTCTTTCACCTTTTTCTGACTGGGCAGGTGGTACATCAGGTCGAGCATTAACTCCTCTAGAATCATGCGTAATCCACGCGCTCCGACCTTGCGGGCCATGGCCTGGCGCGAGATCGCCTTCAGGGCGTCGTCGCTGAATTTAAGGCGCACATTCTCGAATTCGAACAGGCGCTGGTACTGCTTGATGATCGCGTTCTTGGGCCGGGTCAGGATTTCGATCAGGGCAAACTCGTCCAGATCTTCGAGCACGCCGACCACGGGCAGGCGGCCGACAAACTCGGGAATCAGGCCAAACTTGATCAGGTCTTCGGGCTGTATATCACTCAGCATCTCGAAATTCCGCTTGCGGTTGGCGGCTGGAGTCTCTTCCGTCTCGCCTTCCTCCGCGCCCGCCTTGAAGCCCAGCGATTTCTTGCCGATGCGCCTGCCGATGATCTTTTCCAGGCCCACAAAAGCTCCGCCGCAGATGAACAGGATGTTGGTGGTATCCACGGGAGTGAATTCCTGGTGGGGATGCTTGCGGCCGCCTTGGGGAGGCACATTGGCAATCGTGCCTTCGAGGATCTTCAGCAGCGCCTGCTGCACTCCCTCGCCCGAAACATCGCGCGTGATGGACGGGTTCTCATCTTTCCGTCCGATTTTGTCCACTTCATCGATGTAGATGATGCCGGTCTGAGCTCGTCCCACATCGCCGTCGGCCGCCTGCAACAGCTTTAGAATGATGTTCTCAACGTCTTCGCCGACATAACCGGCTTCGGTCAGGGTCGTGGCATCCACGATGGCGAAGGGAACATCGAGCATGCGGGCCAGAGTCTGGGCCAGCAGGGTCTTGCCGGTTCCAGTAGGGCCGATCAGCATGATGTTCGACTTGGCCAGTTCGACGCCGTCACCGGCCCGCTGGCGGTTCATATAGATGCGCTTGTAGTGGTTGTAAACCGCCACCGCCAGCTTTTTTTTGGTCTGCTCCTGGCCGATCACGTACTCGTCGAGGAAGCTTTTCACTTCCTGCGGCTTGGGCAGTTGATTGGGGGTGGTGGTGGGAGGCGTCGCGGTGCGGTCGTCTTCCAGGATGGAATTGCAGACGGCCACGCACTCGTCGCAAATGTAGGCCCTGGGATAATCGCTGGGGGATGAAATAAGTTTGGCGACTGCGTCCTGCGATTTATGGCAGAACGAACAGCGCAACATCTCCTCGGTACCAGTCCTGTTTTTCACTCGGCTTTACTCCTTCGTTAACCCTCTCTCTCCCGCTCCATGCATCCCTTGCCGGGCCGGCGGGACAGATCGTTTTCGCGCCGAGACTGATCGGAAACTGATCGGGCGAACCCCGATCATACCTTTATCTCGTCTTATAGATGATATCGTCTATGATTCCGTATTCCTTAGCCTGCTGCGAGTTCATAATGAAGTCGCGCTCCACGTCTTTTTCGACCTTTTCCAGCTTCTGACCGGTGTGCTTTGCCATTAACTGGTTAGTAATCTCTCGCATACGAAGAATTTCCCGGGCGTGGATGTCGATATCGGTGGCCTGGCCGGACAGTCCGCCCATGGAAGGCTGGTGGATCAGGATGCGGGAGTTGGGCAGCGCCAGTCTCTTTTTGGGCTCGCCCGCGGCGAGCAACAGGGCCGCCATGCTGGCCGCCTGGCCAATGCAAATCGTGGTGACATCGTTCTTCACGTACTGCATGGTGTCGTAAATCGCCATGCCGGCGGTGATCGATCCGCCCGGCGAGTTGACGTACAGCTGAATGTCCTTCTCGGGATCTTCCTGCGCCAGAAAGAGCATCTGCGCAATCACCAGGTTGGCGATGTTGTCGTCAATCGGGGTGCCGATGAAAATGATGTTGTCCCGCAGCAGCCGGGAGTAGATATCGTAAGCGCGTTCGCCCCGGCCCGTCTGCTCGATGACCATGGGGACCAGCATCATTTTGGGATCGTTCACATTCACCGTCCACACTCCTGTTCGTGACCACTTGCTCTATCTGGGAGGATCGAAATGCCCGCGCTAAGCGGACTGGCGATATAGAAAATCGAGGGTCTTTTCGCTGCGGATTCTATTTCGGATTCTATCGAGCGCACCATCACGTGTCAAACGGGCGCGGATCGCTTCCGGCGTCTGTTTTGACTGGGTGGCGAGCGCTTCGATCTCCCGATCGATTTCCGCATCGCTGACCTCGATTTTTTCCTCCTCGGCAATCTTGTCCAGCACCAGTGACGCCTTTACTTCCTGCAGCGCCTGCTCTCTCTGTCCCACGCGCAGGCGGTTCAAATCCATTTTCTTGATGTCTTCGGCTTTCATGCCCTGCGCTGCCAGGGCGCGCAGGCCGCGTTCCAGGCGCACATCGATCTGGCGGTCCACCAGCGCTTCCGGCACTTCGAATTCGCTGCGCTTCACCAGTTCCGCCACCAGCTTGTCCTTGGCCTCGTGCTCGGCGGTGTGCTTGCGCTCGGCTTCCATGCCTTCACGAATGCGCTGGCGCACTTCGTCCAGGGTCTTGAACTCTCCCAACTGCGTGGCAAACTGATCGTCCAGTTCGGGCAGACTCTTCTGCTTGATGGATTGCACCTTCACGGTGTAGGTAAAAGTTTTTCCGGCCAGGCGCTGCTCCTGAGCGTCCTGGGCGTAGGTGACTTCGAAAACGCGCTCGTCGCCGGCGGAAGCTCCGCGCAGATTCTCGGTGAATTCCGGCATGGTGTTCTTGCCTGCGATTTCGACCAGCACTTCGTCCATGTGGACGGGTTTGTCCTGGCCGTCTGTGGGGCCGTCCTTGGGTTTGCCATCGAGCGATACCTGGGCGTAATCTCCGTCGGCCAGCGGCCGGCCCTCAACGGAAGTGAAGGTGGCGTGTTGCTCGCGCACGCCGTTCAGCGACTGTTCGACTTCTTCATCGGTCACGGTGATTTCAGGCTTTTCGGCGCGCAACTCTTTGTAGCCATCCACCTTGATTTCCGGCATCACTTCGAAGCTGGCCTTGAAGCGCAGCGGTTCGTTGTCTTTCAAGTGGAGGTCGGTGACTTGCGGCTGCGACACCGGGATCAGGCCTTGCCTGTCGGCCTCTTTGCGGAAGTAGCGGGGGACGAGGGCCTCAACCACATCGCTCTTGAGATCTTCGGCAAAACGCTGACGGATGACGGAGGCGGGCACATGCCCGCGACGGAAGCCGGGGATACGCGCCAGTTTCTGATATTTCTGGATCAGGGCATTAGTCTCGCGGGTGACTTCTTCGACTGGAATCTCAACCGCGATCTCCCGTCGGGTGCTGCTGCTGGTCTCAGTGGGGCTCACATTCGCCTTTCAGGCTTGGGCCGTTCGAACCGTTCCATTTCGGAACCAGGCTAGGCGTCGAACGGCACGGGCTGTAAATCTGAGTGTAAAGACTGAGGGAGAGAAGCGTCAAACCGCCGGGGCAGGAGAGAGGGTGACAAACGTAACCTCGGCGGGGGGTTGAATCATGCCGGACTCTCTTCGCGACCTTTGCGGCTTTCCTTTGCGACCTTTGCGGTAAGGGTTTTTGGTGGCGCAGATCAAGATTCAAACTCCTTTACCGCAAAGGTCGCAAAGGAAAAATCGCAAAGGTCGCCAAGAAAACCATACATTGGGCTGGTATTGCACTCCGCTTACAATGATTCGAATGCCGGCCTGGCTTACTCAACTGAACCGCGAAGTGGTCTCCTGTACTCGCTGTCCGCGGCTGGTGGAATATCGCGAGAAAATTGCGCGCGAGAAGCGCCGCGCTTACGTCGATTGGGAGTATTGGGGAAGGCCCGTCCCCGGCTTCGGCGATCCCAGCGCGCGTGTCCTGGTGCTCGGACTTGCGCCGGGGGCGCACGGTTCGAATCGCACCGGACGCCCCTTTACCGGCGATGCTTCCGGCAAATTCATGTATCCGATTCTTTATGAGGCCGGATTTTCCAATCAGCCTGAGGCCACGAAACGCGATGATGGACTTGAGCTCCGAGACCTCTACATCACCGCGGCGGTCCGGTGTGCTCCTCCCGACAACAAGCCTCTGCCTCAGGAGTTGGCCAATTGCGCTCCTTATCTTGACTGCGAAATGGAGGGGCTCAAGAAGGTCAGAGTGGTTGTGGCACTGGGCAAAATTGGCTTCGAGGCTTACCTTAATTACCTCAAGCGCCGCGGTCTGCTGCCCAGTAAAAATCCGTATCCGTTTCGCCATGGAGCCAGTTACGGGATGCCTGACGGGAAAATATTGCTGGCTTCCTACCATCCCTCGAACCAGAATACCCAGACCGGCAAACTGACCCGTCCGATGTTTGCCGCGATTTTCAAGGAGGCCCGACGCTTGGCCGGCAAACAGAGTGTTTCCCAAAGCGAGCAATTAAGTTAACTTGTGGTAATCTGATTTACTTAATCATGGTTAAGTCAGGCAGGGAATTCCGCGAGGTTCGTTGTTCTGCGCTGGTCCTCGCGGCGATTGTCCTGCTGGGCGTCAACTCCATGGGCCAGCATGACCCCGCGCCCACTCCCACACCCGGCATTCAGGACAACAGTTTTCTGGTGGAGGAAGCTTACAACCAGAACTTTGGCGTGGTGCAGCACATTTCCAGCTTTACCCGCTCTTTTGAGAGCAAAGACTGGAACTACACATTCACCCAGGAATGGCCGGTTCCCGGCGAACGTCACCAGCTAAGTTACACGCTGGTGGCTTTGCACGCGGGTGCCTTTCCCGACTCCGGCGCTGCCATCGGAGACATTTTCCTGAACTATCGCTACCAGTTGGTTGGAAATGGAGACACCCGGGTAGCTTTCTCGCCTCGTCTCAGCGCGATCTTTCCCGCGGGCGACGCTACCGTGGGTCGAGGCTCGGGCAGTTTCGGTCTGCAGACCAACCTTCCCCTCAGCGTCGTGGTCAATAAGAAACTGGTCACCCACTGGAACATGGGCGCGACTTTTCTTCCCAATGCCGAGGCCACGTCGACCCGTCGGGCTGGGACTGCCGGATACAACTTTGGGCAGAGCTTTATATGGCTGGTCCGCTCCCGCTTCAATGTCATGCTCGAAACTGTATTTGTGCGATCACAGGTGGTGGTTGCAAGCAATCGGACGGGGTGGACCAGTTCGCTCTTTCTCAGCCCCGGGGTCCGCTGGGCTTACAACTTCAAGAATGGATTGCAGATTGTGCCGGGAATCGGAGTCCCGATCGGACTCGGGCCGAGCGCAGGGGAACGAGCGATCCTGCTTTATTTGAGTTTCGAACACCCCTTTCGAAAGATACCCAAATTGTAAAACGCCCTAGAAGCCCACAAACACAGGTTCCGGCTCGAGATGAATGTCCCACAGTTCTTCCACACGCTGTTGAATGTGATCTTTCAATCCCAGGATGTCGGCGGCGGTGGCGTCCCCGCGATTTACGATGGCCAGGGCATGCTTGCGCGAGATGCCGGCGCGGCCGGTGTTATAGCCCTTGCTGAAACCGGAGTGCTCCACCAGCCAGGCCGCGGAAACTTTGCGCTGGGCATCGAGCGCGGGATAACTGGGGACCTGCAATCCCTTTACCTTGGCGCGTAGTGTCAACTCGGCATATTGCTCCGGCGCGAGCACGGGATTCTTGAAGAACGAACCGGCGCTGCGGCAGTCTTCATCTCCAGGAGTGATCAGCATGGCTTTGGTGGCGCGTATCCGGCGCACCGCCTCACGCGTCCCCGCCAATGAGGGCGCATTCTGAAAGCCCGCAAAATGCTTTTTCAGGTCGGCATACTCGATGCGAGGCTGGCCGCCGGGCGTGAGGGCATAAGTCACGCGCAGGATGATGAAACGTCCGCGTTCGCTGGTGTTGAAGATGCTGGTGCGGTATTGAAATCCGCAGGCCTCGGCGCAGAGTTCGCGGACCTGCCCGTCTTTGAGATCGAACACCAGCACGGACTGAATGGTTTCGGAGACCTCCTGGCCATAGGCGCCCACATTCTGCACCGGGGTCCCACCCACGCTGCCCGGAATGCCACTCATGCATTCGACTCCCGCGCAACTTCTGGCGACGGCGCGGGCCACGAATTTGTCCCACTCTTCACCCGCTCCCACTTCGAACAGCGCTCTGCCGTTTTCCTCACGCTGGTCGATCCCCGAAATGGCTATTCTTAGGACCAGGCCAGACCAACCCGCATCCGAGATCACCAGGTTACTGCCGCCGCCCAGCACAAATAAGGGAAGGTCCCGGGAGCGTGCGAAGTTGACCGCGTCCGCTATCTCAGTGGCGGATTTCGGTTCGGTAAAATAGCGCGCTGGGCCTCCCACTTTGAGGGTCGTAAGCGGCGCCAGGGGCACGTTTTCCAGAACTGTCATGATGATATGATGGCTTCACTATATACGACGGGTAGAGGCGCTGGTTGCAGCCTCCGCGCGGTACGTCAGGACATATCCTGCTGTGACTTGCGCCGCTCCAATCCGGAGAATTCACGTCGTATTAGACTGACCCCGAGGAGAAGAAATGTATCCAGAGATCATGGTGATTCCGATGCGCGAAGAGTTGACCCGGCTCGGCATCGAAGAACTTCGCACCGCGGCTGATGTTGATCGCGCCGTGCCCAATCAACCGGGCACGACCATGGTAGTGGTGAACTCGATCTGCGGATGCGCCGCCGGGCGCATGCGTCCCGCGGTCCGGGCCGCGCTGCAACACTCCAGCCGGCCGGAGAAGTTGTTCAGCGTGTTTGCCGGCCAGGATAAAGATGCCACCGACCGGGCGCGCTCTTATTTTGCCGGGTATCCGCCATCGTCGCCTTCGATTGCCCTGCTGCGCGACGGCAAGGTTGTTCACATGATGCAGCGCAGCGACATCGAACACCGCGAGGCCGTGGATATCGCCGCCGAGCTGAAGAAAGCATTCGATAAGTTCTGCGCCAAACCGGCCCCGGTCGGTTAGCTGGTGGTGTGGGGCGGGCGCCCTCGCCCGCCGGTTCTGACTTGTTTTCGCAAATTTCCAAAGATCCAAATCAACTTCAAAAGCAGCGGGCGAGGGCGCCCGCCCCACACCTTCAAAACCTGGGCGAGCTTTGCTCGCCTGCCCGGACGAGGGCGTCCGGGCCTACGTGGATCAGATCTAGAAGCGGAACAGGTACGACGCTTTCACGAACAGTCCCCGCCCGTCGTTCTTCAGCCGGCCGCTATGCAGCAGGTTCCCGTCCACGTCATTCCCCAGAGGCAGCTGTACGTTTTCCAGGTTGCTGTTGTAGCCGACGTAGAACGCGGTGCCGGGGTGCAACAGATACGTGATCAGGAAATCGGCATTGAAATTCCTGGTGGTTTCCAGAAAAGTAAAAGCAGGGTTGGCCAGAACGGAGTCGTACTGTCCGATGAAGCGGAATGACAGCCGCCGGTTGTACTGGTAGTTCCACTTGGAACGGATGATGTGATTGTTCATGCTGCCGCTAGGCCCCAGGCGATTGTGCAGCCGCAGCAGCAGATAAGTGTTATCAATACGCAGAGATTTGATGGGCCGCACGGTCAGGGTGGTATTGACGGTAGTTCGCCCGGCCAGGAAGGGCGCCACGTTATCGGGCGAGTCATAGTTGATGCGGCTGCCAAAGCGGTAATCCAGATGAAAGGAGACCGGCCGGTACTGGCTGGTCTCGAATTCAACCTCCGTCGTATGGCGAACAAATTTTTGATTGCTCGCCAGAATGCTGAAATCCTTCGGACGCAACAGCTCCATCTCCTTCGCATAAAACACCTTGACGAAAGTTTGTCCCACGAACTCTGCTTTCAGGGCGGGGATGTAGCCCGAGTTCAGGTAATTCCCGGCGTGGTCGAAGGTGTGGTAAACCTCCATCTGCGGACCCCAGGAAATCAGGTGTTTGCCTTCGGGACGAAAACTGTATTGCACCCGGTGATAGAGATTGTGAATGTCAGGCTGCGGATCAAAGCCGGTGAAGGTGCGAAATCCATCGCTGCGGTCGGAGTAGTCCATGAAGTAATTAAGTTTTCGTCCATCGCGCTGCAGCGTGACCTCCGCGGCGGGGCCGGCGAGATAGTTCCCGAGGGTGCAGGTGCTGTTCTGAGGGTCGCTGCACAGCGTTGAACTTACCACTCCCTGAAAAGCGGCCACCCAGTTGGAATTGAGTTTGAAGCGGCCGTCGATCCCGCCCACCCGGTTGAAGTATGGTCCCACTTCGCGATCGGTGAACATCACACCCAGCGAAGACTGGCTTCCAATATCGCGGCTGACGCGGCCCACCGCAAAGTAGGCATGTTCGCCGAACAGGGAGTTATCAGGAGCCACTTCGGCGCCGGGAGAGGCATCATCGGCCACCAGCATGCCCACCGCCCACGGTCCGTCTTTTCCGGTCAGACGAACGCCCCACTGGGGATCGACGATGCGGCGGGTGAAGAGCAGGGGAATCGGAGTCTGGAAATAATTAGAGTTCTCCAGGAAGAAGGGACGCTTCTCCGGGAATTGCACTTCGAAGCGCTGGTTGACTGTGACCTGCGGCTCGTCCGACTCCACCTGGCTGAAGTCAGGATTTGCCGTGGCATCCAGCACGAACTTGTCTTTCAGAACAGCTTTTGCATCCAGCCCGATCTGCCCGTAAGCATCGCGCTGGGTGAACCTGGGATGGTCCGGATCGCGCAGATCAAGGTCCCGGTAGGAGCGAAAAAGGCCATACGGAATCAGCTGGAAATTACGTCCGGGAGAAATATTCTCCAAGCCAACGGCATCGCCTTCCTGATTCAGGCGGCCTTCGATGCGACTGGAGACTCGCGGCCAGAAGGCGCCCTCGTTGTCACGCTGGATGTACCGGTTCAGCAGGATTCCCCAGGTTTGCGGATCGTCAGAGGCGAACCGCAAGCTGCGAAAAGGGACAGCCATCCTGACCACGAAGCCTTCTTTCGTGACTTTTCCCTCGGTCGTGAACACGGTGTCGAAAGAGAAATCAAACTCCTGGCCTTCGGTCCAGAGAGCGTCTGCCTGGATTCCCAGGGGATTGGAAAAAAAGGCATAGGCCCGGCGGTGGTCGTGGAACGTGTCCAGCATCAGCTCGACATTGTCATCGTCAAACACTTCTTCCCGCCGCGAAAGATAGGCGCGAACCTTATGCGGCTCATTGTCGAAGCAAATGAAAATGACATACAGGTTCTTGTCGTCATATCCCAGGTAGGCCTCGGTGCGCTGGGTGACCGGCTCTCCGTCACTGGGAGTGCGCTGGACAAACTGGTCGATCCTGGCCATCTTGCCTTGCCATGCCGGACTCGGTTTCATCTCCAGGAAGTCTTCCAGGCGAGGCGGACTGCTGACCCGGGGAATGGCGACCTTGCTGAAAGTGGGTGGTGGCGGGGCCGCCAGGAGGACGCCGGGCACGCACGTCAGGATCACAGCTGCCGCCACGCAGCGCACACTCTTGCCTACCCAACGCACAGCCGCCTCCCCTGAACTTGATCGGATAATGTTGTTTTTAGACGCAGGCGAGCACTCAAAGTCACGAGCACGCTCTTGCCCAGGCCGTAAAATGTTGTGAATGGTTAGTCCGGCGCTTTCGCCTTCTGAATGGCGCCGAATGTCATCTCGTTGGCGCGGCTTCGAGTTCGCCGCTTCCAGGCGTAGAAAAGCGCGGCGTAGGTGTCGGTTATGTAGGAGTCGCGGTTGATGCCCAGAAGGCGGGCAGTCCGGTCAATCCAGCGTGCCGGGCCTTCAATCTCGCCGAAGCAGCCGATGGGGGTTTCGTCGAGTACCACGTGGCCCTTGCCGTCGCTCCACTCCGCGCGGAATTTTTCGTAGCGGAAGGAAGGCAGGTAACCCAGTGCGTGCAGGATCTTTTGGAACTGCTCGCCATTTTCGATTCTGGTTTCGGTTTCGATCCGGGTCTTGTGCCGGGCCACTTTACCTTTGGCCTTGTGGGTCAGCAGCCAACTGGCCCCGTATTTGCGGAGGCGCAGCAGTTCGCCGCGTTTTCGCAGTTTCAGGCCGGGCAGATCGTACAGTGTGTTGCTTTCGTGGGTGCGCCGGGTCACCTGACGGAAGCCGGCGACTCGCAGCCGCCGCGCCAGGGCGCGAACATCATCCACGCGAAACTTGATCTCGATTTCTTTCGACATGATTGAGGCGTCGGACCTCGGCACAAACCACGTAGCGGTAGATGTCCTCATCTGCCCGGCGGAGCAACGCTCCGCTGGTTTGTTGCTACCCGCAAAGGCCGTGTCGAGCTGCGCTCGACTGGACAGATGAGGACATCTGTCCCCACGTAGTTCGAGTCTTATGAAAACGTGGGCAACTTCACCAGATCATCGCGCGGGACCGGTTCCAGCGGGTTGCCTGCCTTGCGCCACGCGGTCAGTCCGCCTACGATTACGAACGCGTTGAAGCCTTCTTCCCGCAGCATATGCGCCACCCGGGCGCTGGTCGCTTCGCGCGCTCAAGTACAGTAGACGAAAATGTCTTTGTCCTTGGGAATATTCTGCAGTTCTTCTTTCAGCTTGTTGGGTTCCAGCCGGATCGATCCTTTAATACGCGCCGTCTCTGCGTCGTAGTAGCCATGGCTGCGGACGTCGATGAGCAGGATCTTGTCCTTGTCTTCCGACGCCAGCCGGCGCGTTACTTCTTCCACCTGGATGCGGGGCACCACTCTATACACGGCGTGTTTGCGATAAAGCCAGACCCGGTACAGGGCGTACCCGATGAGCGCGAGGACAGTGACGCCCTCGACCGCACGACCGGCAGTTTGAAAGCCGCGCATGACGGAAACCAGAAAATCGCGGAACAGGAATCCGACAGCCACGTAAATCGTGGCGTACAGCGTCGCTCCCGCCAGATCAAGGCGGAGAAAAGTGTCGAGCGGCATTTTCATGCTTCCCGCCAGCGGCGGCGCCATGGTGTTGATTCCGGGAATGAATTTGGCGAACAGCAGGGTGGCCTTGCCGCGCTTATAGAACGACTCGGCCGAGCGCAGGATACAGGTTTCAGGGTTGACCGACAGTTTGCAAAGAAAGCCCAGCAGGCCCCATCCCATGTATCGTCCGGCCACGAACAGCAGGCAGTCGCCCAGCAGCATGGCGAGCACAGCCAGCAATAGCAGCCGGTACACGCCCAGCACTCCGGCGGCTGCAGCCGCGCCGCCCGCTACCAGGGCGACCGCGGCGGGGACGGGCAATCCTAAAGCTTCGGCGAGGACGATAACGAACACCAGAATGTAACCGTGATGTCCGATCAGTGAAAGTAATTGTTGCATTCATGGGCCGGGTGCCGGCTGGGTTAGTATAAAGAAAAAGGGCGGCTCTTGCCGCCCTCTGGTGTTCCAGTTCAGCAACCGCTACTTTGACATGTTGTCCATCTTGTCCATCTTCTCGGCCTTGAGCATCTTGACGCTCATGACGTGAATCTGGTCCTTGTCGGCGTACACGTGAGCGCTGACTTCCACGTGATGGCCTTCATGTCCCTTGAGGGTTTCCGGATTGACCACGTCCCACGACTTCTTGTCCTTGTCGGAGACGAACGTCAACTTGTCGCCGTCAGCCTTCACCGTGCCCTTGATGTTCTTCAGCGGGGCCGGTGCCGCTTTCGCCATTCCACTGTCCTTTGACATGTCCTGTGAGAAGCTAGCCACCGTAAACATGACGGAGACAGCCAGTGCGAGTATCAATAGTTTCTTCATAGTTTGATCTCCTCCTGGGATTGGACTTTGGATGTACGTGGGATGCCTATGAGATGTACGGAGCCTGAGGAAGAAACGGATTTCCTGGCCTGACGATGAGTCATTTATTCGTATCACCGGCCGAGCGGTCAGGAGGTAAGCTTTTTCCAGTAGTTCAAGTGGTAGGCTAAGTCGCAAGCCCTAACTACATATCCCCGCTACTTTTCCCTTGCTACCACAAAATCCGGCGCCCACAGCAGGGCGCGCTTGAACTCGCTGTCCGGGAAACTGCAGATCGCGTTTCGTGCCAGCGTAGCGTACTGGAGGGCGCGTGCATTGGCCGCTTCGAGCGATCCGTAGCGCTCCAGAATTCCAATGATTTCGCGATGGGTGACGCCGTCGAAGGCACGCTCCCGCACCACGGTTTCGACCATCTGGCGTTCGCGCGGAGTGCAGCGTTCCAGGGCGTGAATGACCGCCATCGTGACTTTGCCTTCCCGCAGGTCGCTGGCCACCGGCTTGCCCAGAACCTTCTCCGACGCGGTCAGGTCAAGCACGTCGTCCACGATCTGAAATGCCATTCCCAGGTCGCGTCCGTACTGCCCCAGACTCTCTTCCTGTTCAGGCGTGGCGCCGCCCAGAATTGCGCCCATCCGCATGCATACCGAGAAAAGGCAGGCAGTCTTGCGGAAGATCAGATCAAAATGCTCGTCGAGCGAGATCAGCTTGCCCAGCTTTTCCATCTGCAACAGTTCGCCCTCGACCATCTGCTGGGTCAGTTCGATCAGGGTGTCGAGAATGCGGAAGTTGCGCTCCTGGACTGCAACCTTGAAGGCCTGCATGTAGAGCCAATCGCCGGCCAGCACGCACTTGGAGTTGCCCCATTGCGTGTTGGCGGCGGGCCGGCCGCGCCGCGTCTGGGCCTCGTCGATGATGTCGTCGTGCACCAGCGTGGCGGTGTGAATGATCTCGACCACCGCGCCCAGACGGATGGCGCCGCGTCCCTGGTAGTTGAACAATTTCGCGGCCAGCAGCAACAAGGCCGGACGGATGCGTTTGCCGCCGCCATTGCGCAGGTATTCGCCAATCTCGGTGATGGCTTCGACGCCGGAAACTGTGTCCCGCCCGAACTCGCGTTCAATGGCGGCCAGGTCCTCGCGCAGGAGTTCGAAGAATTCTTTTCCGTTGATGGCGGCGGGCATGCTCACTAGTTTGTCCGGTAGTTCGTGAACTGCATATCAATCCCAAAATCCTTCTGCTTCAGCAGTGCGATTACTGCCTGCAGTGTGTCCCGGTCCTTGCCGCTTACCCGAATGAGGTCTCCCTGAATCGATGCCTGCACCTTGTTTTTCGAACTCTTGATCAGCTGCACAATTTCTTTGGCCTTCTCCATCGGTATGCCCTGTTGCAAAGTGATCTTCTGCTTGGCAGTTCCTCCCAGGGCCGATTCAATGACGCCGTGAGTGAGACCCTTCAACGGCACGCCGCGCTTTGCCAGCTTTTGCTGCAGGATGTCGCTTACTGATTTCAACTTGTATTCGTCGATCGAGTGCAGCACGATGGCGTCTTTTTCGAGTTCGATCCTGGACTTGGAGTCCTTCAAATCAAAGCGGGTGTGAACTTCTTTCGACGCCTGCTGTATGGCGTTCGAGACCTCTTCCAGATCGATCTTGCTCACAATGTCAAAGGTGTTTTCGGGCATGTTCGTAGCGCCTTCTGAAATCCATGAAAATGTAACCTCTGAGGGTACCAGAAGAAGCGGTTTCAACGCCGCAGTTCTTTACGGACGGGCGATGACGCCCGTCCTCCATTGTTGTTTTGGTTGGATTCGGCAAGTTTGAAAAAGTTGTAGAAGTTGATGGCAGTTTGCCTGCCAACCTCTTCCGTCGAGAGCCTGCGTAGTTCGCCCAGTTGCCTGGCTACTTCTTTTACAAACACCGGTTCATTGCGCTTGCCGCGGTGCGGCACCGGCGCCAGAAAAGGCGAGTCGGTTTCGATCAGCAGACGCTCAAGCGGGACGTCTTTAGCCGCATCCCGGATGGGTTGTGCTTTGGGAAAGGTGATGTTGCCGGCGAAGGAAATCATGAAGCCCAGATCGAGCGCCCGTTTGGCGTGCACCCACGTTCCGGTGAAGCAGTGCAGAATTCCTCCCAGACCGCTGGCCCTCCAATGCCGTTCCAGAAGATCGAGGCAGTCATCCCACGCGTTATCGCTGCCGGCGGAGGGACGGCAGTGAATCACAATCGGCAGTTTGGCCGCGCGCGCCAACTCCATCTGCCGCAGGAAGACTTGTTGCTGCAATTCGCGCGGTGAGTGATCGTAAAAATAATCCAGCCCGATCTCGCCCCAGGCAATGACTTTGGGTCGTCGCGCCAGTTGTTCAAGTTCCTGAAAGTCGGCATCGGTGGCGAGTTTGGCTTCATGGGGATGGATCCCGATAGTAGCCAAGATGAATTCGTGCCGCGCAGCCAGTTGAATACCGCAGTCCAAAGAGCCGGGACCGGTACCGCTGCCAATGGCGACAATTTTTTCTATGCCGCCGGCCCGCGCTCGGGCGATCATGGGCTCGCGGTCGGCGTCGAACTGCTCCATTTCGAGATGGGCGTGGGAGTCTATGAACACGGTAGTTGGCGGTTGGTCATTGGTCGTTGGTAGTTGGCAGTGCCTGTGTGGGGACGGGTCTCTGACCCGTCCAGGCCGAGCAAGGCTCGGCGAGTCTTTGTCTCTTCCACGCCAGAAGGTCGCCTACTTCAGCCTGGTTCCCACCGGCACATCCTCCAAGAACGATGCCAGAACCGGCTTTCCGCCTTCGGGCGAAGCCGCCACGATCATTCCATTCGATTCCAAGCCGCGCAATTTCCGCGGCGCCAGGTTCACGACGATCACCACCTTGCGGCCCACCAGGGTCTCCGGCGCGTAAGCCTCGGCGATTCCGGCGACCACCTGGCGCACTTCAGTCCCAAGATCAACTTCCAGGCGCAGCAACTTGTCGGCGCCTTTTACCTTTTCGGCGACTTTCACCTGGCCTACGCGCAGTTCGACTTTGGCGAAATCATCAATGCTGATCTTGCCATCGGGCACGGCGGCGGCCGGTTTGGCCGCGGTCACATTCGCCGGTGTCGCGGGAGTGTCAACCGTCTTCACTTTTGTTTCTTCGGCCGGCTTTTCTTCGACCGCAGTCGTAGCGCTGCGTCCCTGATCTTCCATTTTCTGCATCCTTTCAATTGTGCTCTTGTCGGCGCGCGGAAAGACGGACTGAACTTCGCCGAGCCGGGTCCCCAGCTTGAGCTGTCCCCATTGCAGGTCCGACAGTGAAAACTTCCGTATATCTCCGAGGCCCAGCTGTCCCCAGATTTTCGCCGTGGCCTCGGGAATCACGGGATGGGCGAGCGCGGTCACGATGCGCAAGGCCTCGGCGCTGGTGTAGAGAATAGTGGCGAGGCGCGAACGGCTTTCGTCATCCTGCTTCTCGCCCAGCGCCCAGGGCTGGGTCTCGACGATATACTTGTCCACCGCCCCCACCAGGCTCCACGCTACTTCGAGGGCCCGCGAAAACTGGTACTGATCGAACAGGCGATTGAAGTCCGCTATCGTCTGCCGCGCCGTGTCAGCGATGGCATGTTCTTGCCCGGTGAGGGTCGCGGCGCGCGAGGGATACGGCACTTCACCCTTGAAATAGCGCGTGATCATGGTCAGGGTACGGCTGGTCAGATTGCCCAGTCCGTTGGCCAGATCGGCGTTGTAACGCTGCACCAGCGCGTCGAAAGAAAACGATCCGTCCTGCCCGAAGACGATTTCGCGCAGCAGAAAATAGCGCAGGGCGTCGCAGCCGAGCACGTCGAGAATGGTCTCCGTGCGCACGATGTTGCCGCGCGACTTCGACATTTTGCTTTCTTCAAACAGCAGCCAGCCGTGCGCCATGATCCGCTGCGGCAGGGGCAAGCCCGCGGCCATCAGAAGCGCCGGCCAGTAAACACAGTGGAAGCGGACAATCTCCTTGCCGATCATCTGCACATCGGCGGGCCAAAACTTGTCGTACTTTGCCGCGTCCTCCGAGCCGTAACCCAATGCCGTGATGTAATTCGCCAGCGCGTCCATCCAGACATAGATCACGTGCCTGGGATCGTCTGGAACTGGAATGCCCCAGGCCAGGGTACTGCGGCTGACGGAAAGGTCGCGCAGGCCGGAGCGCACGAACGAGATCACTTCATTACGCCGGGTTTCGGGACGGATAAAATCGGGCTGGCTGGCATAGAGTTCCAGTAATTTGTCCTGAAAGGCCGACAGCTTGAAGAAGTAGTTCTCTTCCTTGACCGTCTCCGTGGGCCGTCCGCATTCGGGGCAGGGTGCGCCGGGTCCGACAACATCGACGTACAGTTCGTCAAAAACGCAATACTGGCCGGTGTAGCTGCCTTTGTAGATGTAGCCGTTGTCGCGGATCCGCTTCCACAGCGCCTGCACACCCTGCTTGTGCCTGTCGGAAGTGGTGCGGATGAAGTCGTCGTAGGTCAATCCCATCCGGTCCCAAAGCGCACGGAACTCGGCGGAGACTTCATTGGTAAGCTGCTGCGGAGTCTTTCCCGCGGCTTGCGCGGCGCGCTCGATCTTCTGTCCGTGCTCGTCGGTGCCAGTGAGAAAGTATGTGTCAAAGCCCATCAGGCGCTGGCGCCGGGCAATGGTGTCGCAGGCAATGGTGGTGTAGGCGTGCCCGATGTGGGGACGCGCATTCACGTAGTAGATCGGAGTCGTGATGTAAAACTTTTTGCTCATTGGGTTCTGGCGCTTGATCCTGGCAGTGCGGCCTTCAGCTTCTCAGGGCCTTCAAATAGGCTTCCATGGCCTCGTTCATGACGCGCTTCAGGGGTACGTGGTGCTCGGCCGCGATCTTCTTGCAATCTTCGTACTCAGGCGCGTAATTGGTGACGGTGCCATTCATGCTGGCGATCTTCAACCGTATGTCTCCCCAGCGCGTCACCACATTAATCCATTTTCGCGCCAGCGTCTGGCGTTGCTCCTCGCGACGCCGCACTCCCAGCGTACTGGTCTCCGTGAAAATTATCTGGGCCAGCCGCGAAGCGTCTTCCGGTTTCGACAACACAGTCAGCAATATTCCCGGACGATTCTTCTTCATCTGCACCGGCGCGGCAAAGGTATCGAGGGCTCCGGCTTCGAGCAGACGCTCGATCACGTAGCCGAACACCTGCGGATTCAGGTCGTCAAGATTGGCTTCAAGCACGCAGATGGTTTCCTGCGAACTGTTCTCCGCCAATCCCGCCCGCGATTCGCCGATGGTCAAGCGCACCACGTTGGCGTGCCCGGGGAAGTCGCGGGTGCCGGCGCCATATCCGGATTTTTCAATCGTCATCGCCGGAAACTGACGCGAATCGTTTGGCCAGCGTCTTCACTATGGCTGCTCCGGTCGGCGTAACCAGTTCCACCTGAATGCCGGAGGAATAAACCGGAGCGCCCTGCAACAACTCCACCGTCGCGGGAACCGGCACCGGAAGGACGCCATGGGCGCACTTTACCGTGCCCCCTCCGACATTCAGCGGGGAACAGACAATTTCATCGACAGCCAAAGCCTCGGCTCCCACTGCAGAGCAGACGATGTCCACCATCGCGTCCACGGCGCCGACTTCGTGGAAGTGCACTTTTTCAATGTCGCTGTTGTGGATCCTGGCTTCCGCCGTGCCCAGCGCCTCGAAGATGGCAATCGCGGTGCGCTTCGCGCCTTCGCTGATGCCTGCCTTGCGGATGATCTCCCGTATCTCGTTCAGACCGCGCCCATGTTCATACTGACCTGACTCATGCGAGTGTGGCTCATGCCGGTGTGGCGCGGGCGCCCCCGCCCGCGTGCCGTCGTGTCCCGATTGACTGTAGTTGTGCTCGCGAAGCTCAACATGTTCGGGCGCATGCTTGCGACTGTGTTCATGTCCATGGTCATGCTGCTGCGCCTTACTCTGCTGCTCGAGGAAAACCTCGCGCGGCAATTCCTTTTCACCGTTGACGAAGACATCCACCTTGGTCGCGCTGATGCCGCTGCGCGTCACCCGCGAGATTTCCAGGCGCGCTCCGATGTTCAGCGCCGCAACCGTATCTTCGAAGAGCTTGGCCGGCACTCCGGCGTCCACCAGGGCGCCCAGAAACATATCGCCGCTCATGCCGGAGAAGCAGTCAAGGTAGGCTATGCGCATGGGTGAAAACTCGTCGTTGGTCGTTGGCCCTTGGTCGTTGGCCCCTGATCCCTCGGGTTTCTGGCGCTCCGCTTCTATCAATGTCCCAAAAACCAAACGTGAACGTCAAAAGCGGTCGGACAAGAGTGTCCGACCCACACTCGCACAGATCAGGTGACGCTCGAAGTCGAGATTCAACGGCCAAAGGCCAACGACCAATGACCAACAACCAGTTTTCATCATAGGGAAGCCAGCATTTGCCGTCAAACCTCGCGCCCTCGCGCGGTTTGCTACAATCACTCTTTTCTTCCAACAGCTTAGGGGAATTCTTGTATCGCCATCTCGAACGACGGCTGGCCCAGCAGGTGCGCGAATTTCTGCGTCGTACCTACGATCTGGATCTGCCGAAAATCGTTATCGAACAGCCACCCAAAGTGGAGTTCGGCGAGTATGCCTTGCCGCTGGCTTTTGAACTGGCAAAAAAGCTGCGCAAGGCCCCGCGCAAGCTTGCGGAAGAGATCGTCAGCGGGATTGGACCCTTGCCAGGCTTTGAGAAGCTGGAACTGGCGGGTGCGGGCTACATCAACGCGCGGCTTCGACGAGAAGAGTTGGCCGCGACCCTCGCTGCGGACGAAAAGCCGCGCGCCGACGTCACTTCCGGCAAGATTCTGGTTGAGCACTCCAGCATCAATCCCAATAAGGCGGCGCACGTTGGCCACCTGCGCAATGCTATTCTCGGCGACACCTTTGTCCGGCTGCTGAAATTTGCCGGCAGGGAAGTGGACGTTCAGAATTACATCGACAACACCGGCGTGCAAGTTGCCGACGTAGTGGTGGGATTTCTAAATATTGAAAAGAAGTCGCGCGCGGAGATCGAGCAGCTGGCTCGCCAGCCCAGGTTTGACTACTACTGCTGGGACCTCTATGCCCGAGTGTCGCATTGGTACGCCGAAGACAAGCAGAACCTACAGGTCCGGCAGCAGGCGCTGCACGCGATCGAAGAAGGCAACAATGAGAGCGCTGCCGTCGCGGACGTAATTTCCGTCGCCGTGCTACGGCGTCATCTCGAGACCATGGACCGGCTGGATATCGAATATGACTTCCTGCCGCGCGAGAGCGAGATCCTCCATCTTCATTTCTGGGATGCGGCTTTTGCCAAGCTGAAGGAAGGCGGCGTCCTTTCCTTCGAAGAGGAAGGAAAGAACAAAGGTTGCTGGGTGATGCGGCGGGCGGGAACGGCAAAAGCTGAATCCACAAAGAACGAGGAAATTTCAACTGGGGGCGCAGAAAAAGACGAAGTCGCAGAGGAGGACCAGAAAGTCATCGTGCGTTCCAACGGGACGGTTGGCTACGTCGGCAAGGACATCGCGTACCACATGTGGAAGTTTGGACTGCTGGGCCGCGATTTCGGCTATCGCAAGTTCTATCACTATCCCAACGGACACGACTGCTGGATTTCGACCGCGGTAGGCGCGCTGGACCATCCCCACTTCGGCAACGTGGCGGAAATCTACAACGTGATTGACGCCCGCCAGGCGGAGGCGCAGAACACTGTCATCGAAGCGCTGCGTGGGCTGGGGTATAACGAACAGGCCGACCACTACACACATTTCTCCTACGAGATGGTCGCGCTCACGCCGCGTTGTGCCGCCGAACTGGGCTACCAGCTTTCCGATGAAGACAAGGGCCGCCCGTACATTGAAGTCTCCGGCCGCAAGGGATTCGGGGTAAAGGCAGACGATCTGCTCGACCGGTTGATCACGTCGGCGAAAAATGAGGTGGACGGCCGCCATCCGCAACTGACGGAAGCCGAACGTACGACGATTGCCACCCACATCGCGGTGGGCGCCTTGCGCTACTTCATGCTGAAGTTCACCAAGTCATCGGTGATCGCATTCGACTTTAAAGAAGCGTTGAGCTTTGAAGGCGAGACCGGCCCTTACGCGCAGTACGCCGTGGTGCGCGCCGCCAACATCTTCCGCAAGGGCGGCTTTGATCCCGAGGGATTCGGCAGAAATGCGACAGATCGCGTCTCAGCCGCTGACCTGGCCCGGCATCTGACCGGCGCGGCAGGGGACGAAATCTGGGAATTGTGGCTGGCCGCGGCCAAGACTTCGTACATCATCGATCAATCGATTTCGACCACCGAGCCCGCGTATCTGGCCAAGCACGCATTCCAGCTCGCCCAACTATTCAATGCTTTCTACCACCGGCACCCGATCCTGAGTGAAGCGGACGAGGGCCGCAAGAAATTTCTGCTGGCCACCGTGGCCGTGGTCCGCCGCGAATTGACGAGGATACTGGCGGTCATGGGAATCAGCGTGCCCGCCGTGATGTAAGCAATCTTTCTTACCTGCCCACGACCAGCACCACAAAGCTGTCAGGCAAGATCGAGGGCCACTGGTGAGGCTGCTCCGCCGTCGGGGCCGGAGGCGGCCCGAACTTCGCGGTCACCAGAAATATCTGGTGCTTCGCGACATCGAGCGTCATGGTGCGCGCCCCGCGCTGGGTCGGAACATTTTCGGCGACGCTGAATTTGTCCGGCGAGTCTTCGCGCACCACCGTGAGCACCCCCTCGCCGCAGGAAGCGAACGCCAGCCCGGTTTCGGGATCGAAAGCTGTCGCGTCCACACCCTCGCCGATCGGAAGGGTGGAGATTACTTTGCCGCTGTCCGCATCCACGATGGCCATCAGCTTGTTGCCGCAACCGGAAAACAGCCGCCGATGCTTGCGATCGATGGCTAATCCCGTTGGCTCCTCACATGGAGCCAGCGGCCAGCGTGACTTTATCTCCAACTTGGCCGGATCCAGAGCCAGCAATTCGCTCTTGTCTTCCAGATTGACGAAGATTTCGCCCTTTTCGTCGCTGACCGAAAACTCAGGCTTCCCATCCAATTTGATTGTGCCCACCACCGTGCCCTTGGCGGCATCGATGGCGGTGGCATCATGGCTCCTGCCGTTGAAGGTAAAGACCCGCTTGCTCGCGGGATCGTAAAGAATCGCGTCCGGGTTTTCGCCAACCTTGATCTTGTTAAGCACTTTCAGAGTGGCCAGGTCGAAAACACTGACCGTGCCCTCGCGGCCGTTGCTGACAAATCCACGGCCAAATTCCGGGGCCAGGGCAATGCCATGAACTCCAGGCGTATCCGGAATATCGCCCACGGTCTCGCCGGAATAAGGATTGATCACGACAACGTGAGTGGAATGGGAGATGAACAGACGGCTTGAGCTGCGGTCGAGAGTCAGATAGTCCCATCCTCCAGCGCCGCTAAGCTTGTAGGTTTTGAGCAGGTGGTAGCCGGGACCGGCGGCCAAACTGGACGTAACCAGCAACAAGGTGACCAGTGTGCCGCAGACCGTTGCCGAGCAGAATTGCTTCAAGCGCTTCATTTGCATCAGCCTCGATTTAAAGGTAATAGCATAGTACTCGACCGTAACTTTACCCTATTTCGGAACTCTCCTAGACTGCTGGCATGCATTCCTGGGAAGGAGACCCGCGTCCCGAGCCGGTGCCGGAGTACGGTACCCTGCGGCCGGGCTCAGGCCTGAAACTGGATCAGTCCATCGATCCCCAGTCGGGAAGCTGGCGCATTTTATTCGCCGTGGCGGTGGGAATTCTGCTGGCGGCGTTCTTTGCCACAGGCAATGCACGAGCTGCGTTTGATCAAATCTCCAGGTTCCTTACCCTGCACGGGAAACCCGAACCTGCCTCCCCGGCCGTGCTTTCCGATCACGAGCTCGAAAGTCTGGATCGCAAAAGTCCGCAGCATCAGGCAGAGGCCCTGCTGGAGCGCGCCGTCAACCACTATGAAGGTGCCAACGACCAGATTGCCGCGCGGGTGGAAGGCTGGTGGGGGAAGCTGAAATTCACTCCGCAGTTCAATGCGCTGATCACCACCGCGCTCAACTCCAATGACCTTCGGGTGCGGGCGGCGGGGATTGAGCTGGATCTCGCGGCCATGGGCGCGATCAAGTCGCCGGCGACGATCGAGCGGTTGGCGCTGCAGGCGGGAAGCGGGCCGCGGTCGCAAAGAGTTTGGGCGCTCTGGGAGCTGGGCCTGCTGGGCAACCGCGGGGTCGAGCCTGAACGCGTTAACGAGATATTGGTCAGCCAGCTGCACGATCCTGATCCGGAAGTCCGTCACTGGGCGGTGGAAGGCCTGGCCTATCTGGGGACCAATGAGACCATCGCTCCTCTGCTGCAGGCGTTTCACGACGATGCTTCGCCGATGGTCCGGGAGCGCGCCGCGTGCAGCCTGGCGCAGTCCGGCATGCTTACCCAGGAACAGCGCCGCAGCGTGATTCCGCATCTGCTGGACTACGCCGACGACGCTTCCCTGGACGCGCAGACCCACGGCTGGGTCTATCAGGCACTGCGCGACATCACCGGACAGACCCTGCCTAACGACACGCCTTCCTGGAGAAGCTGGTACGACGCCAACCGGGGGTAGCAGTTTCTGGTTTCCAGTTTCTGGTCTCCAGTTCCAGCGACCTCTCTTATAGGGCGCCGATTCCCTGGAACCAGAAACCAGAAACCGGAAACTAGAAACAGTTTCTTCACTCGGCCATCTTGGCCACGTGCAGATCAAACCCGGTCTTGGGTAGCAATGACGTCAGCTCGAACGCTCTAAAGCCATCGCCCGCGATTTCCGTGTGCCGGTAGAGTCCGGGCTCGCTATCAACCGTTTCATGCCGTCCATCCAGATGGTTGAGAAACTCCTGCGCCTGCTGGATGTCGGCAGCGCGATCTTTGGTGCGGGTCACAACCGCCTCTGCCGCGTACGACCGCACCAGCTTGGGCCAGTATTTCTCCAGAAGATTGGTGCTGGCGAAAATATCCGCCCAGACCATCTGGCCATTCACCGCCACTACCACGCCCACCGCATTCTGATTGCGGAGCTGTTGGATCAGGCTCTGGTAGTTTCGCTGGATGGGCCCTGCCACAGAATCGACCTGGTGTTTTACTTCCTCGTTCTGCATCACGCCGGCATAGGAACTGGTTTCCCTCACCGGAGCGGCGGAGGGAGCGGGCACCATCAGGGCAAGCGACTCGCGCGCTCTTCCCACTTCTGCCCATACTTTTGACTGGTCTTTGTCGGCCATCGCCCTGGCGCGGACATTCGGAGCTGCCATTGGCGCTTGCATCATGCCCGCCGATCCTCCCACTCCAAATCGGTCGCTGCTGCCGGTCCAGCGTCCGGGTTCGACGCAGAACACGCCAAGATCGACGGGATCGCTCTCAGCCGGAATAATGCGGTCCTTGCCAATCACCCGATCCTGTTTTCCGCCGGTTACGATCTCGCCGGCCAGCAGGATCAGCGGGCGCTTGGAGTTATTGACCAGCACCAACTGGTTGACCTGCGCGCCGCTCGGCGTAGGAGTGATGCGCCGGCGCCGCATCAATGGTTGCACGCTGCCGGACTCGGTCACGATCACGTCGCCGGAGCGCAGGCCCTCGTCCAGGGTCAGGAATTCCTCGGTGTCGTGGGAGCGCGCGGCGACTACGGGGAATACTGTCAGGTTGCCGTGTCGAATTGGTTCCAGCACCTTGTAGCCGGAAGGGAGAGTGGCCTCTCCGGCGGGAGCGGGAACGGGCACAAATAGAGCGATCCCGGCAAGCGCAAGCGCCGGAAGCAAGAGAAATAGCTTGGGATTCATGGTGTTCCTCCTGTAGCGCCGGCGTCTCGCCGGCTGCCCGGTGGGCGTCCCCGCCCACCGCCCGGCAGTGCCTGCGCTTGTACCAGGAACGGCAAATATTCAGCTTCTTGCATCACAAATGTTGATAGCATCCGGGATGGCTGCCCGCCATGTTCAAGCCCAATGTGACTGATCACGGTGTCCAACCCATAGTGGAAGCTTCCTCGGGGTTGGAATCCATGATCACCGGACTCTACGAAAAGAGCGGAAATTCGGGCCTCAGCCGCGAGCAGTTCGGGGTCGTCCTGAACGAGGTTGCCGCCAAATATTTGCCGGCGGATGCGTCTGCCCGGCAGACCGCGGAACTCTATGCCAGCTTGCGGGTGGAAGAGCTGGCGCTGGCCCGGGCTTGCGCTGCAGGTCAGGAACGGGCCTGGGAAGTTTTCATGGCGCGCTACCGCGAGAAGCTTTATGACATCGCGGCCTACATCGCCAAGGAAAGCTCGGCCGCCCGCGAGCTTGCCGACTCGCTCTATGCCGACCTGTACGGAACCACCACTCGTGACGGTCAGCGTGTTTCGAAACTGGCTTCGTACACCGGCCGCGGTTCGTTAGAGGGTTGGCTGCGCACCGTGATGGCGCAGGAGTTCGTGAACCGCTTTCGCCGCCAGCGCCGCCTGGTAAGCCTGGATGAAGAGAGTGAAGACGGCGCGCAGTTTGCCGCCACCGTTCCCGAGCCCGCCGCCGTGGTTGATCCCAGAGTTGAAGGCGCCACCGACGACGTTCTGTCCCGCCTCGCTGCCGAGGATCGATTCATCCTCGCATCTTATTATTTAGACGGTCGCACTCTGGCTGAGATTGCGCGCATGCTCGCGGTGCATGAGTCCACCATCAGCCGCAAGCTGGATAAACTGGCCAGGGCCGTGCGCAAACAAATTGTGGCGGCGCTCGAGCGGAAGGGCATGAGCCGCCGCCAGGCCGAGGAAGCTCTGGAGGTGGATGTGCGTGATTTGCAGGTAAATATTCGCGACCGGTTGGCGCAAGAAACGGCTCCTCAGGCGTTCTCTGATAAGAAGGGTGAAGTGCGGGCGCCGGACGTCGGACCTCGGGCGTCAGGCGTCTGACTTCCGAGGTCTCATACAGGGCTGAATGCTTCGGCCCGGGTGGTCGGCACGACCGGCGAGGCACAAGCCGCGAAGCGGCGTAAGAATGCAGCCCAGGGCGTGAGCCCCGGGTTAGCGGAGATGGAAGATAGAGCCCCTCAGGGGCGAAAGAAAATGGAGCAGCTTCCAAAAATCGTGCAACAGCGTTTGCGGGGACCGGCGCAGCCCGGAGTCCATCCTGATCCCGACCTGTTGACTGCGTTCGCCGAGAAATCATTGAATGACCGCGAACGCGCCCGCGTGCTGGAGCACCTCGTGGAATGCGCCGATTGCCGGGAGGTGTTGTCGCTCGCGATGCCCGGGATCGAGCCCGCACTGGCGCCCGGCCCGGAGAGGTCCAACTGGCTGAGCTGGCCGGTGCTGCGCTGGGGAGCGCTGGCGGCGTGCGTGGTGGTGGTCGGCGCCGCGGTGACGCTTCACTACGAGCATCAGGAACCCCTGCGATCTCTTGCCGAAAAAGTTCCCTCCGCGCCGGCGGAACTGAAGCTGGAAGACGAAGTCTCCCGGCAGCCCGGTCAGAAGCTGGCAGCAAAGCTTCCCCCGCCCACGGAACACGATCGTGACTTCGGCCCCGCGGGCAAGTTGGCCAAGCAAAGCGCGAAGAACACCGACGCCGGTATGATGGCTGAGGAGGCCGGCGTACCCGCGCTGACACAGGAGCAGGACAAGAAAGTTCAAGAGCTGAGCAACAACCGGCTGGCTGCGGTTGATGCGGTCCGATCGGTTGATAAGCCCGCGAGCATTGTCCCGCCCGCTCCCGCGCCTTCGTCTGCCGCTAAGACCGCAGGGATAGAGGGCCAGGTCCGAGCGCGGAATGACGCCGCGGATTATTCTCCCAGGGCGAGCTCCGAGACGGAGACGGTCGAGAGCGCAACCCCGGCCCGGCAGATGGCGGTGCAGACCGCACAGCGGAAAGAGAACGACGAGACGCGCACGAACGAAGCCCAAAAAAAAGTTCAGGCTTCAGGCGGAGCCGGGAGCGTGGCATCGCTGGGAGATCGGAAGGCGGACACGTTCTCTGGTGTGACCGCGCAAGGCGCCCCGTCTGCCCACGCCGGGCCGTTGCGTGCGGGCAACAATTTGCTCCGCTGGACGCTCTCCCGCGACGGCGCTCTGCAGCGCTCTTTCGATTCCGGCAAGACCTGGCAGACGATTCCGGTGGCCGGCAACGTCGTGTTCCGCGCGCTGTCGGCCAATGATTCCGATATCTGGGTGGGCGGCGCCGCCGGCGCTCTTTACCATTCTTCCGATTCCGGCCAACACTGGGTCCGGATCGCGCCCGTTGCGTACGGCAAGACACTGAGTTCCGATATCGTCACCGTCAAATTCAGCGATACCCAACACGGCAAGCTGATCACGGCAGACCGTGAAACCTGGAGTACGAACGACGCGGGAAATACCTGGCAACGGCAGTGACGAACCTGATCTCAGCCTTGAGTTCCCAGCCAGCCCATTCCTGAAACGATCAGAACCGGCGCACCGCGGCTACCCGCTTTGTTTCTCCATCACTTTCAATGCGGTTCTCAGTGGATTTACCTCACTTATCCCGGTTTGAACCGGTGCCGCCGGCGAGTTACCAAAGTGACGTTTACACCAACATGCAGCGGCCCTAGTATCCATCTCGTGGTTTGGCAGTTCTGGGGGAGGGCTGCCGAGGCGTCCTGAACTGAAAAGTTCAGGGCGCTTTTTGTTTGGTCACAGACTCTCCGGAATCCGGCAACCGGAAGCCCGAAACGCCACCTTTGCGACTTCTAAGGCTGCGATGCATCCAATCAGGTGATACGATACATGCAGCCAACGTTGGCTGATAGACCGTTCCCGGACGTGGAGTCGCGGCGAGCGGCACTCCCGGAGGAGAAATGGCAAGCAACGGAATTTTGGAAGTGACGGACGCGAACTTTGACCAGGATGTCCTGAAGTCAGAGCAGCCCGTGCTGGTGGATTTCTGGGCGGCCTGGTGTGGACCCTGCCGCGCTCTCGCTCCCATCGTCGATGAACTGGCGAAGGACTACACCGGCAAGATCAAGGTCGGCAAAATGGATGTTGATAGCAATCAGGCCACGCCCATGCGCTACGGAGTCCGCGGCATCCCCACGCTGTTAGTGTTTAAAGGCGGACAGGTGAAAGAGCAGATCGTCGGCTACGTGCCCAAGGAAACTATTCAGAAGGCGATAGACAAGCACGTCGGGTAAAGCAGTCGTCGGTCGTCAGTCTTCAGTCGTCGGCCAGGCAAAACTTCAAGCGCCCGGGTAAATTGCCCGGGCGTTTAGTATTTTGAGGGGATGGGTTTTCCTGGCTTAAGAGGCAGGGAGCTGCTTTTAGCCAGAAGCCAGGAGCTAGAAGCCGCTTCAGTACTTCCGCAACACCCCAATCACTCTTCCCTGGATCTCAACCGACGCCGCCGGCACGATGATCGGCTGCATGCTGGCATTGGACGGTTGCAGGCGAATATTCTCGCCTTCCCGGTAAAAGCGCTTGAGGGTCGCATCGGTGCCTTCCACCAGGGCGACTACGATATCCCCGTTGTGCGCCGTCCTGCTTTTCTCCACCATCACGTAGTCGCCGTTCAGGATGGCCTCGTCCTGCATGGAATCGCCTCGGACTTCGAGCACGAACACTTCCTTGGAGCGGACAAAATCCGCAAGTGAAATGGTCTCGTTGCTCTGCACTGCCTCAATAGGCTGGCCGGCGGCGATGCGGCCGACCAGCGGCAGCACCATCGTGGTGTTCACCGCCATGGCTTGCTTGAGCCGGCCTTTGGGCGGCAGCAGGTCGATGGAGCGGCTGCGATTGTAGTCGCGGGTCAGCAGACCTTTCTTCTCGAGGTTGGAAATGTGTTTGTGTACGGTCGCCAGAGAGCTCAGTTCCAGACCTTCGCCGATTTCCTCGAACGAGGGCGAGTAGCCGTTCTTCTGCACGAATTCTGAGATGAAGTCGTAAACCTGCCGTTGCCGTTTGGTGATGGCCATGACGATATTGTTGGCGAATATAAGGCGAATGTCAAGACGGATCTGATGCCTGACCCATCAACCATAATGCATCCACAATCACCTGAGTGCGCGCATTGTTCCGCCGTGCGGCGTACGCAGGAAGGAACTCTAACCGTAGACCCGGCGGGGGTCTCTGCGCTCTTTGCGCCTTCGTTGCGTCCTTTGCGGTCTGAAGCTTTTGACCGCAAAGGACGCAAAGCTGACCGCAAAGGGCGCAAAGGAAGCATATCCGGCAATTTACTGGGAGGTCAGAGCTTTCAGGTACTGATAGTAGAAATCCACTGCCCGGTAGAATGCGTCCACCCGGATGCGTTCGTCCTTGCCGTGCGCGCGGATGTCATCGCGATCAATGGCTTCTCCCGATACGCAATACGTCGGCATGCCGGCGGCATTGGTATAAACGCCGTCCGAGGCGCCGGTGGCCATGTCGGGAACCACGGCCAGGCCCGGCCACATGCGGTTCACCACTTTCTCCAGCGGTCCGAAGACATCCGGACGCAGCGGAGGCGGCGCGTAGGAGCGGCGGTTGTTGACTCCGCCGATTGCTCCCATGTCCTTCACGGAAATCTTGGGATCGGCTACGACCTTTTCCAGTTCCTGCCGGATCTCCTCGGGCGCATGGCCGGGGATGATGCGGCAGTTCACGTTGGCTTGCGCCATCTGCGGCAGGGCATTGTTGGCATGGCCCGCATTCAGACGCGTGGCCACGCAGGTTGTGTGCATGATCGAATTGTCGATGGGGTCTTTCGACAGCCGGGCCACCGCGTCCATGTCCGGAGGGTTCTTGAGAATCGCGCGCATGTCAGCCGCGCGCTCGCCGGTTGAGATCTTTGCCATGCGTTCGTAATATGCGCGCGTGATGTTGGTCAGTTCGAAGGGAAACTGGTAATGCTCCAGGCGCGCCAGGCCATCGGCAAGGTGGTAGATGGCGTTGTCTGGTTTGGGCAGCGAGCTGTGGCCGCCGGGATTGGTCACCGTCAGTTGATAATCGGAGTATAGCTTTTCCGACGCATCCACGGTCATGAACTGCGGCTTGCCCTGCTCCGACAAAATTCCGCCGCCGTCGTGGTTGAGCACAAATTCGGCGTCGATCAGGTCGCGGTGGTTCTTGATCAGCCAGTCCACGCCATTCGAGGTGCCGCCTTCTTCATCGGCGGTCAGCGCCAGGATGATGTCGCGGTCGGGTACGAAGCCTTCCTTCTTGAAACGGATCAGCGTGGTGGCCATGACGGCATCGCCGTCCTTCATGTCCTGCGTGCCCCGGCCGTAGTAATAACCGTCCTTCTCCACGAACTGAAAGGGATCGGTGGTCCAGTCTTCCCGCCGGGCTTCGACTACGTCGAGGTGTCCGATCAGCAACACCGGTTTGTGCTTGCCGCTGCCATGCAGCCGGACGACCAGGTTCTTCTTACGATCGTTCGGCCCCATGATCTGCATATCGCTGTCGGGAAATCCGCCATCGCGAAAGCGCTGCGCCATGGCCTCGGCAGCGGTGGTTACGTTGCCCACTGAATCCGTAGTATTGATTTCGATCAGCTGCTTGAAAATATCGTGAGAGAGCTGCCGGGTGGCGTCGTCAATCTGTGCGGGTGAGGCGATGGCCAGAAAAAGAAGTGCGATAGTCAATGACCAGTTCCGATATTTCAATCGAGGGCTCCTTGGTAGCGCCGGCGTTCCTTCGACTTCGCTCAGGACAGGCCCGCCGGCTGTCCGGAGGGCGTCCCGCCCTCCGTGTTGTCCTGATAAAAAACGCCCGACTACAGTAGCAGAATGATCAAGGCAGCGAACAGACAGAAAGAGAGAAAGATGGAGGACGGGCGTCCTCGCCCGTCTTGGTTTTAAGGCAAGGCCAAATGTTACCCGCTTGATCTCAAAACCGCGGAGCCAGCTGCACTGTTATTCTGCACTGGTGAGCGCTCCTGCGGACAAGTCGTCCCCCGATGCGCCTGGTCTTTGCCAGGACTGCTCCCACGCGCGCCGCATAGAGTCCGACCGCGGTTCCGTGTTCTTTCTCTGTCAGCTGGCATTGACCGACTCTCGCTTCAGGAAATATCCCCGCCTGCCCGTCATTTCCTGCATTGGGTACCGGCGAAAGACGGCGTCAAGTGTGTGACCTGCAAGGGGATTCGTTGAGCGAAACTTTTGCTCGTCTCAGGACTCTATATAGACTGCGGCCGGCAGAAGGGCCGCAGGAGTGTTTTCCATGTTCAGATTCTCTGCTCATATCTTTTTATTGTTCCTGATCCTGGTCGCAGGCACGGTGGCCTGTAGCGCGGGAAGTGCGGCGGTGCCGGGTCCGGCTGTCGATTCTGCCAGAGCGGCGGCGCCGGGCCAGCAAGCCGCAGTTGTGGCGGGCGGATGCTTTTGGGGCATCCAGGCCGTCTTCCAGCACGTGAAGGGTGTAATCAGCGCGACTTCGGGATATTCCGGCGGCGATGCCAAGACCGCGCAGTATGAAATCGTCAGCACGGGCGAAACCGGACACGCCGAATCGGTGAAAATTACTTATGATCCGGCGCAGATCACATACGGAGAACTGTTGCGGGTGTTTTTCTCCGTGGCCCACGATCCCACCCAACTGAACCGGCAGGGCCCGGACGATGGCACCCAGTATCGCTCCGTGATCTTTTACAGCAACGAGGAACAGAAGAAAATTGCAAATGCGTACATCGCGCAGCTCGACCAGGCCAAAGTATTTCCCCAGCCGATTGTGACCCAGGTGGTGCCGCTCAAAGCGTTCTATCCCGCCGAGGCGTATCACCAGGACTACGCCACACGCCATCCGGACCAGCTTTACATCGTCTATAACGACGCGCCGAAAGTGGCGCATCTGAAGCAACAGTTTCCAGAACTGTTCACCGGCAAGTAGCGCGGCAAAGCGGAGAGCGGCTTATGTTTGACTCAGAGATTGGTCGAGATGCCTCGTCGGTGAAGGTGCAGCGGCGCGCCTTTCTGGGAATTTCTCTGTCGGCGATTGCCGGGGCGGCGCTATGGTCGCTGCGCAAGCCGCGTCTCATTGAAGCGGCCGCGCCCCATGGCGATCCCGGCGAAGTCACCATTGTGCAGTTTTCAGATTCGGGGCAGCGGCTGCAGAAAGTCCGTGTCCCCAAAGTGGTGAAGAGCGACGACGGGTGGCGGCGGCAGCTGTCTCCGGGACAGTTCGACATTACGCGTCACGCCGACACCGAGATTGCGTTCAGCGGGAAGTATTGGGACCTGCACGACAAGGGTCTCTACCGCTGTATCTGCTGCGACAACGCTTTGTTCGGCTCCGATACCAAGTTCGATTCCGGCACCGGCTGGCCCAGCTTCTGGCAGCCGATTGCGCCGGAGAACGTTCGGGCCATAAACGACACCAGTTGGGGCATGGTGCGAACTGCGGTGGCTTGTACGCTTTGCGACGCGCATCTGGGGCACGTCTTCGATGACGGTCCTCAGCCTACCGGGCTTCGCTATTGCATGAACTCAGCTTCGCTGAAATTCGTGAACCAATCCTAAGCTTCATTCCGGCGGCGCTCGGGATGACAATATAAAATGGAGGAATGAATTCCACTCAGCCTTCATTTCGAGCGCCCAGCGCAGTCGAGCGCGTCTTCAACCGGGTCTTCGGGTCCCTGGTAGGGCTGGGCCTGGGCTTTTCCTACAACTACCTGCTGCAGGTGCGCGGACGCAAGAGTGGAAAGATCTATTCCACGCCAATCGATCTGCTCGAACTCGGCGGAAAGCGGTTCCTGGTGGCCCCACGCGGCCGCACACAATGGGTGCGAAACGCGGAAGCAGCGGGAGAAGTCACGCTCAAGAGGGGAAGCCAGCGGCAACGGTATCGGCTACGAGCTCTCTCCGATCAGGAGAAGCCGGAAATCCTGAGAGCTTATCTGGATCAGTTCAAGCGCGAAGTTCAACGCTATTTTCCGGTGCCTGCGGGATCGCCGGTGGAGGCTTTTCGTGAACTGGTTCAGAGCTATCCGGCGTTTGAATTGATTTCACCCTAAAAGAGTGCCCCAACCCTCGTCATTCCGTTCTTCGGAACGACAGGGTGGGAGTGTCAGGGCCTAATAAGGTTAATCCGTGTTCATCCGCGGAATCCGTGGCCGGTTCTACTCGTCGAGCTGCGCTCGACCTGGACGGGTCGGAGACCCGTCCCTACACGTTTCTTGCCGAGGTCCGACGGCCGAGGTCTGACGCCCACCCTACTCCAGCACGCTGTCATCCAGTTTCTTTTTTCCCCAGTCGGCGGCGGCTTGTACGAAGGCCAGCACCAGGGGGTGAGGTTTGCCGGGTTGGGAAGAAAGCTGGGGCTGGAACAACGTGGCGATATAGAAACGGTGGGTGGGCGATTCGATGGCGCGGATCTCGCCTTGCGGGCCGCGTGCCACCACCGGGAAACCGGCTTCCATGGCGGCCCATTCGTAGTCGGGATTCACTTCGAAGTTGCAGAAAAATTCTTCGGTGACCGTGTCCTGAGAATAATAGGACTGCAGATACGAGCCAGGGCGCAGGCGGATTTCCGGTATCGCACCGGAAAGCTTGGGCTTGCCCTTGGGGCGATTGGGCACGGCGCAGGCGACCGGATAAATGATGATGTTTTTCGACCCGGAATTATTCTCGGCGCTGTCGGCATCCTTGATGCCCAGCACGTTGCGGGCACACTCGATCAGGGCATATTGAAAGCCGCCGCAGGTGCCGAGGAATGGCCAGTCGCGCCGCCGGGCGAATTCGATGCCTTGCAGCATGCCTTCAAAGCTCTTGTAAGGGCTGCCCGGCGCCGCCCAGATTCCGTCGAAGCTTTCGAGCTTTTTCTGTGTGTCGGGCTCGAGCAGGCTGGGAGTCGCGATCCACTTGCCTTCGACCGGTAGATTGAGTTGTGCGCCGGCGTGCTGCAGGGACTTCTCGATTGCGGGAAGAGTCGGAGACTTGGGGTCATAGTCCCCGAGAATTCCAATGCGGACAGGATCGCTCACCTGGGTATTTTATATGGGCAGCGGAGATACACAGGTGAGAAGGCTGGTGACCTTCTTGCCAGCCGAGCCTTGCTCGGCCGCACGAGCGGGGCGCTCGCGCCCACATTTTGGCGGGCGAGGGCGCCCGCCCCACACGAACACGATTATTTTGTGGCCACCGAGCGCTCTTTCAGGATTTCATCTACCGCGGCGATCGCCGTTTCCAGTTCTTCATCTTTATTGTAGAAGTGCGGGGACATGCGGACGCCTGCTTTCGGGCGATAGTCCACCAGGATGTCGCGTTGCAGCAGTTCGCGGCAGACTTCCTCGGCATCAGGCATGTCGATCGAAACCGTACCACCGCGCTGGTTCGCGTTGCGTGGGGAATTGACGCGCCATCCGCGCCCCGAGGCCAACTCGATCAGGCGTGAAGTCTGGCGCTTCGACTTCTCGCGGATGCGTTCGATGCCGACCTCTGCGATGATCTTCAATCCCGGGCGCGCCGCTTCCAGGGCTGGAATGTGAGAGGTGCCATTCATGAAGCGGAAGGGTGGCTCGGCATATCGAGTGGGGCCGGTTTCGAAGCCAAAGGGATTCTGGTGGGCAAACCAGCCGGTGAATTTTGGCTGCAGCTTTCTTCCCAGGTCGGGGCGAACATACAGATAGGCGACCCCAGGCCCTCCGCACAGCCACTTCAAGACTCCGCCACAGGTAAAGTCAACATCCAGCGCCTGCACATCGACCGGCACGGTGCCCAGCGACTGAAAAGTGTCGAGCACCACGTGAGCGCCCACCAGGTGTGCTTTCTCAATGATGGCCTTCGCATCCTGAATGTAGGCGCTTCTGAAGATGACGTGCGAGACCGGGACCAGCAGGGTCTGGTCATCAATTGCATCCAGCAGGCGCTCGGTAGGAACCGTGATCCCGTCGTCGGTAGGCACCATGTAAACACGTGCGCCACCGGCCTGTTGCGCCTCCCAGAAATACATGACCGAAGGGAAGTTCAAGTCGCTGTACACCACTTTGTTGCGTTTGCCGGAGAAATCGAAGCAGGACGCGACCACCGCCTGGCAGGTCGTGACATTCTGGTGAGTTGAGACCGAGCCGGGAGGCGCATTCATCAGGGCGCCAATCTCGTCGCCCACCTGGGCGGCCAGCATCCACCAGCGCTCCTCCCATGCCCGCACACCGCGTGTGGCCCAGATATCGGCATAACCCTTCATGGCTTCGTAAACCGCCTGCGGCATGGCGCCCAGCGAATTGCTGATCAGATAAGTGCTGCGCTCCAGAATCGGGAACTGCGAGCGATAGCGGAGAAGATCGTCGGCCATGCCAACATTGTACTTCCGCAGGACGGCTGTATACTTCGATCGAAGCCGTGGAAATCAATCCGACAACTCAGCGACTCGGCGGCGCATCCTAACTCCCGACTTTTGCATTCAGGAGTGAAATGAGAGCCATGAAGACCATTAGAAACATTGTGGGAACGGTGGGCCTGCTTTATGCCGGCTATATTTTGATTGCGAGCATGAAGGATGTTCGTCGCTATATCAGAATCAGCACCATGTAGGCCAGTGTGGGACGGACACTCTTGTCCGTCGCTGTTGCATTTGATTGTTTGGTTGTTGCCTGTGCTCTGTAAGAGGTCGCTTTTTTGCACGCGTTCGAACGACGAGAGTCCAAATCACTGGCGTCGGACAGAGCCTGCCCTGAGCGAAGTCGAAGGGAGGGTCCGACCCACACTTCTGCTGCTACTTCTTTTTCAGCAGGAAATAGGCGGCTGTCAGCACGATCATGTACACGCCGCCGCTGATCAGTGTTAAGTGAGAGTTCCAGCCAGTCTCCAGGACTGCCACAAGAATGAGCACGAATCCCAGCGCCGAGCCCCAGGCCCCTAGGGGAGAGCGCATGGGCAACGCGTCGAGTTGACCAGTTGAGAGCTTCCGGCGGAACTGGATGTGGGCGGCCAGTGAAACCAGCCAGGACAGCAACATTCCGACCAGGGCGGCACCCAGAATCGAGACGAAAGCATTCTTCGGCGCCCACTTCTCCAGCACCAGCGCGACCACGATCCCGTAGGACGAAGCCAGCACCGCGAGCTTCGGAGATCCTGACGCATTCAGCCGTCCCAGGACGGCCGGCGCCCATCCCGTTCGCGCCAGGGAAAACAGCACGCGGGAAGCGGCATAGAGCGCCGCATTGGCGCCTGACAGCGCGGCCGTCAGAATCACAAAGGTCATGATGTGCGGCGCCGCCGGGACATGAGCGTGCCGGAACACGGTGACGAACGGACTCTCGGTAACCCCGGCGCGGTTCCAGGGCATCACGCCTACCAGGACAACAATCGCTCCCAGATAGACGGAAGCGAGTATGGCGAAAGTGAGCTTGACGGCGCGGGGAATCTCCTGCGGCGAACGCGACTCGCCCGTAGTGATGGCCACAAATTCAATTCCACCAAAGGTGTAAAGCGCGAAGCCCATGGCTAGCAAGGGAGCCAGCGCACCTTTAGGGAAAAAACCGCCGTGCGCGGTGTATTCCGGCGTCACCTGGCCGCTCAGCAGCAGCCCCGCTCCCAGCACGACAAAAGCCGCGATGGTGGCAACTTTGATCATGGCAAACCAGTATTCAAAACGGGCGTAGTTGCCCACGCTGCGAAGATTGATCAGCAGCAGAAGGACGGAAAAGATCAGCACCCAGAACAGGGCCGGGACGGAAGGGAACCAGAATGCAAGATAGGTGGCGGAAGCTACCAACTCCGCGCCAATCGAAATCGAGATGGCCGCCCAGTAACCGGCGCGGGCAATGAACCCCGCCCACTGATTCAGGTAAAGGTCGGCATAGACTCCAAACGAGCCAGCCGCCGGATGCACGCTGGAGAGTTCGCCCAATGCCAGGGTCACAGTCAGACCGATAAATGCAGCCAGAACGAAGCTGAGGATGACTCCGGGCCCGGCGATTTCGAGAGCTGCCGCCGATCCCAGCAACAGCCCGGTACCAATAGAGCCGCCCACTGCGACCATGGCCATCTGGCCGGCGCCGAGCTGGTGACGCAGTCCTCGTTCCTCTCCCTCGGCCGGCATTGCGCACCTATAACAGAAACCGTTTTCTCAACAAAGACATATTCGCTCATGACTTTCGTAATCTCCACCGTGCCTGACTTCGTTGCCGCTGCCGGAAGCGCCCCCTAAAATCTCACTTGGGTTACTACGTACGTTACCCGTGTCTCTCATGCCAGATCCGAGCAAGCGAATGGACCGAGCCGAGATCGCCCGACGTGTAGAACGAGCCGAAAAGCTCTTGCAAAAGGGCAAGACGGGCGAAGCTCTGGACGAATACCTTCAGGTCCTCGCGGAAGACCCGCAAAACGACAATGTGCGCCAGATGGCAGCCGATATCTGCCTTTCGTTGCAACGCACTGCGGAGGCGGTGAAACTGCTGGGCGAGCTCTTTGAACGGCAGATCGCGGCGGGGGAAAACACGCGCGCCAGTCTTACCTACAAGAAGCTGGCGCGGTACACCGTCCCCACCAGCATCCAGAGGGTGCAATTCGGGCAGATCCTCGAAACCTCGAACCGGAAGCTCGCGCTCGAGACCTACGAAAGCGCTCTTGAAGACCTGAGCAAGAATGGACGTCAGCAGGATTGCCTTATGGTGCTGAGGCGCCTGGTGGCGCTGGAGCCCGCGGAACGAAACTTTCTGCGGCTGGGCGAACTCTGTTCACAAACTGGCGACAAGGCTGGCGCGTCATCCGCCTTCCTCAAGCTGGCCGAGATGACGGAAGCTTCCGGCGCCAATGCCGCCCAGTGGTTTGAACGCGCCTACTCCGAAGACTCCACCGACTCCGGGATTGCGCTGGGCTATGGCAAGAGCCTGCTCGCCCAGGGTCAGGTTGGGGCGGCGATTTTTGTCCTGGAACCCCTGGCCAAGGTGAAGGACGCAAGCCTCGAGACCCGCGAGACCTATGTGAAGGCGCTGCTCTCCGCCAATCGCTTGAGCGATGCGGAGCCGCTGGTCTGGGAACTGTTCAAGGCAAATCCGTCCCGCCAGCAGGAAGTGGCAGACCTGATCGGACTGTTAGTGGATGGGCAACAGGATGCGGAGGCGGTTGCGCTGGCGCGCAAGCTGGAACAATTCCAGCACAATCGGGGAGACCGGCGCGCTTTTGTCGCGATGATGCAGGATGTGGTGGGCAAGCATCGCGGTTCACCCGATCTTCTGGAGTTCATGAGCGAGTTGTTCAATGCCTCCAATCGGGAAGGAGACTATTGCCAGACTCTGCTCAAGCTTTTTGATCTGCACTGCGGCATGGGCAACTATGCCAAAGCCGCCGAATGCCTGGATCGCGCTGCGGATGTGGACGCCTACGAGCCCGGCCACCAGAAGCGTCTGGAATTGTTGCGCGGCAAGATCGATGAAGGCCGTTACAAGGTCATCGCCTCGCGCTTTACCAGCATGGCGAAGACGTCGTCCGAGCCCGCCAAGACCGAAGGGCCGACGCTGGGCGCCGCCGCCCTGCAGGACCTCATGCTGCAGGCTGAAATCCTGGTGCAATATGGCATGCGCACCAAGGCCATTGAACGCCTACAACGCATTCAGGAACTCTTTCCCCGCGAGGAAGAACGCAATCAGGACCTGCAGCAGTTGTATCTGGCCGCGGGCATGACGCCGCATCGCGCGGACTCTGCTCCCCTGCCGCCTGCGGGAAAAGCAAGCTCCGCGTCCAAGGCGCCGCCGCTGCCCGCGAAAACCCCGGCTCCGGCGGAATCAGCCGACGTCAACAGCTTCACCAAAGTGGCGGACATTACCCGCAAACTCTACCGCCAGACCAATGCGGAGACCGTCATGTCCACCGCAGTGGCCGAAATCGGAGCGCAATGGAAGCTCAGCCGGTGCATCGTGGCCACCCGCAAGCCGGGCATGGTGCCCAGCGCGATCAAGGAGTACCACAGCGAAAACTTGAAGCATGGAGAATTAAAGGCTTTGAGCAAGCTGGTCACGGCCGTGCAGGACATCGCCATCAACAAGGGCACGCTGACGATTACCGATGCGCCCGCCGCGCCGGAACTGGAGGAAATTCGCGAAGTCCTGGTGGAGCTGGGCATCACGTCGCTGCTGGCGTTGCCGCTCAGCGACGGCCAGGACCAGATGGGAGTGCTCCTGCTGGCGCAAAACACCGCGCGGGGCTGGCACTCCGCTGACGTGGTCGTGCTCAAAACCATCAGCGAACAGATTGTGATTGCTCTGACCAACGCCGGGCTGCGTCGCCTGGTCAAGAGTCTGTCGGTCACCGACGAGCAATCAGGGTTGCTCAAACGCGCTTCGTACATTGATCTATTGATGGCGGAAACGCGGCGCGCTGTGCAGCAAAGCACGCCAGTGACGGTTACCCTGATGCAGTTTGGAAAAAGCGCCGCCATGTTGAAGGAGCACGGGGAAAAAACCGTGGAAGCGGCCATGCAGCAGATTGGCCAGCTCTTTGCCGCCAACATCCGGCAGAATGATCTTGCTTTCCGCTACGGAAAAACCACGATCGCTCTGGTGCTGGGGGAGACCGGAGAGAAGGAAGCAGTGATGGCGATAGAAAAGTTGCGCAAACTGCTGGCGGAAGTAAAACTCTCCGAAGAAGTTGTTCCCTTCAGCGCGGGTCTGGCCGAGGCCGTGGTGCGCCAGCAGTTCGACCCCGTGGATATCGTCACTGAGGTCATCAACCGCGCCGACAAGGCGCTCGATACAGCCGTCGCGCAGGGCATGGGCCGCATCGTCAGCCTGCCCCCGTCGGTGGCGGCTGCGGCAGTCGCGTAGTGGTGGGCTGGAGATTCTTGTCCGCCCCACGGACGCAAGAACAATGCTCCACCCTTCTTTTGCGAATCTTTGCGTCCTTTGCAGCCTCCTTTGCGAACTCTGCGGTAATGGGTTTGACCTCTCCTACATCGTCCAAAAAATCTTAAACCGCAAAGGACGCAAAGAAAGACCGCAAAGGACGCAAAGAGTGCTGATGGGCTACAACCTGCAGCCTGCTTGTAGCAGGCACCGCATTCCCGCTGATAAACTAACCAGTTTGATTGCCGCACGCTGGACCATTCTGATTTCAAAGAGTACCAGGAACCTGCATGCTGAAACCCGGCGACATCGCCATCGTTAGCGGGGCCCGCACGCCGTTTGGGCGTTATTGCGGCAAGCTGAAAGAATTTTCCGCCCAGGAACTGGGCGCCATTGCGGGCAAGGGCGCCATCGAACGCGCCGGCCTCGATCCCAGGGAATTTGATCACGCGGTTTTTGGCAACGCCCAGCAGACCTCGGGCGACGCTATCTATGGGGCCCGGCATGTGGCCCTGCGCGCGGGTCTCCCCATCGAGACGCCAGCTCTCACGGTCAACCGGCTCTGTGGAAGCGGCATCCAGGCTATCGTCAATGCCGCCCAGATGATCCAGCTGGGCGAGGCGAACCTGGTTCTCGCCGGAGGCATGGAAGCCATGTCGCAGGCCCCGTTTACCATTCGCGGACGCGACGGCTTCAATCTCGCACCCGGCGGCAAGATGGAAGATTCGCTCATGGTTGCCCTGCTCGACAGCTATTGCGGCCTCTATATGGCGAACACCGCCGAGCTGTACGGTTCGCAACAAGGCATCACGCGCGAGATGCAGGATGAATTTGCTCTGCGTTCCCAGCAGCTCGCAGACGCAGCCTATAAAGAAGGACGTCTGCAGGAAGAACTGGTTCCGGTGGCGCTGAAAAATTCCAGGGGCGAGGCGACTGGCGAATCCCTGACCGAAGACGACCACCGGCGCCCGCAAACCACGCTCGAAGGCCTGGCCAAACTCAGGACTGCGTTCGGGAAAAGCGGCACAGTCACAGCCGGCAATGCCAGCGGCATCGTGGATGGCGGGGCCGCGGTCGTCATCATGTCGCTCGATGAGGCCGGCAAGCGCGGCATCCGGCCCCTGGGACGAGTGGTGAGCTGGGGCATTGCCGGAGTCGATCCCAAAGTGATGGGCCGCGGACCTGTGCCGGCCACCAAAATCGCTTTGCAGAAAGCCGGACTGACTCTGGACTACATTGATCTCATCGAAGTGAACGAAGCTTTTGCCGCGCAATACCTTGCCGTGGAAAACGAGCTGGGTCTCGATCGTGAAAAAGTAAACGTCAACGGCGGCGCCATCGCTTTGGGACATCCCCTGGGCGCGACTGGCACGCGGCTGGTCATTACACTGCTGTACGAACTGCGGCGCAGAAAGAAGAAATATGGCTTGGCGACAGCGTGTATTGGCGGTGGACAAGGGATTGCGATGGTAGTGGAGAGTATGAGCTAGGGTTTTTAACCACGGAGGACACGGAGGTCACAGAGAAACTGGTTTCCTCCGTGTTCTCGGTGTCCTCCGTGGTTAAAAAAGGGAGTGCTATGGAAATCAGAAGAGTCGGGGTCCTCGGTTGTGGGCTGATGGGCTCGGGCATCGCGCAGGTAGCCGCCACGGCTGGATTCGAAGTAACCGTGCTCGAGGTGGAGCAGAGGTATCTCGACAAGGGTTTTGCCGGCATCGAGAAGTCGCTGGCTAAATTCGCCGAGAAGGGCGCGCTCAAGGAAACGCCGCAATCCGTCCGCTCGAGGTTAAGGGGCACGACCAGGATCGAGGACCTGGCCGGGTGCGACATCATCATCGAGGCCGTAATCGAAAACGTCGATGAGAAGAAAAAGATGTACGCCGCGCTCGACGGCACCGTAAAAAAAGACGCAATCTTTGCGTCCAACACATCTTCCATTTCGATTACCGACCTGTTGACCTCGACCAAACGTCCGGAGCGCTTTATCGGCCTGCACTTTTTCAATCCGGTACCGCTGATGAAGCTGGTTGAAGTGGTGCGCACCATTGCCACCGCCGGCGACGTGTACGATACGGCTTACGAATTTGCGAAAAAGCTGGGCAAAGTCCCGGTGCGGACCAGCGACAAGACGGGATTCATCGTGAACCGGCTGCTGGTGCCCTATCTGCTCGACGCCATCCGGGCCCACGAAGAGGGCGTGGGCTCGATCGACGATATCGACAATGCCATGAAGCTGGGCTGCGGCTATCCCATGGGCCCCTTCACGCTGCTCGATTTTGTCGGACTGGATACGACGTATTACATCACGCACGTGATGTACGACGAATTCAAGGAACGCCGCTTTGCTTCGCCGCCGCTGTTGAAGCGGATGGTGATGGCGGGATGGTATGGTCGGAAATCGGGCAAAGGGTTTTACGATTATTCGGACCCGGCGAATCCGAAGCCGAATAAGCTCTGATGCACACGTAGGGGCACGTGTCCCACCTGCCCGGCGGAGCGAAGCTCCGCGACGGTGGCGAGCGTCGGTTGTTTTTTGAAGCAATGCAAAGCCCTGGCGAGCGCTGCTCGCCCGCCCGGACGAGGGCGTCCGGTCCTACGTGGGTTGAGTGAGTTCGAGGGTTTCGAATTTGAGATCGCAGCGGAAAATTCGAGTCAAGGCGATTGAGGGCAACCTGAACGCCGGCGGAAAGCGCTTTGCAATCGTCGTGTCACGATTCAACGCTTTTATAACGGATCGACTGCTGCAAAGCGCCTTCGACGGGCTGGTGCAATGCGGCGCCAGGGTCAGGAGCATCAAAATCGTCCGCGTTCCCGGCGCTTTCGAAATCCCCTCCGCCGCGCGGACTCTGGCCGAGACCAAAAAATACGACGCTATCGTCTGCCTGGGCTGCCTCCTGCGCGGCGACACCGCGCACTACGACGTGATCGTCAACGAAGTGGCTCGCGGCATCGGCCAGTCCGCGCAGGAAACCGGAGTGCCGCACGCCTTCGGTGTCCTCACCTGCGAAAACCTGGAGCAGGCTATCGATCGCGCAGGCCTGAAGATGGGAAACAAAGGATTTGAAGCGGCGCTGGCGGCGGTGGAGATGGCAAATCTGAAAGCAGTCGTCGGTCGTCAGTCGTCGGTCGTCGGCAAGAGTCAAAAGCGGAACCCAAAATCCAAGAAGAAAGCGAGACCATCCAAGTAGGCCCGGCCTTTCGCAAATTCCCGCCTCCTGTAGACTTAGGCTGACAACTGACGACCGAAGACTGACGACTTCTTTCCATGGGAACCCGCCGCAAATCCCGCGAACTTACCCTGCAAATGCTTTTCCAGTCTGATATGGGAAAGCAGACTCCGCAGCAGGTGCGCCAGACGTTCTGGCGCGAGCGAGGCGACGTGGGTGCCGATGTCCAGAGTTTTGCCGAAGATCTGTTCCGGGTCGCTACCGACCGCGCCGGCGAAATCGATGGCCTGATTGAAGGTCACGCCCAGCACTGGCGTATGGAGCGCATGGCCGCTGTCGATCGCAACCTGATGCGGGCCGCGGTGGCGGAGCTGCTGGGCTTCCCGGACACGCCTCGCGCCGTCGTCATCAACGAAGCCCTCGAAATCGCCCGCAAATTTTCCAGCCCGGAGTCGGTGCAATTCATCAACGGCGTGCTGGACAGCGTAGGCAAAGAACTGGAAAAGGCCAAAGCTTAACCACAGAGGACACAGAGGACACTGAGGCAAACTTATATGTTCCAAGAAGATCCCTGCAGGGCTGATGACCGACGACTGACGACTGACGACTGCTTTACGGCTTGACCGCGATCAAGTCCGGATTGCAGGTGAAGGGCACGCCATTGCACAGGCCAGCCTGGAAAGTCGTGGGATCGGTGGGGAAAGAAATCTGCAGAATGTCGCCACCGTTCTGGGTGTCCAGGATGTGCACCTGGCCATCGGCGGCGGCGATGTAAAGCCGGCGGCCGTCGGGCGTGAGCGAGGCCTGGATCGGGATGGCATCGCCGGAGAGTGGAATGGCGGACGAAGTCTGGTTGTCGATATTGAACACCAGCACACTGCCGCGATCGCTGGCAAGCACGTAGGCGCGGGCCGCGTCCTGCGACACGATCAACTGGATGGGCACGAAGCTGCCCTGGCCCAGATTGAAGGGTGTTGCGGTACCGCTGCTTACGGTTGAGGCGCAGCCGGTGGGCGCGCGGGCCACGCGGAAGAGGTCGATCCCGGGTGAATCCACCGCCAGAACGCTGGTGATCGTGGTGGCGCTCCCGGCACTAGGCGGGTCGGCCAGATTGACTGCGTCCCGGGGAAGGGCCTTAAGGAACAACGGGACAGCGGGCAGCACAACGTTATTGGTCAGCGCGGAACTAAGGCCACACGTGCTCCAGGCCGTGACTGAAGAAGAACCGGATCCGCCAGCCACGAACGCGAACGCTCCTTCCGGAGAAAACGACACATCCCGGGCGGGTGCGGTGAGAGAAATCTTTTTCAGCGCATCCTGTGCCGACCACACATACAAGTTAGAGCCGGCAGCGATGAAGGCCCTCAGATTGTCCGGCGAAAAGTCGGCCGCGGTTGCTCCCGCAATGTTGAGCGTCGTACTGGTATTGCTGGTGGTGTCGAACACGATCACCTGGGTAGCTGGCGGAGGAGCGTTACTCCCCGGGACCGGCACCGCATTCGGATTGGCCCCGGAAAGCACGACTTTCTTCCCGTCGGGCGAAACCGTCAGCACTTTCCCGGTTACGGATTTGAACTGGGCCACCGAGGGCGGGTTGGCGACGGTGACCTGCATTAGCCCGCGGCTTCCGAAAAATGAAAAATCCGTTCCCATATAGGCCTTCGCTCCCTGGCGGTCGAAAACCAGGGAGTTCGGCGTTGCCGGCAATCCAACTGCCGTGCCCACGGTGTTGTTGGGCGAGCCAATGGGAACCAGCAGGCTCACGCATCCGACGGTAGTGGCGCAGTTACCGGCTGGAGAGGTGGAAAATCCGGTGCTTGATACGTAAACCGTAGGCGTAGTCGTGGTAGTCGTGGTGGTGCTGGCAGGGGCGGCCACCACATCGACGGCGCCCTCCGGATAGATCGGGAGCAGGGGCTTCAATCCAATATTGCAGGTGGGCGGAGTGCAGGAAGCAACCACGGTCGCGCCGCCGGCTTGCGGAGTGGCAATCGAGCCGGAGGTGGCGGACACTGACGCCGGATTCGATGAACTCCAGGTCAGGGGCACACCGGTGATGGTATTGCCCTGAGTGTCCACCACGGTGGCGGTCACCGTCTTGCCGCTGCCCGAGGTCACGTTGATGGAATTGGTGGTGCTGCCCGTGACCGCCAACGTAATCGATTGTACGGCGCAGGTGCTGAAATCCAGGGGCTGGCTGTTCACATTGCCGTTGCTGGCCACCAGCGAGGTTATTCCCGGAGTATGCGCCGTGACTTTGACTTGTCCGGTCACCAGGCCGGGCACTGGTGCGCTGTCTGTAGCTATGGCCAGCGTAGTGACGTCAACGTTGACGGACTGCCAGGTGAACGGCCCTACGGTGCCGGTGATGTCCAGCCCACGGCTGAAGGCGCTGGCCTGGTAGTTGAAGCTCTGACCCTTGGAAAAGCAAGGGCCGGCCGGCGGGGTCTGGTCCGTGACTGGGCTAACCACAATTTTGTCGATGTGCTGATGCACGTACACGGTCGTAGGAGGACTGCTGACCCCGTGCGACCTGGCGGTCACCTGGGCGGTTCCAACCGGACCGGGAGTGCAGATTTGCGGCGCGGTCAGCGAATCCCACGTGCCGGCGCAAGCTAAGCCGTTGGTGGCGATGGTCAAGACCGCGGTATTGCTGGAAAGAAACGTAACCGGAGTAGTGATGGCGGTGTTCGAGCTGTTCCGGGGGGTAGCGGTGAAGGTCTGGGTGGCGGCCCCTGCGTCCAGAGAAACCGGGTTGGCGGGCGAGAGGCTGATATTGGCCGGGGTCGGGAAGTTCGTGGTTGTGGTCGGGCTGGTGCTGCTGCAAGCGGTGAACCCGGCGATCAGACTGACAGCAATAAAGATGAATGCCCAGCGGACTATTAAGGACGACCTACCCATGCACCCTCCCCGCCCAGTTTGATCCACGGGGCGAGCTCTTTTCTGGAAAGCCCCAAGTGTAGAGGCTAGAATTTTTTTCAGCAAGTTGAGGCGCTTGCGCGGGCGTCTGAGCCGCGCGCCGAAATCCTGAATGAAGTGAAGGATCTCTGCTGCATTCTCTTTGTGCTCGGTGCCCCGGCGATTGTCGAATTGCCGGATTTCAGGATTTAAGAATTTGGAAGCCAAAAAATCCGGCAATTCGAAGATCTGTCAATCCGTCAATTCCAGAGAGCCGCCATGTTCCATCTGATGCAACCAATCCCGGTTGACGATGTGTGCAGGCAGTTGCTATATTTGTAGGGTTCCGCGAGTTAAGTCTGGCTTGCCTGTATGCGGTGGGTGTTCCCTCTGCGCTTGCGCGGGTGTGGAAAGCCTGAAACGCAGTTGAGCTATAGCAACAAACGTCTCCGGTGAAAGACGAACGGAGACGCCCTCGCTGAAACGTCCTGCGCACACCTTTCACCCGTTGAAAGGCTATGCGGGGCGGTGCTGACGAAACGGAGCAGCTCCCGGAAAGTACGGGCTTGGTGCCACCGTCGGCGGCTTTTAGTTCTGAACGGGAAATCAAAATCTCCCGCGCGTTCGCGCTGCGGGAATCATGGTTGGCGGGTCCGCCATCCAGCCCCTGAAAACGGGGAAAAGCAGATGCGGCGTCGTTCCGCGAGGGTGTGCCTGTCAGGCGCTCGGGTGGAAGGGCGCGGTCTGGGAGCAGCGGGAGAGCAGCGCCAGGAACAGGAGCACCAGGAACACTATGCCTACTTTTAATCAATTGGTGCGCAGCGGCCGCAAGCGGCCGCGGTACAAGACGGCGAGCCCGGCCTTGCAGGGATGTCCGCAAAAGCGCGGCGTCTGCACCCGCGTCTATACCCAGACCCCGAAGAAGCCGAACTCAGCCCTGCGTAAAGTTGCCCGCGTGCGCCTGACCAATGGGATCGAAGTGACGACCTATATTCCCGGCGTCGGTCACAACTTACAGGAGCACTCGATTGTCCTGATTCGCGGCGGCCGCGTGAAGGACCTCCCGGGCGTGCGCTATCACGTGATTCGCGGCACCCTGGACGCGGTTGGCGTAGCCGGCCGCAAGCAGAGCCGTTCGAAGTACGGAGCCAAGCGGCCGAAGGCGTAAGAGCAGTCGTCGGTCGTCAGTCTTCAGTCGTCGGCAAAGCGGCTCGGAATGACAAGAGTTTGAAGGATTGAGTAGAAAAACTTGGGCTGAGAGCTGACAGCTGAGAGCTGACAGCTGAAAGCCAGGAGCTAGAAAGCTTAAATGCCTCGAAAAGGATACATCGCCAAGCGGAAGGTGGAGCCGGATCCAGTGTACGGATCTGATCTGGTGACGAAGTTCGTCAACTCCATGATGTGGCAGGGCAAGAAGAGCACCGCCGAAGGCATCTTTTACGAAGCGCTGACCAAGCCTCAGGAGAAGGGTGGCGACGAGCCCTTGAAGCTGTTCAAGAAAGCGGTCGAGAATGCCAAGCCCCTCCTCGAAGTGAAGAGCCGCCGCGTGGGTGGCGCCAACTACCAGGTCCCGGTCGAAGTGAATGCCGACCGGCGCACTTCGCTTGCGATTCGCTGGCTCATTACTTATTCCCGCGGACGCGCCGAAAAGGGCATGATCGACAAACTGACCAACGAATTGCTGGATGCCAGCAACAACCGCGGCGCAGCCATCAAGAAGAAGGAAGATGTGCACCGCATGGCGGAAGCCAACAAGGCGTTCGCGCACTATCGCTGGTAGAAGAGCAGCTTCTAGCCGCTAGCTCTCTGGCTTCTAGCTAAGACAAAACGGTAGGCAATAGCTAATGGCTAAGAGCTAGAAGCCAGAATCTGAATTCCATGAGTACCGGTACCAACATCGCTGGCGAACAAGAGTCTCGCAAGGAAGAGAAGAAAAAAGCTGTGTCCAGAACAGTCCCACTAGAACGGTGCAGGAACATCGGCATCATGGCCCACATCGATGCCGGCAAGACCACTACGACCGAGCGCATCCTTTTCTATACCGGAAAGACGCACCGCATCGGAGAGGTCCACGAAGGCACTGCCACTATGGACTGGATGGAGCAGGAGCAGGAGCGCGGCATCACGATTACCTCCGCCGCCACCACCTGCACCTGGCGCGACATTCGCATCAATATTATTGATACTCCTGGGCACGTGGATTTCACCGCCGAAGTGGAGCGGTCGTTGCGGGTCCTCGATGGTGCGGTGGCGGTGTTCGATGCGGTCCACGGAGTGCAGCCGCAATCGGAAAAAGTCTGGCGTCAGGCCGATAAATACGGCGTCCCGAGAATTTGTTTTATCAACAAGATTGACAAGATGGGCGCCGATTTCGAGCACGCTGTCGATACCCTCCGCAAGCGCCTCAATGCCAAGCCCGTCGCGATCCAAATTCCCATCGGCCAGGAAGACAAGTTCAGGGGCGTCGTCGATCTGATCGAGATGAAATCGATTGTCTGGCAGGACGACACCATCGGCGCCGAGTACATTACCGGCGAAATCCCCGCCGAGTTGCAGAAGAAAGCCGAAGCCTTCCATACCGCGCTGGTCGAAACCGTCGCCGAAAACGACGACGAGATGCTGCACAAATTCCTCGAAGGCGAGACCATTTCCGCCGCCGAACTGCGGGCCTCGTTGCGCAAATCGACCATCGCTCTAAAAGTATTTCCGGTGGTGGTCGGCACTGCCTTCAAGAACAAAGGGGTGCAGCCGCTGCTCGATGCGGTGGTGGACTATCTGCCGTCGCCACTCGATGCCGGCGAAGTCAAAGGCGTCAACCCGGACAATGGGGAAGTGATCACCCGCAAGCCGGCCGACAGCGAGCCTTTTTCGGCCCTCGCATTCAAGATCATGGCTGATCCGTTTGTCGGTCAATTGACTTTTATCCGTGTTTACTCCGGCCAACTGAAGTCGGGAGACTCGGTGCTCAACACCGGGCGCAGCCGCAGCGAGCGTATTGGCCGTCTGCTCAAGATGCACGCCAACAAGCGCGAAGATATCAACGAAATTCTGGCGGGCGACATCTGTGCCGCGGTCGGTCTGAAGAATGTTTCAACCGGCGACACGATCTGTGAAGAAAAGCATCCCATCGCCCTCGAGTCCATCACATTCGCGGTTCCAGTGATTTCAGTGGCGGTCGAGCCCAAGACCAAAGCCGACCAGGAAAAAATGGGCATGGCGCTTTCCAAGCTGGCCCAGGAAGATCCCACCTTCAAAGTTCACACCGACCCCGACAGCGGACAGACCATCATCAGCGGTATGGGCGAGTTGCACCTCGAAATCATTGTTGACCGCATGATGCGCGAGTACAAAGTCGAAGCCAACGTGGGCAAGCCGCAGGTGGCGTATCGCGAGACCATTCGCCGCAAGTCGGAGGCGGAAGGCAAGTACATTCGCCAGACCGGCGGCCGCGGACAGTACGGGCACGCCAAGATCCGCATCGAGCCCAACGAACCCGGCAAAGGTTACGAATTTATCAATGAAGTCGTGGGCGGATCGGTGCCCAAGGAATTCATCAAGCCCATCGACCAGGGCATTCAAGAGGCGCTCGAGGGTGGAATCCTGGCCGGCTATCCCATGGTCGATGTCAAAGTCGAGCTGTACGACGGCAGCTATCACGATGTCGATTCGAACGAAATGGCCTTCAAGATCGCGGGTTCGATGGCGTTCAAAGAGGCTGCGCGGAAGGCCTCTCCGGTGCTGCTGGAACCGGTGATGGCAGTAGAAGTAGTCACGCCGGAAGATTACGCCGGTGTGATCATGGGCGACCTGAGTTCGCGCCGCGGACGGATCGAAGGCATGGAGCATCGCGCCGGTTCGCAGGTGATCAAAGCGATCGTTCCGCTGGCGGAAATGTTCGGCTACGCCACCCACATGCGCTCGAGCACCCAGGGTCGCGCCGAGTACTCGATGCATTTTGCGCGCTATGAAGAAGTGCCGCGCAGCGCGGCGGACGAGATTATCGGGCGTTCGCAGGGACCGAAGCGGTAGACGCAAGAGCCGCGGGCGAGTCGCCCGCGACCACACGAGCGAGACGGAGCTAGGATATGGCGAAAGAGAAATTTGAGCGTAATAAGCCGCACTGCAACGTAGGGACGATTGGTCACATTGATCATGGCAAGACCACGTTGACGGCGGCCATCACCAAGGTGTTGTCCAAGCACAACCCCAAGATCCTGTTCCGGTCGTTTGACTCGATTGACAACGCGCCGGAAGAAAAAGCGCGCGGCATCACCATTGCCACGGCGCACGTGGAGTATGAGACGGCGAACCGGCACTATGCGCACGTGGATTGTCCCGGCCACGCCGACTACATCAAGAACATGATCACGGGCGCGGCCCAGATGGATGGCGCGATTCTCGTGGTGGCCGCCACCGACGGTCCGATGCCGCAGACCCGCGAGCACGTGCTGCTGGCGCGGCAGGTGGGCGTGCCTTACATCGTAGTGGCGCTGAACAAGTGCGATGCGGTGGATGATCCCGAACTGCTGGACTTGGTCGAACTCGAAGTGCGCGAGTTGCTGAAGACGTACCAGTTTCCGGGCGACGATGTGCCGGTGGTGCGGCTGTCGGCGCTGGGCGCGCTGAACGGGGAAGCCAAATGGGAAAAGCAGATTGACGAGTTGATGGAGGCGGTGGACAAGAGCGTGCCGCAACCGGCGCGCGAACTGGACAAGCCCTTCCTGATGCCGATCGAAGATATTTTCTCGATCTCGGGCCGGGGCACGGTGGTCACGGGACGAATCGAGCGCGGCAAGGTGAAGGTGGGCGAAGAAGTGGAAATCGTCGGCTTCCGCGATACCCGCAAGACAGTGGTGACCGGCGTTGAAATGTTCAAGAAGCAGTTGGATGAAGGCATGGCGGGCGACAATGCCGGACTGCTGCTGCGCGGCATCGCGAAAGAAGATGTGGAACGCGGCATGGTGCTGGCCAAGGGTGGATCGATCACGCCGCACACCAAGTTCAAAGCCGAAGTTTACATCCTGACCAAAGAAGAAGGCGGGCGGCACACGCCGTTCTTCAAGGGCTACCGGCCGCAGTTCTACTTGCGGACGACGGATGTGACCGGAGTGGCGGAGTTGCCGGCGGCGACCGAGATGGTGATGCCCGGCGACAACGTGCAACTGGTGATTGAGCTGATCACGCCGGTGGCGATGGAAAAGGGCTTGCGGTTTGCCATCCGCGAAGGCGGGCACACGGTGGGCGCCGGGACCATCAGCGAGATTATTCAGTAGCACACTGCTGAATACTGAGAACTGAATGCTAAGAACTGAGAACTGAAGATCAGAAACCAGTGATCAGTTGCTGGTTCTCAGTTCTCAGATGTTGAGCTAGAAGCTGTTTTCAGCGGCTTGCAGCATGCCGCCAGTTCTTTTCTCCCGGTGAGCCGGGAGAGCGAAAGAGTGAAACATGGTTGGAAAAGAAAGAATTCGTATCCGGTTGAAGGCCTACGACTACCGCATCCTGGACCAGTCCACGGGCGAGATTGTCGACACCGCGCGGCGCACAGGGGCGCAGATCGCGGGCCCGATTCCATTGCCCACGATGAAAAACAAGTACTGCGTGCTGCGTTCTCCCCACGTGGACAAGAAATCGCGCGAGCAGTTTGAAATCCGCACCCACAAGCGCCTGCTCGATATTCTCGAGCCCACGCAGCAGACGGTGGACGCTTTGATGAAGCTCGATTTGCCTGCCGGCGTGGACGTCGAGATTAAAGCTTTTGGCAAGGAACATAAATAGCCGTCGGCTTTCAGCTGGAGCTGATTCAGCTCGCGGAGAAGAATTGAAATGGCAAAAGTAACCGGAATCCTGGGCAAGAAAGTCGGAATGACGCAGCTCTTCGACGACAAGGGCGATGTGCATCCGGCCACCGTTCTGCAGGCGGGTCCGTGCGTGATCACGCAGCACAAGACCCAGACTCGCGACGGCTACGATGCGGCGCAGATCGGTCTGGTCGAGTTCATGAAGGAATCGCGCCTGACCCAGCCCATGAAAGGCCATCTGGGCAAGCACAATCTGCCGCCGGTAAAATTTCTGCGCGAAGTGCCGATTGAAGTCGAAAAGGCGGAAGAGGCCGCCGCGGTGAAGGCCGGCGACCGGGTGCTGGTTGACATTTTTGAAGGCGAGAAGTTTGTGGACATCGTCGGTATCAGCAAGGGGCGCGGCTTTGCCGGCGTGGTCCGGCGTCACCACTTTGCCGGCGGTCCCAAGTCGCACGGCTCGATGTTTCAGATCACGGGTTCGATCGGCTCGTCGGCGTTTCCATCGCGCGTGTTCAAGGGCATGCGCATGTCGGGACACATGGGTGTCGATCGCGTGACCCAGCGTAACCTGCGCGTGCTGGGCGTCGATAAAGACGAAAACCTGCTGGTGGTCGAAGGCAGTGTGCCCGGCCCGAACGGCGGGTACCTGGTGATCACCAAGGCCAAGAAGCCACCCAGAGAGCGTCGCGGGTTTGGTGGCGCGGCCACGGTGGATCCGTTGAAGGCAGCGAAGAGAGCGGCGAAGAAGGCTTAAGAACAGTCGTTGGTCGTTGGCTGGTGGTCGTTGGCCAACCCAGATTGACGGAAGACATATGGCAACTATCGATATTCATAACCTGAGCGGGGAGAAGGTCGGGACGCTTGATCTCGCCGATGAGGTTTTCGGCGCGATCAATGAAGACCTGCTGTGGGAAGCGGTGAAGCATTACCGCGCCGCGCAGCGTGCCGGCACTCACGCCACCAAGAACAAGAAGCTGGTTTCTGGCGCGGGCAAGAAACTGTGGAAGCAGAAGGGCACGGGCCGCGCCCGCGTGGGTTCGATCCGTTCCCCTCTGTGGCGGCATGGTGGCACGGTGCATGGACCGCAACCGCGCTCGTACGATTACGCCTTCCCGCGCAAGAAACTGCTGGGAGCGTTGCGCTCGGCGCTGGCGTCGAAGTTTGCCGACGGCAAGCTGATTGTGGTCAACGCCTTTGATGTGAAGGAACCGAAGAGCAAGCTGTTCCGCCAGGCCCTGGACGCGTTGAACGTTGAAACCACGGCATTGCTGGTCGAGGCGGGCCGGGATGGAAACCGCAACTTGACGCTGAGTTCGCGCAATCTGGACGGCGTCGAACTGGTCAACAGCAGCGCGGTTCATCCTTATCATCTGTTGCGTTACGATCGCGCGATTTTCTCGCAGCCCGCGATTGAAGCGTTGCAGGTTTCGCTGAAGAACTCGATTTCGAAGCGCCAACGCAAAGCGGTCGAGAAAGAAAGTACAAAGAAGGCCACGCGCGCTCCGCGGCGCCGGGTGCGTCATGAAAAAGCGGCGGAGGTTGCCTGATGAAATCCGCATATCAGATCATTCGCCGTCCGGTGATTACGGAAAAGGGCCTGGCCATCAAGGAAAACCAGAACACTCTGGTCTTCCAGGTGGCGCCGGCAGCGACCAAGACCGAGATCCGTCAGGCGGTGCAGTCGATTTTCAAGGTGAAGGTGCTTTCGGTGCGCACCGCCACCTATCCGGGCAAAGAGCGCCGCCGGGGAAAGTTTGCCGGCTACCGTCCCGACTGGAAGAAAGCGTACGTGCGGCTGAAGTCGGGCGAAAAGATGCCGGAGTACGCGCAGAACTTATAGTCGTCAGTCGTCGGTCTTCAGTCGTCAGGAAGGCTGGCGGGATTTTGCTGAAGACTGACGACCGATGACTAAGAGCTGATTTTATGCCAATCAAGACATACCGACCGACTACGCAGACCCTGCGCTACCGGACCACGCTGGTCAACGACGACATCACGACCCGGCATCCGCATAAGCCGTTGCTTGAGCCCAAGCAGCGCAGTGGCGGGCGGCGCAACAGCGGCGATACCACCATGTGGCATCGCGGCGGCGGGCACAAGCGCAAGCTGCGCCTGATCGATTTCAAGCGTGACAAGAGCGGGATCCCGGCGACTGTGGCTTCGATCGAATACGATCCCAACCGTTCGGCGCGCATCGCGCTGCTCGCCTACGCGGACGGCGAGAAGCGCTACATCCTGCAGCCCGAGGGGCTCAAGCTGGGACAAAAAGTGGTCAGCGGTCCGGAGGCCGACATTCTGGTAGGCAACGCGCTGCCGCTGAAGAATATTCCGCCGGGCACGACTATCCATAACGTGGAATTGAAGCCCGGCAAGGGTGCGCAGATGGTGCGCTCGGCGGGTGGTGCGGCGCAGTTGGTGGCCAAGGAAGGCGAGTACGCGCTGGTCAAACTGCCTTCCGGCGAGACTCGCAAAGTTTCGCAGGACTGCATGGCCACGATTGGCCAGGTGGGGAATCTCGACCACGAAAACGTGACCATTGGGAAAGCGGGACGCATGCGCTGGATGGGATGGCGTCCGGTAAACCGGGGAGTCACGATGAACCCGGTTGACCATCCTCACGGCGGCGGTGAGGGCAAGACCTCGGGCGGCCGGCATCCGGTCACCCCCTGGGGACAGCCGACGCGCGGCTACAAGACGCGCAACAACAAGCGTACGGACGCGTTCATCGTGAACCGGAGAGGGAAGAAGTAGAAGAACGGTCGACGGTCGTCAGTCGTCGGTCGTCGGCAAGAAAAGGATTCGAGTTGTCGGCGGACGTCGAATCGAAAGGGTTTTTGATTTAGCCAAGAGCTAGGAGCTAACAGCTAGAAGCTGACTTTATGGCACGTTCAACCAAGAAGGGTCCGTTCGTGGATGGCTACCTGCAGGCGCGGGTGGACGGCATGAACTCGCGCAATGAGAAGAAGGTGCTGCGCACCTGGTCGCGGCGCTCGACCATCATTCCGGAAATGGTGGGCCACACCATCGCCGTGCATAACGGCAAGAAGTTTATTCCGGTGTACATCACGGAAAACATGGTGGGCCACAAACTGGGGGAATTCAGTTTCACCCGCCAGTTCAAAGGCCACTCCATGCGGGCGGCCACGGAAACGGCGGCGCGTCCGGCGGGCGTGCCTGGCGGTCCGGGAGCGATCACTCCGGCAGCGGGTTCGGCTCCGGCCGCGCCGGCGCCCAAGGCGTAAGACGGGGTTCAGGAGATCAACATGGAATTTCGAGCTCAAGTCCGCTTCACCCGGGTCTCGCCGCAGAAGGCGCGCCTGGTGCTGGAGTTGATCAAGGGCCGCAAGGTGGAAGACGCGCTCAATATTCTGGTCTTCACCAAAAAGCGGGTGGCGGCGACGGTGGAAAAGCTGCTGCGTTCGGCGCTGGAAAACGCCAACTATCTGAGCAGCGAAAAAGGCATCGACGTCGATGTGGACAAGCTGTACGTGAAGGAAGCCATCGCCAACGACGGACCGCGCATGAAGCGTATTCGCCCCGCTCCCATGGGACGGGCGTTCCGTTACGTGCGCCGCATCGCGCATATCGAGATCGTGCTGGCGGAGCGCGGCAAGAGCAGGAACGGGCTGGCGACCGTGGTGGGTGAAGAAGCTCCGGCCAAGGCCCCGGCGAAAGCGAAGCGGAAAGCAGCGGCGGGAAAGAAGAAAGTGGGAGCCAGATAGTCAGTTTTCAGTTCTCGGATGTCAGTTTTGCGGCTGACCGCTGAGTACCGATCACTGAAAAGGATTCAGGAGAAATAATGGGACAAAAAGTTCATCCCTATGGTTTTCGCCTGGGCTACACCAAGCCCTGGAAGTCGCGCTGGTTTGTGGAGCGCGATTACGACAAGCTGCTGCTCGAAGACGTCAAGCTGCGCAATGAGCTGAAGGACAAGCTCAAGTCGGCGGGCGTGAGCTCGATTGAAATCGAGCGTCCCGGCAACAAGCTGCGCGTGATCATCAAAACGGCGCGGCCCGGCATCATCATCGGACGCAAGGGCGCGGAAATCGACAAGCTCAAGGGCGACGTGCAGAAGCGCACCGGGCGCGAGGTTTACATCGATATCCAGGAAGTGCACAAGCCGGAACTGGATGCACAACTGGTGTCGGAATCGATTGCCCTGCAACTGGAAAAGCGGGTCGGCTTCCGCCGGGCCATGCGCAAGGCAGTCGATTCGGCGCTGCGTTTTGGCTGCAAGGGTATCAAAGTCCGGGTTAGCGGACGCCTGAACGGCAACGAAATCGCCCGCTCGGAGTGGTACTTGCAGGGCCGCTTGCCGCTGCACACCCTGCGTGCCGACATCGAGTATGGCTTCACTGAGGCGCGAACCACCTACGGAGTCATCGGGGTGAAGTGCTGGATTTACAAAGGCGAAATTTTGCCGGCCAAAAAACGCGAACCGCAACAAGCGGGAGCGTTCTAAAGATTTGGCTAAAAGCTAAGGGCTAAGAGCTGACTTTATGTTGATGCCAAAGAAAGTGAAGTACCGCAAGCAGCAGCGCGGGCGCATGACCGGCAAGGCGTGGCGCGGCAGCCAGCTGGCCTTCGGCGATTTCGGGCTGAAAGTGCTCGAGCCGGGCTGGATTACCGACCGGCAGATCGAGGCGGCGCGCGTGGCCATGACCCGCTTCATCAAGCGCGGGGGCAAAATCCAGATCCGCCTGTTTCCGGACAAGCCGGTCACCAAGAAGCCGGCTGAAACCCGTATGGGCAAGGGCAAGGGGGCGCCCGACCACTGGGTGGCGGTGGTGCGGCCGGGCAAGATCCTGTTCGAAATGGAAGGGGTTTCGCAGACCGATGCCAGCGAGGCCATGCGCCTGGCCTCGCACAAGCTGCCTTTGCGCACGGTGTTTGTGAAACGCGAAGGCGCGCACTAGAAACTTTGAACTGAGAACCGAGAACTGACATGAAACCGGAAAAAGTACGTAACCTGACCGCTGAGGAACTGGTTTCCCAGGAGCGCGAACTCAGCGACCAGCTATTCAAGCTGAAGTTCCAGCTCAACATGGGACAGACCGAGAGCTTGAAAAAGATTCGCGGCCTGCGGCGGGACATAGCGCGGGTCAAGACCATCGCTCGCGAGCGCGAGCTGGCCGCGGCCAGCGCAACGGAGAAGAAATAGTATGGCTGAAACCAAAACACAATCCGCAACCCAGCCGCAGGACGCGGGACGGCGCAAGATCGTGGTCGGCGAAGTGGTCTCCAGCCGCATGCACAAAACCATCGTGGTGCAGGTGGTGCGCAAGAAGGCCCACCCGTTTTACGGACGGGTGGTGTCGAAGGCCAAAAAGTTTTACGCCCACGACGAAAAAAATGTGGCCCGTGTGGGGGACGTGGTGCGTCTCGAAGAGACCCGCCCGCTGTCCAAATTGAAGCGCTGGCGTTTGAAGGAAGTGGTCCGGCAAGCGGCGCTGCTGCCGGAAGCGGCCCTCCCGGAAGTCAGCTAGATGGGCGTCGCCGTTAGAGGTCCAGAGGAGATCCGAATATGGCTGTGATGATGAGATCGATGCTTGAGGTCGCCGACAACTCCGGCGCCCGCAAGCTGCAGATGATTCTGCCGCTGGGCGGTTCGACCGGCCTGAATGCCGGGCTGGGGGACGTCATTACTGCCAGCGTGAAAGAGGCGGCCCCGGAGGGCCAGGTGCAGAAGGGCAAAGTGGTGAAGGCTGTGATCGTGCGCACCCGCAAGGAGCACCGGCGCCGCGACGGCACCTACATCCGCTTTGACAGCAATGCGGCCGTCCTGATCAATGACGCGGGCGAGCCCGTAGGCACGCGCGTCTTCGGTCCGGTGGCTCGCGAACTGCGCGAGCGCAAGTTTCTGAAGATTGTGTCGCTGGCGCCCGAAGTTCTTTAGGAAGCGCGGGCGGAAGTACAAGAAATTAAGAGAGCTGAGAAAACAGAATCATGAAGACAGTTGAAAGAGCGAACAAGCGAGTGGACCTGCGGCGCAACGATACAGTGCGCGTCATTACCGGGCGCGACAAGGGAAAAGAGGGCCGGGTGCTGCGCATTTTCCCCAACGACGCCAAGATTTTGGTCGAGCACGTGATGCTGGTGAAGAAGCATGTCCGGCCCAACCCGCAACGCAACGTCAAGGGCGGGATCGCCGAGCAGGAGAGTCGGATCGCGATTTCGAACGTGGGGCTGATGTGTCCCAGCTGCAAGCGGCCGGTGCGCATCGGACACGAGTTTCAGGGCGAGCGTAAGGTCCGGGTCTGCCGCAAGTGCGGCGCCACGCTGGATAAATAGAGAGCTTCTAGCTGCCAGCTCCTGGCTGCCAGCCAGAGCACAAATGGTCAGGGGTTTGAAGCCAGAAGCTAGGAGCTAGAAGCTGGAAGCTGAGTTCCTGGAGTTCCAGAGGAAGCAAATGGCAAAAGAAAAACGAGACAAGCAAGGCGAAAAGCAGCAGCAGGAAGCGAAGCCGGCGCAGGCCCATCACAGCGCCAAGGAAACGCCGCGGCTCAAGGGCCGCTTCCTGGCTGAGGTTGCGCCCGCGCTGATGAAGGAATTCGATCTCAAGAATCCCATGGCGGTGCCGCACCTGAATAAGATTGTGGTCAACATGGGAGTGGGCGAAGCCACGCAGAATGCCAAGATCCTCGATCCCGCGGTCAACGAACTGGGCCAGATCACCGGCCAGAAGCCGATTACCACCAAGGCCAGGAAGTCGATTGCGGCTTTCAAGGTGCGGGAAGGTCAGGCCATCGGCGCCATGGTCACCCTGCGCGGCGACCGCATGTGGGAGTTTTTGGACCGGTTGTTGAACGTGGCCCTGCCCCGGGTGCGCGATTTCAAGGGAGTTTCGACCAAGTCGTTCGACGGGCGCGGCAACTATACCCTGGGCTTGCACGACCAGCTGATTTTTCCCGAGATTGACTACTCCCGGGTGGACAAGACCAAAGGGATGAACGTCACCATTGTGACCACGGCGAGAAACGACGACCAGGCGCGCATGTTGCTGAAGCATCTGGGAATGCCGTTCCGGCCGTAGCCGCAAAAAGTCTTAACTGAGAGCTGATGGCTGACAAGCTGAGAGCTGCAGCCGGAAGCTGGGAGCTAAAAGCAAATTGACTACAGCAAAAAGAGTGAAAGACGCAAAGATTGAGGCCAAGTTCGACAAAGCTCGGGGCAAGGGGCCGACCCCAAAATTTTCCTCGCGCCGCCATAACCGCTGCAAGCTGTGCGGACGTCCGCGGGCTTACCTGCGCAAGTTCGGCATTTGCCGGTTGTGCTTCCGCGGGCTGGCATTGCGCGGGGAGATTCCTGGAGTTTCGAAGTCGTCCTGGTAGGAATTAAGGAATGATCTCCCACCCTGCGCAAAGAACGCGCGAGGGTGGGGCACCCGGTCTTGAGCAATCCGGACAGGGCAGCAGTTCAGGGTGGAAAGCGTCGCCGCGGGTTCTTCGGTTGAAAGCCAGTTGGACCGAAGCAAACGGGCGGCGGAGGAGAAGCAAACGATGAATTTGACCGATCCGGTCGCAGACATGCTGACGCGCATTCGCAACGCGATACGCGCCCGCCACCAGAAAGTTGATATTCCTGCTTCGAAGCTGAAGCTGGAGATTGCCCGCATCCTCAAGGAGGAAGGCTACATCTCCAACTTCAAGCCGGCGGAGGAGGAAGGCCACAAGCTCCTGCGCATTTACTTGAAGTACGGCAACAACAACGAGGCCGCGATCTCGAATGTGGAGCGCGTCTCGCGGCCGGGCTGCCGGGTCTATGTGCGGCGCAGCGAGATCCCGCGCGTGCTGGGCGGGATGGGCATCAATATTCTGACCACCCCGCGCGGAGTCATGACCGGACGCCAGGCCCGCAAACAGGGCGTGGGCGGCGAAGTGTTGTGCGAAATCTGGTAGAGAACCAGCTCTTAGCTCTTAGCCTTTAGCTTTTAGCCAAAGACTAAGGGTACAGAGCGAGGCGTAGAAAGCTAAGAGCTAACCGCTAAAGGCTAAGAGCTGACTTTATGTCAAGAATTGGACGAAAACCGATACCTCTCCCCAAGGGAGTCGTGGTAAAGCTTGAAGGCACCATGGTGAACGTGCAGGGGCCCAAGGGCAAGCTGGATACCCAGCTGCCGCGCGGCATCAGGATAGAGCAGCAGGATGGCAACCTGGTGGCGATCCGCGAGAATGACTCGCAGGCTGCGGTCCATGGCCTGGCCCGCGCCCTGGTCAACAACGCGGTCGAAGGCGTCACGAGGGGCTGGACCCGGGAACTGGAAATCGTGGGCATTGGATACCGCGCCGAGCTCAAGGGCAAAAACACAGTAGTCTTCAGCCTGGGATACTCGCACCCGATCGAGTATCCGCTGCCGCTGGGAATTGAAGCGACCGTGGACCCCAAGCAGACCAAGCTCAGCGTGACCGGCATTGATCGCCAGAAAGTCGGACAGGTGGCGGCCGAAATGCGCAGCTTGCGCCCGCCCGATCCGTACAAGAACAAGGGTGTGCGCTACGCCGGCGAACGCTTGAAGAAGAAGGTGGGTAAGACCGGGGCGAAATAGTCGTCAGTCGTCGGTCTTCAGTCTTCAGCCAAGCGGCGGAGAGTGAGATCGAGCTGATGATCGAGGCCAAGAACAATCGTTCCGTTATCGGTTTCAGCGGGGGAGATTAGCTGACGACCGACGACTGACGACCGAGGACTGAAAAATGCTGACCCAGACATCGAAAAACGCGAACCGGCGGCACGTGCACAAACGTATCCGCAAGAAGGTTATGGGCACCTCCGAGCGGCCGCGGCTGAATGTGTATCGCTCGTTGAACCATATTTACGTCCAGCTGATCGACGACCTGAAGGGCGAGACCCTGGTGTCGGCCAACTCGGCTGAAGGCAAGAAGGGCGAGCGCCGCGCCGGAGGCAACCTGGCCGCCGCCAAGAGTGTGGGTAAGAATATTGCCGAGCGCGCCAAAGCCAAGGGCATCGAGAAGGTGGTGTTTGACCGTGGCGGCTACATTTATCACGGACGGGTCAAGGCCCTGGCCGATTCCGCCCGTGAAGCCGGATTACAGTTCTAAGAGTTTGAGATCCGCGAATTGGGAAATGAGAGTTTAAAGAATGCCAACTGTAATTAAGAAGCTTGATGCGAATTCGTACCAGCTGAAAGACCAGGTGGTCTCCATCAACCGCGTGACCAAAGTGGTCAAGGGCGGCAAGAACCTCTCCTTCGCGGCCCTGGTGGTGGTGGGAGATCCCAGCGCGGCCGTCGTCGGATATGGCTCGGGCAAGGCGAAGGAAGTTCCCCAGGCCATTCGCAAGGGAATTGAGTCGGCCAAAAAGAACCTGATGCGGGTCAATCTCACGCAAACTTCGATCCCGCACCTGGTGCTGGGGCGCTACGGCTCGGGACGAGTGCTGCTGAAGCCGGCTCCCGAGGGCACCGGCGTGATTGCCGGGGGCGCGGTGCGCGCGGTCATGACCTCCGCCGGCATTCAGAATGTGCTCACGAAATCGATTGGCACCACCAATCCGCATAACGTCATCAAGGCCACCTTCGATGCGCTGAAGCATTTGAAGAACCGCAGTGATGTGGCCGCCATGCGCGGCAAGACGGTCGAGGAACTGTAATCATGCCCAACAAACTGGCCAAGAAAACGTACGCAGGCGGGGGCGCCAAGATCCATTTGAAGTGGGTGCGGTCCGCGATTTGCGCCCCGGTGCAGCAGAAGCTGGTGGTCAAAGGCCTGGGTTTTACGCGCCTGAATCAGGTGATTGAGCGCCCGGACAACCCGGCCATCCGCGGCATGGTGGCCAAGGTGCCCCACTTGGTGGAGATAATTCAGTCATAAGTGGTCAGTCATCAGTCCTCAGCGAAGACTGACAGCTGACAGCAGAGAGCTTATTTATGAATCTTTCGAATATTCGCGCACCAAAGAAGGCGACGGCCAACAAGAAACGCGTGGGCCGCGGCATGGGTTCGGGCATGGGCAAGACCTCCACCCGTGGACACAAAGGCCAGCGCTCGCGCAGCGGTTCGCGCATGATGCGCGGTTTTGAAGGCGGCCAGATGCCCCTGCACCGCCGTATGCCCAAACGCGGCTTCACCAACATCTTCCGCCAGGAATTCAACATCATGAACCTGGAGAAGCTGGCGCTGCTGGGTGAGACCACCATCACGCCAGACGTGCTGCGCAAGGCGGGCGTGATCAAGGGTAAGCATCCCGTAAAGGTGCTGGGCGATGGCGAGTTGACCAGCCCGCTGACCGTGCATGCTCACAAGTTTTCCAAGTCGGCCCAGGAAAAGATCACCAAGGCCGGCGGCAAGTTCGAGGTGCTGTAGGCGATGCTGGAGAAACTGGCCAACGTTTTTCGTATCCCGGACCTGCGCAAGCGCATTCTGTTTACGCTGGGGCTGCTGGCGGTGTATCGCCTGGGCGGACACATCCCCACTCCGGGGGTGAATGCGGACAAACTGCAGCAGTTCTTCGAGCAGAACAAGGGCAGCCTGCTGGGTTTTGTTGATCTGTTTTCCGGCGGACAGCTGCGCCGCCTGACGATTTTTGCCCTGGGCATCATGCCCTACATTACCGCCTCCATCATTTTGCAGTTGCTGACCGTGGTCTATGAGCCGCTGGCCAAGCTGCAGAAGGAAGGCGAGCTGGGGCGTAAGAAGATCACGCAGTGGACCCGCTATCTGACTTTTGGCCTGAGCGCGGTGCAGTCTTTTGGCATTGCCTGGCAACTGCAGCGCGGCGGAGACTTCGTCATTCACCCCGGCTACTCTTTCATTCTGATGACCATGCTGACCCTGACCACGGGCAGCGTTTTCATCATGTGGCTGGGCGAGCAGATCACGGAACGCGGCGTGGGCAACGGGATGTCGCTGCTGATTTTTGCCGGCATCGTAGTCGGTCTGCCGCGGGCGGTGATCGATCTTTACGACAAAGTCAGCACCGATGCCTGGGGCGCCTTCACCGCGCCAGCGATGATCTTACTGATTGGTGTCATGGTCCTGGTGGTGGCTTTCATCGTGTATGTGGAGCGCTGTGAGCGCCGCATTCCGGTGCAGTACGCCAAACGCGTGGTGGGCCGCAAGGTGATGGGAGGGCAGTCCACACATCTACCCCTGCGGGTGAATTCCGGCGGCGTCATGCCAGTAATCTTCGCATCGTCAATCCTCACGCTACCCCAGACCGTGGGCTATGGCCTGCGCAACAACCGCTATTTTGGCGACCTGATCCGCTGGCTGGGTTGGGGCGAGCCCTTGTACACCCTGCTGTATGCGGTGGGAATCATCTTCTTCGCTTACTTCTACGTCTCCATTGTCTTCAACCCCAACGAGGTTGCCGACAACATGCGGAAGTATGGCGGATTTATTCCCGGCATTCGTCCCGGCAAACGCACGGCAGACCACATCAACGAAATTCTCACCCGCATCACCCTGGTGGGAGCGCTCTACCTGATCATCATCTCCTTCATTCCGGAGTGGATGATCACCGGCATTCACCTGAACCATCTCTACGGGCCGATTGGCGCGTTCTTCGAGCGCCTGCCGACGTGGGTGACCAACGGGCTGAATGTGAACTTTTATTTTGGCGGTACGTCGCTGCTCATTGTAGTGGGCGTGGCCATGGACACGGTGACCCAGATTGAAGCCCAGCTGGTGATGCGCCACTACGATGGCTTTACACCGCGCAGCGGACGCATTCGCGGCCGCCGGACCTGGTCGTAATGTTGTGTGGTCGCGGGCGACCTCGCCCGCGTGGCCCTGAAGTCAAGATCAAGAGCCGCGGGCGAGTCGCCCGCGACCACACGGTCAGAGGGTCTTGGGTTAGATTGTTCGTTGTAATCGGGCTGGCTGCGTGAAATTGGTACCGGGGGGCGGGAGGACCAGTTCGATGGCGGAGGCAACCTCGCGCGGCATCGGACCTGTCATCCTGCTCGGCTCCCCGGGCGCGGGCAAGGGCACGCAGGCCAAGCTGATTGTGGAGCGTTACCGCATCCCGCAGATTTCCACCGGAGACCTGCTGCGGGAGAATGTGCAGCGGGGCACGCCGCTGGGGTTGCTGGCCAAGGATGTGATGGCGAGGGGCGAGTTCGTGCCCGACGATCTGATGTATGACATCGTGGCGCAGCGTTTGCGGCAGGCGGACTGCGAGCGCGGTTTCATTCTCGATGGTTTTCCCCGTAATCCGGCCCAGGCCGGATGGCTGGATGCGTTTCTGGAGCACGAGTTCTTTGACAACGCGCAGCGCGGCAAGTGCCTGCCCATTGTGATCCGAATTGACGTGGACTATAATAAGTTGCTACGCCGGATTACAGGACGCCGTTCTTGTCCCGTCTGTGGACGGATCTACAACGTCTACTCCCAGCCACCCCGTGTTGCTGATCGATGTGATGTTGATGGTTCAACGCTGGTGACCCGCGAAGACGATCGTGAAGAGGTCATCCGGGAACGACTGGTGGCCTACGAACTGCAGACCAAGCCCGTAGCCGAATACTACGCGCGCAAGGGGCGGCTGGTTTCGGTGGATGGCGACTTGCCGGTCAACGAGGTCACCGAGCAGATTTTCCGCGTGATCGAGGGCGAGCGCGGGGTGACGGCAGGGACCACCGACTGTTGAACAAGAGTATGGCGATTGTCTGCAAATCGGCGGCCGAGATTGAGAAGATGCGGCGCAGCGGCGGCATCGTGCGCCAGGTGCTGGACCATGTGCGCAGCCTGGTGGTTCCGGGCGCGACCACGATGGACCTGGAACGTGCTGCCGAACAGAAGATCAAGGACCTGGGCGTGAAGCCTGCGTTCAAGGGATATTACGATTATCCCTGCGTGTTGTGCACCTCGATCAATGAAGAGATTGTTCACGGCATCCCTTCCGAGAAAAGGGTGTTGAAGGCCGGAGACATTGTTTCGATCGACTGTGGCGTGGTGCTGGACGGCTACTATGGCGACGCTGCCATCACCGTCCCGGTGGACGGGTCGCTCACCCCAGAGTTGAGCAAATTGCTGGAAGTGACCGAGGCCTCGCTGTACCGGGGCATCGAGGCGGCGCGGATTGGCAACGCGGTCGGAGATGTCGGAGCTTCGGTACAGGAATTTGTCGAAGCCAACGGCTTCAGCGTGGTGCGGGAGTTTGTCGGACACGGCATTGGAACGCGCCTGCACGAGGAGCCGCAAGTGCCGAACTATGGCACCCGCGGGCACGGGGCGCGCCTGCGCGAAGGCATGGTGCTGGCCATCGAGCCCATGGTGAATTCCGGCAGTCCGGGGACCCGGGTGCTCGACGACAAGTGGACCGCGGTCACGGCCGACGGCAGCTACAGCGCCCACTTCGAACATTGTGTTGCGGTCACCAAAGATGGGCCGGTGATTTTGACGCAGTAAAGCAGCTATTAGCCGTTAGCTCTTGGCTTTTAGCTAAGAGCCAAAAGCCAAGAGCTAAGAGCTGATTTAAGGAGTCGATGAGCAAAGAGGACGCGATTGAAGTGATGGCGACGGTCGTAGAACCGCTGCCCAATGCCATGTTCAAGGTGGAACTGGAAAACAAGCACCAGGTGCTGGCGCATGTCTCGGGGAAGATGCGCAAGAACTTTATCCGCATTCTGCCCGGCGACAAGGTCGCAGTCGAGCTTTCGCCCTACGACCTGAACCGCGGCCGCATCGTGTATCGCTATAAATGAACGCTGTCTTGTCAGTCGTCCCGGGCTTAATGACGGCTGAGGGCTGACGGCTGAAGGCTGGTTTATGAAAGTAAGAGCATCGGTAAAGAAAATTTGCGATAAGTGCAAGGTCATCCACCGCAAGGGTGTGGTGCGGGTGATCTGCGTTGTCTCCAAACACAAGCAGCGGCAGGGATAGAGGACTAGAGGAGCACTATGGCACGCATTGCAGGCGTCGATCTTCCGCGCAACAAGCGGACCAACATCGCGCTGACCTACATCTACGGCATTGGCAGTCCGCGCGCGGCCCGCATTCTGGACGCGGCCAAAGTGGACCCCATGAAAAAGGTCCAGGACCTGGGCGAGGACGAAGTCAACCGCATCCGCCAGGTGATCGAAGCGGAAGGCATGGTGGAAGGCGATTTGCGCAAGGAAGTTTCGATGAACATCAAGCGCCTCATCGAAATCGGTTCCTACCGCGGCTATCGCCATCGCCGGAACCTGCCCGTCCGCGGGCAACGTACTCATACCAACGCGCGCACCCGGAAAGGCCCGCGCAAGGGGACCGTGGCAGCCAAGAAGAAATCGGCAGCCAAAACTTAGAAGCAGTCGTCAGTCATCGGTCTTCAGTCGTCAGTAGGACCGAACGCGATTGGCTGACGACCGAAGACTGACGACCGACGACTGGAATAACTTATGGCAAAACCAGCAGCACCAGCAGCGGCAGCGGGGACCGGGGCGGCGACGCCGGAAAAAAAGGGCAAGAAGAAGACTTTCAAGAAAAAAGAGCGGAAGCACGTTCCGCACGGTATTGCCCACATCCAGGCTTCGTTCAACAACACTATTGTGACGATCGCCGACCAGGCGGGGAACGTTCTGGCCTGGAAGAGTTCCGGTTCGCTGGGTTTTCGCGGGTCGCGCAAGGGCACGCCATTCGCCGCCCAGCAGGCGGCACAGAACGCCGCCAGCATGGCGCGCGATCACGGTGTGCGCAGCGTCGAAGTGCGGGTCAGCGGCCCCGGTTCCGGTCGCGAATCGGCGATCCGCGCCCTGGCTGCAGCCGGAATCGAAGTTCGCAACATTAAGGACGCCACACCCATTCCGCACAACGGCTGCCGTCCGCCAAAGCGGAGAAGGGTATAAGAGCCGTCGTTGGCCATTGGCCGTTGGTCGTTGGCAAAGTCGAGATGCGCAGGCTTTGGTTTTTGCCAAGGACCAACGACCAAGGACCACAGACCAGCAACTGATTTTCGTCCGGGACGAAGGGTGAAGCCAAACCTGTAAACCGGTCATCTAATAAGGAGAAATAACTTGGCCCGTTACACTGATCCCGTCTGCCGTCTCTGCCGCCGCGAGGGCATGAAGCTGTTCCTCAAAGGCACAAAATGTTTCAGCGATAAATGTCCCATCGAGAAGCGCAACTTCGCTCCTGGACAGCATGGCAAGGACCGCAAAGCCAAAATAGTCGGCTACGGCCTGCAGTTGCGCGAAAAGCAGAAAGCCAAGCGCATCTATTTCACCCAGGAAGGCCAGTTCCGCAACTATTTCGAGAAAGCAGCGCGCACCCGGGGTGTGACGGGCGAAGTGCTTCTGCAACAACTGGAACGCCGCCTGGACAACGTGGTCTATCGCCTCGGCTTCGGCATGTCCCGCCGCCAGGCGCGGCAGCTGGTTCGTCACGGTCACGTCCAGGTGAACGGACACAAAGTGAATATTCCCTCGTACCAGGTGAGTGTGGGCGAGGAAATTGCGATTCGCGAGAGCAGCAAGAAGCTGCCGATTCTGGAACCGGCGAAGGAATTTGCCAGCCACCAGAACGCCCCGAACTGGCTGGAAATCGATCGCGACAACTACAAAGGCAAAGTGCTGGCTTTGCCCAAGCGCGAAGACATCAACCTGCCGGTGAACGAGCAGTTGATTGTGGAGTTGTACAGCAAGTAGTCATCAGTCGTCGGTCTTCAGTCGTCAGCAAAGTCTTTGGCTGACGACCGATGACTGACGACCGACGACTGGTCCCATCAATTCGAGCCAGATCAGCCTGTCTCTGACGCTTGACCTGAACGAAGCACGGACCCGTTCAGGGATGTCAGGACTGAGCCACACGGCCGAAGGAGAACAACGTAATGCTTTGGAAGGGATTTCAAAAACCCAAACGTCTCGCCGTCGATACTTCAACCTTAACCGACAAGTACGGCATCTTCTGGGCCCAGCCTTTTGAGCGCGGCTTCGGCACCACCATCGGCAACGCCCTGCGGCGGGTCATGCTCTCTTCGATTGAAGGGGCGGCGGTGACCGCGGTGAAGATCGAGGGTGTGCTGCACGAGTTCCAGTCGATTCCCGGCGTGGTTGAAGACGCCACCGACATCATCCTCAACCTGAAGCAGATTCCCTTCAAGCTGGCTGGGGACGCTCCGAAAGCCATCTACCTGCGCAGCGAGCAGCCCGGCGTGGTCACTTCCGGCATGATCGAGGCCGATGCCGACGTCGAAGTGCTCGACAAAGACGTCTATATCGCGACCGTCAGCGAAGGCGGCAAACTCGATATGGAAATGCGTCTCAAGCGCGGACGCGGCTACGTTGCGGCGGACAAGAACTTTGACGAAGATCTCGGCATCGGTTTCATCCCCATTGACTCCGTGCACTCTCCGGTGCGCAAGTGCAACTACACCGTGGAAGCGGCGCGTCTGGGACAGATCACCGATTACGACAAGCTGACTCTGGAAGTGTGGACCAACGGCTCCATCACCCCGGCTGATTCCATCGGCCTGGCGGCGAAGCTGCTGAAGGACCACATGAACATCTTCATCAACTTCGAAGAAGATATCGAGACTTCGACCTCCACCGACGACCGCAAACCGGAGATCAAGAACGAGAACCTGAACCGGTCGGTCGAAGAGTTGGAGCTTTCGGTGCGCAGCTACAACTGCCTGAAGAACGCCAACATCCAGACCATCGGAGAACTGGTGCAGAAGACCGAAGCCGAAATGCTGAAGACCAAAAACTTCGGCCGCAAGTCGCTGAACGAGATCAAGGAAATTCTCTCGTCGATGGGCTTGAGCCTGGGGATGAAGATCGACGAGCACGGCAATGCCGTGCCCGGCCCGACTTCAAACCAGGTGCTGCCGGCATCGGCGTACGGTCCGGACAACGATCTGTAAACAGTTTCGGGTGGCGCTCGGCGCCACCCGGTTTCTGGTTTCCAGTTTCTGGTTCCCAAGTTCCGGACGCTGCATTTAGCTGCGACCGGGAATTTGAAACTAGAAACCGGAAACCGGAAACCAGGATATCGAACTGAACTGGCCATTCGTCGTTAAGTGGCCCTAGAGGGATTGAAATGCGTCACAAAGTAGCAGGATGGAAACTGGGACGAAACACCAGCCATCGCCGCTCGTTGCTGCGGAACCTGGTGACTTCGCTCATCCTCGAAGAACGAATTGAAACCACCGTGCCCAAGGCCAAGGCCATGCGTCCGCTGGTGGAGAAGATGATCACGCTGGGCAAGCGTGGCGATCTGTCCGCGCGCCGCCAGGCCCTGGCATACCTGATGACCAGCGCCGCCGTGGACAAACTTTTCGACACCGTCGCTCCCCGTTTCGGCGACCGCGCGGGAGGCTACCTGCGCATTGTTCGCGTCGGTTGGCGCAAAGGCGACGGCGCCGACACGGCATTCGTCGAACTTCTGGGCAGTGAGAAGCTGCAGGAAGAAAAACGCGAGAAGCGCGCGGCAGTCCGTTCCAAGCGTGCTGAAGAAGCCAAACGGGCGATGGAAGAGGCCGAAGCGCAGCAGGGAGTCGAACATCCTGCCGACCACGCCGAAGGCGCCAACAAGGTAAAGGAAGACAAAGAGTAAAGATTAATGGTCGCGGGGCGGGCCACCATCCCGCCCCGGCTTTCCATTTCCCCCTCCCGGTCGTACATGTCCTCTGGAGTCTATCCGCCGTAATCTTGCCCTCCCTTGACCTCACGCTAGACTGATGTGAGGGCCATGGAGTTCTCGCGTAACCAAATCGGCATTGCGGCAGGGGCTGGCGCTCTCCTGCTCATCATCTTCTTCGGATACCTCATTCACCTGAATGGTGAAGGCCCGGTGCTGGGCCGGTCGGAAGAGCGCGATCCTCTCTCCGGGATACCGAACTCCATTTCGCTGAATCCGCTGCGCGACCGCAGTTCGGAGCGCGAGGCGGCCCAGTTCATTCGCAGCATGCGTGACGGGAACTGCAAGGAAGAACTGGCGGACTGGTTTAAGGACTATCGCAAGAAATACGCCGCCTTCATCTGCGACTCCGAGGCGCAGCATCCGCTGATCTCATGGGAGGTCGCGGACTGGGAAGACGTTCCACCGTTGCGCATCCTGCACTACCGCGGCAAGCGCCGCAACGCCCCCGGTCAGAAAGGGACCTACAAAGAACTGTTTTCGGTCACGCTGGAGAACAAGGGCGGCGGCTGGGTCGTAACCAAATACGACTCCATGTACTAAAGACGGTTTCTGGTCGTTCGTTGATTTCCTTTGCGAACTTTGCGGCCTTTCTTTGCGTCCTTTGCGGTTCAGGATGTTTGGACGATGGATGCCGACATCAAACCTTTCACCGCAAAGGACGCAAAGAAGGCCGCAAAGTTCGCAAAGGAAGAGTTCGCAAAAGACGCAAAGGAATTCACAAGAGGCCGCTTCAAGTTTCTCAGGAAACCCTGATCTGCGACTCAGGTTCTAAACTGCGTTTCCGCAGAATGAGGAAAAGAATGACCTGTGCGATCAGCGCCGCCGCGCTGTCCAGAGCGACGTCGTGGAGCCTTCCGGTGCGGCTGGGAAGGTAGGTCTGGTGCCACTCATCGAGGCAGGCGACCAGGGCCGCCATGAAAAAGGAAATTCTTGCCCACTGGATCGACCAGGTCTTGCCGGGAAACGGGAAAGTGTCCCGCCAGGCGCGGAACAGCAGCCAGCTCAAAGTGAAGTAGCCTACAAAGTGGCCGCTTTTGCGGATGACGGCGTGCCAGATGGGGAAATGCGCGAGATCCACGCCAAACAGGAAGTGCAGGAGCGGGTAAAAAATCCGACTCGTGTTATCGGCCGAGGCAAGATTGCTGGACTCGGTCACGATGATGGCGAGCCACAGGATTGCCGCGATCCACGTCTTCAGCAGGTGCTTTTGCGCAGGATTCAATCGCGGCTTTCCTGGCCCCTACTCCACGGCATAATTCGGCGCCTCGCGGGTGATCATGACATCGTGCACGTGACTCTCGCGCAGGCCGGCCCCGCTGATGCGCACAAATCGCGTCTTCTGCAGCAGCTCCGGGATGGTGGCGCAACCGCAATAACCCATGCCGGATTTCAATCCGCCCACCATCTGGTGCACGATCATGGCGACCGAACCGCGGTAGGGAACGCGCCCTTCAATGCCTTCGGGGACCAGTTTCCCGAGACGATTGGCGTCGTCCGGTCCTCCCGACATCGCGGTCGAAGCGTCACCCTCGGTGTTCTGGAAATAGCGCTCGCTCGAACCCGAGGCCATCGCTCCCAGCGAGCCCATGCCGCGATAGGATTTGAACGATCTGCCTTGATAGAGAATCAGTTCACCGGGACTCTCATCGGTGCCGGCAAACAGGGATCCGATCATGACTCCGGAAGCTCCTGCGGCGAGGGCCTTGGTGATGTCGCCCGAGTACTTGATGCCGCCGTCGGCGACAACTGGAATACCGGCATCCTTGGTGGCGCGGTAAGCTTCCGCGATGGCAGTAATCTGCGGCATTCCTGCGCCGGTCACGACCCGGGTGGTGCAGATCGAGCCCGGGCCAATACCGACTTTGATGGCATCGGCGCCCGCCCGGGCCAGTTCGCAGGCTCCGTCGAAGGTGCCGACATTGCCGGCAATCAGGTCCACTTCAGGCAGCTTCGACTTCACCATCTTGATGGCATCGAGCACGCGGGTGGAGTGTCCGTGGGCGCTGTCGATGGCCAGCAGATCGACTTTGCACTTCACCATTTCCTGGGCACGCTCGAGGAAGTCGCCGGTGGCGCCGATGGCCGCCCCCACTCGCAGCCGGCCCTGCGAATCCTTGGCCGCGTTGGGATACTTCAGTTTTTTCTGAATGTCTTTGACCGTGATCAGGCCTTTAAGGTTGTAGTTGTCATCGACCACCAGCAGCTTTTCCACGCGGTGTTCGTGCAGGATATTCTCCGCGTCTTCGAGAGTGGTTCCCACGGGCACAGTGATCAGATTTTCCTTGGTCATCACCTTGCTGATGGGAATATCGAAGCGGGTCTCGAAGCGCAGGTCGCGATTGGTGAGGATGCCCACCAGTTTTCCGTTCTTGGTGATGGGCACGCCGGAGATCTTGTATTTGCGCATCATTTCGAGCGCGTCGGAAACCTTGGCATCGGGCGACATGGTGACCGGGTCCACGATCATGCCGCTCTCCGAGCGCTTCACCTTGTCCACCTCGTTGGCCTGCTGCTCCGGAGTCAGGTTGCGATGGATGATCCCGATGCCGCCCTGCTGCGCCAGCGCAATCGCCATGTGCGATTCGGTGACCGTGTCCATGGCGGCGCTGACGATGGGAATGTTGAGGCGGATATTGCGCGTCAGCTGGGTCTGAGTGTTGGCCAGCGCGGGTACGACGTCGGAACGAGCCGGCAGCAGCAACACGTCGTCGAAGGTGAGTGCTTCAGGGACAGGAAAATGAATCATGGGGTTTCTCGAAGCCTCGGGGGTCAAGCACCATTCTAGAGAGACTGTCAGGCCCGTGGCAAATCACGGTGACTTGCAACCTGAAACCAAACATACTAGCGTAGTTCGGATTCCAGGTGGTTAGGAGAGGCGGATATGAGAAAGACCCGTTTGCTCTCGCGCTGGACGCGCCTGGCTGCCATTGCCGCGATCATGATTACGGCAGGCGGTTGGTTTCAGGCCACGCCTTCCGGTTCTGAGCTTCCCGTCCCTACCATTCGTGTCAGCACCCATCTGGTGCTGGTCGATGTGGTCGTGACCGACAAGCAAGGCAAGCCGGTCAAGGGCCTGAAGCAGGAGGATTTCGCGGTGCAGGAAAAGGGAAAGGACCAAAAGATCGCCTTTTTCAGTCCCGCCGGCGAAGAACAAAAGCAGCCCGTGCCTGATCTTCCGCCAGGGATATATTCCAATAAGCCCGAATACCGTTCGCCCGGCGGCCCGTTGATGGTTCTGCTGCTGGATGCGGCCAATACGCCGTTCAAGGACCAGGCTTATGCGCGCCAGCAAATGCTGAAGTTTGTGCGCGATCAGTACAAGCCCGGGCAACGAATGGCGATATTTACTCTCACCAATGGCCTGTCGATTTTGCAGGACTTCACCACGGACCCGAGTGTGTTGCTGGCTGCGTTGCAGAAATACCAGCCAGTGTCGCAGGAGATGCCGAACGCCGCGGCGCCGCGAGTGCCCAGCACGAGCTCCAATGGCGGGCAAGGCTCACAGCTGGCCACGGCGGGAATGGTCGAACGCATGCGCGAGTTCCAGAATATCCAACTGGCTTACGTGCAGGACCGGAGAGTGGAGACCACAACTGCTGCCATGCGCGGTCTGGCCAGAATTCTTGGAGGAATACCCGGCCGGAAGAGCGTGGTCTGGGTCACTGCCGCATTTCCGTTCAGCCTCATTCCGGAAGACCGTAGCATCAGCGAAGCGGAGATGGCGGAATCCCTTCCTACCATCAGGCAGCTTGGACTCGGTACCCGGGCGGCAGGTTCGATGGCGGGGATTGAGCGCACGGGCCACACTCAGGAGATTCGAGAGGCTTCGGCTCAGCTGTCCAGTGCGCAAATAGCCATCTATCCCATCGACGCGCGCGGCCTGATGAGCGGCATGGAAGCCACCAGTGACGACCTCGCGAGCCGGCAGTTCAACAACATTTCGGAGAATGCTTCGGTACGGATGTCGGACGCGGAATCGGACCGGGAAACGATGCGTGAAATCGCGCGCGAGACCGGCGGAGTCGCTTATGTCAATCAGAATGAAATCAAAGAAGGTGTAGTGGTCGCCATGGCCGACGCGGACGCTTCCTACACCCTGGGCTATTATCCGGTGGACAAGAAATGGGACGGCAAGTATCGCGCCATCAAGGTGAAACTGAACCGCGACGGCGTGGATGCCCGCTACCGCCGCGGCTATTTTGCCATCGATCCCGCCTCTTTGAAGGACCGTAAACCGGAACAGGGAGCGGTCGAAGCCTTGCAGGATGTCGCGCCCGACACGCTTGTGACCTTCAGCGCTCAGGTGAAGCCCGCTGGAGGCGGAAAGCTGGGGTTGGATTTTCTGGTGGACGCGCACACGCTCTCCACCGAGGATGTCTCGGGCGGAAACAATAAATTCAATGTGGTCCTCTATGCGGCCAGTTTCGCTCCGGACGGCAAGATGCTGGGCAACCAGAGTATCAAGGTGGACCAGGCCTTTGATGCCGGAACCTACCAGCAGATTCTCGTCAAAGGCATGCTGCTGCACATGGACCTGAAGCCGCCAGCGGGTGCGAGTCAGTTGCGAATGGCAGTCGAGGACAATCGCACGGGTCACACCGGGAGCCTGACGGCACCGCTCTAGTTTTTTCGCGAATCGACCGGCCTTGCATCGTGCCCGGTGGTTTGTTTTTTGGCGGTTCGCGGCGTATATTGATAGCTGGAACTGTTGTGTAGTGTTACCAGCACGTGGCGAGACACACCAGTGGGCGCAAGCCCACTTTTTAGTTTGGGCCGGTTTTGGATTCGGGGAATTGGCCGTAAGCTATTGGTTTCATGGCACTTGAGATTGACAAGGTCCGGGAAATTGCGGAGCGGGTAGCTGCCTCCAGCGGGCTTGAGGTAGTGGAAGTCGAGCTGCGCGGCGGGGGCAAGGCGCGCATGCTGCGCATCGTGATTGACAAGCTCGCCGGGGTGACGCACGAAGACTGTGCCAGCGTGAGCCGGGAAGTGGGCACGATACTGGACGTCGAAGACGTGATTTCCGGATCGTACACGCTGGAAGTTTCTTCTCCGGGACTGGACCGGAAATTGATTCGTCCGTCCGATTACGAGCGTTTCACCGGAAGCCGGATCAAGTTGACCACGCAGCAACCGGTCAACGGCAATCGCCACTTTGAGGGCAGGCTGGAGAGTTTCGAGCACGGGCGTTTGACCCTGGACCTGAACGCCGCCAGAAAGAAGCGCCGTCCGGAAGAAGGCGTTGCACCCAAGCTGGAAATCGAGTTGAAAAACGTCGAGAAGGCAAATCTGGTGCCGGAAATCTAGAAGGGGGCGTCGGGCGTCAGACCTCAGACGTCGGCCAATACTAGCGGCTTCCGTATCGTGAGGTTTGCCCGAGGTCTGAGGTCCGAAGTCCGAGGTCGGTTTATCTATGGCAAGTGAGCTCTATAACACGATTGACGCGTTGAGCCGGGAAAAAGGCATTGATCCGCAGATTGTGGTGAGCGCGGTGGAAGATGCCATTGTTGTCGCCACGCGCAAGTATTACAAGACGCAGGAAAACCTGCGTGCCGAACTGGACAGGGAAACGGGCAAGATCCGCGCCTTTGCGGTCAAGACGATTGTTGAAACTCCTGAGCAGGTTGAAGACCCCATGCTTCAGGTCACGTTGGATGATGCGCGCAAGATCAATCCCGACGTCGAGCTGGGGGGCGAGCTTCAGATCAACAAACAGACCGAAGGCATTCTGGGACGGATCGCGGCGCAGCTGGCCAAGCAGGTCATCTTCCAGAAGGTGCGTGAAGCTGAGCGCGACACTGTGTACAACGAGTACATCGGGCGCGTGGGCGAGATTGTGAATGCCACCGTGAAACGGATCGAAGGCCCGGATGTGATCTTTGACATTGGCAAAGCAGAAGCCCGCATGCCGCGCAAGGAGCAGTCGCGGCTGGAATCGTTCGCCATGGGGGAACGTGTGCGGGTGGTGATTGCCCGGGTGGAGCGTGCCTCGAAAGGCCCGGCAGTCGTGGTTTCGCGGGCTGCACCGGAACTGGTGCAGCACCTGTTCCAGACCGAAGTGCCGGAAATTTACGATGGCACGGTGGTGATCCGCGCCATCGCGCGCGAGGCTGGGGAACGCACCAAGATCGCGGTCATGTCCAAAGACAAGGACGTGGACGCCGTCGGCGCCTGCGTCGGCATGAAGGGCATGCGGGTGCAATCCATCATCCGCGAATTGCGGGGCGAGAAGATCGACATCATCGAGTACCACGAAGATGCGGTGACTTTCGCCGAAAAGGCTTTGCAGCCCGCCAAAGTGAGCCGCGTGACCGTGGTCGATTCCGCGGACAAGCATCTCGAAGTGGTGGTGGACGACAGCCAGCTTTCGCTCGCTATCGGCAAGAAGGGCCAGAACGTTCGCCTCGCGGCGAAGCTGCTGGGCTGGAAGATTGATATCAAGAGCGAGGAAGAGAAGCGCCAGGAAGTGGAACTGCAGATGTCCGCGCTGGTGGGTAACGCTTCCACCCCGCTGGAGAATGTCCCCGGCCTGGGCGAAGGGCTGGTGGAGAAACTGGGCGCCGCCGGTGTAACCACGGTAGAGGCCCTGGCGGACATGACTCCTGAGCAACTCGAGGCCATCGAGGGTATCGGTCCCAAGACGGTGGAAAAAATCAGCCTGGCGGTGAATAATTATTTCTCCAGCCTGGAAGCAGCGGAAGCGGGCGCGCCGGCCGCGGAAGGTGAAGTGGGCGCGGAGCCGGCGGCGGAAGAAGCGGTCGCCGGCCCTGATGACGTCACCGCCGAGGTGGAAGCGGCGCCGGAAACAGCGGTTCAAAGCGCTGAATCAACCGACGCTGCCGGCGAAGAAAATAGTGGACAGGAAGTAGCTGCTGAATCCGCGGAGGAGCCTGCTCCTTCCGAGGAGAAGCAGTAAGTGCGATTCTCGCGCGCTGACGCAAGTGGCTGCGCGAACCTGAAAACTGACGCCGTGAGGTTGATATGAAGACTTAGCGGAACAGTCCGGAGGACGAAAGGGCGGATGAGCAAGATTCGAATCAACGATCTGGCAAGGGAGCTGGAAGTTAAAAGTAAATCTATTCTCGATGTACTTCCGGAAATTGGAGTCACCGAGAAGAAGAGCCATTCCAGTTCTCTCGAAGACCATGAAGCGGACAAAGTCCGTGCCCGCCTCCGCGCCAGCAGCGCCGCGCAGACCTCCAGCCGCTCTTCCCGGCCGACTCGCGCCGACGCCGATGAAATCAAGACCAAGATCGACCTCTCTCACATTTCCAAGCCCGGCGACGCTTTAAAAGCCATCATCAGCAAGCAACAGCCGTCGTCGGCCGTGGAGGCTCCGGTCGTTGCACCGCCGCCCGCAAAGCCTGCGGTCCAGGCCGCTCCGCCAGCGGCGACCACGCCTGCCCCTAAGACACCCGCTCCTCCGGCGGTGGCTCCGCCCAAGTTTGTGGTGCCGACTTCGACACCGCGGCCAAGCTTTACCGCTCCAGTGCCGGCTCCTCCTCAATCGGCTGCGCCCGCGGCTCCAGTTGCGCCTCGACCGGCAGTTCCACCGGCGGCTCCGCCACTTTCGGCCAGCAGCCCGGCTGCGACTCCGCCGCGGCCCGCGGTGCCACCAGCACAACCGCCGGCCGTGGCTTCCAAGCCAGCCGTCTCGAGCGCACCTGTGCCCCCGGCAGTGCCGCCGCCGCGAATGATCGTTCCGCAGACGGGTCCGCGTCCTGTATATAAAGCGCCCTTGCGGCCAGCCGCGCCTGCAGGCGCCATCGGAACTCCCGCGGGAGCCACAATGCGCCCGGCGCCAGGACGTCCGGTGCCAGGACAGCCAATTTTTCAGCGCCCCCGTCCGGGCGCGCCCACCAATCGTCCACCGCTGCGTCCAGGCGAGCGCCGGCCCATGCATCCCACGCGGCAGTCTCCCACGGGATCAAGACCGCTCGGAGTGGGGCCGGGAGCAGTGCCTTCCGGGGGGCCGACCCCCAGGCCGGGCAGCAGGCCGGGCGCACCATCACGCCGGCCCGGGCAACGTTATGTGCCGCGCGGGGTGAAGGAAGGCCCGATGAAGGGCTACACGCCGCCGCCGCGGCTGTCGCTTTCCAGCGAGCCGCAACCGATCACGCGCAGCATCACCATCACCGAGGGCATCAGCGTAAAAGATCTGGCGGAAAAGCTTGGTCTTCGCGCCAAGGACCTTATTGCGCGCCTGCTGCTGCGCGGCGTGTTTGCCACCATCAATCAGACGCTCGACACCGAACTGGCCAGCGAGATGGCGCGCTTCTTCGGAGCGGACACCAACGTGATCACCTTTGAAGAGCAGGCAGCCAAGGATGTCGCTGAAGCCGCCACGGGTGAGGAAGGTGCTCCAACCGAGGGCGTAACCCGTCCGCCGGTGGTCACCATCATGGGCCACGTGGACCATGGCAAAACCACGCTGCTCGATTCCATCCGCCTGACTAACGTGGCGGGAGGCGAAGCCGGGGGCATCACGCAGCACATCGGTGCGTACAAAGTCACCATTGTGGACAAGAACTCTCCTGCATACGGCCGCCAGATCGTGTTCCTGGACACGCCCGGCCACGAAGCTTTCACCCGAATGCGGGCGCGCGGAGCCAAAGCCACGGACATCGTAGTGCTGGTAGTGGCCGCCGATGACGGCGTGATGCCGCAGACCCTCGAAGCCATCGACCACGCTCACGCCGCCGAAGTGCCCATCATTGTCGCGGTCAATAAAATCGACAAGCCCGACGCATTGCCCGATCGAGTCAAGAAACAGCTTGCCGACCGCGGCCTGATGCCGGAAGACTGGGGTGGGACCACGGTTTTCGTGGACGTCTCGGCCAAGCAGAAAACCAACCTGAACCTGCTGATGGAAATGATCTGCCTGGTGGCCGATCTGCAGGAACTGAAGGCGACGCCGGACCGTCCGGCAACCGGCGTGGTTCTCGAAGCCAAGCTGGATCGCGGGCGTGGACCAGTGGCGACGCTCCTGGTGCAGAACGGAACGTTGCGCAACAGCGACAACTTCGTGGTGGGCAATGTGTACGGCAAAGTGCGTGCCATGTTTGACGATCGCGGCAATCAGCTGGAGTCCGCGCCGCCTTCTACCCCGGTCGAAATCCTCGGCATGGAAGGCCTGCCGCAAGCTGGCGATCAATTTGTGGTCGTCGCGGACCGCGACAAAGCCCGCGGCGTCTCCGAATACCGCGAACAGAAAGCGCGCGAAGCCACGCTGGCCAAGAGTTCCCGCGTGTCGCTGGAAGGCCTGGCGGAGCAACTGAAGACTGCCGGCACCAAGGAACTGAACATCATTCTTAAGGCAGACGTCGGCGGTTCGGTGGAAGTACTCACCGACCTGCTCACCAAGCTGTCGAATGACAAAGTCCGGCTGAAGGTCCTGCGCTCGGGCGTGGGCGCCATTACCGAGTCCGACGTGCTGCTGGCCTCGGCTTCAAACGCCATCATTATCGGATTCAACGTGCGTCCGGAACGAAAAGCGCAGGAGCTGGCGGAGCAGGAGAAAGTGGACATCCGCTTGCACTCGATCATTTACGAGTTGCAGGACGAGATCAAGCGCGCCATGACCGGCCTGCTCGAGCCCACCATCAAGGAAACCTATCAGGGCCGGGCCCTGGTGAAGGAAACCTTCCGCATCCCCAAGGTCGGGACCATCGCGGGATGTTCGGTTACCGATGGCCTGATCAAGCGCGACTCCGAAGTGCGCCTGTTGCGCGACAACAATGTCGTATTCACCGGCAAGGTGGGATCGCTGCGCCGATTCAAAGACGACGCCAGCGAGGTGCGAAATGGCATGGAGTGCGGCATCTCGATCGCCAACTATGGCGATATCAAGGTCGGCGACGTGATCGAGGCATTCGTGACCGAGAAAGTCGCGGCGGAAGCCATCGCTTAAAAGCAGTCGTCAGTCGTCGGTCGTCAGTCTTCAGGTTTGCTGACGATTGAAGACCGACGACTGACGACTGAATGATCGCTTTTCTCACCCTCGAGTTGCACATCGAAGCAGCCCAGTCCCTCAAAGACAAGCGGCAGGTGGTTCGCAGCCTCAAAGACCGGTTGCGAGCACGCTTCAACGTTGCCGTCGCCGAACTGGATGCCAGCGGATTGTGGAACCGGGCGACGGTCGGGGTGGTCGCCATTTCGGACTCGCGCGACTACCTCGACGGCCTGATGAAAAATGTAGAACGCCAGGCCACGCGCATCGCCAACAACGGCGGCGCTGATATTGCCGATTCATTCGTGGAGTTTATGTAGCGCCGGCGTCCCGCCGGCTGTCCGGCGGGCGTCCCGCCCGCCGCCCGAGCGAAGGCAATCTACTGTGAGCGAAGTTCGAACGCCGGCGCTACCCAGGGCGGTCCCGCTGGGGCGGTTTTTCTGATATTCTCATTCGTTTTACTCAAGAGGTGGATGTGGAGAAGCGTGGCGCGAAATACCATCGGGAGCGCCTGGGTGAGGCCCTGCGGGAGGAAATCGAAACCATCGTGGAGGGCGAGCTGGGAGATCCGCGCATCGGCCTGGTCGCGGTTACCAGCGTGGTCTTGGCGCAGGATTCGCGCTCGGCACAGGTGTACGTCACGCTCGACGGCGATGATGAAGAAGCCGACCGTTCTCTGGAAGGCTTGACTGCGGCTGTAGGGTTCATCCGCCGCGAGGTGGCGGAAAACCTGCACCTTCGCCGTCCTCCGGAACTCTATTTTCATCTCGACCGCTCGGACCAGTATGGCGCCCGAATCGACGAATTACTGGGCCGGACAAAAAAGAGGAAGAAATAGTCGTCAGTCATCAGTCGTCAGCAGATCAGGCGACCGACGACTGACGACCGACGACCGTTTTATGGTGGAAGAAGTTCTCAGGCACATCGAGCAGCGCAACCGATTCGTGCTGACTTCGCACGCGCGGCCGGATGGCGATGCCATCGGTTCGGCGCTGGCCTGCCGCCAGATCCTGCTGGCGATGGGCAAGGCAGCCGATGTCGTCCTGCGCGACGGAGTGCCCCGAATTTACCAGCCACTGCCCTACGCCCGCGAAGTTATCCAGTCGGACAACGTGAACGGCGACTACGATGCCGGGATCATCCTGGAGTGTGACAGCATCCAGCGCACCCGCCTGCAGGGATTGGAGAACAAGTTTCTGATCAATATCGATCACCACCAGAGCGGCCGCCCCTTCGCCCAGGTGAACTGGATTGATCCCAAGGCCGTAGCTACGGCGGAAATGGTCTATCGCCTGGCGCGCGCGGCCGGAGTGAAGATTTCGCCCGAGATTGCGACCTGTCTTTACACTGCTGTCCTGACTGATACCGGCTCGTTCATGTTCGAGGGGACAAACGAACACACCTTCGAACTGGCGCGGGAATTGGTGCTCGCAGGCGCCGATCCGGCCCATTGCGCCCGCAATATTTATTTTGGACACTCCACCGCCAAGATGCGGCTCCTGGGCGCGGCCCTCTCCAACCTGCACCGGGACGGTTCCCTGGCATGGATTTCTGTGAGCCAGGAACAGATGCAGCGCTGCCACGCCCGGGAAGAAGATTGCGAAGGGCTGGTGAATTATGCGCTCTCCATGCAGGGCGTGGAGGTGGCGTTGTTTTTTCGCGAGCTTCCCGACGGACGCTTCCGCATCAGTCTGCGCAGCAAAGGGAAGGTGAACGTGGCCGCAATCGCTGAACGCCTGGGCGGTGGCGGGCACCAGTGCGCCAGCGGTTGCGCCCTCGATGGACCGTTGTCCGCGGCGAGCGCGCGAATTCTCGCTGAATTACAGCTCCGCGCTTCCATACAATAAATCTCACTCGGGATTTCAGATTGTAGATTTCAGAGTTCAGATTTCAGACTCTTGACGGCAACGCCCGCCAACTCGACTTCGCATAACGCCGCCGCCGGTGCGGGGCAACGGCCGCTCATGGACTGGCTTCTGCTCGCCGGCTTTTGCGGCTTCCTGTTTTTCTTCGGCCTCGCCTATTTTGGCCTGCTGGGGGCCGACGAACCGCGTTACGCGCAAGTAGCGCGCGAGATGCTTGCCCGCCACGACTGGATCACGCCCACGCTGGGCGGCAAGCCCTGGCTTGAAAAGCCCGCTCTTTACTACTGGCAGACCATGCTGGCCTACAGCGTTTTCGGGGTCAGCGACTGGGCTGCCCGTCTTCCTTCAGCGTGCGACGCCACGCTGATGGTGGTCGGTGTTTATCTTTTCCTGCGTCGCTTTCGCCCGGGCTTTCAACTGGACGGCGCGCTCATGGCCGCTTCCGCCAGCGGTGTCATCGGCTTTGCCCGTGCGGCCTCAACCGACATGCCGCTCGCAGCCACGTTCAGCATTGCCATGCTGGCCTGGTACGCGTGGTACGAAAGCGCCAGCAAGCGCTACCTGGCCCTTTGTTACATCTTTTTAGGACTGGCAATGCTGGCCAAGGGACCGGTAGCGCCATTTCTGGCCGCGGTGATCGTGATGATCTTCGCGACCGCCAAAGGTGACTACCGTCTCATAGCGCGGACCTGCTGGGTGCCTGGCATCGCGCTCTTCGTGCTGACGGCGCTTCCGTGGTACGTGGCCGTGCAATTAAGAAACCCGGAATTCTTCCGGGTCTTCATTTTGGAACACAACCTGGGGCGGTTTGGAAAAGACCTCTATCACCACACCCAGCCTTTCTGGTACTACCTCCCCGTCGCCCTGCTCGGGCTTGTGCCTTGGACCGTGTTTGTCATCGCCGCCATGGCGGAAACGATTCGCGCATGGTGGAGAGAAAAGAGGGAGCTGTTTCAATCGGAAGATGCCCTGCCGGCATTTCTCGTGATCTGGCTGATCGTTCCGGTCGTATTCTTTTCTTTCTCCGCATCCAAATTGCCAGGCTACATTGTGCCGGCCCTGCCGGCAGGAACGCTGTTGCTGGCGGACTATGTTCGCCGCCACGTGATCGACGATGATCCTCCAGGCTTGATCCTGATTGTGCTTCACTCCATGGTCGCGGCCGTGCCGGTAGTGGCGGCGCTGATGATGCAGTACATCATATTTCAGCACCGCCTGCCCTGGGGCAGGGCGGCTGCGATCTCGGCCGGAATTGCGGCAGTGCTGGCGAGCGGAATCGCGCTCACACTGCGCCGACCGCCGGGTCTTCGCCTGTTGCGCTTTGTCACATTGGTTCCCGTGGTACTGGCGGTAGCGGCGGTCTTACGGCTGGGAGCCCCGGCCCTGGATGCTACGCTCTCGGCGCGTCCACTGGCTCAGGAGATCAGCCGGGTGGATAACCGGTCGCTTCCCCTCGCGATTCTGCGGCTGTCACGCGAGACCGAATATGGTCTCCATTTTTATCGCAATCAGAAAATTGCGCGTTATGAAGCCGGCGACGTTCCCGCCGGCGAGCATCTGTTGATCACGCCGGCAGCGTGGCAGAAAAATATCGCAAAGTGGACCCCCGGGCGGCGAGTCACCTATCTGGGAAGCCTGGCGGCGCAGGGCATGGATTATTACTGGGTGGCGGGGAAGGGCTTCTAGCTTCTAGCCCCTGGCTTCTGGCCTAACACTTTGTGGACATTCAGCTTCGCTTGCTCACACTCGTCCAGGGAGTACTTAGCGCCATGGCGCATGTGCCAAAACCCTAAGAGCTAAAATTCAAAGAGCTAGAAGCTAGCAGCGAGTGGCTAGACGCTGCTCACTGTTGCCCATCCATATCCCCCCGTTTGCCTACCTGCCGGACGAAGCACTACACTCGCTGTTCGCAGCCCGCCATGAGCGCGCTTAGCAAGCCGGAACCCTCACGGAGCCTCCAGGTGGAGATTCTCGATCTCAGACACTTTTCCTCTGTCGATCTGCGTCCATTGCTCGAGGACGAGGTAAGGGAATGGGCCCGGCTACTCTCCTGGGATTACAGCGGCTCGGCGGAAATGATCCTGCGCTACGTGGATGCCAAAATCCTGCCGGGCTATGCCGCCGTTGAACGCGGCCGCATCATCGGCTACGCATTCTTCGTTTACGAAGGCAGCAAAGGTGTAATTGGCGACCTGTTCGTGGCCAACGGGGGACGCCTGCCCGATCCGCATGAAGTGGAATCGCGTCTGTTGCTGCATGTGATTGAGACCCTGCAACAGTCGCCGGGGATCCATCGCGTGGAAGCGCAATTACTGGTGCATGAGGCCGGCGTGGTGGCCCGGCCGTTTGTGGAGCAGGGTTTTCAGCGGCACCCCCGGCTTTTCATGGTGTTCCCACTGGACAGCACGCCCAAGCCACCACCGCCGCTGGACCCTGAGATCGAGATCAGGCGCTGGGCAGAGCATGACTACCAGCCGGCTGCGGCCTTGATCACCAGTGCTTACCGCGGTCACGTGGACTCGGAAATCAACGATCAATATCGTACCCTCAGCGGGTCGCTGCGTTTTCTGAACAACATCGTGCGCTTTCCGGGATGCGGCACCTTCGATCCCGAGGGATCGTTTGTGGCGGTGCACAAGCGGGCGCGCAGCCTGATCGGACTCATTCTGTGCTCCCGGGTGCGGCAGGATGTTGGACACGTTACCCAGGTATGCGTGCTGCCGGACTACCGCTCGCAGGGCCTGGGCGAGTTATTGATCGCAGCCACCGCCGGAAACCTGCGCCGGCGCAACTTCTCCATCCTGTCGCTCACCGTGACCGAAGCCAATGCCCGCGCGGTAACGCTCTATCAACGCCTGGGCTTCGAAATCAAGCGCGTGTTCGATGCGTTTGTGTGGGAAGGGTGAAGGCGGACATCGGGCGTCAGACCTCGGACCTCAGTTTCAGCCGTCCTGTTTTTCGCGAGTCAGGTCGCCAGAAACTTCTTGAAGCGTGGTCGCCGCGGTCGGTGGAGGAGGTAGTCAACGGATTAAAGTTGACGTCCGGAGTCCGACGTCTGAGGTCTGAAGTCCGAGGTCTGACGCCCGCTTCTCAGTGCCGCAGCAGCCACATGACCCATCCCGCGACGAACACTCCGCCGACGAACAGGACGAAGCAATACAGGCCGTAGCGAATCTGTTCGCGGGCGGTGTTGCGCTGGGTGATCCCGAAAACTACCGAGGCGAAAACCGAGAACAGCACGGCGGCGGTGAAATGGGAGAGCTCCAGGGTCATTCTGTTTTTCCAGTCACGGCTTTTTTCCGATAGCGATGTGGTACGCGTCAGCGGCGCAGATGAAATTCAGCAGTCCGGCGACGATCAGAAATTTGGTTCCGTAGTCGGCGGTGGCGTGAGCAATGGCGCCATGTCCCCAACCCTGCATGCGGGTCACAATGTAGAGGCCGCCCGCGCCTACGTCACCCACGAAGCCGAGCATGTCCAGAATATCGCCGCCGTTGGGATGGTACACGCGGCCCTGCATCAGCAAGCCGAGCACGAACATGATGGAGATCGAGGCCATGATCAAGGCTCCGCGCACCCATCTCTTCTGGATCAGGTGGCCCGCTCCGGGAATAAACCAGGCGACAGCTGGAGCGATGACTGACATTCGAGGAGAGCCGGCTGCCGTTGCCTTCTGCGCTTCTGTGGGAGTGGTCCTAGCTGGATTTGCCATTCAGATGATTACGAGTTCACTTTGGATTTTACCCGTTACTTGCGCTGCGCCGGGCCTGATCAGCATGTTTACTTCGCTGCGCACCCCGAATTCCGGCAAATAAATGCCGGGCTCGATCGAAAAGCATGAGTTGGGCAGAATGCGGCGCTCGTCATGAATTTCGAGGTCATCCATGTTAGCGCCGTTGGCATGAACTTCGGTGCCAATCGAGTGTCCTGTGCGATGGATGAAGTACTGCTCGTAGCCCGCGTTCCGGATGTAGCCGCGCACGGCTTGATCAACTTCCCATCCGGCAAGGGCTTGGCCCGCACTCACGCCTTCGATCACCGTCTTCACTCCCACATCACGCGCCTGGCGAACGATGCTGAATATTTCCCGCATGCGATCCGATGGAGACTTGCCTACAAAGCCTGTCCATGTAATGTCGTAGTATACGGCCCCGGAGGTATTCTTTTTCGCCCAGACGTCGAGCAGGACAAAATCACCTTCACGAATGGGTTTTGAAGTTTCCGGAAGCAGGGCGTAGTGCGGGTCGCCGCTATTGGCGTTGACCGCCACCAGCGGTGGATCGTCGGCCACCAGGTTCTCCCGCCGGAAGGCCTCCAGAAACCACTGCTGGATCTGGTATTCGTGAGTGCCGCCGTTGCGCACCCGCCGCCCGATCTCCTGGAAAGCCGACGCCGTGATGGCGTCAATGGCATCGCGCGCGGCGAAGTGAGATTTGATCTGCTCCTCGGTCAGCGTCGCTTCAAACTGCGCCACCAGGTCGCAGGAGCTGACCACATTTTTGCCCAGTCCGCGGATCAGATCGACTGTGCCCGCGTCCACCAGCGAAATGGTGAATACCAGGTTGTTAGGCGAATACTGCATCGCAATATCGCGGTGATCGGCCAGCAGCAGTTTTATCTGATCGAACAATTCCTGCCAGCCCGAATACTGACGCTTGGAACCGGGGAGCGAGTCGAGATGGCCAGGCTCAATTTTGTGGACCAGTTTCACCGGATCGCCGCTGGCTGGAATCAGGTAGAACCAGCGCCGGGTGACCATTTGACCTGCTGGCAATCCCAGCACCCGATAAGCGATGGGGTCGCGATGATGGTGATCGTAGAAAAGCCAGGCGTCAATGTTTCGCTCGCGCAGCGCGGCCTGTATGGCGGGAAGATCCATGGGCAAATAACTATTCTAAACAACCAAAGCCATTTGAGCGAATCCGGGTTCACCACGGAGGACACAGAGGACACTGAGAAGATCTTAAGCAATCTGGTCTCTGTTTGCTCTGTGGTTCAAGAATTTGCAGGTTTCAGTGTTTTGTCGTAAACCCACAAGAGCGCAGCGGTGGCCACACCCACGGTCGTCACCGCCCACCATATGCGCCCGGGTCGATGGGTCACTTCGCCAAAGTGGTGAATCAGCTTTCCCCCAAACCAGCCCCCGATGATCGAACCAATTCCAATCGGAAGAAAGGCAAAGCCCATATAAGTGCCCTGCTGGCCGGGCGGGGCAAGCCGGGAAATGTATTCGTAATAACGAGGCGATTGGGTTATCTCGCCTAGAGAGACGGCGATGAGCGTAAGGACTGCCATGGGAACGGTGGGATGCGCGATCAGGATGAGCCAGGCCAGTCCCGAGATCAGTGTTCCCAGCGTGATGGCACGGAATGCGGGTACCTTCTGGGTGAGAAAGCTGACCAGCAGCTGCAATGCAATGACGGTCAACGGCCCGGCCACGAGCAATAATTCCGTATTGGCCCTGGGATCAATGTAGTCATGAATGTATAGCGGCAGAATGATGAACTCCTGCCAATACACGACCCAGTAGCCGGAAAAAATCAGCAAGAACAGCATGAACCGCGGATTGGAAATGACCGTCCAGAAATTCCTGGCTGACTGGGACAGGCTCAGAGTCTCCGTTTCGCCCGAGCGACGCGGCTCCTTGAACAACAACAGGACGGCGAAAAACATGGCAAACACACTCAGCGCTGCCACCCGGAACACATTCTCCACCCGCATGTGCTGGTGAACCCAGGAGGCGACGTAAGGCCCCGCTGCTCCGCCGATATTCACCAGCGTGTAGTAAATGGAATAGCCGATAGAGCGAACATTTTCTTTGGACGCCCTCGCCGTGGTGCCGACCACGCAGGGTTTGACCAGCGCGACGCCGAGCGCTGGGAGCATTAACACAAATGTCACGAGTACGACCAGCGGCACCGCGTTGCGAATGGGGGCAAGCCAGGGCGCTCCCAGCGATCCCAACAGAAAGTAGGAGCAACTCAGGATCAGGTAGGCCAATGACAAGGAGCGGCGAAATCCCAGGCGATCGGCGACGGTGCCGCCGAATACCGCCAGAAACCAGACCAGCCCTCCAAACAGTCCGGTGAGGCTGCTCGCCTGTTCCACCCGGAAGTTCAAGGTCTCATGAAGATAGCGGGCCAGGGAGGCGAATGCGGCATAGTAGGAGAGCCGTTCAAAGAGTTCGCTGATATTGGCGACCCAGAAAGGACGCTCGAAGCCGGTGCGAATCTCGTGCAATCGCTCGGAAAAAGTCAGAAATGGCTCCTCAATCGCTTATGCAACTCATCCGCCGACAATCCCGCAATCCGAATCACTTTTCTGCGGCTGCTCAGGCCGGACGCTATGGTAACGGAGGAACGCGGCACCTTCAAAAGATTTGCAAGGAATTCGACGCAGGCAGCGTTGGCTTTACCTTCAACCGGCGGCGCCGTTAAAGATAACTTCAGCGCGCTTCCCAGTTCGCCGGTGATGGCGTTCTTCCGGGCGCGAGGATGGATCTTGACCGCGAAAGTAATGCCCTCCGGACCCCTCTCGATTGAGAACATTCAAACCGATCTACCACGGAGGACACTGAGGACACTGAGGAAACCCAGCCTCCGTGCTTCTCCGTGTGCTCCGCGGTTAGCGCGTTTTCCGTTGTTCGGTGGCGGCGTCAAAGATAGCTTCAGCGCGTCTCCCGGTTCTCCCGACCGCCTTCGATTGAGAACATGCAAACCGATCTACCACGGAGGACACCGAGGACACTGAGGAATTCTGGAAACCCAGCCTCCGTGCTTCTCCGTGTCCTCCGTGGTTAATGCCTTTCCCTCTGTCCGAAGATAGCCGTGCCTACACGCACGCAGGTCGAACCTTCTTCAATCGCAACTTCAAAATCGTGCGACATGCCCATCGACAGTACATCTACGCAGACTGCGGGCAGGTGCCGGGCCGCGATCTGGTCACGCAGGGCGCGCAGCCGGCGAAAATACGGGCGTGCTTCCTGAGCGTCTTCGGTAAAGGGAGGAATCGCCATCAGCCCGCGGAATTCGAGATAATCGAGTCCCGGAGCAGCCGCCAGGAGATCCTCCAGGTCGCTTGAGTCTGGAGCCAGGCCGTTCTTGGCGGTTTCGCCGCCCACATTGATTTCGATCAACACCTCCAGCTTTTTGCCCAGCTTTTCGGCGGCCCCATTCAGTCTCTCGGCCAGCCTAAGGGAATCCAGTGAATCGAGCGCGGCGAAGACTTCAGCCGCGGCTGCGGCTTTGTTGGTTTGCAGGTGACCGATCATGTGCCACTCGGCCTCTTGCAAGTCGCGCAGGGCCCCGGCTTTTCCCGAAAACTCCTGCACCCGGTTCTCGCCGAAGATTCGAAGCCCCGCAGCGTACGCCTCGCGAATATGTTCGACTGGGAAAGTCTTGCTCACGGCCATCAAGGTGACGTCTCCGGGATCTCGTCCGGCACCGCGGGCTGCGGCTGAGATCCGCCGGCGTACGTCCACAACATTTTCGACGATGGACATGGAAAAAAAGTAAACCCGCAAGACGCGGGCGAGGTCGCCCGCGACCACACGAGCCACCCTACATGATGGCTGTCGGGGGCGCGGGTTCGCTGGGATCTCCCGCCGCCGTAATCGGAAGCCGGATGAGGAGGGCGGCGAGTCCAGCCAGCACAATCAGGCCGCCTACGAGATAAGACGGATGGCTGAAAAGTTGGGGCGGATGGTTCGGCGCCTTCCATTGCGGAATAAACTGCAATCCCGCCCAGACCAAACCGAGTAACGCTTCGCCGGCGATCAATCCCGAAGCGGTCAGGACGCCGGCATTCTCCACTCGAGCCTTTTGCGCTGAATTGTAGCCGCGACGGTCCGCCAGCCAATCTCCCACCGAGCGGAACACACCGCCGACGAAAATCGCAAAGGTTGTACCAAACGGCAGGTACATCCCCACCGCTACGAGCATGGGACTCTTCACCTGCATCATGATCATGGCGAGCCCGAACACGATGCCGACCCCGACCAGGGCCCATGGCATGTCTCCGCCCACGATTCCCTGCGCCAATGTGGCCATGAGTCCCGCTTGCGGGGCGGGTAAGTCCGGCCCGCCAAAGCCGACGCCACCGGAGTTGATACTGCCCTGGTGCAGCAGCATCAAGGGCCAGTACATCACCAGGCTGGCGACAACCACCGCAATCAGTTCCGCGATCTGTATGTTTCGAGGTGTGCCGCCCAGAATGTATCCCACCTTGAAGTCCTGCAGCAGTTCACCTGCGACCGATGAAGAAACACACACCACGGCGGCTACACCCAGGACAATGGCCACACCCTTTCCCCCGGAAACGCCCAGGGACACCATCAATAGCGCTGCGATCAGCAAGGTGGAGAGAGTCAAGCCGGAGACTGGATTATTGGAGGAGCCGATAAATCCAACCAGGTTGCCGGAAACTGTAGCGAAGAAGAAGCCCACGATCAGCATGACGACAGCCGCCAGAATCGCCGGCCAAAGCAAGCCGGAAATCTGAACGTAAAGCGCACACATCAGGACAAACATCAATGCGATCAGTCCGAGAACTGTTTTGAAGCTCATGTAGCGCTCGGTCCGGCCCAGCTTGGCCCGCTGGTCGGCGCTCTGCCGCATATCGGAAAGCGCCTTGCCGAATCCAGAGGTCAGGCTTTTACGCATTTTGAATAACGTGTACGCGGCGCCCACGAGCATGCCGCCAACCGCGATAGGCCGGACAATGTATCTCCACACCGCATCGGCGGTATCGGCCCAGTCTTGCGGCGTGCCTGCGGGAATGTAGTGCTGCAGGCTGGGGCCCAGGAAATAAATCATCATGGGAACCAGCAGACCCCAGGCCAGGACGCTACCCGCGAACTGAATCGAAGCCAGGCGGAGTCCGATGATGTAGCCCACTCCCAGGTAGGCGGGACTGACGCTGGGAGCCGAGAATACGCTGGTCCCGCCGGTAGCCACCACCTTGGTGCTTTCCAGGGCCCCCAGCCGCACCTGGCTGTGACCCAGGTTTCCTACGGTGAAAGGAAAATCCTGATCGGCAGCAAACAGCCCAAACTTGCCCAGCATGTACACCACGCCGCCCACGCCGATGTTCCAGAAGAGATATTTGGCGGCTTGCGCGCCCCGCTGTCCGGCCTTGTGTATTTCCGACGCCGCCACGGATTCGGGAAAGGGCAATTCCGGGTCTTCCACCATGACCCTTCGCACCAAAGAAATAAAAAGCACTCCCAGGATGCTGCCAACCATGATCAGAGCAGTGGATTTCCAATAGGCGTCACCGGGACTAAACGAAGGCCAGGCCTTGGCAATCAGGAACGCAGGAATGGTGAAGATGGCCCCGGCCGCAATACCTTCGCCGATCGAACCTGCAGTGCGGGCGATGTTTTCTTCCAGCAGCGAACCCTTCCACGCCCGCATGGCGGCCATGGCAATGACCGCCGCCGGATACGTTGCCGCGATCGTGATGCCCGCGCGCAGGCCGAGATACGCGTTGGCCGCGCCCAGCACAATGGTCAGCAAGAGTCCCAGTAGAATCGCGCGCCACGTGAACTCGCGCATCTCCATGTCTTCCGGGACAAAGGGTTTGAATTTTTTTTCAGTCTCGCCGACGGGAACCGGGTTGTCCGTACTCATGATGAGGATTCCTCGGAAGTGCCAGGAGCGGTTGGATATTGGAGAATAAAGGACATAGATAATAAAGCTCTTACGCGATAAATGAGACGGCGCACGTTAACATGCGCGCCACCCCTTTTACAAGTGCTTCAGGGGTGCTTCCTACGGGGCGGCATCGGGACGCCAATCCCGGGACTACTTCAGATGCCGTGCCAGTGGCCAGTTCTGTTATGATGTGCGGCGTTGTTCCTCTGGTCTCCCGAGGTCTACAGTTATGTCCCCCAAACTGTTTGAGTGTCGGGATTGTGGCGGTTTTCACGGTTACTGCTCCCGTCCAAAGAATTTCACCGAGAAGTTCTTGCTGCCCCTGATGTTTCTTCGCCCGGTGCGCTGCGGCGATTGTTTCCGGCGTTCGTACCAATCGTCCTTCCTTCCGGTGCTCCCAAGACGGGAAACCAAAAAGGCACAAGGCGCGACCGCCTGAGCGTTGCTTGAGGCATTGCGCCCCGCTATACTGAGATAGGTTTGCCCGCAGCGTCCTTTGCCGTACCGGGCGAACGCGGGAGGCTCGTCTTCAGCAGTAGCGAGGACCCAATCCGGGCTACCGGGACCAAGCCCTTGACGCGTGAGAGTTCGCTGGGGTCAATGCTGGTCGCGTCGTTGAGCGGTGTTGCAGAAAGTCTCTTCGCTACGCTCTTCCCCTCCGATTGTCGTCTTTGCGGTAGTCCCCTGATAAACATTTCCCGCCTGCCGGTTTGTCCGCCATGCCTCTCCGATATCCGCCCCATTGCGGACGGCGTTTGCTCCAGGTGCGGAGAGCGAGTATGGAGTCCGTACGCGGTCGGTGGCGAAACTCGCTGTGGTTTGTGCCGGCGCATGGAGCCTCCCTTTGCCAGAGCGGTGGCCTATGGCAGCTACGACGGCGGGCTGCGCGAACTCATTCACCTGCTGAAATATGAACAGGTGCGGCCAGCGGCCACGGTCCTGGGGCGCATGCTGGCGGAAGCGGTAAGCGGGCTCGATTCCTGCTGGACCCGGGACCGGTGATGGTGGTCCCGGTGCCGCTGCACGCCCGCAAGCTGCGCCAGCGCGGCTTCAACCAGTCCGAGTTGATCGCCCGCGCCGCCATCAAACAGCATGCGATGAAAGCGGAATCGGGAAGCAGCCGGCTGGTCCTGCTCCCCGGGGTCCTGGAACGCCAGCGAGAAACCCAATCCCAAACCGGACTTACACGCCATCAGCGTCGCGACAACATTCGTGGTTCGTTCGCCGTGGCCAAGCCCGGGGAAGTTGCCGGCCGCGAAATTCTCCTGGTGGATGATGTTTTCACCACCGGCACCACGGTGTCGGAATGCGCTCGGGTACTGCGCCGGGCGGGCGCATCTAAAATATATGTCGCTACCGTGGCGCGCACGCTGAAGGCTGACGCGAAAGGCGAAAGCATCGATATACGACGGACGTTCGCTGAGGACGAGCGCACCCTGGCGGCTACGGGATAGACGCTGGCGAAAACACATTGCAACGAACGTCAAATTGTTGGACTCAAGTATGTCGGGGAAGTGGAACAACTCGATGAACGGCTCGATGATGCGGAGCCACGCGCCTGTCCCGGCCGCGCACCGCGAGGGCAATGGCCATGCCCTGCACGCGCCCGTCCTGGTGTTGAATGCCTCCTACGAGCCGATCAATGTTTGCGCCGCGCGCCGGGCCATCGTGCTGGTGCTGAAGGGCGTGGCCATGACGGAAGAAGAAAACGGACACTTCCTGCACGCCGCGCGCCTGGCGATCCGGGTGCCTTCGGTGATTCGGTTGCTGGAGTACCGCCGCATTCCGCACCAGACTCGCGCCCTCTCGCGCAAGAACATCCTGCTGCGCGACCGCAATACCTGCCAGTATTGCGGGGAAGTGCTGCCTTCGAGTGAGTTGACTCTCGACCACGTTGTGCCGCGATCGCGCGGCGGTGCGTCCACCTGGGAAAACCTGGTGGCCTGTTGCCACACCTGCAACCGGCAAAAGGGCAATCAGTTTCCCACCGAGGCCGATATGCAACTGCTGCGCGAGCCCCGGGCCTTCAACCTGCACACCAGCCGCCACATCATGCGACTGATGGGCCGCTCGGACGACAAGTGGCGCAAGTATCTCTTCTATTGATTGCGTAGGGGCAGATGCCCTCATCTGCCCAGTCGAGCAAAGCTCGACAGGTCTTTGCTGCAAGCGATGAAGTCAGTGGGTACGGACACGTGAATAGCGGAGCTGCGCTCCGCCGGGCAGATGAGGACATCTGCCCCTACGTTAGTTCTTCGGCTTCTCGGGCGGTGGCTGGGCTTGACCCTTGTCGCCCGGCGCCTTCTGCACTTCCTGGCCCTCGTACGTGATCTTCACATTTGATCCGAAGCGCTTGTAGTCGCTGTACTTCACGATTTCGCGGATGCGGACATCCCCGCTGGAGAAGTGCAGAGTGTCGTCGGCTTTGGTATAGGTGGGGAACCAGTACTTGCCGTCGATTTGCTCGCGCCAAGTGGTGAACTTCGGGAAGAGATTCTCCTGGCCTTTTTTCTTGCGAATGTCGGGGACGGTCTTGCCGTAAGTTTTAACGATCTGAAAATCGCGATCGTCCACCCAGATGCGACCCTGGAAATATCGCTTCTTTCCGACAATCTCCTTGGGAGCGATGTCGAAAACGTAACAGTGAAGCTCGTCTTCCTGCTGCTGGCCCACATAGAGAATCTGATACTCGGGAATTTCGTCACTGGTGAGCACGAAGGGCAGCCGGTGCCGTATGTCATCAACGTCTTCGGGAGACATCGAGATCATGTTCAAAGACGACTGAGGCGCGTAAACGACATTCTCCAGACGCTTTCCCTGGTCATCAAAAAGCACATCGAAGATTTCGTGATACTCACCATTATCGTCCGGGGTTATGACGCGCACGTCCTGACGGTAGGTGTACTGGTCCCGCGCCTCCTGGAATTCCTTTTCCTTGGTCGTGAAGTGGCGAATGATCTCCTCGGTGGTGACGCCCTTGGGCGGGGCGGGGTCGAGAGGGCCTTCCTGGGCCCGGGCACCGGGCAGCAAGAGTAAGGTGACAATGAAGAGTGTGGCTGACACCACTCCATTACGCATCATCGATTTCATAGAGATAAGTGTAGCGAAACCTGAGAGGGAGCGCTCCAAATCTCACCGCGGCATCTCCCATGTCCGCCCCTCTCCGCTCAGGGGGGCGAACACAGGAGAGCTGCAGTTTTCTTCACATGGTTAGATGCCGTCAGCGGTGACGAGTTGCCGGGAATCTGCGGAAGTGGTCACTGCGGCTGTCGCATTCGCAGATTGCCAGGGAAGGCGGCTGGCGGGTTCCGGTCGCTCCGCACTGGACCATCCAGTGGAGGGCGCGACGAACCCGATGGCGCCGGGGGCGCTACCGGCAAGAGAGACTGTAGCTGGAAGGAAAGAACGCTGGCCCCGGCCGCGGCTGTGCCTTGAATCACCAGCGCCCCTTGAGCTGCGCCGGTGGAGGGCTGCAGCGTGGACACTCCCTGGCCGTCCGACAGCACCGACGCCCGGGATGAAGACACGATGACCGGCGGAGGATTTTTGCTGATGATAATTCCACCCACCGAAACCGGCGGGGGCGCGGTCGCCGGACGCGACACCACCACCTGGAAAGTTACGTTCGCGCCCAGCACCGGGTGGGGAGCAATGGCGGAATCGACGACCCGCACCGTGACCGGTTGAAAATGCTGGCCGGCGGGAAGCACCTGAACCCTTCCTGCCACCGGCTCCAGCCGGAGCATCGAAGACGGCACTGCGGTCGCGAAAAAGATCTGGCAGGGCAGGTTGGCCGGTGCGACACATGCGCTCACCTGCACATCTCCAGCCATGGCCGCCAGGTGCAGCGTGGTACTGGCAAAGCCGTTGACGTCGCTGGTGCTGCCGGCAGAACTCAAAGTGCCCGATCCTTTTACCACCTGATAATTTACCTGGGTCGCGGCGACGGGCCGGCCATTCGAAAGCAGGCGTGCACCCAGCGCAATATCCACAGTCGCGCCCTGGGCAATCCAGGCAAAGGACGGGAGCAGAGAGATATCCAGCGCAGAAGCGGTCCCGAGAATCGTTGCCTGCACCGATTTCGGCGTGTTATAGGAAGCCGGCGCCAGCAAAGCGCTGATGTTAATCACAGCGGCTTGCAGAACTGTGACCCGCGTCGATGCCTGGCCGCTGTCATCGGTAAGGATCGTGCAGCTGGCGGCTCCGCCGCACGCCGTCAACGATGACGCTGGCGTGGAAATAAAAAAAACGCTGGCCCCGGCCACTGGCGTCGTCCCGTCCGGCGCCAACACCTGCACGCGAATGGGATTGGGAGCCTGGCCCCCGACTGGCGTTGCCGGATTCGATCCCTGGATCAGCCTGATGGTGTCGCTGGGTCCGGCACCGTACGTGAGGGCGTTGGTCATGATCGAGGACGCGCCCGTGGCGGGATCTCTCAAGCCAATGTTCTGCACGCCATCCGCCATGGCGGGTGCGGTTGCAATCACCTGGCTCGCCGAAGCAGCCAGCACCGGCGCGTTCACGGTTGCGATGGTGGCGGCGGTATTGGTTCGGAAACCGATCCCCTGGACCGTGATTGCGGTGCCGCCGTCCACCCGCGCTCGCGCCGGAACTGCGTTGTCTGCGTAGAAGACACGCGCGTGGTAACGGTAGTCGGGACGGCCGTCGCCGCGATAGTCAAAGATGCCCAGACGAAACGCGGTGCTGGCCTGCAGCGTGGCGTCGAGCCGGGTCATGCCGAAATTCGCGCTGTTGAAGGCCAGGCTGGTGTTTGCGGGCGCAGGAAACGTGGCAGGGTCCGCCAGCGCCCACATACCGATAACCGGTTGCGCCTTTACCAGAGCCGCGGCTTTGAGTTCATCGAGCGCCGTTACTTCCACTGACAAAGTGCGGTCCGATTGCGCGACGAACCAGAAGTAATCGGCGTTGCCCAAACCACTCAGGGTCCCGAGCCAGTCTCCTGAAGGCGGCAGAGTCGCGGGCGCCGCAAACGAAGTGGGCTCGAAGAAGTCCCGGACCTGCACCGCGCTCGCCTGCATCACAATGTCCTGTTGCAGATCGCTACCCTTGATCACAGTCACGACTAAAGGTTGGAAGGTGCCGGAAGGCTGCACCTGCCAGGGCCCGTACGGTCCCACGGACTGCGACCATGAAGGATCCAGCCCTTCTACGCTGAGCTGATATTCGGCGCTGCTGGCGCCATTCGGAATTTCCAATCCGCCCAGATCAAAAAATCCTTCCATTGCCGAATCATCGGATCCAAAGCGGTCCCACGCCTGCCCGGCGCCGTCGTAGAATCCGGTGGCCGCGTTGCCCGCGTTTCCGCGAAACAGAAAACCCGAAACCGAAGCCGCCCCATAGGTGCGGGAAGGCTGGCTGGTGGCGGGATCAATCCAGCGAGCGACTACGTTTACCCCCTGCATCGGTTGTGCCGCCTGGCCGTTGCTGTCCGCAAAATAAACACTGCCGTGAATGCGCACGGTATTTTCGAAAAATAACTGCTTTCCCGGAAATGCTGCCTGGTTTTGGGCAGTGACCGGGTACAGCCGCGAAAGCGCGGCCCGGTCGTCCATCTTGGGCTGATCGGCATTGAGATAACAGATGGATATCGGAACGCAATTGATCGGGTCGGTGGCGTGCATGATGGAGAGCCCGGCATAGTCGGACGATGTGGCTGCCGGGCTGTGGGTGAAGACATTGAGGTTCATCTGCGACCAGTCGAGCCCCAGCACGCGCCCGAGCACCCGCACCAGGCGATACTTCATGTCCGGCAACTGGATCGAAGTCTGGGCGCAAACTCCATTCAGGATGACCAGAGCATGCAGGAGATGAGCGTCAGTGCTGAAGCTGTCCACGCCGCCATAGGCTGCGTTGGAGAAGCAGGAGCCCGCGCTGCCTGCGCCCTGGCCCAGCAGGGCATCCGTCACAGACCCGTCGGCGTCGTAAACGATGGCGACCGGCAAGTTGTTTGCGGAAGGCCGGATGTCAGCCGGCAAAGTAATGATTCCGCCGGATGCGCTCACGTTGGCGCCACTGACATCTTCGCCCAGTTGGCCGGCCCGCGCTGCTGACAACGCCGCGGTTGAAATCGAAGTCCATCGGCTGAAAGCATCGGCTACGAAGGCGTCGGCGGTAGCGGAGGGAAGGACCGGGCTAAGGTTTCCGCTGTCGGTGTAGTAACTGACCGCGCCCTGGTTCCAGGTGAGCGGAGCGCCCTTGACCGCAGGATCGAAGTAACTGGTCCCGGCAATCGTACGGGGACCGCCGGCGCGCATTAGTGGCGTCGGTACGACCAGCATCGCGATGCCGATTGTCAGCGCGCGGAGGAAGCGGGCCGCCATCATTCACTCCGCGTCCGCGCGCTGGATGGCCAAAACCAGGGCGCGGGCGTTGACCCTCTTCCTCTCGCGCAATTGTGCTCGTGAGGCGGGATCGAGCGGGAGGGCTGGAAGGCGCCCGTTTTCAATCACCGCGTTTCCGCTGGAATCCACGGCGAATCGGCCGACGGCGCCCCCGACCGGGCTGGTGAGGCCCAAATTGCTGGGGCTGTAGAGAAACAGGAGAAGCCTTTCCCCCGGGTGATAACGTTCGCCGGAGTTCCACAATCCGGCCCACTCCCGAATGGTCAATACCTGCCCGGTACGCGTTCCGCGAATGGCCTGTTCAACCCGAAAAGTGATCTGCACCGTGGCCAGTTCAGTGGAATTGTCCTGCGCAGCTTGCACAGACAAAACGGTGCCGTCGAAGATGTAGCCGGAGTCTTGGGTCAAGCGACGCAGGCTGGAAATCGCAGGCAGCAACTGGTTGGCCTGCGAGTTCTGCCCGGCGGCCGGCAATGAAAGCAGAGCCAGCGCGAGCGCAGGGAACTGCCGAAAGGGGAGCCGCATGGCAGAGCCTCGTTTCAAACGAGACCAGGTGGGACGGGGAGTGCGGCAATCATAGAGGCCAAGAGAAGTGTGAAGATGTATCAGCCGTCACAGCGGCATGTGACCAACGAACACCGAACCAACGAATACGTAGGGGCAGATGTCCTCATCTGCCCGGTCGAGCGCAAGCTCGACAGTGTTTTTGACGGCAACGAGCGGAATTGCGCTCCGCCGGACAGCCCGGGGCGGCGGTCCCCACGTGGTTCGCGGTGCCCTCTGCACGAGCGGGACGCTCGCGCCTACATTGCTTCTCGCCGGTTGTGGCCCCGTGCTGACAGGTGTGCTCCCGTCAACATCAATAGTCCGGTGAGGAATGCCCAGAACATCAGGCTCACCGACAGCGCAAAGGGGCCGTAAACTTCCTGGAAATTCAGCCGGGGCAGGGCCCAGATGTAAGCGTACTTCAAGGCTTCAGACAGCAGTCCCATGATGACCGCCGTGGGTAACACCGCGCGGGCGGGCACCTTGCCGTTGGGCAACACCCAATAGATCAAGAAAAAAATCGCGATGCTGGCGGATACGGCAAACGCCTTCATCATCAGAAAGCCGCCCAGCCGAACCACAAAAGGCCCGTGGCTGCGCAAAGCATTTTCCAGCAATGCGATATTCCCCGCGGTCAGCGCAATTGAAAGCAGGGCCAGCACTCCGCAACTGAATGCCAGCGCCAGTGAAATGAGCTGGTTGCCGAAATAAGACCGGTTATTGGGGAAGCGCCAGATGCGGTTCAGCGCTACCTCGAGCGGCATGAAGATTCCGGTTGAGGTAAACAGGAGAATGATCACCGAAGCCACCTGGGCGCGATGGCGCGCTTCCACCAGCGCATTCAGATTGCGAATCACGAAGTCCTGTCCGGCAGGAAGGAAATCGCGCAGCAGTTGCACCACCACGTCATTCATGACTGGAGAATGAAATACCTGCCGGATGAAGGTCATGAGCAGAAGCACGAAAGGAAAAAACGACAGGATGGCGTTGGCGGCCACAGAGAAAGCAAACGTATGTACCTCGGTGCGTAACAGATATTTCACCGTGGAACTGACCAGGCCGGAGTAGGGGTCTTCGGGCAGCGGGGAGGCAGGGGCGCGGGTTGGCAGAGCCGAAACCGCCGTTCTTGACTGCTGGTCAGTATGCATTTTCCCTAATCCTATCAGATAGTTGCGTCTGGTCGGCAGACACGAAAGGACGGTGTGTTCGAAACCGTACCAACTCTGTTCCGGCTTTGTTGCCGCAATCATTCATATTTAATCGTTTTATTCCTCAGATTTCTTTGCTTGCCAGAAATGTAGTTCCTGAATATTATCTTTTGCTCACTGCCTGATTTTCGGGGCAGGGAGAATGTTCGCTTGGGGTAGATGTTTTCGTGTCCTGTAGTCACAAAATCACGCCGACAGGAATGCTCCAACAAAGTTGGGCTGTGGTTTCCGCCACCACCCAACCGACGGAGCTTTTTTTGCGGGCGTAATTTTCAGCGGCGGTGCTTTCGTTTTCCCTCGGAGGGGGTTGTAGAGGAGCACGAGCTCCACGGAGGATGCGAAAGTTAAATCAGAGCAGAGGCGAAAGGAGTTCTTTGTGAGAGAGAAGGGTACAGTAAAGTGGTTTAACGGAGCCAAGGGATACGGGTTCATCCAGCGCTCCACCGGGGAGGACGTTTTCGTTCATTTCTCCGCTATCCAGGAGAATGGTTATCGCACGCTGAACGAAGGCGAAACGGTGGAATTCGATCTGCTCAAGGGGCCGAAGGGCTTTCAGGCAGGTAATGTGGTGCGGGTGCAATAAACGGTCCTCGGTTCAACCACTGCGAGCCCTCCCAGCTTCCCCTGGGAGGGTTTGTTATTTGCGGGTTCTGCGCACCGCCAGATTCCTTCAAAAGATGGGATGTCATCCTGAGCGGAGAAACTGCTTCGCGAAGCGAAGCAGTTTCGCAGTCGAAGGACCCCTATGAGCTTAACGGTTCCGAGAGAGCAGCGGATTTTTCTGACGATTGAAAAGAAAGTCCAAGATTTTCAACGTACGGTCCGGCTATAGAGACTGTGTCGCAACCTTGGACGCGAGCAAAGAGTGGAATAGGCGACCCACAAAAAGCCGCGAAGCGGCGCAAGCCGTGAGTAAGAAATGGACCGCGAGCGAGCCCCAAAGGGGCGAAAGAAGGGTTGCGACACAGTCTCTATAGGGGTCCTTCGACTACGCGGAAAGTTCGCGAAGCGAACTTTCCACTCCGCTTGATTGGATAACGACGTTGGCTCGTCGCGAGTAGAGTGGTATGCGATGAACACGACCAAGGCTCGTGAGAGGAGCCAACGTCATGCTGATTATAGGCTGCGATTTTCATCCTGGCTTTCAGCAGGTCGCGATCTTTGACAACTTAACGGGTGAGATTCAGGAAAAGCGGTTACAGCACCGCGCCGAGGCGGAGCAGTTTTACCGCGGGCTGGCGGGCCAGGAAGTGCGGGTGGGGATGGAGGCCTGCGGGCACTATCCGTGGTTCGAGCGGCTGCTGGCGGAGCTGGGCTTCGAGTTGTGGTTCGGCGATGCGGCGAAGGTGCGAGCCTCGGTGGTGCGCAAGCAGAAGACGGACCGGCGGGATGCCGAACACTTGCTGGATCTATTGCGCGAGAATCGATTTCCGCAGATCTGGGTGCCGAGTCTGGAAGTGCGGGACGTGCGGCAGTTGCTGGTGCATCGCCACAAGCAAGTGCAGGCGCGGACGCGCACCAAGAACCAGCTGCAGGCCATGGCGCTGAGCCAGGGCGTGCAGAAAAAATACAAGCTGTGGACGAAGGCAGGGCGCGAGGAGATGGAGCAGTTGCCCTTGCTGCCGTATGCGGCCCAACGGCGAAAGCAGTTGCTGCAATCGCTCGACGGACTGGAAGCGGAAATCAGCGAACTGGACCGGCGAGTGGCGGACGAAGCGCGGCAGCGGCCGGAGGCGGTGCGGCTGATGACGCATCCGGGAGTCGGTCCGGTGACCGCCTTGGCCCTGGTGCTGACCTTGGGACCGGCCAACCGATTCGAATCGGCCAAGCAAGTGGGCAGCTACTTCGGGCTGATTCCCAGTGAAGATTCCAGCGGCGGAAAACAGCGGCTGGGCAGGATCAGCAAACAGGGCAGTTCGTTTCTGCGCTTTTTGCTGGTGGAAGCGGGACAGACCGCGGCGCGGTTGGATCCGCAGCTGAAACGCTTCTATCGTCGCCTGGCGGCGCGCAAGAATCGCAGCGTCGCCAAGGTGGCCGTGGCCAGAAAACTGGCCACGCGGTTGTACCTGATGTTGCGCGAAGACTGGACGTACACGCAACTCTGTCAGGCCGTTATGCAGGTGAGCCCGAGTCATTCTGTGGCCGGCCACTAAGAGCCGAGCGCTTGAGTGGGCAGCCTGCCTCCCTGAAAAGGTCAGGGAGATCGAACTGAGCAATCATGGGAGCTAGTCCCGAAGAGATGGATAGTGGAACCTGAGGTTCCACTGCGAGATTGAAATCGAATGACGACCTTGGTCTGGGAGTCAAATACCTTCTACGAGAGCGAAATGGCGCCACTCACCGCGTCCACGCCGTAGTGTCGCTACAGAACTCTTGACAGGGCACACCGTCGTTAGAGACAGGATGACAGTTTGCGCGGGTATGTTCGGCTTGCACTCAGGGCGGGCTCTTCGCATCTCCGCCGGCACACCCCACGAAGGGGAAACTAGAATTAGGTCATTAGTCGGATTCACAACTTATTGCACTTCGACTGACACCAGATCACCGTCCGCTTTTCCCCCGGCTTTGTAGTTTGCAATCACGCCCCGGTCCGCCCACTCGCAGGAGAACTCGTCGGCTCCAACCAGCAACAGTGATTTGTAGTCGTCGGTGCGCAGTTTCATGGTTCGCGCGCCTGTCCTAATGGTCAAGATCGCCGCCGGGGCCTGAGTGCAGTCCACTTTCACCAGTTTCCCTCTGGCGAATTGGACTTTGCGGCGGTCGGGCACGGACTCGGCCGGGACTGCTTCCGCGTTTCCGGAATGAGAATTTTCCTCATCGTTTTCCGCCGTGGCTGGCGCGGGGCCGCCAGTGCTATCCTGCGACGCACGGTCCTCCGGCAACACACCATACTTCTTCAGGGTAGGCAGGTCGGCCAGACTCTTGCGCGCGGTTTGCGCGATTTGCGGATTTGAGCTGTTCTGAAGACGGTTGAGCAGCGCGGTCGCGTCGTCCCACTTTTTTCCGGCGAGATCGATCTGCGCCAGGTTGAGGAGATACTCCTCGTTGCGCGGACTGAGCTGGATCGCGATCGTGATCGATCCGGTCGCGGAATGGACCCCGCCGCCCTGGAGCCGCGCCAGGGCAAGCATATAGTGCGCCTCGGCAAAGTCGGGCTCCTTATCGACCACGTACACCAGGTCCTGAATCATGTTCGAAACGCCCTGGATGGGTTTCCGGTTTACCTGGGCAGCGCGAAATTTCACCAGCGCCAGATAGTAGTGGGTCCAGGTGTCGCGGTCGTCGAGCTCCCGCGCTCTGGCTAGTTCCTCGCTTGCCTCGTCGAATTCTCCTCTTTCCATGCGGACCCAGGCCAGGGCGCGGTGCGCGATCGCATTGTCTCCCTTGGGGTCGGCGATGATGGCCTGGAGGTCCTTCTCACCCTGATCGCGATGCTCGGGCAGGCGCACCGCCATTTCCGCGACCAGCGATTGCGCCTGGGCCCTGACTACGTCCACCACACTGGCTCCGACATCGAGCGGGCCCAGGGGAGCGGGAAACTGGTTCACCTGCGTCCCTGGGGCGCTGGCGCCCGTCTTGGTGTTGGGTTGGGCCTGCGGCGTTGAGGCGAAGGCGTGAAAGTAATCTTTCACCGCCTGTTGCAGTTGGGCCGGGCTCATGCCAAAGGCCTGCTGGATGGCCTGTTCAACCGGGACTTTCCGTATCTGCACCAGTCCGAAATAGGTTCCGGCCTCCGACAACTTGTTCTGGTTGAGCAGGTAATGCATCACGATCCAGGATTGCGCGTAGAACATGGGCGGATAGCCGGAAGGACCTGAACGCATCGCGAACAAGTCGGGCAGGCGAAGCCACGGCCCGTTCAGCAGTTCCGCGAATGATTTGGGCGGTACGGAATCCGCCGGCGATGGGCCCGGAAGCGCATGGCTCCAGGGCAGGCCCGGTGCTGGGTCGCCCCCAATCTGGGCCTGCGTGTCACCCAGCTTGAGGCTGGAGAAATATTGCGCGAAGCCTTCGTCAAACCAATCCTGGGTCGGGGGATAGTTGAAGCTCAGAAACAGGCGTGCGAAATCGTGGGAGACGGCTCGCCAGCTGTCCTCAGCGGCAAGATCGAGGACGATGTAGTTGCGGTCTCCGCCGGGCAAAAAGAATCCGGGGGCGGAAATGGGCCGGCCCTGGCGGAGCGGCGCCACGCGAATGTATTCCTCATCCGACTGCAGCGCGATCACGTCCAGCGGTTCCGGCATCTGCACCTTGGTCTTCAGGAAGAGCTGGCCAAAGACTTCGCGCATCTGTTCCAGGCGCAGGCTTACTTCGCGGCCTTTTTTTTCGCCCGCATCGGTGAGCACGGCAAAATGAGCGGAGCTTACGCGGATCCACTTGGGTTCAGAATCGCGCCCAAACGCGGCCGGGGACGCCGCCGCAGCGAAGAGCAGCACGACGAAAAAGAAACCTAGCGGGCGAAGGGAAATGCTGGACATGTTCGGCCCGGCTGAAATGCTACCACGCGGCCACCGCGAAACCGCGTAGGGGCAGATGTCCTCATCTGCCCAACGGAGCGAGGCTCCGCTTTCTTTGCGTGGAAGACACGTCGAGCTGCGCTCGACTGGGCAGATGAGGACATCTGCCTCTACGTGATTCTTTTCGCTGCCCACTCCGCGCTCTCGGCTACAACTGGATCTTCGTCCGCTTTCAACTTCTCCAGCAGCGGTGCAAAACGCTGGTCGCCGCTGTTGCCCATGGCAATTACCGCGTTTCGCCGCAAACCGCTGCGCTTGGCCCGCCGCACCGCCGACCCGCGAAACCTTTCCCGAAACTCTTCAACGCTCATTTCCGCCAGCCATTCCAGAGCGGGATTGACCAGCCCTTCCCGCGGCTGAAATTCCGCGGCGCCCGTGGACGGAGCCTTGCGGTTCCAGGGACAAACATCCTGGCAGATATCACAGCCAAAGACCTCGTGACCCATGAACGGCCGCAGCTCCTCGGCAATCGCGCCCCGCTTTTCGATGGTCAGATACGAGATGCAGCGATTGGAATCCAGTTGGTAAGGCGCCACCAGCGCGTCGGTGGGGCAGGCATCGATGCAGCGGGTGCAGGTGCCGCAGCGGTCAGGCGCAGGCAGGTCAGGCTCCAGTTCGAGCGAAGTCAGAATGACTCCCAGAAATAGCCACGACCCCAGCTTCTGATTGATGATGCAGGTATTTTTCCCAATCCATCCGATGCCCGCGTATTTGGCGTACACGCGCTCGACCAGTGGTCCGGTGTCCACGTAGCAACGCGTTTGCAGCGATGATGGCGTGCCGACTGCTTCGCGCAACTGGCTTTCCACCATTCGCAGCCGTGCCATCACCGCGTCGTGGTAGTCCTGCTGCCCCCAGGCGTAGCGGGCAATCCATCCCCGCTGCGGATCGTTTGCCTCGGTGGAGTAGGGGGCCGCGGTGTTGTAGTTGATGGCACAGACGATCACGCTGCGCACCCATGGCAGGGTGGTACGGAGCGACGCCCGCTTGAGCATGCCGGTCTCATCGCGCGCCTTCATGTATTGCATCTCTCCGGCGCGGCCGGCGGCGATCCATTCCCGAAAGCGATCCAGTTCGCCGAATTCGTGGACGGGCGCAACGCCGGCCAGTTCAAAGCCGGCGGCGTGGGCTGCCTGCTTCATCAGGCTCGTAATTTGGCTGCTTCGATTCACATTTAGGGCTGGAATCGCCTAAACCCCGCGGTTCGCGATTGGGCCGTGTCCCGATTTAAGGCCCTGCAATGTCAGTATCCGACCTTCTTAATCCTGTGATCAAGGTTCCACCTCCATACTATTCAAGAAGACTGAGATGTGCGAGTCGACAAATCGCCGGTCACGCAAGTATCCAACGGTGGATTGAGGGGGCAGGAATGATATGTCGTTCGGAATTTACCTGACCGGTTTTGTGGTCGTGATTGCCGGGCTTATCTACGGGGCCAGCCTGATGCACATACCGACTCACTGGATTGTAGTGGGCGGGCTGGTGCTGGTGGGGATTGGAATTCTGACGGGTGTCAAAGCCACCCGCCAGAAGGACTCCGCAACGTAAACCAAGGTCCGGAGGAGACTTTTCCAGGCTTCCTCCTAGCGCACAAGAGGAGACACAACAATGAAATGGAATTGGATATATGGCGTAGTGGTCGCAGGCGCTCTCGTCATCCCCGCAGCGGCACAGATTTCGGTGTATGTCGGACATCCGCCCCCGCGGGCCCGTTACGAACATCGAGGGCCGCTTCCTGGTCCGGGTTATGCCTGGGTCAACGGCTACTGGTCGCCGCAAGGCGGTCAATATGAGTGGGTTCCAGGGCGCTGGGACCGTCCGCCTTACCGCGGGGCACGCTGGGTCAAGCCCCGTTATCATCACCAGCGGCAGGGCTGGGAGGTGCGTGAAGGCCACTGGGACCGTGATGAACATGGCCGGCACCGCGATCACTAGGCTGGACTGATCTAAAGGGCTGCATCAAAGAAGGCTCACAGACGGGCTCCGCTCAGCGGGGCCCGTATCTGTTGGCTTCTCCGCCAAAGCAAACTCAATGCTGGCTTGGTATGGAGTAATTTGAGGAAGCTTGATCCAGGAGGGCTTAGGGCCGACGACTGACGACTGACGACTGAAGTCTAGATACCCAGCTTCTTCACTTCTTCGTTGTAGTACTTGCGGTACAGGATGTCCCACTCCTGGCTGCCTTCCAGAATCGTCCGCTTCTGGTTTTCGATCTTCAGGCGGGCGCTCTGGTCAATCTTGGCTTCCTGGTTGAGCAGCTCTTCGAGAATCTTGCGTATCTCGAGACGAATCGTATTTCGATCTTCCACGAAATCCACGGCATCGACTTCCGCCAGCGCATCCGCCACCACGTGCGCAACCTTGTTTACCTTGTCCCGGCTGATTCTCACAGCACCGCCTTGTACTTGCGGGTGAGTTCGCTCTTCACTTTGCGGAACATCTCCTGATAGTTGGCGCCGGTACGGCGCATCTCTTCCGAATAGGCCTCAAGAATGACGCGCACCTCGTCATTTATTCGGTCTTCCAGGGACAATTCCTCGAGCATCGCCGCGTGCACCTTTTCGGTGACCGCAGGCACGGCCTTGGTTTCAATATGCCCGCCCGCAATCAGCTTTTTGGTGACTTCGCGGGCCAGGTAGCCCACATATTCTTTGGAAAGAAGCATAGCGCGGATCAGTTGTCGTTTGCGAAACATGTAGTGTAGCACAGGGTTTGGTCGTTGGCCCTTGGTCGTTGGCCGTTGGCCATGGGCCGTTGGTCTTTGGCATCGAATTTGCTTGCCTGCGTTTGGCTTCGCGAGGTTGAGAGTCACTCAGCAATGAAAGCTGGCCTGGCAGATCATGTTGGAGTTTGGATGAACTGGTGGGATTATTGGAGGCGGCAGCGGCAGCAGTAGCTGCACAGGGGTTGTGCGATGAAGCCTGATGTTTGGGAGATCGTCAGGAGAAAAGACGGCACCTTTGATATTTTCCACCAGGGCAAGCTGCTGCACAACTCCATACCCGATAAGTGGCTTGAGGCTCAGTTGGGACGTTACGGCTTCTGTGGGCCAGAATACCAACACATCCGTCGCCAGTTAGATCAAGGCGGAAAAGCTGAGATGGTTCTCTAAATTTCAGAACCGCCCACTACCTGGGCAGGTGTTTGTGCTCGTGGTCGCGAGGAAGGACAGTCCCGGGTTCCTGCGTTGAAGTCGGTGTATAAGGGCCAACGACCAACGGCCAAGGGCCAAGGGCCAATGACGAGTACCAACGGCGTCTTACCGACGACAAAGGACCAAATTCAGGCATACAATGCAGAAATAAATGTCTCCTGCACCCGACAACCTGGCCGGCCTCAAAGACGACATGATCGCCTTCATCGAAGGCCATGGCATGCGCCGCTTTCACGGCTATGTCGATTATGAAGAAGTGCAAAGTGTCGTCTGGAAAACGGAAGACAATCCCGACAGTTGGAAAGACTTCGTGGAGTTGGCCAAGGCTGCGGCCGCGCCCTTCCTCACCATGGACGCCTGGACGCTGCGCAAGGAGGAGCTTGACCAGATGGTCGAGCGCCTGGGCAACGCCGAATTCACCAATGATGAAGACGTGGACGAGGCGCGCTGGCTGCGCACCTACATCGGTAAGACCGGATTCGTGCAACTCGGCTTCGCCCACCAGGGCATCATGATGGTTTATGAGGCTTCCACCGACTGGTATGACCACTATCAGCGCTTGCTGGAGTTGTCGGAAGATTTCGGCGGCATCCCCATCGACGAACCCGACCAGGACGAAGAAACCTGACCCACGAAGTAGAAGTATTCTTCTTTGCGACCTTTGCGTCCTTTGCGGTTAAAAGCTTTTGACCGCAAAGGACGCAAAGGAAACGCAAAGGGCGCAAAAAGACCCATGAACCTCCTTATCAGAGGTCAGGAAATCTGTTAGCCATGCGCTGGGACCTAAAAAATACCGACTCTGACGCTGTCGAACGTCTCGCGTTGGAGTTAAGCTCGCAAGCATCGCTCAATCTGAAAGACCCGCGCATTGCCTCGACGCTCGCCCGCCTCCTGGTCATGCGAGGGATAACCGAGGCCGAAGCTGCCGAACGTTTCCTGACTCCATCACTCTCACACCTGCATTCTCCCTACCTCATGTCCGGGATGACCGCCGCAGTGAACCGGATCGAAGCCGCCATCGAGAACAAAGAATCCATCCTCATCTACGGCGACTACGATGTCGATGGCACCACCGCAATCGTAATCCTCAAGACCGCCATCGAGCTCTGCGGCGGTACTGCGGAATTTCATGTTCCGCACCGCATTCGCGACGGCTACGACATGCGCGACGACGTCATCGAGCAGGCGGCCGCTGCGGGCATCAGGCTCATCGTCAGCGTGGACATGGGCATCCGCGCTTTCGCGCCGGCCGAGACCGCCCGGCGGCTGGGCGTGGACCTGATCGTCACCGACCATCACCTTCCCGGCCCGCAGGGAGTTCCGGCTGCGCTGGCGGTGGTCAATCCCAATCAGGAAGGTTGCGGCTACCCGTGCAAGGAATTGTGCGGCGCGGGAGTGGCTTTCAAGCTGGCCCAGGCTCTGATCGAGCACCGCATCCCGGAAGGCGATCGAACCCGGCTGTTGAAGTCGTTTATGAAAGTGGTTGCGATCGCGACTATCGCCGATGCCGTCCCGCTGACCGGAGAAAACCGGGTCTTCGCCAGGCTCGGACTGGAAGGCCTGCGCTCGCCGGTAAACCCCGGACTCAAGGCGCTGCTCGAAGTCGCGAAACTTACCCACGGCCAGGCGCTCAATTCCGGGGAAGTCGCCTTCCGCATCGCGCCCCGCATCAACGCTGCGGGCCGGATGGATGTGGCCCGCGACGTTATCGAGCTCTTTAGCGTCAAAGATCCCGCGCGGGCCCGGGAGATCGCCGCCAGACTCGATCAGCTCAACGGCGACCGGCAGGAGGAAGAGCGCCGCATCCTGCAATCCATCACATCAAATTTCGAAGAGCAGCCGGTGCTGCGCGAAGCTTTCTGCATCGTGATCGACGGTGAAGGCTGGCATCGCGGCGTGATCGGCATCACCGCCACTCGTGTGGTCGAACGTTATGGGCGCCCGGCGCTGGTGATTTCGCGGAATGGCGAGGAAGCTCACGGCTCCGGCCGTTCCATCCGCGCATTTCACCTGCTGAATGCGCTCGAGTCCTGTGCAGGCCTGTTCACGCGCTTCGGCGGGCACGCCCATGCTGTCGGCTTCTCGTTGCCGGCCGCGAACCTGCCGGAACTGAGGATGCGCCTCGACCAATACGCGCGCACCCGCCTGACTCTCGCCGACTTCGAACCCTCGCTCAACTTTGACGCCGAGCTGACGCTCGACCAGGTGACTCCCGAGCTTTTCAACCTTCTGCAACGGCTGGAGCCGTTTGGTGTGGGCAATCCCCAACCCGTTTTTACCGCAAGCGTCCGCCTCATGGCCTCGCCGCGCATCATGAAAGACAAGCACGTGAAGCTGAAGCTGGGGCTGGCGGTTGGGTCGCTGTCCCGCGATCTGGACGGGCCGGATGTGAACATCCTCACAACTCCGCGCTGTGATCCCGATTCAGCCGCTTTGCGCCGCGGTGACGTCCGGCAGGCCACCGACAACCGTCAGGCGACAGATGCCAAATGGCGCCGCGCCATCACCTTCGATGCCCTAGGCTGGCGCATGGCGGAACAATGTCAGCAGGCCGGCCTGCTTCCCGGCGACACTCTCGACGTCGCCTTCACCATCGAAAATAACGATCATCCCGAGTACGGCGGCCTCGAACTCTCCCTGCGAGATTTTGTGCGACCGGAGAAAACTGCCGTCGGCCCTGCGTCGGAACAGCAGAAGATCGCTGCGGGCCTGTAAGTCCGGAAACGCGACTGAGAACTGAGATCTAAAATCTGAAAACTGCCTCCACTAAATCACATCAACACAGCGAAGTTCGCTCTCACCACATGTGGTAGTAGCCATGGCGCTGGTCCACTTCCACTCTGGTCTTGAACAAACCCTCCAGACGATCGGCCTGCAGCATCTGTTCTTTTGGTCCATCCGCGATAATGCGCCCGTTCGACATCAGCAGCACGCGCTCGATTTCCGGAATCAGGTCGGAGAGATCATGCGTCACCAGAATGATTCCGATGCCGGCTTTCGCCAGTGCACTCATGCTCTGACGCAGACTGTGCCGGGCGAAGACGTCGAGAGAATTGCTGGGCTCGTCGAACAACAGGGCCCGCGGCTTATGGACCAGGGCGCGGGCGATGAGCACCCGCCGCGCTTCGCCGGAAGACATTTCGCACACCGGACGCTCCGCCAGGTGCGATATCTCGAGCTGCGCCAGGGCGGCGTTGGCCAGATCGCGGTGCCGGGGATCGACAACGTGATGCGGGAAGATGCGAGCGCTGCTGAAGAAGCCCGACAAAACCACATCGCGTCCCGACGCTTCGCCGGAACTCTTAGAGAGAAGATCATTCGACACAATCCCGAGTAGTGAACGCAGTTCGAAAATATCCCAACGGTCCTGCCCCAGGATGGTCATTGAGGAGCCTTCCCGCGCCACGGGATAACATTCGCGCGTAATGGTCTTGATCAGGGTGGATTTGCCGCAGCCGTTCGGCCCCAGGATGGCCACATGCTCGTCGCCGCGGATCACCAGGCTGAAATCTTCCAGCACTGTTTTCTCCCCACGCATCACGGAAATATTCTGCAAATCCAGTAGAGCAGGCTCGTGCTGGTTCATGGCGTCATTGAGTTTAGACGATGACGGATGTACCCTCCACCGCCCAAGTGGGGACAGCCGCCCCCCGGGAAAAAACCAGGCGAGCTGCGCTCGCCCGCCCGGACGAGGGCGTCCGGGCCTACGTGGTACCGCAGCCCACGTAGGGGCGGGTGCCCCCACCCACCCAGTCGAGCGAAGCTCGACCAGGTTCTTCCGGGATCGGCCAAGTGCGGAGCTTCGCTCCGCCAGACAGCCGAGGGCGGCTGTCTCTACGTGGTTCTTGCTGCGGTTCAAGTAAACTCATCTTTAGATGTCCATTCAGATTTCGCACCTTCGACGCTGGTTTGCGGGGGGCGCCATCGGGATCCTGCTGATGGTGGCGGCGGTGTATTTCTACGCCCGTCACAAGGTGGAGAACGCGCTCAAGGATGTGCCGGCGAAAATCGGAATTGAGATCCAGCAGAGCGCCAAGGGGTTCACGGTTTCGCGCTCGGAAGAGGGACACACCATTTTCAAGATTGAGGCCAGCAAGGCGGTGCAATACAAGCAGGGCGGACACGCCGAACTGCATGACGTCACCATCACGTTGTACGGGCGCGATGCCAGCCGCTTCGACCAGATCTACGGTGCCGACTTTGAATACGATCCTCAGTCCGGCGACGTAATCGGCAAGGGCCAGGTCCAGATGGATCTGGAGGCCAATCCGGAAGGCATCATTCATCCCGACCAGGCAACGCCCAGAGAACTGAAGAATCCGGTCCACCTCACCACCACGAACCTGTTCTTTAACCAGAAGACAGGGAACGCGCAGACCCGGGAAAAGGTTGAGTTCAGCCTTCCCCAGGCCAACGGGTCTGCCGTCGGTCTCAGCTACGCGGCCGACACCACCGTGCTCACTCTGCAGTCGCAGGTCGATGTCGCGTTCCACGGCGCCACCCCCGCCCGCCTGACCGCGATTCACGGCACCATCACCAAGAATCCGCGCGTGGTGGAGCTGGACCTCCCGCGCTTGCAGAACGGCGCGCGCCACGCGTCCGCGGACAAAGGCACGATTTACCTGCGTCAGGACAACACCGTGGACCGCATTCTCGCCAGCGGCAACGTTCGGGTCGAGTCCGAGGAGTCAGGGTCAGCGAAAGTTCAGTCCAACCAGGTGGAATTGCTCATGGCGGAGAAGCAGGACAATCTGCGGTCTGCCACTTTTTGGGGCGATGTCCGCATGGAGAATTCGGGTCCGCAGCCCATGCAGGGGAGCGCCGGGCGGGTGGTCCTGAATTTTACAGGAAATAATGTGCTGAACACCGTGCACAGCCAGGACAACGTGAGGCTGATGCAGCATCAACAGCCGGCTACCGACAAGGCCAGCGCGCAGGATATCGAAATCACAGCCTCGGCAATAGACTTCTTCGTGGCCGCGGGCCGAAGGCTGCGGCGCGCCGACACCTCCGGGTCGGCCCAGATTGCTCTGCGACCGACCCCGGACACCGGACAGCAGACGCTGGTAACGGCGGGAAAGTTCCAGGCGCGCTTCGATGATTTGGGGCAGCTGGCTTCTGTCCACGGTGCGCCCGACGCCCGCATCGCGTCAAAGACCCCGGGCCAGCCCGACCGCGTCAGCACCAGCGAAACGCTGGATGCGTCCTTCCACCCCGGCAGCGGCATCGAGTCGATCGTGCAGCAGGGAAATATGGCGTATGTCGATGGCGAGCGGAAAGCCTGGGGCGACCGTGCGGTTTACACTCCCGCCGATCAGATGCTGGTCTTGAATGGCTCCCCCCGGGTGGTGGATGGCGGCATGACCACCACCAGCCGGAGCATGCGCCTGAATCGAGCAACCGGTGACGCCTTTGCCGAGGGCGACGTCAAGAGTACCTACAGCGACCTGAAAGCGCAGCCCAACGGGGCCCTGCTGGCAGCGTCAGATCCGATCCACGTGACCGCCCGCGCCATGACGGCGCACAGCAGTCCGGCGGTCGCCCTCTACACCGGAGAGGCTCGGCTGTGGCAGGACGCCAATGTCATTCAGGCGCCTTCGATCGAGTTCGATCGTAATCACCGCTCGGTGGTGGCCCAGGGAACGCCGGTTCAACCCGTGTCCACGGTGCTGGTTCAGACCGAGAAGAGTGGAAAAGTCACCCCGGTCAAGATCACCTCGGCGCGACTGAGCTACACCGACAGCGAGCGAAAGGCCCGCTTTGAGGGAGGGGTTCAGGCCCAGGGAGCGGAGCTCACGATCACGGCGCGCATCATGGACGTCTTTCTGCAGCCGCGCAACCAAGCCACTACGAATCAATCGCTTACAGGGACGGGCAAGATCGACCACATCCTTGCCGACGAACAGGTGGTCATCACCCAGCCGGGTCGGAAAGCGCTGGGCGAGCATCTGGTCTATACCACGGCTGACGACAAGTTTGTGCTGACGGGCGGTTCTCCTAGCATTTTTGATGCCGAACACGGCAAGATTACCGGGGTTTCGTTGACTTTATTCAGACACGATGGTAGGGTTTTGGTCGAAGGCAATAATACATCCCCTACGGTCACAACGACGCGAGTGGCACGTTAAATGCGTACCCTGGCCACAGACGAAATCGGCAAATCCTACCGTGGGCGACGGGTGGTAAACGGGGTCAGTATCCGAGTGGGGCAGGGCGAAGTTGTTGGTTTACTTGGACCTAACGGCGCCGGCAAGACCACAACCTTCTACGCCATCGTCGGCCTGATACCTCCCGATACCGGCCGGGTGCTGATCGACGAAGAGGAAATCACCGACGTGCCGATGTACTTAAGGGCACGCCAGTACGGCATCAGCTACCTCCCTCAGGAAGCTTCGGTATTCCGCAAGCTTACGGTTGAGGAAAACATCCTGGCCGTGCTGGAAGCCCAGCCCATCTCCTGGCACGAGCGCAGGGAAAAAATGGAAGAGCTGATCGATCAGCTGGGACTGGAGCATATCCGCCAGAATCGCGGATACGCTCTCTCCGGGGGAGAGCGGCGGCGGGTGGAAATTGCCCGCGCCCTGAGCATCAACCCCACATTTATTTTGCTCGACGAGCCGTTTTCCGGGATCGACCCGATCGCCGTGCTCGACTTGCAGAAGATCATCAGCGATCTGAAGTCGAGCGGCATCGGAGTGTTAATCACCGACCATAACGTCCGGGAGACGCTGGCGGTCACGGACCGGGCATACATCATCGATGGTGGACGGATTTTAGCCTCGGGCATGCCCGAGCAACTGGCCAGCGATCCCCAGGTACGCAAGGTGTATCTGGGAGAGAGTTTCTCGCTGGTGTAAAGCAGTCGTCAGTCGTCGGTCTTCAGCCAACACTGACCGCTAGCTTTTGCTGACGACTGCAGACCGACGACTGACGACTTATTATGGTTTTACTCCAGCCAAAGCTCCACCTGAGACTGTCGCAGCGGCAAATCCTCACCCCCGGCCTGGTGCAGATGGTCAGCGTGCTCGCGCTCAACAAGCTCGAGCTGCGCGACATGATCACTGCCGAGATGGTGGAGAACCCGGTGCTGGAGGAGTTGGAAGACTCCGTTCCACTGCTCGACGATGCTGCCCGTCAGGAGGAAGATCGCGAGCGGATCAAGCCGGAAGAAAACACGGTTACCGCAGAGGAAAAGAAAGATCCTTTCGAAGAAATAGATTTCGGCTCGTTTTTCCAGGAGTATCTCGATCCCGGTTACCGCAGCCGGAGCGAGATGGAAGAAATCGAGCGGCCGTCATTCGAGAATTTTCTTTCCAAGCCTACGACTCTCTCCGACCACCTGGCCTGGCAGCTGGGCGCGCTGTCGGTCACTCCGGAAGTGCGCGAGGCCGCGGAAACGATCATCGGCAACCTGAGCGAAGATGGCTACCTGATCGCCAGCGACGAGGAACTGCTGGGCATTGCTCCGCCGGCTGCCCCGGAAGTGGACGCGAGCATCGCGGAAAGCGTGGTCAAGGAAGCGGCGGCGCTGGGACTGGCCACGGACCTGGAGGAAGGCGATTCCCCTGGGGACGAAGCAGACGCGGCATTGTCCGCCGAGTGGAATGGACTCGAGACTCCCGAAATGCAGCCCTCTGCCGGCGCTGACGGAACTGCAGTTGCGCCTGCTCCGGAAACAGCCGCGCCCGACCCAGTGACCACGCCGCAGCCCGAAGCGGCTGCCCCGAAAAAGCCGGCCCAGCCTCTGTTTCAGCCCAGTTTCAAAGTTCATGATCTGTACGAAGCGCTCGAACTGGTGCGCCAGATGGATCCGCCCGGAGTCGCCTGCCGCGACTTGCGTGATTGCCTGCTCTACCAACTGCGCTACCACCAGGCGCAACTGGCCACGCACAAGAATGGAAACGGCGAGGCCACCGCACAGGTTCTGACTGACGCGGTTGCCATCGTGGACCAGTACCTGCGCGCTCTGCAGAACAAGCAATATAAGGAAATCGCCCGCGCTATCGGGCGAACGCCGGAAGCGGTGCAGGAGGCCCTGGACTATATCCGGACGCTCGATCCCCGTCCCGGCCTGCGTTACAACAAGAGCCAGCCCCGCCTGATCGAGCCTGATGTGGCATTTATCAAGCATGGCGATGAATGGCTGGTGATGATGAACGAAGACGATGTCCCGGTGCTGCGCCTGAATCCCGCCTACAAGCGCCTTCTGACCCGCGACACCAACGACAAAGACACGCGCAACTACGTCAAAGAGCGCTACAAGAGCGCCATCCAGCTCATCAAGAACATCGAACAGCGCAAGCAGACCATCACCAAGGTCTGCTATGCAATCGTCACCCGGCAGCAGGACTTTCTGGAAAAGGGCATCGACCAGCTCAAACCGATGATGATCAAGGAAGTCGCCGAAGAAATCGGCGTGCATCCTTCCACGGTCAGCCGGGCGGTTGCCAGCAAATACGCCCACACCCCCCAGGGCGTATTCGAATTGCGCTATTTCTTCAGCGAGAGCGTGAACGGCCCTCAGGGCGGCGGCACTTCGTTGCTCATCCTCAAGCGCCGGGTCAAGAAGCTCATCGAGGAAGAAGACCCAAGCCGCCCCTTGACTGACGAACAGATCACTCGCATCTTGCAGTCACAGGGCATCCAGGTCACGCGCCGCACAGTGGCGAAATACCGGGAAGATATGCGCATCCCCAGCACTCATCAACGCAGAGTAAAGAAATAAGCTGCGGAAAATCGTGGTCATCCTGAGCGGAGTGGAAACTTCGCTCCGCGAAGTTTCCACGCAGTCGAAGGACTCCCTAGAGTTATGCTGCTCAGTAGCGTTCGGTATTTGCATACCGCGAAGAAGCCCGCGCCTTCACAGGTTGGGCCGCTGGTAGGGGTCCTTCGACTTCGCCGCTCCATTCGCAAGCGAATGAATCGGCTACGCTCAGGATGACAATGATGGTTTTTCGGCACCTCTGATGCCAGGGCAAGAAGAAAGGGGCGCTCATGAACGTAGAATTCACCGGCAGACACTACGAAATCACTCCCGCCATCCGCAAGTCAGTCGAAACCGGATTGACCAAAATCCGCAGAATCCTGGGCGACAAATTTGATACCAAGGTGATCCTGGCCATTGAAAAGCGCCGCCACAAGGCGGAAATCACGATCAGCCCGCGCAACGGACCGCTGGTTGGCGAGGCCCAGGCTGGCGACATGAAGGCTGCCGTCAACGAAGCCCTCGAGCATCTGGAGAAGCAGGCAGTCAAATACAAGACGCGATGGCGCAGCAAGAAACGCCATGACCTGAAAAAATGGAATGGCAAGGAAGCGCAACAGGAGAGCCTGCCGGCCGCGATCGGACTCGCCGAAACCGCGGAGATTTCGCTGGTCGTACACAGGTTTCCCGCCGTCGCCAAATCCACCGAAGTGCATCTCGTCCGCTCCGAGGACGCTGTCGCCCTGCGCCCCATGACGCTGGAGGAAGCCATCAAAGAGGCCCACTTCCGCGACCGCGACGTGTTCGTCTTCCGCGATCCCAAAGGCAAAGTAATGGTGCTGCACCGTAACCGGGAGGGAAAGCTGGAACTGATCGAAGCGCCTTAAGAAGCAGTCGTCGGTCGTCAGTCGTCAGCCAGCCTCCACAACTTGTGTGGGGATTGTGTGGGGACGGGTCTCCGACCCGTCCAGGCTGAGCAAGGCTCGGCTGGTTTTTAAAGTGTGTGGTCGGACACTCCTGTCCGACGCTTTTGACCTAGATTTGTGTAGTAGAGCCCGGTAAGCTTCAAACCAATCAAAGTCAAAGGCGTCGGACAGGAGTGTCCGACCCACACTTAGGAGCCGATCACGCAGCCGTGACTTCTTCCGTGACCACGGAAAATCCCGTCAGGTTTGCAATTCCGAAAGATGTCGTGATCGCAACGTCCGAAGCGTCCCTGCCAGTCGCCATCAGCACCCGCCCAATCCGCGGTTGAACATGGCGCGCGTCGAACGTCCACCAACGGTTTTGCAGATACACTTCGAACCAGGCGCTGAAGTCCATGGGTGTGGGCTGCAGGGGGACGCCAATGTCGCCGAGGTATCCCGTAGCGTAGCGGGCGGGAATGTTAAGCGCGCGGCAGAAGGTGACGGCCAGGTGCTGGAAATCGCGGCACACTCCAGTGCGCTCGGTGAACACGTCAAGAGCTGTCTTCGACGAACGCGCGTGCTGGTAGCCGAATGCCACTTTCCAGTTCACCCAGCCGCAAATGGCCTGCACGCGGCTCCATCCCGGCTTCAGGTGGCCGAACAATTCAACCGCGATATTCGACAGCCGGTCCACTTCGCAGTACCGGCTGTTGAGCAGATAGCGAAGCATCTCCGGAGGCAGTTCGTTCACCGGATGCTCCTGCGCGTCGGGGTCGCCCGCGTCGGGCGTGCCGCTGTCTTCGATGAGCGTGGAACTGGTCAGCCGCAGTGGTCCTGCCGGCGCCAACCATCGCGCGCAGCGGTTGCCGTAGCTATCGATATAGCTCTCCACTTTTACTTGTGGACTTATGCTGACCTCGTCCGGTTCGCGCAGGTCCGCAACGCGCGAAGGATGCACGTGCAACATGCCGACCATGGCCACGGCCGCCGGAATCTCGAATTGAATGTCATAGCCCAGACGGATCAGCATGGGAGGATCTTTCCCGGTCTCTCTCGCCAGGACAGCAGTTTGTCCTGTCGCTATGGCCGACCATTATTACCCATCGCGAGGCGCAAGTTGGATTCAAAATCCCAATCGGCGTGAGCACAGGTAGCGCCGGGAAAACCACCTGGGGACAGCCGCCCCGGCTGTCCGGTCGAGCGCAGCTCGACAGCCTCAGTCGTTACGAGAAATTGCGGAGCCTTGCTCCGCCGGACAGCCGAGGGCGGCTGTCCCCACGTGGTCCGTGGTGATGCCTGCCCTCGGCGCGACCGATATACTTCCTCACATCGGTGAAACTCATCGGGAAGGAAAGACTTTTCCATGACTGGATTGCAAAAGACCGCCGCAGCCGCGCTTCTTGCGTTCGCTCTCGCCGGCGACGCCGGTCCGTATTCCGTGGCTGCGCAATCATCTCCGTCTTATGGTCAAGACGCGAAGGCGTGCAAGCTCATGCCGACGCCGGAGTTGGAGGCAAGTTACCGCGGCAAGGTCAGCGATCCCCAAGGCAGCGACGGAGATTCGTCAATTTGCACGGTGAACATCGGTGGGCTTGCAGTGAAGCTGCAAAGCGCACCCCCGGGAACAGAGGGGGTGCCGACGTCGATCGCCCAGGGGCTCGTCGGAGCCCGCATGATGTTAGGCGCAGCAAAACAGGCTCCAAAAACCAATACCAAAGACTTTGGCAGAGTCGGGTGCCTCAGCATGAAGATGATGAAGGGATTCGACGGCAAACCGCTGGCTAAACCCTTGCTCACTACGTCGTGCTTTCTGGTGGAGGGTGGTTACCTTAACCTGTCGGTGGCCAGCGAGAATCCGAAGCAGGTGCGATTCGACCTGGTCAGAGAGTTGCTGGAAAAAGCGGCGGCGCAGCGTTAGTGTCCTGAGTCAGAAATACGAATCGCCGCTTTAATTGTGTTGACCCGTTCGGCCACACTTCCTGGCTCGACTGAAACCAGTTCGAAGCCGAAGTCGCGGTAAGTTTCTTCGTGAATTTTCTCAAAGCGCACCGTTTCCTCAAAGCTGATTCGCCGCGCTTCGGTAGGCGTGATGAAGCCAAGATTGCGAATGAAGAAGACCCGGTTTTGGTAGATTGCTTCTTTTTTGACACGCTCCAGTTCACTGGCAAGAAAAGGTGAAAAAGGGTATCCGAGATAGACTGCCAATGCCGCGGTACAAACCGCGCAACGGTCGTGGAACTGAATGTCATCGGGTTGATAAGACGCTCGAATTTGACGGTCCCTTTGCAGCTTGGCGATTGAATCAATGAACGAGGGATGCATCCAGGGTTGAACAATTCCTTGGGCCTGTGCGGCGGCGATGACGTCCGTAGCTGCCTCCTCGACTACGCTGAACCCGCCGAGATCCAACTGACGGATGATCGCCGTCTTTCCTGAACCTGGCGCGCCGGTGATGATAAACCTTCTCACGTGGTTTTACTTCTCATCGAACTGTGTCCTGCACCGGATACTGACTCAGCGGCCACCCCACCAAACTGAATTTTGGAGATTGCTTCTCCTACGCGCTCGCCAAATCACAAGGAGAGCCGCTTCTGTTCAAAGGCCGAGACTTCTCGGGGACGGATGTGAAGGCGGCGGGGGCGTGAGCTGGGTACGGGAAAACCGGGGAAGTTGACGCTCACTGACTTTGCAGAACAGGCCCCCGAAGGACGAGAAACTGCGGCGCCACGCGCACTTCTACGCCAGCGCCAGGTTCAGATTCTCAATCGCCTCGTCGATTTCGGCAGTGCTTTTGTAGCCGACGGTCACGCAATCGACGCCGGCATTCTTGAACGCAAACTTCATCGCCTGCCGCCGGTCCTCGCGGTTGAATGTGCCTTCGCCGATCAGTTTCATGGAGATTACGCCCATTCCTTCTTTGCGAACTTCCTTTACGTGCGCGACAACTTCGGGGACGTTCCCTGACCCGTGAGTAGCGTAGTCTTCGGCGTCCATGCTCTTGCCCTTGTGATTCATCCGGATCATGGCGACGTCGAGCCAATCGTTCCCCGGGACCCGTCGCAGCGCGGGCAGGCCGTGGACCGACGCGCCGTGGCTCACAATAACCTTCTTCGTTTGGGCTTCCAGAATCGCGTCCTGCCAGCGGCGAGTGTCGGCCGGCCATGTCGCGGTGTGTTGCCAGTGCAGCAACATGATGTCGAAATACTCTGTGTTCGCCAGGGTGCGCAACTCGTCGAATTTCTGCTGCGGACTTACGCCATCATGTGTAGTGACCTTCGACATCAGTTGATAACTCTCCCGCGGAATGCCCTTGAGGGCGACGCCCAGCATCTTGTGCATCTCACCGTAGGATTCGGCAGTCTCGAAGAAGCGAATGCCCCGGTCGTAGGCGTAGCGCACCAGGCGGGTGAACGATTCCTGCCCGAGATCGCGCTGCACCTGCCCGCTGAAACTTCCCGTGCCAAAAGCCAGCCGCGTTACTTTCACTCCAGATCTTCCAAGGGTTACGAAGTCGGTCGCCGTCTGGCGCTGTGCCATCAGCGGGATGCTTCCGGCAACCGCCAGCGTTCCGGCGGCAAGCCCGGTTTTCAGGAATTCACGTCTGGTGAAATTGGACATTGGATCCTCCACGAAACCTGAATTGGTCAAATGTTACCAGACCGTCGGCGCGTGTTTGATCTCTGAAGGCCAAATCCGACGAGACGCGTGGCCCACTCAAGCCTGGCTTGAGTGGGGCAGTTCCTGCAGCCGGACAAAGCCTCCCGCCGCTCTTTCCCGTTTACGTCCCGTCTATTCCGACTCAACCCACCCATCGGATGCAAACGTAGAACAGCAGGTCCCTCCACTCCGCAGATCATCGCTCTGCGATGATCTGTTCCGGTCGGGATGACAGAGCTGTGGAAAAACCGGGGACATCCATGATAAGTAAAAGTCAAGAGGAGACGGAGGTCTCCGGTCCCTTAGAGGATTAGACTCTCGAAGCGGGTGTGTGGCGGTCAAGTTAGTGAACGGCCTGCGATCCTGCAGAGTGGCCAAAGCAGCAGCTTGGCCAGACATCCATTTGCGGGAAACGGGTGTAAGCCCGGTCCACGAAGTATGAGTTAGGGTTGACCGGCCGGCCTCGATACAGACGGTAAGGAGCATCGGGAGTGGTGACTCCTCTGCCCAGTCCCCGAGGTGGCGAGGAACGGCCGGTGGATCGCCGCTGGGTTCGAAGGTTCTACTTCTCAGGCAGCTTTTTGTGTCGGCACTTCCGAGGGGGCGCGCACTTGGAAGGGCTGACCACTCTTGTCGACGGCCAGCAGATAGGCGACGAGTTTGCGCGCCACTGCCAGAGTGGCGCGGTTGCGATGTCCGCGCTCCAACTCGCGGGCATGCAGCGCGGCCAGCTGCGGATTCCAGCGCGGGGCCAGTTTGGCGGCCTCGATCAGTGTGGTTTGCAGCCAGCGATTGCGCTGTTTGGAGATCGGTCCGCGTTGCTGCTTGCCCGCCGAAGACTTCAAGGCAGCGGTCAGTCCGCAATAGCTCATGGCATCGGAGCTGGAATGGAAGCGCTGCGGATCGCCGACCTCCAGGGCCCAGGTCAGAGCGGTAATTTCTCCGACGGCGGGAATCGTCATCAACCGCTCGACGCGTTCGGCCAGTTCGGGATAGGCGAGTAACTCGCGGACCAGCCGCTTCTGCGTGCTCTCGAACATTTCCAGCGCGCCGCGGCTCAAGCGCAGCAGATCGATTACCGACTCCGGCACCTCTTCGAGTTCTTCCAGCAGGCTGGCAAAGTATTTCTTGCGGTGCAATTTCTCTTTCACGTAGAGGGCGCCGGTTTCCATCAGCAGCCCGGCCATCTTGTTTTTCATGCGCACCGCTTCGCTCACCACTAGGCTGCGATAGCGCAGCAACCGGCGCAGTTCGCGAATCTGCGGCGCGGCCACATAGCAGGCCGGTAAAAGGTTGCAGCGCACCAGGTCGGCAATGGTGCGGGCGTCGATGGTATCGCTTTTCTTTTTGCCCGCGCTGATGGCTTTCATCTTGGCGGGATGCGCCATCTCCAACTGCTCGCCGTAGGGCTGTAGCGTGTCGTAGATCCAGTTGCTGAACAGGGTCGCCTCCAGCGCTCCCCGCCAGGGTTGCGGCCGTGCCGAAGCCCATCGCCGCAAGACCGTGCGTTGCGCCAACAAGCTGCCTTCTTCCACAATCTCGCCAGCCGCAGTCTTGACACAAAAACTGATGGTTTTCTTGTGTACGTCGAATCCGATATAGTGAAGGGCATTCATGGGGTTCTCCTGGTGAGCTTTCTGAGCCGGCGCTTTCCTCGCCGGTCTCAGCATAGTAGCCGCTCGGAGAACCCTTCTTCATTTCACTTATGCATTCATACAGACGGGACGTTCACCCAATTTCCAGTTTCTAGTCATCAGGCAGCCTCTATTCCGTGAATCTGATAGGGGTCCTTCGGCTCCGCCCGGTCATTCGCGAGCGAATGACCTGACCGCGCTCAGGATGACACAACTATTGTGGGCCGCGTTTACGCGTCGCGGTGTACCGTCTCCATGGCGAATGCCGGCAGGCAGACCGCGATGTATTCGGCGCCGCCTTCTGCGGGAGTCGAATATTGGATCCACTCACCGCTGTGGGCGATGACGGCCTGACCGGCCGCGACGTCCAGTTCGCCGTTTTCGTGCTTCACGTGGAGCGTGCCCTTGAGGACGATGGTGAATTCGTCGAACTCCGGAGTTTGTCCGGGCTCTTCCCAGCCTTGCGGACTGCGCATGTGGGCGACGCTGACGCCTGATGTTTTGGTGTTGACCCGGCCGATGAATTCGTCAATCAGTTTTGGCTTGGTGCCGGCGGCGCGAATGCGCGTGGGCTGCGCGACCAGTGTGGGCATGGTTTCTCCTTGCATGAAATCAGAAGCGAATCCAGGCATGAAATCACAACCAATTTAGCAAGAGAAGGGCAAAGGTGTGGCGACGAATTCGCGGTCGAGGAGCCAGGAGCTAGAAGCCAGGAGCTAGAAGCAGGAGCTCGAAACCGACAGCAGTCGTGCTCTCTCGGCCTGCGATGCCGCCAGGGCATCCAGGGTGGGGATGGAAAGCGGTGTGGTCAGGGTGTTCTCGGGAGGCATGGTCCCGGTCTGCAGGGCTTTGACCAGCATTTCCAGCGCCTGACCGGTGTTGGGTCCGGCAAAGATAGTCGCGGTCAGCAGTCCCCGCTTCACCCAGGCCTGACCGGTTTTTGGCAGCCCGTCGCAACCGATAAAGGGCAGGCTGAGCCAGCGCTGCCGGGCTGCGTTGTCGGGAAGTTCCTGGAAAGCTTTTCGTGCGCCCAGGGCCATGCCGTCATCCTGACCGGCGATCAGGTCGATGCGGTTCTGGTGTGAGGTGGACAAGCGCAGCCACGAACTGACCGCCCGGTAAGAACTGGCCTCGGTCCACTGCGCCCGCAATACTTTTACCTGGACATCGGCGGGCTTGGTTTCGTACATGCCGGTGGTGCGTTGTTTGGCGGCCAGGCTCTCGGAAGGGCCCTGAATATGAAGGACAGTCCCGCCTTTGGGCAGCAGGGCGGCAAACTGGTGTCCCTGAATTCGCCCGATTTCTTCGTGGTCGGAACTGACTCCGAAAATGGGGATGCGATGGGTCTTGCGGATCTCCGCGATGTAATCGACATTCCGGTTCAGGACGACCCAGCTGATGCCGGCAACGACCGCTGCCCGGGCCACCTGGGGCAGCGCCGTTCCGCCGACCGGTTCGAAGACAATTCCGTCCGGGTGAGAATCGGATCGTGACTGGATGACGGTCAGAATCTGCTGGCTCTGAGTGATGGAATCGTTTTCGGCGTAAATGATCTGAATTTCAACGCCCAGGCGCCGTGCCGCTTCTTCCGCGGAGGCCGCCTGCTCGATCTGATAATCGTTGTCGTTGGTGGTCAGCGAAACCAGAAATTTTAGTTTCTTCATTGGGGTCACGGTCTTGGAAATCATACCGTGACCACGGTCCCTGCGCACGGTGACGGAAGTAACCGTGACCGCGTCCCAATGCTAAAATGCGCATCCTCAGGAGAATACTCATGCGCAACGCTTTAGTTCGCAAAACTATACTTGGAAGGCTCGCGATCATGGCGGGATTGCTGACCTTCTGCGCCCAGTTGAGCTGGTCGCAGGCCAAGCTGTCCGTACACTGGGAAGAGCTTACTGCCGCCGATTTCCGCTCGGCCATTCAGCAGTCGCAGGGCACCTGCCTGCTGCCCTTCGGCATTCTGGAAAAGCATGGTCCGCACCTGCCCCTGGGAACCGATCTCCTCGATGTACGGTACGCGGCTTTGCACGCCGCCGCCGAGGAATACGCCGTAGTCTTTCCGGAGTATTACTTTGGCCAGATTTTTGAAGCCCGGCACGAACCCGGCACTGTCGCCTATAGCCGGGAACTGCAGTTGCAACTGCTGCAGGAAACCACGGACGAGATGGCCCGCAACGGCTGCAAGAAAATCATCATCGTGAATGGCCACGGCGGCAACGAGCACTTGCTGCCTTTCTTCGCCCAGAGCCAACTGGAAAAGCCCCACGACTACGTGGTTTACGTGCTGGTGCGGGTGGAGCCTCCGCCCGGTGGCCCGGCGGCGAAAAGCACTGGCCCGGACTGGCATGCGGGTGAAGCCGAAACTTCGACCATGCTGATCGCCCATCCCGAACTCGTGCATCAGGACCGGGCCAAAAGCGAGTCCGGCGCCGACCTCGGCCGGCAGAAATTGCCCGACGACCTTTACACCGGAATCTGGTGGTACGCCCGCTTCCCCAATCACTATTCCGGAGACGGGTCGCTGGCCACCACCGAACTTGGCCAGTACAAGATGAAGGCGTGGATTGACGGAATCATAAAAGCCACCCGCGCCGTGAAGGCGGACCAGGAAAGCCTCAAGCTGCAGAACGAATTTTTCGAAAAGGCGGCCCATCCCCTGGACACACGCCCTCAGTAAACAAAGGCCTAACCGAGCCAGCGAACCAGGTAACTTGGGTAACGTTGGCCGGGGTGCGCACGCGTGCTACGCTCCCGCATAGGTAGAAAAATCAGCAATTTGCGAGGAATGAAAGTTACAGGCGCACGCGTCCGCGCGCTCTCAGCCGAGCCGCGACAAAGCGGGAATTTGACCTCTCGCGACTCCGCGCGAGTGTGATCGGTTCAACGCGACAGCTCTAGCCAAGAAGATCGCCAACGATGCCACGCATTCCTATCTTCAGACTGGGACGTTCCGCCGAAGAGCCACTGCCTCCGCAGCTCGGCAGCTACACTCCCAAGCTCACCCTGAAGGGTTTGCAGTTGGGCGTGGACAACCTCCGGCATGACGTGCATCTCAGTCCCCGCTTCGTGGAACAGGCACGGCTGCAGATCGCGCGTCTCATCGTCCGCCACGGGGACATGGAAGGATTGCTGGCCGCCGAGAAGATAGAGCGGACTGGTGGCAACCACTTCATAGGATCGCAAGCCACGGCGAAGGCGCCCGCTAAAACGGGATCCGAGCTCAAGCCTCTGCTGGCCGACCTGCACGTTTCGGTGTTGAATCGCGCCAAGGCGGCGGAAAATCTTTCGATCGATATGCTGGCGCGGGCGGCCATCGTCAAATTCCTGCGGGTGGAGATGAACTCGCAATTCGCGCAAATGCTGGAACGCGGCCGCATGATGCTGAAGAGTTATGAAGGCGTGCGCCAGCAGAAGGCCCTGGAGTATCGCGAACGCGTCGCGGGTTTTCAGGTGGCCAAGAAAATCATCCTGCGCAAGACCGGACAGGAGCTGTTCCGCATCCTGCGCGAGATCGAGAAAGAAACCCTGGCCCGCATGCGCCGCTCGCTGTTCGGCAATCGCAACGAGGCAGAATACAAACTCTTTCTGAACCCGCTCATCTTTACCGAAGACGGCTGCGACACTTACCTGAACGCCGAGCACTATGTGATGCTGGGCAACTTTGATCGCGATCCTGACCGGTTTTCCAACGTGCGCCGGGTGGTCCGTGAATTCCTACTCTCCCTGAAGCTGGGTTCGAAAGCGGAGGATGAAGCGGTGGTGGACGGCTGGTTGAACGTTCCGGAAAACGCCCAGGCCCTGGTCGGCTCGGGCCAGCACGACGAAGCCACTCACGAGGGCCGCAGCCAGAAGGCGCGACTGGAAGCCTGGCTCGAACTGCTGGAGCGCGAAAAGCTCATGGAGTACGTGATCGCCTCCTACGAAACCGTGCCGCTGCTCGCCGAATACTCGCCCCGCATCAACGCGCAACAGCTGAAAAATGCGCTGATCTCACGCGAAGAGCGCGAGCGGGTGGAGAAGCTGATCGAAGAACACGGGAAACTTTCGCTCCAGGGGTTGAACTCAGCAGCGGCCCGGGTGGCTGGGTGCCGCGGAGCGGAACGGGCCAAAATGGCGGCGCGCTTCCTGCGCGACTTTCTGCGTTATCACCGCGATTTGCGGCGCCTGGAAGCCTTGAATTCCGCGCTCGACAGCGGCAATCTGATTGGCAACTGGAAGCTGCGGGAACTCTCGGCCATGAACGGCACGCTCTACGAGTTCCTGCTGCCGGAAGAGCAGAAGCCGTCCGAAGACAAAGTATTGCGCCACGTAATTCTGAAGGCCGACATCAGGGATTCGTCACGCCTTACCCGCTCGCTGCTGGAGCAGGGCATGAACCCGGCGTCCTACTTCAGCCTGAATTTTTACGATCCGGTCAACAAATTGCTGGCCAAGTATGGCGCCCGCAAAGTGTTTGTCGAAGGCGACGCCATCATCGTCGCGCTGCTGGAGCACGAAGGCGAGGCCCCGCTTGCGGTCAGCCGGGCTTGCGTGCTGGCGCGCGAGATCATCGACATCGTGCGCGGCTACAACCATCTGCTGGAGCGGGCGGGACTCCCCGCGTTGGAGTTGGGCACCGGGATTTCATTTCAGGATTCAGCGCCTATGTACCTGCTGGACGGCGAACAGAAGATCATGATCTCAGACGCGCTGAACGAGAGCGACCGCCTTTCCTCCTGCAGCAAACGGGTACGCAAGGCCATCGCCGCCGTCGAGGGGCCGTTCAACGTCTATGCTTTTCAGACCGTGAAAGATGCCGACGCCGGAGAAAGTCCGGAAGACTTTATTCTGAAGTACAACCTGAATGGAATCCGCCTGAGCGAAGCCGCTTTCCAACGGCTGCAACAGGAAATTTCACTCGAGGCCTGCCAGTTAGATCTGCCTAAATTGTGGGGTAGCGAAGTCTTCCAGCTACACCGCGGCCTAGTGCCGGTGGGCAACGAGATCTTCAAAAAGATACTGGTCCGCACCAGCCGGATCGCGCAAATCGATCCGCAAAAATTCTCACTGCAGCACTGGACCGAACGTCCCTACTACGAAGTCTGCACCAACCCCGCCATCTACGCCATGCTGGAAGGGAAGATGGCCAAGGGCGGTTTCTAGTTGTGGTTTGAAGTTACCGCAGTTTCCCCAGGTTCGCTTACCAGCAAATGGACGTGTTCCGGCATGACGACATATCCCAAAACCACGAACCGGTACCGCCGGCGAACCCGATCGAGAATCTTCAGGAATAAATCACAGTGAGCCTGGTTCCTGAATAACGGGCGCCGTCGGTAACAACTGAAAGTCAGGAAGTGTTAGTCGTTACCGCCATAAAATCGGTGCAGGCCTTCGGTCATGAATGGAGAGTAAAAAAATCAGAAAGACCTGTCTGTGACGAGTAAACATTCGAGATGGCCTCTCCCAGGTCTCGCAAAACCGGCGAAACCTGGGGCACCCGGCTAAATCAGAAGGGTCACAAGGCCCGTAGCCACAAGCGCAACTCCCCAGAGCATGTCAAAGTTGAACCATGCCTTGCGGAGAAGCGCGAGGCCGAATTTACGATAGACCACCCAGGCGATCAGTCCGGTGACTGTCAGATAGGCGAATGTATGGACGCCGGTGGCCAGCATTCCGGCCAGCGGGCTGGCGGTGGTCGAAACATGATTGTGGCCGGCTGCTATTCCGCCCTCCGCTTCGACCGTGCTGCTGCCCAGCAGCACCGGCACCACCATCAAGCCGGCGCCGTGCGCCGAAGCCATCAGAAATGACCAGACGGTCAGGTCGCGGAAGCCTACTTGCATACGGACCCAGCGCGGGTGCCAATGCCGCACCAGGCAAAAGATTCCCAGGCCGATCAGGATTGCGGCGACGGAGTAGCGGATGGCTGCCAGCGGCAGCGTCATGCCGAGGAACGCGGCAGCCAGGACGACGATGCCGATGGCCAGCGCGTGGCCGAGAGCAATTGGGACGAGCGCCTTTGCGACTGCGCTCCCTTTTTGCTCCTGCATCCCCAGCGCCACCGCGAACAGCCAGCCCATCCCGGGGTTGAGCCCGTGGTAGGCGCCGAGGAGCAGCATCAGCCACAACGCCGTCGAAGTCAGGCCGGCGTGCGTCATTTTGTGTCCGAGTAGCAATAGGAGTCCGACGAAGCATCGCCTCCTTCGAGCCTGAGCTGGTGCGCGCGTACCCCATCGAACTCGACAAAGAATTTTTCGTCGAGTTTCATTCCGCCCTTGGGGTTGGCGTCGATCTTCACCATCCAACTCTTGACCCCGTCGGGATAAAACTGTTCGTCCCACGGGGAGTAGAGCGAGTTGGTGAAGTAAACCCGCTTACCGTCGCGGCTGATCTCAACCATCTGTGGAGCGCCGTTGAGCGCCTGCGCGGGCTTCTTCGGGTGAGCCGCCCGGCGTACGATGCCGCCGAGATGGATCGAGCCGGTCTTCTTCGGGTTCGCGGGATCGGAAACGTCGTACTGAATGAACTCGCCCGTCCCCCAGCACGAAACATAGAGGAATCGATCGTCGAGTGAGAGGTTGATGTCGGTGACCAACGGCGGCACCGCCTTAAAGCCCTTGAGCAGCGGTGGCAGCTTTTCCGGATCGGCCGGCTCGGCGGGAATTTCGATCACCTTGCGGACGGCCCATTTGCCATTCTTTGCCCCGTCCTCGCGGTACCACATCCAGATGGAGGCTGAAAGGTCTTTCAGGGATACGACCACGCCGACGAATCCGAAGGTTTTCTTGGGATCGTGCGAGGGCCGAAGTTCGAGCACCATCTGTTGCTCTGCGCCCAGGTCAATTTCCTGCAGGTGGCGGCGCGTGTCTAAATCCCAGATGTGCAGTTTGTGGCCGTACTTTCCGGCCAGCAGCAGCTCGGGATTGACGCCGTCCTTCACCATGTTCGGCGTGCCCCATTCGGAGGTGATCATGGTGTCGTGTCCGAGGTGCCACCAGAAATCATAGGCCAGGCTCTGCGGGCCTCGGTCTTTTTCCCAGGGCCCCTTCAGCTCAAACGTGTTGGCATCCATCAGGAAGATGCCGCCGGGACCGTCGCCGCTGGCCGAGCCCAGCGCGCTGCCGTAAATTCCGTCGGGCCCGCAATGAATCGTATGTGGCGATGTGTAGCCTGTCTTCTTGATGAATTCTTCAGGCTCGATGATCTTCACGATCTTGGGCTGATTGGGGTCTGCTTTCGTATCGAGGATGTGGATCCGGGACGACGCGATGCCCGGCACAACCAGGTAACGGCGCTCCATGTGCGGGTGCGGGGCCTGCGGACAGAGGCACGCGCTGCACGCGTTCCATCCGAAGTGATGCAGTTCGTTGTCGTCGTTGGGAAAATCCACCTGGCCGACGAACTGGCCATAGGATGAAGATCGCGGGTCAACGTTAATCACGCCCATGGCGTCGCGCTTGCCGGTCTTGCCGACGTTGAGCAAGGTGACATAAGCAATGCGTTCCGGCGCGGCCTGCATGGCCAGACCAGGCGAGGGGTAGAAAGTTGGATCGGGCATCAGGGAAGTATTCATAAGTCTCCTTTAGCAAAGAGTTGCAGGAAGGACTTGCCCCGGGCGATGTTTTACACAGCCTGATTCAGTCACGCAGGCGACCGGGAAACGCCGCCACGGAATGAGTCCAGGGAGCTGTGGGAACTGCCGGGACGACAGGGCCTGCCAAAATCCGCAATCCAGCCACCGAGCCAGGCTGCCTGCGGGACTCTTCGGTGAGTAAGCATAACTCGTTCCCCGGGTCCCGAGCCACCGCGAGGACCTTAAGCCAGCCCCGCGTGAATGCCAAGGCCTTCGGCGGCCTTGCGGAGTCGCTGATCTCTGGTCCACAGAAGAGTGGGGGGATTGATCAAGACGGAAGCGATCAGGTGTGCGTCAATCAGGCCAATGCCCAGGCCATACAAGCGACGGACTTCGATGGTCAGGCGCACTTCGCTCAGTTGCGCCACTCGCACCTGGGGCAAAAGGTCCAGCAGGGCGAGCGTGCTGGTCCGGTCCTGCAGAGATCCAAGTGCAAGTTCCGCAATGACGAAAGGATGGATCACAACTTGCCCCTGGTTAAGATGCTTGCGCAGCACTTTGTTTCCGGAGCGAAAGTGGTCGATCCATATGGAAGTATCCGCGAAAATCACTTCGTCCGCCCCCTGCGGCGTGGAATGGCTTTCAACCCCGGCATTGTGCTTCCGAGCGACGCCAATCTGCGAGCGCTTTCCCGTTCGATGAGGGCTTTGAGAGCTTCACGAATCAGCGCCGTCTTCTCTGTTAACCCAGTGAACTCCTGGGCGATGCGCACCAAATCGTCATCCAGCGCTACCGTTGTTCGCATATGAGCTCCAGGCACTAATTGTAGCATCAGATGATGCTATCATTTGTGCCTTCCAGGGTAGGTTGGCCGGTGCTACTTCGGACTCAAGTCGCGGCAATCGGATATCTGGCTGAATAGGAATCACTTAACTCGCAGTCAGAGAAATTCTTCCATCCTGCATCTTTCCTGACGCCTCGCCCGTATATCCCGGTAGCATGAACGCCACAGTTTATTGCTTCATGAATGCGATGGAATCCGAGACCAGCGTAATTGCTCGCGGCCTCCGCCGGCGTGATCCCGACTTGCTGGACCGTCTCATCGAGCAGTACCAGCACCGGCTTCTTCGTTATCTGATCTATCTGTCGGGAAATCGGGAACTGGCGGAGGACCTTTTCCAGGAAACCTGGATCCGCGTGCTGGAGCGCGGCCACCAGTACGATGGCCGCCACGAATTCAGCACCTGGCTCTATGCGGTCGCGAGAAATCTGACCATCGATTATCTGCGGAAGAAAAGCCCGGTCAGCCTGGATGGGCTGATGGAAAACGACGAGCACGCGCCCTTCGAACCGTCCGACCCCCGGCCCATGGCTTGGGAGGTAGTGCAGCAGCACGAGCAGGCCGAACGCGTCAGCGCGGCATTGATCGGCATTCCAGCGGAGTATCGCGAGACCGTCGTCCTGCGCTTTCAGGAAGGATTGGCCCTGGAAGAGATTGCCACGGTGACCGGGGCGCCCCTGGGCACGGTAAAGTCGCGGCTATATCGCGGATTAAACATGTTGATGTCGCGGCTGAAGGGAGCGCAGGCATGACGAGAGACGCACATTACGAAGCACGAGAACTGATCGCCGTGGGAAATGGTCTCCCGGATCCGCAGCAGGCCTGGCTGCGGGCCCACCTCGATGAATGTGAAGCATGCCGTGATTACTTCGAAGCAGCGAACGGCGTAGTTCGCACTTTGCGTTCGCTGCCGCTGGCCGCCGATGCCCGCCTGGTGCGAGCCACGCAGATGCGGGTGCGCTTCCACGCCAGCAGGCTTCGCGAGACCCGCGAACGCATGTGGCTGGTCGGGATGGCCTGCCTGGGAGTGGGCCTTTCGGCAACCCTGACCATCCCTCTTTTGTGGCGACTCTTTGCCTGGATGGGTGAACGGGCCGGAGTCTCGGCCCTGGTCTGGCAGACGAGCTTCATGTTTTTCTTCATCGCGCCGGCGCTGGTGGTAAGCGTGCTGTTATTGGCTCGCGGCACGCACCTCACCAACAACGGCGAGCAGTCGCGGTAATGGCACAGACAAGGTGGACAAATTTATGCAGGTAAGAAACGAAACGCAAACCGGATTGACTGCGGAAATCAGAATTGTTCCGCTGTGGGCCTGGGCGCTCGCGGGGATCGCATTTATCATCGCCCAGGTTTTCTTCAACGCGGTGCTGGGGCGGCATTCGGGCGCGCCGCCAGCCTGGGGACGAGCGCTGATGGGTCTGGCGGCAGGCCTTGCCGGCGCCTGCTATGTGCTGCTCATCGGCTACATAAACCGCGACGCGAAGCGACGTGGGATGAGCCCTACGCTTTGGACGATCATGGCCATTATTATTCCCAACGCTCTGGGCATCATTCTTTACTTCCTACTGCGGCAACCGCGCAGCAGCGTCTGCCCGCAGTGTGGGCATGCCGTGCAGACGGGATTTAATTTCTGCCCGCGCTGCAACTACAAGCTCAGCCCAAGCTGTCCGCAGTGCCAGCGCGTGGTTGGGGTAGGTGATATCTATTGTCCTTACTGCGGAACTTCGCTGCACCACCAGGCGGCCGCAGCTCCCAGTCCGTCAACCAACCTTCCCGGCTAGCGGCTGAACATGAAAGCCGCCATCTATAGCCGGTACGGCACCGCGGATGTTGTCCAGATCGAGGACGTCGAAAAGCCTGTTCCCGGGAACCGTGAGGTCTTGATAAAAGTCCGCGCGGCCTCGGTCAATCCCCTTGACGAAGGCTTGTTGAAAGGCGGTGGTCGCCTGGTGACAGGCTTGCTCAAACCAAAAGCCGCACGATTGGGTGTCGATGTGGCCGGCCAGATTGCAGCCGTGGGCCGGAACGTGACCCCGGTACAAAGCAGGTGACGAGGTGTTCGGAGCCTGCATCGCTGACCCGCAAGCCTCGGCTCTCCGAGTCTGGATTCCCCAGGGGGCCTTTGCCGAGTATGCGTGTGCTCACCAGTCTGCCTTGGTCTTGAAGCCGGATAACGTGACCTTCGAGCAAGCCAGTTCCGCGCCGGTGGCGGCGTTTACCGCATTGCAGGGACTTCGCGACCAGGGAAAAATTCAGGCAGGGCATCAGGTCCTCATTAATGGTGCGGCGGGCGGCGTGGGTACGTTCGCGGTGCAGATCGCTAAGTGGTTCGGCGCCGAGGTCAGTGGCGTATGCAGTACGAGGAATGTGGATCTGGTCCGGTCGATCGGCGCAAATCACGTCATTGATTACACCCGGCAGGATTTCACCAGAGGCGGGCAATGCTACGACCTGATTTTCGACTGCATCGGGAACCATTCGCTGTCAGCCTGCAGGCGCGTCTTAAATCCCAGGGGAATATTCGTCATGGTCGGAGAGCGGAGCGGCCGGGGGGCGTTCGGTATCCTGTCCCGTCTGACCGCAGCCCTGGTGTTGTCGCGGTTCCTGAACCGGAAGACGGTCATGTTTTTGGCGAGACCGACCAAAGCGGACCTGACTCTCGTGCGCGAGCTCATGGCGACCGGAAAGGTCACCCCGGTCATCGACAGGTGTTACAGCTTGAGTGAGGTGGTTGAGGCCATTCGGTATCTGGGAAAAGGACACGCTCGCGGAAAAGTAGTGATCTCTTTGTAAGCCACCCGCTACAACGTGATTGAGCGCTGATTCGTGCGTCATCCTAGAAGCCGGTCTTGAAGCGCACCGGCTTGAAGGGAATCATCACCACGGCTTCGAGGTCCACCGGGGCGCCGTTCTTGGTGGCGGGACGAAAGTGCCAATGGGCAAGGGCGGTGCGGGCGTACTGGTCGAGTTGGTCGTCCACCCCGCGCAGCACCCGCACATCGCTTACTGACCCGTCGTTGCGGATAACAGCGTAAAGCGTGACCGTGCCCTGTACGTTGCGGCGCATGAGTTCCAGCGGATACGCGGGGTCCACTTTTCGCGTTGCCTCGGGCGCTGTCAAGTCGCCCTTGGCTTCGTTCGGATTGAGTTCGGCGAAGCGAATGACCCAGCTGCCTCCCGCGGAATTCAGGTTGGGCATGTTCAGGGTCATGGCGTAAAACTTCTTGACGCCAAAAATCCAGCGATCTACGTCGGTGGCTTTGTCCGGGGACACTTCCGAAAGCGAATGAGGCGGAGTTGACGAAACCCGCGGCGGCGTGGCATCGGCCATCAGGCGGGAGTTGTCGGAACTTCGAGTCCCGGCGCCCCCACCGGTTCCATTCCCCTGTCCTTGACCCGCCACTGGCGAACGGTTCTGGCCGTCGGGACCTGCGCCTACGATCAGGCCGGAAGGGACACCTTCGCGGTTTTTGCCGGAACCGCTTCCGATGCCGGGGTTCGTGCTGGCGGAAATATCAGGAGTGCCGGGCGCACCAGCCTTGCCCGCGGGAGTCGCGGCAAATGTCCCGCGGCGATTTCCAGCCGGCATAGCCATTCCGGGTGCCATTGCGGCGGGATGAATTCCGAGCGCGATGATCCGCCCATTGGCACTGGAACGGGCGTTCCCCTGGATCGAAGGAGGCGGTGGCACCACCGCAGTGCCTGAGCTGCCGCCGAGACCCGCTTGCGTCCTGCCGGCAACGGCGTACTGTTCCGCCATCGGCAATTCCGGCGCGGGCGCAACCACTTGGGTGTGGCCGATGCTGATGTCTCCCAATCGGCGCGCCGTCGCGTCGTCCACCGTGGGAGGAGGCTCGACCACTGCCGACTGAGGAGCACGCAGAGTGCGCGAGGATTCCGCGTCAACCTCCGGGGCCGGGGCCACTGCGGTCTGCGAAAACGCCGGGGCGGGCTGCCGGTTGGCGGGCATGGTTTCTGGCGCCGGCGCCACCGCGGTGACCGGCATCTCAGGCACTCTCAGGCTGGCGGCCGAGGTTGTGGATGCTAGCGGCATGGCAGGCTGGGCCGGGGTTTGCGACCAGGCCACGATATTGGGCATGGGCACATCATGATTCAATTTGATGTCGGACGGCGTGACGATCGTCTGCGTGCGGTTGTCCGCCTCCGCCGGCACTGAAATGATGGGTTGCGGCGCGTGCTCCGGTTCCCCTCTTTGCGGAAGCGGTCTGCGCGAGCCCCCGGTATCAAGCGGCGGAAGATATTCGGAAGGAGCGTAATAAATTACGTCAGCATGATTGAAAACCGGACGATCCAGTACCTGGGGCGGTTGCGGCCAGAGCTGCACCGATCCCCACAACGCCACGATGAACGCCACATGACAGATTACGGACTGCACAAAACCGTTCCACGGAAGGCGGGAAGTGACGAAAACATCCGGCCAAAATGAGCCCGGACGAGAATACAGGTGAAGAGATGAATCTTTGCCGGGGCGAAACAGGTCTGACAGATTATGCAGGAAGACCGTATGCCAGGGCGGCAGATTCACCAGAAACGCCGGTGCGGGCGCGGCTTTCGACTCTGATTCCGAAGAGGGTTCCAGGAGCACCGAGGCTGGCTTCATCGAGTGGACCGCATCGCGCAAAACGCTAATTATAGCGTGCGTTCCGGGCCGTAGATAACTATCAGTTCATGAGTGGAGGACGGGCGTCCCGCCCGTCGGGAAGAACGCGGGCGGGGGCGCCCGCGCCACACGGGGCATGGGTTATATCAACTACTCGTTTGCTTTCCATGCTTTAATACGCACATGGTCAGACTGTTCCGGATGTTCCTCGCCATGCTGCTGCTGACTTGCCTGCTCTCCAGCGGGCAGAATACTGCGTCTAATGGCCCCGCCCCGAAACCCGCTGACGACTATTCCGGCATGTATTCTTTTTTGCAGGACGGCGAGTTTGTGCAACTCACCGTCGAAGACAAAGGCCGTGTGACCGGCTTCATTTCACGCTACGGCGACCTCGAAAGCGATCGGGGAGAATTTCTCGATCTGTTCTTCAAGGAGGGCAAACTGGAGGCCACGTCCTTGAGCTTCACCACCCAGACGGTGCATGGCGTGTGGTACGAGTTTAAGGGCACGGTCGAACGCGGACCGGGCAAGAGTCCCGGAGACGAAGCCTACTACCTGCTTAAAGGCACGCTGGTCCAAAACACCACCGACGCAAACAAGAAGACCATCGCAAAATCCCGCGATGTCGCTTTCAAATCGTTTCCGAAAGATTTGGATACGCCCGCTCAAAAGTAAGATCAGCTGTCATCCAAAGTTAAATTCATCTGTCATCCTGAGCGGAGCGGAAAGTTCGCTAGCGAACTTTCCGCGTAGTCGAAGGACCCCTATTGCACAGGGGCGCCCGAATCTTGCGCGGTCGTATCGAGTCCGCACTGCGCGAGCCTCTAGTTCACAAATCTGGCAGGGGTCCTTCGACTCCGAAACAGCTTCGCGAAGCGAAGCTGTTTCTGCGCTCAGGATGACAGGGCGCAGGTGGGATAGTCAGCGTGGAACGCTGCTAACTGCCAAGTGCTAATTGCCAATTGCCAATTGCCAATTGCCTACTGCCCCCGCAGTGGCACTTCACGCCAGCGCGTTGTATCCTCGGTGCGTGCCGCGCCCACATGCGCCTCATCGGTCTCCGACTCCGGGACTTGTCTTGGGGCTGATCATTACCCTGGCCGCCGTGGTGGCCTATTCCGGATACATTACCCGGCAGATATCCGGTCTGCGGGAATTGCAGAACAACCTGGTGGACCGCAACCGCAAAGACTCCCTGCAGTTGCTGCGCATTCAAAACGATCTCAACACCTTGGCCCTGGCCATGCGCGACATGCTGGACAACAACGAGCCTTATCCCCTGACCGCTTGGACCGCACAATTCCAGCGGGTTCGGGCTGACCTGAACGACGCTCTGGCGAAAGAGGAGCAGGTTGCGGTTGCCGACCGTACTCCGGAACAGCGTCAGTACCTGAAAAATTCCATGGCCCAGTTCTGGGACGCGGTCGATCGCACCTTTGCGCTGGCGGCGAGCGGCAAGCCCGGCGAGGCGCGCACCCAGATCCAGCTTTCGTTGCAGGCGCGACAGGCGGCGTTGAGCACGGCGGTGGCGCGCCTGCTGGTGCAGAACAACGAAAGCGAGGAGCAGGCAGCTCTGCGCATCGCCCAGATTTACGACCGGGTGCAGCGCCAGGTCTATCTGTTTCTTACGCTCACGCTGGTGGCCATTCTGCTGACCGGACTGTATTCGATCCGTTCCAACCGGCAATTGTTTGCGCAACTGGCCGCGCTCTCCGCCCAGCGCAGCGAGCTGGCCCAGAAACTGATTTCGACGCAGGAGTCCACCTTGCGCCACGTTTCGCGCGAACTGCACGACGAGTTCGGGCAGATTCTGACTGCGGTTGGCGCCATGCTGTCGCGTGCAGGGAACCAGGTTCCGGAGGGTTCGCCGTTGCGCGCCGAGTTGCGCGAGGTGGCCGAGATCGCGCAATCCACCCTGGACAAAGTGCGCAGCCTCTCCCAGGCGCTGCATCCCGTCATGCTGGACGAGACCGGCCTGGAGAGCACTCTGGACTGGTATTTGCCGGTAGTGGAACGGCAGGCGGGCATTCACATATCCTATGAGAAATCGGGTGCGGCCTATCCCGTGGACGGAAATGCTGCTATTCATGTATATCGCGTGTTGCAGGAAGCGCTGAACAACGTGACCCGGCATTCCGGGGCCCGGGAAGCCTGGGTGCGTCTGCGCTATTTGCCCCGGACGCTGGAGTTGGAAGTGGAAGATCACGGCAGCGGATTCGTGGCGCAGTCCGTGAGGCAGGGAATTGGGCTGGTGGCCATGCGGGAGCGGGCGCAACTGTTGGGTGGCGCCATCGAATTCATCCGGCCGCAACCGAATGGCACCCTGGTTCGGTTGACCGTCCCCCGGGAGAGTATGGGAGAAAAAGTGGGAGAAAAGCTGGAGTCACATGCCGGATAAAATTTCTGTCCTCCTGGTGGATGACCACAGCCTGGTGCGGCGCGGATTCCGGCGCATTCTGGAAGACGAGCCCGACATCGAGGTGACGGGTGAAGCTGCCGATGGCGCGGAAGCGGTCCGGCTGGCGAGCGAACTCAAGCCCAACGTGGTGGTGATGGATTGCGCCATGCCGAACATGAACGGTCTGCTGGCCACCCGGAAGATTCTCGAGCAGCAGCCGCAAACCCTGGTGCTCATGCTCAGCATGCATCCCGAGGAAACCCTGGTGCGCCAGGCCCTGGACGCGGGCGCGCGGGGATACGTCCTGAAAAATGCCGTTGACCTGGAACTGGGAGCGGCGATCCGCCGGGTGGTGGCGGGAGAAACCGTGCTGGACTCGCAGCTCAATCGCCCTGAAACGCTCAAAGGCGACCGGGCCGAGCATCTCACCCCGCGCGAACTTGAAATCCTGCAAATGATTGTCGAAGGCAAGTCCAACAAAGAGATTGCCACGGTGCTCGATCTCAGCGCCAACACCGTGGCCGTGCATCGCGCCAACATCATGGACGCGCTGGGCATCCACAAGACCGCGGAACTGGTGGTTTACGCGATCCGCAACGGGCTGGTAAATCTTCCGTGAACCGGCGTCACTTTCTGTTGGGCATGGCCGGCCTGGCATCCGCCTCAGGCTTCTTGCCCGATGCGCTGGCGGCGCCGCCGGTTCCTGGCTTCAGGCTGGTCGATGTGACTGCCGCGTCCGGCCTGCAATTCCGCCACAACAGCGGTGCCTACGGCGGTAAGCTGCTGCCGGAGACGCTGGGCGCGGGCTGCGCTTTTCTGGATTATGACGGCGACGGCTGGCAGGACATTCTGCTGATGAACGGCATGGAGTGGCCGGGGCATAAGCACGAACGCAGTACGCTGAAACTCTATCGCAACAACCGCAACGGCACCTTCTCCGACGTTACCCGCAGCGCCGGCCTCGACATCGAGATGTATGGCATGGGTGTAGCGGTCGGTGACTATGACAACGATGGCTATCCCGACATCCTGGTCACCTGCGTCGGACAGAATTTGCTGTTCAAGAACACGGGCAAGGGCACCTTCCGCGACGTCACCAAAGCCAGCGGACTCGGCGGCCGCCATGCTTTCAGCACGTCCGCGCTCTGGTTTGACTTCGATCGCGACGGCCTGCTGGATCTGTTTGTCTGCAATTACGTGAAGTGGTCTCCCGAGCACGACGTCTTCTGCAGTCTCGACGGAAAAAATAAATCCTATTGCACTCCCGAAGCTTACCGCGGAGAAACCTGCTGGTTGTTCCATAATCTGGGAAACGGAAAATTTGAAGACGTTACGCCCACCAGCGGAATTTTTGACAGCAGTTCGAAGTCCCTGGGCGTGTCGCTGCTTGACTACGACGAAGACGGCTGGCCGGATCTGCTGGTGGCCAATGACACGCAGCCGAACAAGCTTTACCGCAACCAGCGCAACGGAACTTTCAAAGATGTTGCTGTGGAGGCCGGCATCGCCTTCAGCGCCGAGGGCAAGGCCCGGGCAGGCATGGGCGTGGACGTAGCCGACTTCACCAACTCAGGAAGGCCGGGCGTGGCCATCACCAACTTCGACAACGAGATGATCGGCCTCTACCGGGCGTCCGGCGATGGAAATTACGTGGACATAGCCACCCAGAGCGGAGTGGGGCTCGCGTCCAAAGACAGGCTGGGATTCGGCTGCGTATTTCTGGATGCCGATCTTGATGGCTGGCTCGACCTCGCGGTAGTCAACGGCCATATTGATGACACGGTTCGCAACGTGCGCGGAGTCGGCTACGCCCAGTCGCCGCAGTTATTTCTCAACGATGGCCAGGGAAGGTTTCGCGATGTGGCCGGCGAAATCGGCGGCGGCTTCACGCAGCCCAAGGTGGGCCGCGGCCTGGCATACGGCGATTTTGATCGTGACGGCGATCTCGATCTGCTGATGACCACCAACAACGGCCCTGCTTATCTGTTTCGCAACGACCAGACCGGCGGCAATAAGAGCATTCGCATTCGCCTGGTCGGCACCAAATCGAACCGCGATGCGATTGGGGCGCGCGTGCGTATTTTTCACGGTGAGACCAGTCAGTCGCGTCTGGTCAAAGGTGGATCAAGTTATCTGTCGCAGTCTGAACTCCCCGTCACTTTTGGTTTGGGGAAACGCGAAAAGATTGACCGCCTGGTGATCGACTGGCCCAATGGCGGGACGGAGGAGCACAAGAATCTCGCGGCAGGCCGCGCCTACGAATGTGTGGAGTCCAAGGGGATCAAATCACTGGAAAGCTACTGAATTTCATTTCTGGAATAGGGAATGCACTGAGCCGCGCTTGCGCGTGCGGCGGCTGACGAACATGCCACCAAGGCTAAAGCCGAGGAGCGCGCCGAGCCCAGCCGCGGCCAGCATGATGCCGGGCGAAGCGCCGCTGGTGCCGCGCGAAAACAGGACGGAGGTGTAGGCCACGGACAAGGTCCAAAAGGCCAGTCGCAAGTACATGGGGGAGCCTCCTGGCAAAATTGTCTCATGATGCACCGGCAAGTTACAGAAAATTCGGGCCCGTCATCCGCAGTAGTATTTTCCCAGTATTGCGCTCAGTCAGAAGGGGGGCTAGCTTGGGAGCAACTCCTGTGACCTCACGCGCGACCTACCCCGGTCGCAGCTCTGAGGAGTTCACCCCACGAGAGAGGTAGGTACGGCTACCTACCTCTTATTTTTTATCCGCGACCGCGTGGGGACAGCCGCCCTCGGCTGTCCAGTCGGGCGAAGCTCGACCGCATTTTCCGAAAGCGAACTATTTCACCGGCCGCATCACATCTTCCATTTGCGACTTCAAACCGACAGCCGCAGTTTTGCCTTCTGCCGCGTGTATGAGATTGTTGGATTCTCCCGGATCGATCGCCCAATCGTAAAGCTGATCGCCCTTAGTTTCATGGGTAATGAATTGCCACTTCGGTGTAACCAGGGACTTCATGGAGCCGGTGGTTGCAGTGGGTATGATCTTTGCCGCAGCCCTGTCCTCTTTATCCGCAATGTCGTTGCGCGCCAGTTCGGACAGAGGATCGGGCCAGTTCGTCCCGCCGCCGGTTTGCCACAACGCACTCAGGGAGGAACAGGGAAAAATGTTCTGCTGCGTGCCCGCGCCTAGGATGTCCATGATGGTTGCGGGTATGGCCGCATTGGTGACCGGCACTGGAACTTTCACGCCCGCAGGTACGTGGCCGGGATAAAAGATCACCAGCGGCACGTGGATCAACTCGCGATACAGCGCCTGGCCGTGATAGGTCAGCCCATGCTGTCCGAGAGACTCGCCATGATCCGAGGTAACGATCACCAGCGTATTGTTCGTAAGTCCCCGCTGATCGAGCGCCTGCATCAGGCGCCCCAGCGCATCGTCGGCGTATTTCACACTGGCATCGTATTCGTCGATCCGGCCACCACGGTCCCATGCCGGCTTGGTATTGATCGGCGGGCCACCGTAGGGATAGTGCACATCGAAATAGTTCAGGAAGGCAAAGAAGAGACGCGTTTTGTCTCGGCTGTTTTCCCCGCGGTCAATCCAATCCAAAAGTTCGCGGTTCACCACATCGGCGCGCTTGCGAACTCCCTGCGCGCCTCCGTAATTTCCTGACCCTTCCGAATCCTTGTCCAGCATCGAGTTCACGCCGAGGTAACGCAGGGCACGCTTGACCTTGCTCTTGTCGGTGCGGTTGAGATAGATGCGTGCAAACTCCCTTCCGTAGAGGGTGCGAATGAACATGTCAGCGGGCGAATGAAAATAATCCTCGAAATGCTGGAAGCCCCGGCCAAAACCCAGGCTCGTGGTGAAGTAAGTCCGATTGGCGGAAAACGCTCCCGTGCGATAGCCGCGTTGCTCCAGGAGTTCTCCAATCGTCGGGAAGCCGCCGAGGCCCTGGTGACCCCATCCCAACCATGGCGCCGGCTGCACATTTCCAATCCCGTGCTCGAACTGGTAACGGCCGGTGAGCAGCGAAACGTGCGACGGCAGGCTCCATGAAGTGGTGGAAACCGCATTTTCAAACAGCACTCCCTGCTGCGCCAGGCGGTCGAAATGCGGGCTGGTGGGACGAGCATAGCCGTAGGCGGAGAGATGATCGGCCCGCAGCGTATCCATGACAATCACCAGCACGTTGGGTGCACCCGCCGCGGCTGCCGGAAGATGCGCTGCCGCATTCCGCTCCTGCAGCCACTTGCCGCCCTGGATTGCGGCGAATGCGAGTATCCACGCGGTAAGCAGCCACGGTGTGGTTTTCTTCCAGAATTGCAGGAATGTGTTTTCCCGTTTGCCGCACCAACGAGCAAAGGCCGCAGCGACGCCCAAAGCCAGCAAGAGGCAGGCGCGATGGTAGAGCCGTCCGGTCAAGGTGAGCCAGTCATAGACGCTGAAGAAGGTCAGCAGAAAGACCAGCACTCGAACTGCGGAAATCCGAGGCCAGAAACGGCCCACTGCGCTGCAGATCAGCGCCAAAAAAAGAAAAAGGGCAACGTCCACCAGGGGAGAGATCCAGACAATCTCTCGAGACACGTGGATCATCGGTCCCCAGCGGGCCCAATTGAGGCGCTGGAAAAACAGCAGCCCGACACCTTCAATCAGGCCCGCAAGAATTCCGGAACCCAAACCCACGATCAGCAGCGAGCTGGCATTCGAGGGCCTTGTGACGGACGATTTGTCCATACGAGATTCCCAGTCTAGCAGCCGGAGGTCAGTGTGAAGTATCTGCCGCAACAACCGCGTGGGGACAGCCGCCCCCGGGCTGTCCGGTCGAGCGAAGCTCGACACATTTTTGCCGGGCCCGAAATATCGGAGCCTTGCTCCGCCGGACAGCCGAGGGCGGCTGTCCCCACGCAGGTCGCGGTGGAACTTTCCTCCTTGCTGAAGTAAATTAAACTCCCGCTGCCGCGGCGGCCCAGTATGATTCGTCCAACAATTGCTCAACCAATACCTTCGCCCGTGCCGGAAGCCGTTCCGGCGGCGAGGCTGCGGTGGCTTATTCCGGCGTTGCTGGCGCTTCTCTACGTGATGCAATGCGCCTGGTTCATCCGCACTCAATCGCTGACCTACGATGAGCCCGTGCACATCGCGGAAGGGTTGAACGCCTGGCGTTACGGACGTTTCGAGCAATACAACGATCATCCTCCGCTAGCCCGCTTGTGGTGCACCATTCCGCTGATAGCAGCAAAGTGGCAAGTCGAAATACAGCAGCTGCCCGATTCATTTCACGTGACCCGCATTGCGCCCGACCCGGTATCGTTGGCCTGGCGAGCCCGCGCCATGAATGTCCTGCTGGGCCTGGCCTTGGCCGCGCTGGTATGGTGGGCCGCAGACCGGTTGTTCTCCCGGACCGCCGCAAATTTCGCGCTCGCCCTGTTTGTGTTCTCGCCTTCGCTGATCGCGCATTTTTCGATCGCGGCCACCGACGGTGCCGCTACGTTGTTTATTTTTGCCACTGCATGGGGCCTGGTGCGCTGGCGGCGCGAGCCGACCTGGCAAAAGACATTCGAGCTCGGATTGTTGCTGGGCCTGATGCTGCTGGCAAAGTTTTCTACGGCGCCGATGTTTGTGCTGGCCCTGCTGTGGATGCTTCTCCTGGGCGCGGACAAAGTAATTCAGCCAGCCGAGAAATGGAACTGGGGTAAGACTGCGGCGGCGCTGCTGCTCGCGTTCCTGATGGTCTGGGCGGGATACTTTTTTCACGTGGCCCATCTCACCGTCCGGGATGGCACTTTGACCGCCACTTTTCCCAACTGGAGCCAGCCGATCGTCAAACCCGTGCATGGGAGAAACTACAGTGTGCTGGTTCCGGCAGGAGAATACGTGGAAGGCTTCCGGGAACTTGTCCGGCATAACCGGCAGGGGCAGCCGGCATTCTTTATGGGAGAAGTTTCGAGCCGTGGCGGATGGAAACTTTACTACCCAGTCGTAATCCTGCTGAAGTGGCCGACCATTGTGCTCGGCCTGTCTTTGACTGGCCTGGCAATCGCCCTGAGAAGAAGAGTACGCGTCCCGCCGGACCTGTGGATCATGGCATCATTTCCCGCGCTGTATATGGCAATGGCGATTTTCGCCCGCTTCAACCTGGGAGAGCGGCACGTGTTGCCGGTGTATCCCTTCGCCATCCTGTTTGCGGCCGCGGCCTGGGAATGGGCCCGGCACAAACCTGCAGCGGTCGCTCTCCTCATGTTGCTGGCGGCGCTGAATGCGGCTGACGCGCTGCGCTTTGCCCCAGGTTATCTCTCGTACTTCACGCCGTTCGTCCGGTCCTCGGAAAGCTATCGCCTGCTGACCGACAGCAACCTCGATTGGGGGCAGGGACTGCTGGCTCTCAGAGATTATCAACGCGATCATCCCGGCGAGCGCATCGCGCTGGCTTATTTTGGCAGCGTCGATCCGCACGCGTACGGAATCAAGTCTGATTTCTTCGGAGGACACAAGCAGGTTTCCGGCACGGTAGTGGTGAGCGCAACCAATCTCTCGGGACAGTACCTGGTTGAACCGGAAAGATACCGCTGGCTGCTGAAACAGAAGCCGGTAATCATCCTTGACCACTCACTTTACGTGTTTCAGGTCCGCGACTCAGGCTGGCAGAGAAAGTAGGACGCGCGTCAGGCTTTTAACCTTGCCGAATATGTTTTTGAAAACATATGTCTTTCGATGCATACTAATACTGTGTCGTGGCAGGTATTTTTCCACGCCGAATTCGAGCCTGAATTTGATGCGCTTGACCAAGGGGTTCAAATGAGCTGCTGGCGCACGCAAATTTGTTGAAAGAATTTGGGCCTCTGCTGAAGCGCCCTACCGCCGATACCCTCCACGGATCGAAGCACGACAACATGAAGGAGCTGAGGTTTAGAGCGGCAGACGGAGTTTGGCGAATAGCCTTTGCCTTTGATCCTGAGCAAAAAGCAATTTTGCTCGTCGGAGGAGACAAGTCAGGTGGTAGTGAGAAACGCTTTTATCGGCAACTTATTAAACAGGCGGACGCAAGGTTCGTTAGACACCTTGCTTCTTTGAAGGCGGGGGCGTCCAGGCAGAGAGGGGCCAGGTAGCAATGAAGACTTTGGAGCAGAAACTAAACGAGATTAGTCCAGAGAGGCAGAAAAAGATCAAGGTTCGCACTCGCGAACTCGTTGCACGCGAAATGTCGCTACGAGAGCTTAGGCATGCGGTCAATAAGACTCAAAAGACCGTGGCCCGTACGCTCAATATGGGCCAGGAAGGAATATCTAGACTGGAGAAGCGAAGTGACTTGTTGCTTTCCACCCTGCGGAACTACGTAGAGGCTGTTGGAGGAAGGCTCACCCTTGTAGCTGAATTTCCAGACAAGGCGCCTGTTACGATCGAGGGATTAGGTGAAATTGTTACGGCAGAAAAGGAAAAAGCTAAACGTCGCGCCGCTCACGCGAGATAAAGGTGATTCCCTCCTGGCGGAGAAATACTCCAACTCCGGCACGATGTAACGGTGGACGTCGGCCTCTGTTACGAATCGTGCAGGGCTAAATCAGGAACCGGCGGCGAGGAGAGCATCGACGGCTGCCTCAACCTTTGCGAAGGGTTGGTCCGGGCCGGGCCCTGGCTGCAGTCGTCCCTGGCGGTCGATCAGGAAAATTGCCGGGTAACGCGCGATGTCCCGATACAGGTTGGGGATTGTTCCGCCGACGGTGAGAAGCGGGTAAGTCACCGGGACCTGTTCCACGAACTTTCGCTGTTGATCGACGTTCTCGTCCGAAAGCCCGAACACGATGAACCCTTGACCCTGATGCTCCCGGTATAAGCGGTCGAGCTTCGGCATCTCCTGCCGGCAGGGACCGCACCAGGTCGCCCAGATATTGACCAGCACGACCTTGCCCTTCTGATCTGCCAGGCGCTGAATTTTCCCCTGAAGGTCAGGAGTGTCGAAGGGCGGCGCGGCAACGTCCCGCAGGGCCAGGTTTTTGGATTGCCGGGAGCGGAGGATGCCGTCGCTCACTGGCTTCCAGGCAAGTCCCAACGAGAGAAAAGCAATGACCAGACCTACTTTTCCGGCCAGCGAAAGCGCGTGCCGGCCCTGGTCCTTGATCGCGAGAGCCAGGGTTACAAAAAACGGCACAGTGATCGCGAGAGTTGAGAGGGAGAGACGAAAGAGCCAGTCCTTTTCGAGATCGGCGCTGTACCGGGTCAGGGTCCCATAGACCAGCACATACAGGAAAATGGCAGCCAGCGGCGAAAGGATGCCGCAGATGAGCACACGGTACTTGGACAGTCGAGTCACGGGGAAAACCTACTGGCCCGCCCGCAATGGCGAGATCAAAAGCCGGCCGGCTGGCTTCTTGGAAGGATCCGCCTTCTCGTCGTGGTACGAAAGGTCGAGAGATCCTTCGGCCGTTGGGGAAGCGTGGGCCAGAGCTGACGCCAGAGACCGGAACGAGCGGCCGATGTCGGTGTTCTCCTGCATGGCCACCGGAACTCCCTTGTCGATGGCGGGTGCGATCGACTGGTAATTATTGGGAATCTTCCAGAGCAGCTTGCAGGTCGTGGCTTTTTCCACGTCCTCGTCGGTAAAGCCGGGAATCTTTTTGTAGCGATTGAGAATGATCCGGACCCGGTCGCGGGTGGCGCCTTCTTCCAGAAATGCTCGGATGCGGCTGGCGCTCCACAGCGAAACCACATCCGCCTGGGCCACCAGCAGGACCGCATTCGAATGGTCGCAGAGCAACCTCGCCGTCTGGTCCACGCGGCCCGAGCAGTCCACCACGACATAACGGAAGTGGGCGACCAGTAAATCGAACAGGCGCGCCAGTTCTGCCGCGGTTGGCGTCAGTCCCTGGGGCTGTTGCGGACCGGCCAGCAATTGCAGTCCGCCCTTGCACTGAGTCATCAAGCCTTCGAGCAGCGAGGCATCAAGGCGGTGCAGATTCTGCAGCGCGTCCACCACTCCGAAGGTGGGCCGGACATTGAGATGAAGAGCGCAATGCCCCAGCGGAGCAAAATCCACCAGTAAAACTCCGCCCACGGTTTCCTGCAGCGCGATGGCGGTATTGACCGCAACAGTGGTGCCGCCCGCGCCGCCTTTTGAATTCATCACGGTGAAGATGCGCGCCCGCCCCGAGGAAGCGCGGCCCTTGCTGCGGGAGGCGGTAAAGCGCGTGAAGGCCTCGATCAGGGCCTCCGGGGTTGCATCGCGTTCCAGAAATTCGCCGGCACCGGCGCGCATCGCGGCCACGATGGTGGGCGGATGGTTCAGTTCGCCGACGGCAAAAATTGCAATTTCGCTGGTGTTCGCCTGAATCAGTTCGATCGCGCTGATGGCTCGCGCGGGATTGTGCGCGTCAATATCCACCAGGACGACTTCTGCTCGCACGTCCTGTATCTGGCGCAGTACCGGGTCCGTGGGGCTGGTCGGAAAGCCCACGTGACTGAAGACGTTGCGGCCCATTCCGGTCCCTTCCAGACGATGCTGGAGCACCGACAGCCGTTCTCGGTCTTCGGTCAGAAGAGTTACCGCTACACCCTGCATTGGCATCACTCTGTTTCTTGATTCAGTATGTTATTGAGATAAAAGGGTTACGCCAAGTGACTTCCGTAACTCACAAAACTCAACCGGGGAAATTCGAATCTACCATGCGAAACACACACTGCGAGTGAATCTTCGATCGTTGCTGGGGGACACAACATCAGGAGGAATCGGAATCCGCTCTTCCATCTGTAACCAGCATTCTATGCAAAAAGGGTGGTCTTGGGAAGGAGTAAAACCGTGGAAAAACCGCACCCCGCAGCCCTTGCAGCGTCTTGTATTACGAGGTTCCTCCCTGCTCAGCCTTCCACTGCGACGGGGGGCGGACCTGAGACCGCAGGCTCTTTCCGGTTCTGACTGGCGTTGTGTCCGCCGGAAACCCGGGGGAAGCTGGCCGCAGCCTGAGCCGCGGTCTCGGTCGCGGAGAGATACTCGTAGCCCTCCAGAAGCACCGCCACTCCGAACTTGCGTTCTACCGCCAGAACCCGGGTGACGCGTCCGCGGCAGCGGACCGGCATATTTTCCGTCAGCGTGATTTCAGCGGGCATCACGAAAGTGAGTTCCACCGCGTCCCCTTCGGCGACCTGGAAATCGGTGTAGAAGAATGCTCCGCGCCCGCTCAGGTCCTGGGTGAAACCGCAGCCCTCGCGGTCGGTACCGGACAAGCGCACGGCAACCGGAAGCTGAAAGTCAAAGCGCTGTGAAGCGCGGCGCTCAAGGTGAACCTGATCGGTGCTCATGGTTTCTCCGATGGCCGGACATTCCAACATCAGAATGGCTTTGCAGGAGGAGGCGTCGAGGGGAATTCTCTCCGCGCAGCGCGGGAAATTCCAGGGTCAACCAGTGCCCAGCCTCTATACTAGCCAAACATGTTGGAAAACTCCCGGACAACCCGACGTCGAACATCGAATACTCTACTCCACGCTGGGGCAGGGCGGAAGTCCGAAGTTGCCGCCGGTAGTCAAATTTCCAGTTTTGGGTCGCGAGAGCAGATGTCGTTTCCAGCAGGTTGCCGGCAGCATCCAAAACAGCCGGACTGAAAGTGATCGATGCGTATATCTCCAACCGATTTAGCGGGTAACTGCCGGTGAACTCAGGACCAGCGCTGCAGAAAACGGCCTGGCTGCCTGCGACTCTCCGTGCCTTGCGCCACCGTAACTTCCAGCTTTTCTTCAGCGGTCAGCTTATCTCCCTCATCGGCACGTGGATGCAAAGTATTGCAGAGTCATGGCTGGTCTATCGCCTGACCGGATCCGCGCTGTTGCTGGGGGCGGCGGGTTTCGCCAGCCAGATTCCGGTATTCCTCGTGGCCCCGGTGGGCGGCATCGTGGCCGACCGCTTCAATCGCCAGCGGGTCGTGATCGGGACCCAGATTTCGTCGATGATTCTGGCCCTGATCTTTGCCACTCTTACCCTCACTCATCTCATACGGGTTTGGCACATCTTCGTGCTGGCGGCGCTGCTGGGAATTGTGAACGCTTTTGATATTCCAGCGCGGCAATCCTTCCTGGTGGACATGGTGGGCAAGGAGGACCTGATGAACGCGATTGCGCTGAACTCCTCCATGTTCAACGGGGCGCGCATCATCGGCCCGGCGATCGCCGGGATCCTGGTCGCCAGGATCGGCGAAGGCTGGTGCTTTCTGGCGAATTCTTTGAGCTACATCGCGGTCATCACAGGTCTGCTGCTGATGCGGGTGGCGCGGCCTGCGCGCCTCGCTTCTCACGGTCCAGCCCTGGCCCACCTGATTGAAGGCTATCGCTTCGCCCGCCACACCGGTCCCATACGCGCCCTGCTGCTTCTGTTGGGGCTGGTGAGCCTGGTGGCAATGCCCTACACCGTGCTCATGCCCGTCTTTGCGGACCAGATTCTGCACGGCGGGGCCCGCGGCCTTGGAATTCTGATGGGAGCGACCGGCGTGGGCGCGATGCTGGGCGCGCTTACGCTGGCCACGCGCTCCGGAGTTCTGGGACTGGGCCGCTGGGTCGCCTTCTCGTGCGGCGGTTTCGGGCTCAGCCTGGTGCTGTTTTCCTTCTCGCGCTACTTCTGGCTGTCCGCCGCTCTTCTGCTTCCCGTGGGATTTTGCATGATGCTGGGAATGTCGTCCTCGAACACGCTGATTCAAGCCATGGTGCCTGACCATCTGCGCGGCCGCGTGATGGCCATGTACACCATGATGTTCATGGGCATGGCACCTTTTGGGTCGCTGTTTGCCGGTGCCGTGGCGGAACATCTGGGAGCGACGTTCACCGTTTCTGTCGGCGCTGTGGCGTGTATGGGTGCGGCGGTTCTCTTCTACTTTCACCTGCCTAAGATACGGGTCGAAGCCCGTCAGTTGATCGTGGCCCAGGAAGTCGCTGGTGGTGAGCCCTCCCAGGAGATGACGGCCAGGGTCGTGGAGGACTAGCTCTGCTAGCGCCGGCATCCTGTCGGCATTTGAGTGCGGGCGAGACGCCCGCACGACAGCCGGCGGGACGCCGGCGCTACGAAAATCTATTGCCCGCGTATAGCGCGAACCACCTGCAACAATGAGCTGTGCGCGAACGGTGCCGGCGTTAGCGTGACCACCATCATCAGCAGAGCGAACCCCGCCAGCCAGCGCCGCCCCGGAGTCACGCCCGGCCATTCTTCCACCATGGGGTGGCGCATGCCGCTGATGCGCAACAGGACCGCCCACAGCAGCCAGCCCGCCCAGAAATAAAACGCCATGGGAATCAGCGCCAGAATGGTCAGCCGGGACACGATGCGATGTGCCCGTGGATTAAGGGCAAAAACAATATGCCCGCCATCCAGTTGTCCGCCGGGCAGGAGATTCAGCGCCGTGGCAAACATTCCCACCCAGGCTGCAACCGCGGTGGGATGAAAATAAATATCCTGCAGCGCCGAAGACCCGCCATGCACGTCGGCGAGCGGTAGCATCCTCCATAGCAGATGGAAGATTACCGGATATCCCATCTCCACATCTGAATTCGCCATCACTCCCGGCATGACGTGGGAATGGTTCATGGCGACAACCAGTACGATCAGCGCAACCGTGAATCCGGCGATCGGACCCGCGATTCCGATATCGAATAACGCGCAGCGGGAACGGATGGGCGAGCGTATCCGAATGACGGCGCCCAGCGTGCCAATCAAAGTCGGCGCAGGGATAAAGAAGGGAAGCGTTGCATACACGCCGTAGTAGCGGCAGTAGAGGTAGTGTCCCATCTCGTGCGCCAGAAGAATCAGCAGCAGCGTGGCGGAGAAGGGAATTCCCAGCAGCAGGCGGGAGGGTTCGTGCAGTGCCCAGCCCACGGGAAACAGCGGCAGGGTTTCATCGCCATGAACAAACGGCGGCACGTTGTTCAGGAAATCAAATTCCATCTTCGCGCCCACCACCAGCGTGGTGAAGATGGTCGCCACAAACAACAGAATGTGCAGCCAATATCTAGGATTGGGAGGCCGCACTACGTACACTTCCGCAGGCAGATACTCGGTCTCCGGAGCGGGAAGTGGGGGATTGAGGTCGGACATGAAAACTTTAGTCTGCGATGCTGGGTGGAGAAGTTGCCCTGCGGGTCACCGACGGCCTGGGACGCTGCCCTCGCGGGCGAGTCGCCCGCGGCCACACGAGCAGGCTCAGTCGATTGACTGCAACTCCTTGCCGGGCTTGAAACGCACCGCCTTGCCGGGAGGAATCGAGACCTCGGCGCCGGTGCGCGGGTTGCGGCCGATTCCGGTCTTGCGCGGGCGTACGTTAAACACGCCAAAGCCCCGCAATTCAATACGTTCACCCTTGGTGAGGGAGCGCCGCATGCTCTCGAAAACGGTTTCGACGGCCAACTCGGCCTTGGTCTTGGTGATGCCGGTTTTGTTCACTACTTCGTTGATGATGTCGAGCTTGATCATTGGAGGCTCCCGCCGCCTACTTGAGAATAACCTACCAAGTGATTGATGCTAAGGGACATAAGAGAGATTGTCAACGGCAGCGTGTCTCCCGTAAGATCAGTCGTACCTCAGTCGTCAGTCGTCGGTCGTCGGTCTTCAGCAAAAACAAGAATAGCCGCCCCCGAGCAGGGACTTTCCTGACGACTGAAGACCGACGACTGACGACCGCATTCCAAGGAGCTGCATGCTTAAGAGCGACCGCTGGATCCGCAAGATGGCCATCGAGAAAGACATGATTAACCCCTTTTCCGAGAAGCAGGTACGGGAGGGAGTGATCTCTTACGGTCTGTCGTCCTATGGCTATGACTTGCGCGTGGCCGACGAGTTTAAAATTTTTACCAACGTCAACTGCACCGTGGTGGACCCCAAGAATTTTGATGAACGATCTTTTGTTACTGTGAGTTCGGAATGCGCCATCGTTCCGCCCAACTCATTCGCCCTGGCGCGCTCGGTCGAGTACTTCAAGATTCCCCGCGACGTGCTGACCATCTGCGTGGGCAAGTCCACCTACGCCCGTTGCGGAATCATCGTCAACGTCACCCCATTTGAACCGGAGTGGGAGGGCTTCGTCACCCTCGAGATTTCGAACACCACGCCGCTGCCCGCGAAAATCTACGCTAACGAGGGTCTCTGCCAGATTCTGTTCTTTACAGGAGATGAAGTCTGCGAAGTCAGCTACGCCGACCGCAAAGGCAAGTACCAGTCGCAGAAGGGGATCGTGCTGCCGAAGTTGTAGAAGCTGTCAGCTATCAGCCTTCAGCTCTCAGCGGTTCCCCGAAGATGGTCGCCGCTCTTGCTTTGGGGTGTTGGCTATACCATCGATTTTTCGGACAAGTTATGGCAGATCGGGCGATTTGGCAAGACGGGGCGCGCTGAAAGCTGACGGCTGAAAGCTGAAAGCTGAAAGCTATTTCCTGTTCTCGCCTTCCTTGAACATGTACTTGATCGCGGGTTTGTAGATCAGCAAGTGGGACTGGCCGTTGCGGGCGACCTTGAGGCAACTCTTGTCGTACCACTCAATCATGCCGTGAATTTCCTCGCCGTCGCGCAGCACGATGACCATTGGGGTTTTCGACTGCATCTGCTTCTGGTAGTAAAAGTTCTCGGCATTGGTCTGTTCCGGCGGGGCGGGCTTCCGGCCGCCACCGGCTGGCCGGTCGTGCCGATCTCGGTCGCTGCGTTCGGGACGATCAGGCCGCTCTTTGTGTTCGTTCATGGGTGCCTGCGCATGATTGTGGTCGGCCCGGTTCAGGGAAGGCCGAATCAGCTTGCGATTGGCAAAACCCTCGCCGTCCACAGACCGATCGGCTGGAAGTGAATCGACTGCATCTTTCATGGCGCCACCGTTAGACACGCTTTTTGCGGGCCACAACCCGCGCTGCCGTGGTTGTGGGATGAAGGCGTGAGTTGTTGTTAACCTAGCACAGCGACGGCGGGTCTGACAATGCTCAAGTAGCAGGGGAGAAAGCACTTAGCAATTAGCAATTTAGCCTGTGTGGGGCGGGAGCCCTCGCCCGCCGCTTTTGATTTAGATCTTCCGGACAATCCAGATTCACATTGCACTGGATGGGCGTGGCAATAGGGAATCGCCGAACCCGAGATGAGATCAAAACCAAACCCAAAGGCGGCGGGCGAGGGCGCCCGCCCTACACCCGTTCCAGGGCTGCGGCGAACGCATCCAGCGACAGCGAGCGCAACAGGTTACGCCGCATTCCGCGCTCTACGTCATTCAGGCGGTCGGCGGCGAAAGCGATCCAGTCGAAATCCGCGGCTTCCGACAACTTCTTCAGGTCAGCCTGGATGTCGGTATTGCGGACCAGTTCCGGCGTGCTCGAATTCAGGAAGGTCAGGTCCTGCAGCAGGCTGTAAAGGGTTCGCAGCAGCTTTTCCAGTTTCTCGCGGCCATCGGCGCCGGCACGATAGGTCTCAGTCATCTTGAACAAGTCAGTGTGTTCCGTGCCGCGCAGCGCTGTGTTGAGGATGGTCAGGGCCTGGGTGCGGGCGGTGGTGTAGCCCGCCAGATCAAAGCTGCGAGCGGCCCCGATCGCGCCATTGGCCAGACGAGCGGCCAGAGCGCGCTGCTTGGGCGTCCACTCCGGTCGATGGTTGGCCAGGTCCTGCTCGATTTCTTCTGCCGGCAAGGCGGCCAGCGTAATCACCATGGACCGGGAGCGAATGGTGGGCAGCAACTCGCCCGGATTTTCGGTCAGCAGAAAGATGGTCGCAAACTGGGGCGGCTCTTCCAGCACTTTCAGCAGCGAGTTGGCGGCCTCTTTCATAAAAGAGGACTCGGTGAAGATGTAAACGCGTTCCTTGGCCTCGCCGGGCCGGTAGTAAATGGTCTCGATCACGCGCCGCACCTGGTCAACCTTGATCATCATCTGCGGCGGATCGGGCGGGATTACCAGCACATCAGGATGGGTCTGAACGAACAGGCGCGTTTCCTTCTTGTCGGTCTCGCGCAAATTCTCTCGGGCCTCCACCGCCTCCTCGAAGCGGGCATCGAGGTCCTGCGATTGCGCAATGCGGACGCAGTTGGAACACTTGCCGCAAAAATCAGGTAAGCCATCCGTGATCATCGGCTCAAGGCAATTGATGGCCTTGGCCAGCATCAGCGCCAGCGTGTATTTCCCCGAACCTGCCGGACCCGCCAGGACTACCGCTTGTGGAAAGCGGTCGCGCGCCAGCATCTCGCGCAGGCGATGGACGACGTCGGAGTTGCCGTGAAAATCGGTGAACAAGCTCTCAGCTTTCAGCTCTCAGCTTTCAGCTAAGAGCGAGCACCTGGCTATTAGCAGTTGGCATTTAGCGCGCGCAAGGATTTTGTGAGTCTAGCAGAATCAAACTGAACAAACTTTCGATTCGGTCGAACCTTGGCGAGTGGCCAATTGGGTGCCAGGTGCTTTTCCACTGACAGCTGATAGCTGAAAGCTGACAGCTGCTCACGCCGTCTTCGCCGCCAACTTCATCTTTCGCCTGACAATTTCCACGATCCGCGCGTGGGTTTCCGCTGCCGTTCCGCGCGCATCGACCCGGACAACTCTGTTCGGCTCACGAGCAGCGATCGCCAGATAGGTGTTGTGCACCCTGCCAAAGAAGGCTCGGCTCTCCTGTTCGAACCGGTTTTCGTCGTGGCGGCCGCGGCCATTTTTCGAGGCGTCCGCTTTGTTGCGCCGGCGGGCGCGCTCTACGCTGGCAGCCACATCGGAATCCATCAAGATGGTCAGGTCCGGTTGCAAACCGTGGCACAGGATGCGATGCAGGGCCAGCACCGGTTCGCTGCCCAGCTTGCGGCCGCCCCCCTGATAGGCTTCGGTGGAATCGGTAAAGCGGTCGCAGAGCACGACGCGTCCTTCCGCCAGCGCGGGCTCGATCACTTCCGTGATGTGCTGGGCGCGCGAGGCGAACATCAGCGCCAGCTCCGCCATTGGGGAGAGGCCGGCGGTCGCGGTATCGAGCAGGAGCCGGCGGATTTTCTCTCCCGTTGCGGTTCCACCTGGCTCACGCGTCACGACTACCGAGAAGCCTTGTGCTTTTAGTACGCCGCCTAGTTTTTCCAGTTGCGTGCTCTTGCCGCAACCGTCGAGTCCTTCGAAGGTGATGAAGCGGCCGCGATGAGAGTGCGCAGACACAGCGGAAATCATAAATCAGCACCTGCCATTTAGCACTTGGCATTTGAGACCATGTGGGGCGGGCGCCCTCGCCCGCCGCCTTTGATTTTGATCCTGACCTGGATCTGATTCCTTCGCTTGCCCCAGTCAACCTTCGGATCGAAAGCACAGCATCAAGAGTCAAGAGCGGCGGGCGAGGGCGCCCGCCCCACACCGGGGGGACGTGACCGGACTGGCCGGCGGCTGTTATATTCATGTGTTCTAAATCGATTCCGTAAGGGCCCCAGGAGCGTGTTCGTGTCCAACTTCCCCGGAAGGATTTTCCACCATGTCTTGCTGCTAGTCGCTCTGGTTTCACCGGTGATCGCGGCGGGTGCGCCTGCCTCGCAGGTCACGCTGTCGGTCGATGCCACCGACGCGCCCCGAAAAATCTTTCATGCCCGCATGACTATTCCCGCTAAACCCGGGAGCCTCACTCTTTTCTATCCCAAGTGGATTCCTGGCGAGCACGGCCCCACCGGCCCGATCCAGGACCTCGCCGGGCTGAAGTTCACTGCCGGCGGAAAGACTCTGACCTGGCGGCGCGATCTGCTGGATGGTTGGACCTTTCACGTGGATGTGCCTGCCGGCGCGTCCAGCATCGAGGCCTCGCTGGATTTCATCTCGCCTGCCGGGTCAGAAGGCATCTACACCGGCGGTGCCACGGCCACGGACAAAATGGCAGTCCTCAACTGGAACGATGTGCTGCTGTATCCCGCAGGATGGCCGTCGGATGACCTGACCTACACGGCCAGCCTGCGCCTCCCGGCCGATTGGAAATTCGGGACCTCGCTGGCCGTGACTTCGCAATCGGGAGGCGAGATCAAGTTCGCCCCGGTTTCGCTCACCATGCTGGTCGATGGCCCCGTGATCACCGGTCAATATCTGAAAATCGTTCCTCTCAATCCCGGACAGACCCCACCGGTGGAAATGGACATCGCGGCCGACAGTGCGGCCGCGCTCGATGCTCCCGCCGAGGTCTGGGAACACTACAAGAACCTGGTGAAACAAACCGATGCCCTGTTTGGCGCGCAGCATTATCGCGACTACCACTTTCTGTACAGCCTGAGCGACCACGTGGCCCACTTCGGCCTGGAGCATCATGAATCGAACGACAGCCGACTGGGTGAACGGGCCCTGGTCGATCCGACCAAACGCCTGCTGGGCGCGGGATTACTGTCCCACGAATTCGTGCATTCGTGGAACGGAAAATACCGGCGTCCCGCCGATCTGGCCACTCCTGACTACGAAAAACCCATGCAGACCGATCTGCTGTGGGTGTACGAGGGCCTCACGGAATATCTCGGCGAGATTCTCACCGGGCGCATGGGAGAACGGACGCCGGAAGAATTCCGTGACGCACTGGCCAACACCGCCGCAGAACTCGACCACACTCCCGGGCGTGCCTGGCGCAACCTGCAGGACACCGCCGATGGCGTTCCCGCGATGCAGGACGCGCCCCATCAGTGGAAGTCATGGCGGCGAGCGCTCGACTACTATGACGAAGATGAACTGAACTGGCTGTGGGCGGACATCATCATTCGCCACGAGACCCACGGCCAGAAATCGCTGGATGACTTTTGCCGGATCTTCCACGGACCTCCGAGCGGGCCCCCGCTGGTGAAAACTTATACCTTCGACGATATCGTGAACACGCTGAACCAGGTGGCGCCTTACGACTGGCGCGGCTTCTGGACCGAGCGCCTGACCAACCACGGGCCGGGTGCTCCACTGGGAGGGATCGAAGGCAGCGGCTGGAAACTGGTCTATGACGACACCCGTTCGCCGCTGGTGCAGGCCAGGGAAGGCGACGGCGGCTCCATCAACGCCGCCTACTCGATCGGATTGTGGTTAAGAAACGATGGAGTGGTCAGCGATACGGTTGAAGGCATGCCGGCAGCCCAGGCGGGAATCGGGCCGGGTATGAAAGTGGTTGCCGTGAACGGGAGGAAGTTCTCAAAAGATGTGCTGGGCGACGCGCTGCAAGCAGGCAAGAACAGCAACACCGCACTCGAGTTACTGGTCGAGAACACGGACTACTACAACACCTACAAGCTCGATTATCACGGTGGAGAGAAATTTCCCCACCTGGTGCGGGATGAAACCAAGCCCGACGTGTTAAGCGAAATCATAAAGCCGACAACATCACGCCTTACAAGAAGCCCGAAGACTGGTTCTGTGCCAGCGACTCGCCGCGTGCGGGGCAAAACGCGGCAAGCAGCCCTCCTGGCCCTCTACGATCATGCGACGCTTCGTCCGGCCGGTGGCGAAGCCACTCGGCATCGGCAATAGATGACGTATGGCCGTCGCTGCGCTCTTGCCCCGCGAATGCCAATTTAGAGAATCTGGCAGGTCGCTGGCGCTTCGGATATGTCAATCCGGCGGGGCGCACCACTAGCAACGAGCTGAACAGCAAAGCCTGTCGCAACAACTGAGCCTTCATTCCGAATCAGATGCTCGTCGTTCCCGCTATCCACTAAAGTCGGACCATTTGCTGTTCCCGGCCCGTACACTTCCGGTGTACAGTCAGCGTGATATTGCGTTACCTGTCCCGACGTGATCACGATCAGGCTGTGGCCAGGATGCCGGTGCCAGCCGGTGCTTCCCCCAGGCTGCCAGTTATTGCTCTGCAGGTACAGGTCCGTCGGACCCTGGGTCTTCTGAAAAGATAGCCAGGTATCGCCGGGAAAAGCGGGAGCAAGCTGCTGAAGCTGGTCTTTGGTGAGGTGGTTAACTACTTGAAATTCCCCAAAAGTGGCAGTGAACGGGATAAGGTTCTGTCCTGTGAATCCAGAGGCGGGCGTCGCTCGGGCAGATTCTGCATGATAGAGGGCCACGACCCCAATTGCGGTCATGCATAGTGCCAACCACATAAGTTTACGTGTCATGTTTGACAGAACCTCCAAAGTCTGAGTGTGATCGCCTTTATCTTCCATTGCGCCTCAGGATTGCAATGCAGGTTCTGTAAAGACGGGGTAAATTTCGTGTAAATCCCTAAGTTGCTGGCACTGTTGCTTCTTTGCGGATCGTAGCGCATCATTTCAGCAACCACATGTCAAAGAATATCCGGGGGATTTACGGCCCCACGATTCCAATTCGGTGATTTCACCCTCGATCTCTCCCGCTACCAGCTCCAAAGGGATACACGTACGGTTCGCCTGGAAAAGCTCCCGATGGAGTTGCTCATTCTTTTGCTCCAGCGGCGTGGGGAGCTGGTGTCCCGCGACGAGATCGCTGAGCGTCTTTGGGGTAAAGACGTCTTTCTTGATGTCGATCACAGTATCAATGTGGCTGTCCGCAAGGTCCGCGCAGCGCTGCGGGACGACCCAGAGAAGCCTCGTTTTGTTGAAACCGTGGTCGGAAAGGGGTACCGCTTTGCCGCGTCGGTGATCTGCAATAACGGCGATGCCGACCTGCAGGTGCAGCCACTCCCGCCGCCAGCCCAGCCCGCTTCAGGTTCGGCGCCGTTAACCACACAAAAGAGAACGGTTTCTACCCGCCTGAAGGTGCTGCTCGGCGGAGCTGTTGTGCTGGCAATTTTCATGATTGCTCTAGTGCTGAACCGCGGCGGGGCTAAGGGCGTCAAGCCACCGCCCATCACGTCGCTGGCGGTACTGCCTTTGAAAAATCTCTCCGGCGATCCTTCCCAGGAATACCTTGCTGATGGTATGACTGAATCGCTCATCGGACGCCTCTCCGGGATTCACGATCTGCGTGTCATTTCCCGAACGTCGGTGATGCACTTCAAGGACACACAGATCTCGGTGCCAGAGATTGCTAAGGCACTGCACGTCGATGCCATCGTCGAAGGGTCGGTAATACGAGAGGGCAGTCGGATTCGCGTGCACGCACAGCTGATTCGCGGTGCAACTGACGAACACTTCTGGTCGGAAACCTACGATCGCGACCTGCAAGACGTACTGGCTCTCGAGAGCGAAGTGGCGCAATCCATTTCCGCAAAGGTTCAAGCAACAGTTAGTGGCAAGGAGCAAGAGCGGCTTGCGAAGGTGCGCTCCGTCTCGCCAGAAGTGTACGAAGATTACCTAAGGGGCCAGTTTGCCCTGGCGAAAAGCAATGACAAGGCAGGCGACGATGAAAGCATCAAATACTTCCGGCAGGCACTCGACAAAGACCCGACGTTTGCCCCAGCTTACGTGGGATTAGCAGAGGCCTACACATCTTTGGGCACCATTTTTGTCGGTGTACCCCCTGAGGAGACGCGCCCGAAAGCCATCCTCGCCGCCAGAAAGGCGCTGGAACTTGACCCCGATCTCGGTATGGCACACGCGCAATTGGCAATCGTTCTTCAACACGAGTGGCGCTGGTCCGATGCTGAGGTCGAATTCCAGCGGGCTCTCGAATTGAACCCGAGCGGCGCGGATGCGTACGCTGGATTTGCTGATTGGCTGATGTGTCAGGGACGTACGCAAGAAGCTATAGCATGGGCACAAAGAGGCCGGGAACTGGATCCGCTTGCGATGAACGGGCTTGGCATTAATGAGATTCTGTTCCAATCCCACCGTTTCGACGAAGCGATTCGGGAGTCGAATGCTGTATTGGCAGTGCGGCCCGATGACGGCGGCGCGCTTTGGATCAGGGGTGCAGCGCTCATTGCCAACAACCAGCCTGCAGATGCAATCTCGCCGCTGGAGAAGATAGTTTCTATTTCACACGGCAGCCCTGCTGCAACCGGCGTGTTAATCCGGGCCTATGCCCATGCGGGACGACGAGCCGACGCGCTTCGGCTGCTTGCGGAATTAAAGCGCCGCCGGGAGTCAGGATACGTTCCCGCCGGAGCCTTTGTGAATGCTTATTTAGGGCTTGGCGACCATGAGCAGGCCTTCGCCTGGCTTGAGCAGGCTTATAGGGAACACTCCAACATTTTGATGTTCCTCAAAACGCATCCCTACTTCGACCCTCTTCGCAGCGACCCTCGTTTTCAGGATCTGGTTCGCCGAGTCGGCCTTAACTAGTCTCGACTTATCCCTTTGAAGCTTCTGCAGGAGGAGCAGTTTATTACCCGATGCCTGCTTATACTGACGGCGCGGAGAACGGGCGGAAGAGCTAGAAAGCGCCGTGCACAAACGCTGTTAGTCACCCGTGGCTCTCACGACCGGCTCTGCCGGATACATGTTAAGTTTGGAGTCAATTTCAATAGAGCAGTGCCCCAGCTATCGAAAACAGCGCGGACGCTGCGTAAACATTGACTTTCAAGGCTGGCGTCCCCGACGGGATTTGAACCCGTGTTACCGCCGTGAAAGGGCCAATGAGGCATCTTGCCGCGCTTTGCATCGGTTGGTTTATGCTAGCACTTCGTCAGTGTTTATGCGCCTTTGCGCCACATCGGAGAGAGTACGGGCTTGCTTCGGTTGGTACTGGTTTGCAGAGAGTTATGTCACCGTAATGTCACCGGCGTTTGACTTCCTACTGCTAACGGGGAGTAGCTTGTCGCCGAAGTCCTAAAAAACGCGCCGTGCCGACGCGCAAACGCCGACACGACGCTAACCAGTTCACGCTTACTGTACCGAACTGGCGACCGAAGAGAATACGTTGTTAGCGTTGGAACCGACCAAGCGAATCGTGCCAACTACGATCACGAGAATAACAGCCAACATGACGGCATATTCCGCAATGTCCTGGCCGTCCTGATTGTTCCAGAGAGATCGAACGAAGTTCTTCATGGGGGATGGCTCCTTGGCGGCTAGTTTACTTCGTGGTCCTAGCAGTTTTGCGGAAAGTAAACTTAACAAGTGACTTTGGTAACAGAGGGGCTATTTGTGAATACTGCCCGAAGGAATTATTCGTCCCCGATGACAAGACGCCACCATGCCGGACAAACTTTACGCTGCCGGGCTTACAGACCGGGGCGGCCCGGCGGTCCCCCGACAGCCGTCCACCAATTCCGGTGATCCTGGCGAATGGTGCGGGCGGGCTAGGAATTACTTTTTTTAATCAGTCGTACTGGTTCGTAGCATAATGGCCCCGAAATGACGTGGACTCGTATCACGGGATTTGTGGCTGGGTTCTTAGCAATTTTGGCCTACATGCAGTTTTTGTCGGTGCGGGTTCGCAGTGTTGATCTTCTTGCTGTTCGCATCGTGTCTAGTGTTTTTGGTCTTCATCTGGCCGAATTTGCGCCCAAAGAAATAACTGCTTCGCCTCGGCAGCCTAAACGGCTTGCTGCCACCCGGTCGGCCACGCCCTTGGGTTATCTATGGGGGCAGGGCATCGGATGACATAGTCGGTAGCCATGACCCATTTTCCCCAACCCAATCCCGCCCAGCGGGCAAGGCGTGTAAGAGTCCCTGGCTCGATTGTCGTTGCAATTCACTCGAAAGGCAGTCAACCAGTTCGAGCCAAGCTGTACGAACTCTCAGCCACTGGCGGACTGTTGGTCTTATCCAAAGCTCTCGAAGAGGGTGACTTTGTGGAAGTGGCATTTCAGACAAGCTACGGTATCGTTCGCGGTATGGCCGAGCTTTTGTCCGCAAGAGGCAAATCTAAATCGGGCTGCTTGCAACCCTTTCGATTCGTCGCCCTGGAGGATGACGCCCACACCAGATTGCGCATGACTCTGGAATCACTTCGGAGCCAGATTCTTATTGGGTCTAGCCAGCCTGTCAAGTGGTCTTTGCCTTAATCCAGCCGCCGACGAAAAACTGGTTACTTCGATGCACGCAGGTAACTTGGGCGGTATGACTGTTGAGCCATTCACGGCAGACCCAGACTCAGGTACGTTCCATTAGGGTGGAACGTCGCCTGTTTCCGCCCCGGGATGGATGGGGCGTGGATGATTCTCCAGGGGGAGGGAGGTCCACGCTCCCCTCCCCCTTTTGGAAATTGACTCAATCACTCTGGCTATGGTGCGGCCGGGCTAGACTGGAGAAGGCGGAGTAGACTCGCAGCATGACATTTGAGGCCTACTGCCTTCATTGCAATAAGACCGTGAGCGCCTCGACGATACTAGACGACAGCAAAGTAAAACGGGCACTCGAAACGGACTCGAATGTGAGGGTGATGCATCCCACACCGAAGGGTGACCACGTGTGGGGTTTGGACAAAACAGCCAAGACTAACCTACGGAAGGCGATTGCCAAAGGTTTGCCTCACTAAACCACGAATCTCTCGCCACACTTCGGACACTCCATCCACTCAAAATCCGCTCGCCTGACCTGCTCCGGCGTGATAGTAAACCCACATTTCGGGGATAGCGATAGCCGCACTTTCTCCAAAGCTGAGGTGGCGGCTATGGTGCGGGCGGGCTGACAGGATAGCGGCGCTCTGCGGAGAAGACAGCGTGCGGCGCGGCCTGGTTGCTCTTCTGATCCTCCCTTTTCGTCGCGATGCAAACGAATCGCCGACGTGGGCCAGGTAGCGTTCCCACCGAATGGTCTCGCGCCGCGTGTAGCCGCGCGGCCCAAGTCCCTTGCAGTTTATAATCGGCCGAACATGTCAACTCTGAAATGCGCACAGTGCCATCACGCCAAAGCGAGTCACCCCGTAGTTGGGCCAAAGAGTAGAGGGCCTTGCAAGGAGTGTCTTTGCTCTGGATACGAAGAGCCTCGTCGTAAGTTCGGACGCGAGAAAGCGACAGGGTCGAGTTTTGGCAAAAAGTGAATAGACTGGAAATTGCGGGCGTGTTGGTGTTGGCCGTGTTGCTGGCGGTCATCATCCTAGTGATTCGCGACCGACGCACGCCAAAGGTGGACGGGGCCCCCAATGGGCTGCTTACTGACCTGTTCACAATTGCCGCTGTGGTGGGGAGCGTGCTTGGATTCGCCGGTATAGTCGGCTTAATCCTGTTCGGCCTCCACTACCTCCTGAGTCTGCTATAAACCGCTGTTGCCCCGACATACATCGATATCCGTCTATGTTATATTGTCGGCGTGAAGGTCAGGTTATTCAGCAAAGACGCTAACGCTCTCTGCGACCGCCCGCTTTTGCACAAGTCCCGCGCTTACGTTGATGGACTGATTCTCAGCGGTGAAGCCGTCTATCTCGAAGGCGGGCGCTCTGCCCAACTGCTCGGTTGGCACAGCCGTGCAGATGACGTGCACCCCATGCTGCGCGGTGGAATTGGCGATTGGTGCATCTCGGACCGTTCCATCCTGCCCGGTCGGCAAATTTTGCGGATCACGACACGACAGCGGGTGAGTTAATTCCAAACTAGCGCAAGGCGGGCGCTGTTGCATGGGGGAAAACTAACCCCGTTGCAGGCTCTCCCTGCACGCCATGGCGTCGCGCCTTGCGCTTCTACCGACGGACGGAGGGCCGTCGGAAACCTTGGTCAGAAGTTCTTGCCAGATCATCATAAACGAGCGCGCGTTTTTCACCACTTCACTGGAAATTACGAGCAGGACCGGGACGGGCTCGAGCGCCAGGGTATGCAGCGCGGTAGGCGCGCGCAGTCATCTCGTGCAGTCTCCACAGATGGCCATTGTTGCCCCCTAAAGGCGCATGCAGTTTTGCGCCACACTCTCGACAGACGACGCAATTTGCCATGCCCTGCCGTGCCTCCCATGCCGGGTCTAGGCGGCACGCCTCCAGCTGTTCGGGCGTAACGTATGACAGCCTAGTGGCACGAAGTTGCGCCTCTTTCATGTGCTTCCGCGCTTCGGGGGAAGCATGGGAGCCCTTTTTCATAACTTGGCCTTCTTCTTCTGTTTCGTCTTGGTCGTCCGCTTCTGGGCTGCAGCTTTGGATGCCGACGCAAGCCTTGCCGATGCAGCCTAGTGACTAAGCCGAACAGGTAAATTTCAGTGGCGAATGCCCCAACGCTCTGTCTTCCTCGTGCCTTTCCCTGCCTGAATTACGCGGTCCCGACAAGAGCTGCAGACGCGCCTAAGTGAGCGGTTTGGGTGCGCGCCCGATCACATGGACGTGTGCTCTCTGTCACTGCGGCTCACACCATCTCCGGCAATATTCTGTAATAGAAAAGAGGTAAGAGTATGCCCACAAAATCTTTCCGTACCGCTCCTGAAATCTTAAGCAGAATACAAAAAGACATAAAATGGTCTTCCCTTACCGCTCAGAGCGCCTTACGCAGAATAGAGGAAGATATAAAGTGGCTAGCCAGCCCTGGGGCGGCAAAGCTGCAAGCTGAGTTTGACAAGTCACTTCGCGAATTGGAGCACACTCTGCGGCAGCTCGGAAAAAAGGCCCGCAAACTTAGGAAATAGACCAAAGACCCTCACCCAGCCAGGGTTGAGTGCCCGACCGGGGGTCCGATCATGGCGTACCAGTACATCTGCCGCAATCCGAAATGTCCCCGGCACGACGAAACCCAGCAGCGCGAGTACTCGCCGCAGCAGTGGGAAGCACGCGGCGAAGATCTGCCGATCCTATGCTTAAGTTGCGGGTGGGCGGTCGAATTCTTAGGCGCAGCGCCAGCGGCCTGATTTCACCCGGCCAGGCCCAAGGCGATCACTGAACCGCGTCTGGGGTTTTGGTCAAGGAAGCGTAATTCAGGCGGCGACGTGTGCGAGGAATGCGCAGCGGTCCCTACCCTGCGTCGGTGAGGTTATGAAAAACCATCTACAATCGCTGGAGCAATTTCAATCGCAATTCGAGCCTTCGCTTCTCTTCGTCGCTCACTGGCATCACGCCCGCATAAGTCAATATCTCAGCGTCCACGGGCAGACCAATGGATCTGGCCTCTGCTGTCGTGGCCGGATACGCGGGAAATGCCACGAGAGAAATTTCCATGAGCTGGACATCCAGCAATTCTCTTTGGTCGCCGCCGTGGCTCCAATTGTCCTGACGCGCAGAGAACCGGAACGACATTCCGCTAACGTCACCGCGCCTTACGCTTTCATGAACGTCCCGCCCTAACGTCGTGTTCGGCAAATGAATCTCCGCGTGCAACCCAACGTTGTCCTCGGCCAGCATTAAGGTCCGGGCCTTCGTACGCCCGAGAATCTTGGAATCATCGTGCGAATACAACGCCCTCACGTCGTCTTCGCGGACGGTCTTAATAAACGCGCCTTTGCGCACGGTTTCCGTGAATGAATGCGCGTGCTCACGAAGTGGCAAACTAGGCGTGTCGAACACCGCTGCGTAACCGGTAACCCGCAAATCGCCAGCAGCGCGCAATTCGCCGTCGCGAATAACTCGGTACTCAGTGTGGTTTTCCATTAGGAACCGCCTTGCGCTGAAAGCAGCACGATCGGTGCCGGAGGAGTCGCGGCCAGCAGTGCGCCGTCCGCCCTCAAGTATGATTCGTAACAAACGCGCCCATACTCGGCTTGACGTTCCGGGAACGCCTTGATTGCGACACTCCCGGCCACGCGCCGAATAACAAACTTGGAAAAATCTCCATAGGCGACTGGAAAGCCGATGTCGGTGAGCGCATCCATCGAAGGCGACGCGTAAACCCTGCGCCCCATCAGGGTTTCCTGGCCATCGGCAGTTTGCGCCGCGGGAAACATGAAATTGCCGCCACTGCTTGATTTCAATTCCCTGATCGCATTCAGCGTCGATTGCCTCATCAACCAACTTGCATTGGGCTGGAAATCTTCGGAGAGAACGTCCAGCAATTCCAGCACTTCGTTTGCCGTCACAGCAGTTGGCGAAGCCGCAGTGACTCCGACCGGCGCACTCGCAACCAGGACGCCGATCAAATATTTGGCGATTCCGCGCGCCAGTCTTTTGCCGAACGTATCCGCCAACAAGGCTTCGAAATCGAAACTACTGTCTTGGAGAACTTCCCAAGAGGCGCTGACGAAGCCGGATCTCCAGGTTTGGATCTGGGGAAATTCAATCGCCGCAAAGGCGACATCAACATTGCTGGTCACACTGGTCGCGGCCTCGGCAATCACTGTTGCAAAAATTGTCTCGTCATCAATTATCGGATAATTGAAAGCGCCGCCGCGCTGAGTCTCGAACGAAGTGGAAGCCCTGAAAATGCCGTCGGCAGCGGCCAGCGCAAGTTCTACACGCTGCGCGAATCCGGCTGGCGCAAGCCAACCGCCGGCCGAGCCTGTGCCCACGTTCATTCCGGCGCGCTTTTCGAGTTCCCGCACCATGCGCGAATCGCTCGCCCTGAGATACGTCCGAAATTCCTGATCTTCAGATGTAGGTTCGGATAGCTGCGGCGCTCGGCCAAGTTCGATGTCGCGCGAACGCAGCGTGGCTCTGCGAAGCGAGTCGTGGTCGGTTACACGGTCTGCGAGCATTAGGAGCGATTCCACTTTGCTGGCGGACTCGCGGGAAAAATTTGGTTGTTTTAAAAGTTGTTCGGCTTGGGCTAGCAATGAAGTACGGTCGGCGGGACTCATGTTTTTCGCTTCCTCTCTCTGAGAAGGTCGTAGTGCGTTGCGGTTTCACGCCCCCCCCCCGCGAGGAGAGCGCATTAGTTAGCTCGTAGCTAACAATAAGCCTTGTGGTTAGCTCTTAGCTAACAATACACCTTTGTCCTCTCCAGGCAAGAGGGAAAATTCCGCCATGCTATAGGGCCACCGCGTCCTAGATCGTCGGTCCTGTGCCCGCCTGACGCGGCAGGGCATGCCCCCACGGGTCACGATCATCCAGCCCGCGTTGATAGCGCGCCGCCGCGGAATGGTTCGCTATTGCCGCCAACGACTGGCGAATGGTCAGGCCTTCGCAGTCGATCCTGGCCGCCATGGGGTGCGGTTTCAGTTGCCGGAAACGGTCCCTGACAGTCTGGCCCTCCCTCCGGATGACGGCCTCGGCCTCGCGTAATCGCATGAGGGCGCGGGAGGCGTTCTCAAGCAGAGTCATCGACGCGGCATCGTCAATTGTGTCCAACCCGTTCTGCACCACAACTTCCCGAAAAAGTCGTTTCGCTTCCGCACTCAGACCCCGCGGCGCGTAGCGCGCCATTTTCGCGTTTTGTCCCACTTTTTCAGCCCTAACCGGGTCCATTCATGCCCCATTTCCGCGCTTTGCCCTGCCTTTTGACGTTACAATACGCTTATAAGTTGCTGTATCTACTAGCGTTATGCGTGTAACATTTTTCTCCGCATGTCACCTGAAAACCGTGGAATCGCGGAAGTTCGTCTGTGGGCAGCCCCTGCTAAACGGCGAAAAGCTGTAGAGACTAGAAGGTCCCCCACCTCACTCTCAGTCCACTTTTGTCCCCCCAGCAGGGTAGTGAGCCCTGCGTGATCGCCCTCACTTCCAGCGGTGTCGCGGATCACAGCGTTTTGCATTGCAATTCAGCTATCAAATATCCAGGAGGTGAAAAGGAGATTAAGAAAATTGAGAACGTTCGAGGCAGCGTCAGGCGCGAAGCGTATTTCAAGCGCCCAGGGGTTTCGACGCACCGGCCCGATCAGGTCGGAAAGACTTCGTAGCCTGTCGCTGCCCCTCAAAATTTTTGCTCGCGAAGCCAATCCCACGCAATTCTTCTTGTCCCAATTCTTGTGCCATTTACAGACGCTCTTTCAGTGTCACAATCGCGAGTCAACTTTCCGACTGAGGCTTCACATGAAAGAAAGCTGGGAGATGTGGAGCCTCGGCCTCTTATCACCCGGTCTCACCTCTCCCTTGCATCGCCGGTTCTGACAGCAAACGCTGGGCGTACTCGAATGGCAGATGAGTCTTTTCTGAAATCTTCAAAACTGCTAGGTAGTCTGGTTCCCTGCCGTGCGCTTCTCGGTAGAGCCTGACTTCGCCTTGCAGCAGCTTTTGATCTTGAATTTCTTTTTTTCTTCTAGGGGAAATGTTTTGATTTTGACTTGAGGGGGGATTTTGATTTTCGTTCCGTTCTCGTACTGATTTCGTCACGCTTTCGTCACAGGAGTCCCCCTCCCCAGACCCCACCCCAGAGCCAGAACCCAAACCGAAACCATTCCCATTACCTGAACCTAAACCAGAACCAGGACCCAAACCTAAACCAAGGGACCCTATTGGCTCCCTGATGGTTTCCTGTTGGCTCCCTATTGGTTCTTGTCCAAGAAAAACGCGCAACTCGTCTTGTGGGACGGGTTCGCCAGTTCTTTCGTGCCGCTCTTTCTGACGCGCCTGTGATGGAAGTCGGCCCGGCTTCTCTATGCCGACCCAATATCCCCAGGTGTGCCCGGAAACCGTCCAGCGATAGAGCAGCTTCACTCGCTCAAACTCATCGAGGATTGCCACGGTATCCTCCGGCGTGATGTCCGGCCGGTTGTAGCTGTAGCACGTCGCCCAGATTGCCCGCGGATCGCACTCGAAACTTCCGCTGGCCATGGCGAGGGGCAGGAGGTTCGCATACTCCGCGCGAAAACGCGGAGGCTGTACCTGTGAAATTGTTCCAGACTTCCAAAGTGCGTCACCGTCAAGGATTCGTTTTGGCATTAGTCCGGGTACCTCCCAGCCGCATCGAAAAGTTCTTCCGGGCGGTCGATTAGGTTCTGCTGTGGCGCTTCAGTCTTCAGCGCTCGCAGCACGCTAGACCGGGGAGTTGGCGCGGGTCCCAAGCGGTAATAGCCGTGCCGGCTGCCGTCCGGTTGGATCTCGACCCGATTAGCGATCAGAATTGTTTTAGCCCGCAGCTCGTGAATGACGCGTGTGTAGGCGAGGGATACCCTGGAAAGTTGGACCGCACTTGTCCACTGCGGCCACTGGGTTTGAAGTATGGCCATGAACGCCCGTTGTTTGGGACTCAGCTTGTCGCTCATGGCTTTACCTCGCTCCGGCCTTGCTGCGCGCCTCTGCCGCAACGTTGCGTGCTGCCGCTTGTGCTGGTGTTTCAGGTTGAGCCATGGCGATCAGGTCGGATTCCAGCACCATGGTCCTTGAGCCGACTTTCACGCGAGGCAATTTGCCATCGGTGAGCCACCTACGGATAGTCCAAGGGCTCAGACCTCCAAGAAATTCAGCCGCGCTTTCGATTGAATGCAGTTTTCCCACGGTTGTTAACCTCCGGAATTTGCTTGCTTTTCTTTGCACCATGTCCTAGGATCTGCATTGTTGTCCTAAGTCCTGTTAGCTGTCTATAGAGTAACTTATCTAGGACGATTCCGACGTTTAGGAGTTACTTACGAACATGAATGAAGAAATGGCGGAGAGAGGCAGACATCTGGCCGGGTGGCTGAATAGCGAAAACAGTTGGGGCTCAAGCGAGGAGTCGAAGCAGCGCACTTTAGCCTTCATCCTGCAACTAACGGCATTACGAGAAAACGCGCGCAAGGGTGTGAAGCTGGAAGAGAAAGAGAAGGACTCCATCAATGCTGCCCTGAAGCGTTATCCGTGGGTACTTCAACTCCAAGGCGTTACCAGCGCGGCTGTTCCAGCCTTCGTCCTCTGCGAAGCGTACGAGTCCGCCGACGAAGCCCAAACATACGCCAAAATGGCGATCGACTTGACCCGCGCCAATCTCATCACCAGGCTCCGCAAATGTGCCCATTGCCAGCTTTGGTTTTTTGCTGAAAGACCGGAAGGGGAATATTGCTCTCGCAAGTGCTACCGTGCTCGCTATCGGACCACCGAAAAATTCAAAGCGCTCAATCGTAAACACCAGCGCCAATTCTACCAACGTCATTACTCAGCGAACCGCCGAAAGGGGAAACACGATGCCAAGAAACGGTGATGGAATCTACACGCGCAAAGACCGTCCGGGCTACTGGATTTCATACAAAGATGCCGATGGACGGCGACGACGGCGAAAAGTCGAAGCACCCAACAAGACGAAGGCGGGAGACCTGCGCAGCGGATACGTATCACGCGAGGAAACTGCGAAGGCGCATGGCGTGCGCCCCGCTGGCCCTGAAACCTTCGCCGAAGTCGCGCAGGACTATTTGACGCATCAGCGGCAACGCATCTGCGCCGCGAATTACGAACGCGAGCGCGGCATAATCGAAGATCACCTAAAGCCTTTCTTCGCTTGTGATCTCCGCGCCCTCCGCAGGGCGACCGTGCAGCGTTACATCACGGCGCGCTGCGCCGAGGTCTCGAATGCAACCGTCGCGAAGGAATTGAATGTCCTGAAGCATTTGCTTCGTCTGGCAGTTGAAGAATGGGAATACATCCCGACGAACCCTTCCCACGGCATAAAGCCACCCAAGCCCGCAGCAGGCCGGGTTAGATATTTGCAGCCTTGCGAATTGCGCATGGTTCTGGAAGCTGCACCAGCATGGCTCCGACCGATCATCGCCATAGCCGTCGCCACCGGCATGCGCCGATCCGAAATCCTAGGGCTGCGCTGGTTGGATATTGACCTTAACGGCGGGCGCGTGCTGTTATCAGATACCAAAAACGGGGAAAGTCGAATCGTCTATCTCAATCGGCTGGCGGTCCAGGCTATTGAATCGCTGCCTGTTTCCGAAAAAACAAAAACCACCGGACTTCTGTTTCCCAAGCTTCAGCCGGAATGGGTGAGCGTTGCTTTCTCCCGATTGTGCCGCAAGCTTGAGATCGAGAACTTTCACTTCCACGACTTGCGCCACACGGCGGCGAGTTGGCTACGCATGAAGGGCGCTGACATTCACACCGTGGCGCAACTGCTAGGGCACAAGGATTTGAGGATGGCGGCGCGTTACCAGCACCTATCGCCGACTTTCCTGGCGGATGCCGTCAGCAGCCTGGATACGGCCTTCTCGGAATGTCACCAGTATGTCACCGGTACGAAGGCGCTTCCGACTGGCGTTGAGGTAACTGTTTGATTTGATTTGGCGTCCCCGACGGGATTTGAACCCGTGTTACCGCCGTGAAAGGGCGATGTCCTAGGCCAGGCTAGACGACGGGGACTACTGAGGAATCAGGTAATTGTCATTCTACCATCATGAGCTTTGAGTACGGGTTCGGTTTGAAATGGCCAGTCAAACTTGTGCCGGATTCCACACTGTTGATCTCCCTGGCCTCAGTCCGAATTTTCCCTGATCTACACCGCACCCAGTAAGAAAGGGTAGTTCGACGGCGCGGGCCTGGTCCGGGAAGAAGCAGTTTCGAGAATCCCTATTCCAGTTCGGGCATCGCATTTAGAATATGGGCAGCGGCGATGTCCGCGCCTTGCATGGCTGATCCTCTCTACTTGAACCTTTGGTTTCCCTCCTTTGAGGCGGACGACATGCTGCCTCACGCGCTCAACGTGATGCGCCAATTTCCGTTTTCTGTGGCGCGGCCGGGGATCACCTATTTGGCCCTCCACCCGGTCTCCTGGAATGAGCCAACCATCCTCGAACGTCGATTTACGCCTGGAGTTTCCCCCGAGGCGGCGGTGCTAATCGCGTCCGACCTGTTGCACGAAGACTACGCTTACATGTTTGAAGCCTTTTGGGACTTGTGGGTGGTGGCCGAGAATGGAGAGTGGACCCTGCAGCCCTCCCCGGTGAAATTTCTGGTTCATGGCACGGAATTTGACGAAAGTGTCTATCAGCAGGAAGGCCACATCCAGGTGGACCTTGGCCTGGACTCGCCATTTCTCCAGGAAGATGTTCCGCTGACCAGCGAGGCTGAGACAAGGGTGCGTGCCAACGTGCAGAAGTTGGTGGAGTTTACCAGCAAGGTGGAAAAGAACTCCGGCGCGAACGCCCGCCTGTTATGGTCGGAGTCGGAACAGAATTTCGCGCAGAAGCTGATTTCGCGGTTGCAGCGAGTGCAGTGACGGCAACGGTCGGATAACAAACCACGGAGGACACAGAGGACACGGAGTTTGTTTCAAACTGTCCGTGACCTCCGTGTTCTCCGCGACCGGGATCTATTTCGTTCTGCCGCTTTCGACTTTCAACTTATCAGCGGCCGCAGCCTGCGCCGCCGCCAGACGCGCCGTCAGCACGCGGAAGGGTGAGCAGGAGACGTAGTTCAGTCCTACTCTGTGGCAGAATTCGACCGACGACGGTTCACCTCCGTGCTCGCCGCAGATCCCGACTTTCAAACCGGGGCGTGTCTTCCGCCCGCGTTCAGTTGCCATCCTGACCAGTTGGCCGACACCCTCCTGGTCGAGGACGGCGAAGGGATCCTGTTTCAGGATGCCCTCCTCCAGATAGGTGGGCAGCACCTTGTTAATGTCGTCGCGGGAGAAACCGAAAGTGGTCTGGGTCAGATCGTTGGTGCCGAAAGAAAAGAACTGGGCTTCCTTCGCGATTTCATCCGCGACCAGCGCGGCACGTGGGAGTTCGATCATGGTGCCGACCAGGTAGTCCACTTTCTTTTCTTTTTCTTTGAAAACTTCCTGCGCGACGCGGTGGACAATCGCGGCCTGGTTCGCCATTTCTTTCAGCGTGGCGGTGAGCGGGATCATGACTTCGGGAAAGACCTTCACTCCATCCCGGGCCACGAGGACCGCAGCCTCGAAGATGGCGCGGGCCTGCATCTCGGTGATTTCCGGATAGGTGATTCCCAGGCGGCAGCCGCGGTGTCCGAGCATGGGATTAAATTCGTGTAGCTCCTCGACCCGGCGCAGCAGGGTTTTGAGTCCCTTCAGCTTGGGCGATTTCGGCTTGGTGGCCTCGAGCACCGCGATTTCCACCATCAGGTCTTCGCGCCGCGGCAGAAATTCGTGCAATGGCGGATCGAGAGTGCGAATGGTGACCGGGAAGCCGTCCATGGCACGGAACACACCGACAAAATCGGCGCGCTGCAATGGAAGCAGTTTCTTGAGCGCGGCGCGGCGATCCTTCTCGGTGTTGGCGAGAATCATGGCCCGCATGTGAGGCAGTTTCTTTTCGCCGAAGAACATATGCTCGGTACGGCAGAGGCCGATGCCTTCGGCGCCAAAAGCGCGCGCCTGAATGGCGTCGCGCGGGATGTCGGCGTTGGCGCGCACACCCAGCTTGCGGAATGGTTCGGCCCAGCTCATGAGCTTCATCAGTTCCGGATCGTCGGGCTTGGCAGCCATGGTGCCGAGTTTGCCCTTGATGACGCGTCCGGTGGTGCCATCGAGCGAAATCCAGTCTCCGCCCTTGAATACCTGCCCTTTCACCCGCATCTCGCGCGCCTTTTCATCGACTTCGATATCGCCCGCGCCGGCGACGCAACACTTGCCCATACCGCGCGTGACCACGGCGGCGTGGCTGGTCATGCCGCCGCGCGAAGTCAGAATTCCAACCGCGACTTCCATGCCGTGAATATCTTCCGGAGTGGTTTCCGCGCGCACCAGGATGACGGGGTGCTTGCTGGGGCCGTGCCCGGCTTTTTCCACCGCTTCATCGGCGGTAAAGACAATCTGTCCGACGGCCGCTCCCGGCGATGCTGGAAGACCGGTGGCCAACACCTCGATCTTGGCGCTCTTCTCATCCAGACGCGGCAGCAGAAACTCATAAAGCTGGTTGGGGTCGACACGGAAAATCGCGTCTTCTTTCGTAATCAGTCCTTCATCCACCATCTGGATGGCGACGCGCACGGCCGCCGGTCCGGTGCGCTTGCCATTGCGGGTCTGCAGCATGTAGAGCTTGCCTTCCTGGATGGTGAATTCGAAGTCCTGCATATCTTTGTAATGCTTCTCCAGACGAGTCGTGATTTCGCGCAGCTGGTCGTACACGCTGGGCATCACTTTTTGCAATTCGAGGATGGGGACCGGAGTGCGGATGCCGGCCACCACGTCTTCGCCCTGCGCGTTCATCAGGAACTCTCCGTAGAATTCTTTGGCTCCGGTCGCGGGATTGCGAGTAAAGCCCACGCCGGTGCCGCTGGTATCGCCAAGATTGCCGAAGACCATGGCTTGCACGTTGACCGCGGTGCCCAGCATGTCGTCAATGTTGTTGATGCGGCGGTAGTGCCTGGCACGATCGTTCTGCCAGGAACGGAACACGGCATCACGCGCCATCACCAGTTGCTGGTGCGGGTCCTGGGGAAAATCCTGCTTGGTGTGCTTTTTGACGACCTTCTTATATTCCTCGATCACTTCCTTGAGCGCTTTGGCATCGAGGTCAGTGTCAAGTTTGGCCTTCTTCTGCTTTTTCTTTGCGTCGAACACTTCATCGAAAGCATGCTTCGGGATTTCGAGCACGACGCTGCCAAACATCTGGATCAGACGGCGGTAGGAATCGGCGGCGAAGCGTGGATTGCTGCTGCGTTTGGCCAGGGCCTCGACGCTCTGATCGTTGAGACCGAGATTGAGAATGGTGTCCATCATGCCGGGCATGGAAAACTTCGCGCCCGAGCGCACGCTCACCAGCAGCGGGTTCTCGCCCTTGCCCAGTTTCTGGCCCTGCAGTTCCTCCAGCTTCTTGAGCGCCGCATCCATCTGGCGTTCGACTTCGGCGGAAACACCGTTGCTGCGCATGTATTCCCGGCAAGCCTCGGTCTGGATGGTGAAGCCGGGGGGAACGGGCAGCCCGGCGTTGGTCATCTCGGCGAGACCGGCTCCCTTGCCGCCGAGGTCATCCTTCATTTTGCCGTTGCCGTCGGCCTTGCCGCCGCCAAAAGAGTAAACATACTTCGTCGCGGAATTCTTGTCCGTGGTATCAACGCTGGTTTCGGGGAGAATTTGGGTCGCCATAATCAGGTGTTCATCCTTTATTGTTTCGAAGATTCTTTGGATTCCTTGCCTTCAGTCACGATCTCTGAGAAATCGGCAAGGGTGGAGAATTCTTTTAAGAGTGTTTGCAACAGCGCCAAACGGTTTGCGCGGACGCGCTCGTCTTCCGCCATGACCATGACTTTGTCGAAAAATGCGTCCACCGGCTCTCTTGCCGTCGAGAGAACCGACAAGGCCTGCTGATATTCCTTCTTCTGCCGGTGCGCTTCCATTCTGGGAGCGTGCGTCTCAACGTAGGCAGCGAGCCGCTTTTCTTCATCGGCGGAATCAGGCAGAGCCTGGAATTGTGCGGCGGGCTCGATGCCGGCATCCTTCGCCTGCTTCAGGATATTGCGCATGCGTTTGCACGCCGCCGCAATCGCTTGAAATTCGGGCATATGCAAAACGCCCTTCAATGCCTGGGCCCGGGACACGGCATCCACGACATCATCCGCATCCGCCGCCAGCACCGCGCTCACCACGTCGTAGTGGTAGCCGAGGACATCGCGCAAATAAAATTCCAGGCGCTCGCGCATAAAGTGGCTTACCGTACCGCTATAGTCCACGGCGTCAGCGAACTTCTTCTCGGCAGAAGACCCACGATAGGCCTCGCGCGCATCCTTGAACAGTTGGCTGAGACTGACGGGCAGATTGTGCTCGGCGATGGTCTTGACGATTCCATTGGCCTGGCGGCGCAGGGCAAACGGATCTTTCGATCCCGTGGGCTGAAGTCCCAGCGCGAACATGCCCGCAATACTATCCGCCTTGTCGGTAATCGAAAGCACCGCCCCCTCGACCGTGCGCGGAACCGGGTCTTCCATAGACTCGGGCTTGTAGTGATCGTAAATCGCGATGGCGACGGCCTCGCGCGCTTCGGCCTTCATGTCGGGATCGAGTTCCTGCACTCTGGCGTACAGGCCGCCCACAATACCCTGCAATTCGGTGAACTCCTTGACCAGTTCCGTAGTCAGGTCGGCCTTGGCCAGCAGCGCGGCTTTATGCACCACGCCCGGGCGCACCGCAACGCCGCCCTGCCGAATCTTCTCGCACATCCAGCTGCACACCCGCTGCACCCGCTGCACCTTGTCCCAGTAGCTGCCCAGATCTTTCTGGAAGGTTACGTTCCTGAGCCACGCCGTGCGCTCGCGCAGAGGATGCTTCTGGTCAGTCTGCCAGAAAAAGCGGGCGTCGTTGAAGCGCGCCCGCAGCACGCGCTCGTGGCCGTGCCGGATGATGCCGTCGGGATCGCCGTCGGTATTCAGCACGGCCAGAAAGTGGGGCGAGAGGCTGCCCCGGGAATCCTCCACCGCAAAGTACTTCTGGTGGTCGCGCATGACCGTGACCAGAACTTCTTCCGGCAACTCCAGAAATTCGGGATCGAATGTACCCAGGATTGCCGCCGGCCATTCAGTCAGGTTGACCACGGTCTCGAGCAGTGACTTGTCTTCGCGCCAGCGCGCGCCGGGAATGGTGCGAGTCGCAGCGTCGAGGGTTTTGCGAATCTGCTTTTCTCTCTGCTCGCGGCTGATGACCCTGGCTTTCTCCAGCGCCTCTGCGTATGCGGCGCCGGCGCGGGGAATCGCGACTGAACCATCAGCCAGAATTCGATGTCCGCGCGACTGGTTGCCGGCGCGAACTCCGTCAAACTCCAGCGGGATGACCTCCTCATCGAGCATGGCCACCAGCCAGCGCACCGGGCGCACGAAGCGCTCGCTGGGCTTGCGCCAGTACATATTCTTCGGCCAGTAAATGGATGCGATCTCTTTGCGCAGGGCCTCGGCCAGAATTTCAGCGGCTGAGCGCCCCTTCTTCCTGACCACCGCGGACAAGTACTCGCCCTTCGCAGTTGTGACGCGCTGCAACTGGGAGACCTCCACGCCGGCTTTTTTTGCGAAGGCATGCGCCGCAGGAGTGGGCTGCCCATCTTTGAACGCAACCGCGACCGATGGGCCGGTTTGTTCGTCGACCACGTCGGGCTGGACGGCTGGAATATTTGCGGCCAGCACCGCCAGGCGGCGAGGCGTGTCAAGATAAGTCAAGGCACTCGCGGGCAGCAGCCGTTCGCGGTCGAGGAGCCTGTGCAGGCGTTCGCGCAGTTCGAGCGACGCCGCATCAATCATCCGCGCCGGAATCTCCTCGCAACCGATTTCGAGTAGAAAATCTGGCATTAACCTTATTCCCTGTCATCCTGAGCGGAGGGAGTTCGCTCGCTTGCGAGCGGACTTGCGGAGTCGAAGGATCCCTAGACATCTGAGATTCTGCCGGCTATAGGGGTCCTTCGACTGCGCGGAAACTTCGCGAGCGAAGTTTTCGCTCCGCTCAGGATGACAACGCTCACGCCGTTGTAGGTGCTACTTCTTTTTTCTTTACTTTCTTCTCCGCCAATGGTCCTTCTTCCAATTTCGTCGGCAACTCTGCGCGCTGCTGATTTACACGGGCCTTCGCGATTCCCACCGCCAGGGCCCTGACCCTCGCAATCACGCCCACGCGCTCGGTCACCGAAATCGCGCCGCGCGCGTCCAGAATGTTGAACAGGTGCGAACACTTCAGGCAAAGATCATAAGCTGCGAGCAAGGGAAAGCGCTGCTTGTCGCGGCCAACTCCATCATTCTTCTCATTGGCGAATGCCGCATACTTTTCCAGCAACGTCTTGCACTCACCCTCGCACAGCTCAAAGTGCTTCCACGCTTTTTCCACATCGGCCAACTCGAAGTTGTACACCGAAAATTGCAGCTCGTCGGCCAGGCGCACATCGCCGTAAGTCGTAACGCGCGCGTTTTCAGGGTCACGCGCCCACACGATGTCATAGATGGAATCTTTGTCCTGCAAGAATGATGCGATGCGTTCCAGTCCGTACGTGAGCTCGGCTGAAATCGGATCCAGATCGACGCCGCCGCACTGCTGGAAGTAGGTGAACTGGGTGATTTCGAGGCCGTCGAGCATGACCTGCCAGCCGATCCCCCAGGCGCCAAGAGTAGGTGATTCCCAGTTGTCTTCTTCAAACTTGATGTCGTGCTGGCGCAGATCAATGCCCATGGCGCCCAGAGATTCCAGATAAAGCTCCTGCACATTCTCCGGCGGCGGCTTCAGGATGACCTGCAGCTGCATATGCTTGAACAAGCGGTTGGGATTTTCTCCGTAGCGCCCGTCGGCCGGGCGGCGCGAAGGCTGCACGTAAGCGACCTTGTAGGGTTGCGGCCCCAGCACGCGCAGAAAAGTTTCCGGCGCCATGGTGCCCGCACCCACCTCGACGTCATAGGGCTGTTGCAGGACGCACCCGCGCTCTGCCCAGAAAGTTTGCAATCGCAGGATCAGTTCCTGGAACGTAAGCGGATTGGGTTTCGGGCTTGGCATGCAACTCTTGATTCAGTTCCCAGTTATTGGTTCCCGGTTCTCAGTGAAATTATGCGGCGATCTTCTCCAGCATACCTGCAGTTATCAGCTTCTTCTCAATGTGCCGCTGCAGCGTCTGTACCAGAAACTTGCGCAGATCGCTGCCCTGCTTTTTGGGCCAGGGCGTCCCCGCAAAACTTTCTACGGGTGCGCGAAACATCTGGGCCGCCAGCGCCCGCGATTCTCCGGAGATCTCGGAGGATGCCAGCCGCTTGTCATCGGCGCACAGCAGGCCGTCGGTCAACGCGTGAAAGAAGGCGCGGCTGCCGTTCAGCGTGCGTCCGCAAACCAGGCACTCGCCGAGGTCGGGCAGATAGCCCATCAGGCGGGTCATCCACAGCTCAAAGTACGTCACCGGCATCCAGACATCGGTCCCGCGCAATCCCGCCAGGACCGCAAGAGCCAGGCGAAACACGGCGTCGTTGGCTTCGCGGTCGGGCAGCAACTCGTCGAGCAACTCCGCGACATGCGCCAGCGCGACCGCCCGCGGATAACTTACTTCCGTCGCCAGCGGCGACTCCAGCACCTCACAGGAATCCAGCCGCGCCAGTTCCTGCCGCTCGCGATCTTCATAAAGAGCCCGCACGTAGGTCAGCGGTTCGAGCGCGCCGCCAAACCGTCGCTTCGATTTTTTGGCTGAGCGCGCCACGCCGCGAACTTTTCCCTCGGCTCGCGTAAACAACGTGACCAGCAGATCAGCCTCGCGCAAAGGATAGGTGCGCAGGACGATCGCTTCCGACTCCTTCAGTGTCATGGAAGCCCAGCAGGTTAACGTTTGATTGTAATGGAGTAGCGGGGAGATGGGAAGTAAGGCAGCTTTCAGCTCTTAGCTTTTAGCCATTAGCTCTTAAGATCACAGTCCGCGATGAGGAGCTGAAGCCAAAAGCTAAAGGCCAAGAGCCAGAGAGCTTGTTTATCGTCCGAAATACTTCGCGTTGCGCTCGGTGAATGACGCCCACTTTTCCGGCAGATCATCCAGCGCGAAGATGGCCGATACCGGGCACACGGGCACGCAAGCCCCACAGTCGATGCACTCTACGGGATCGATGTACAGCATCTCTTCTTCGGCGTGCGCCGGCGAATCTTTCTTAGGATGAATGCAGTCCACCGGGCAAGCGTCCACGCAGGCGGTGTCCTTGGTTCCGATGCATGGTTCTGCGATCACGTAGGTCATGGTTCTGGTCTCCCTGGTGTGCCGAGCTGTATTGAACTCGATATATTAACAAGAATGCAAGCTGTGAGTGCAAGTTTTGGAGAACGGGCGTCCCCGCCCGTCCCAGCCGACGGGCGGGGACGCCCGTCCTCCATAGCCTAACTTGCTAATCCGGGTAAATTCTGCAAAAATAATGGTTTGTCTCAGCCTGCCTGAAGCAATTAGGAAAGGAACATAAGCTCTGTGTTAATGATTCGTCTGTCGCGCACCGGTGCGCGCAAACAACCGCAGTATCGGGTGGTGGTCATCGAGAAAGAACGTGCACGCAATGGCCGTCCGGTCGAGGTGGTCGGGACTTACAACCCCCGCACCAGCCCGGCCAGCATTGAACTCAAGCGCGAGCGCATCGACTACTGGGTTTCAAAGGGCGCCAAGCTGTCGGACCGGGTCAGCAAGATCGTGTCCCGGCCGGCGCCGGCCAGCGCCGTTCCCGTAGCCTGATCTCGGGTCGCGCCTTCCGGCAAAGTCCAACACATAGAACAGGATATCCCTATGAGTGAGCCCACCGGGGACATGCGAGTCCTGATCGAGCAGATTGCGAAAGCTCTGGTCGATGATCCCGCACAGGTCGCGGTCAACCAGGTCGAGGAAGATGGAGAGTCCGTGCTTGAGCTTACGGTTGCCCCGAACGATCTGGGCCGGGTGATCGGCAAGCAGGGACGCACCGCACGCGCCATGCGCAACCTGCTGGCTGCGTCCGGTTTGAAGTTCAACAAGCGTTTCGCGCTGGAGATTCTGGAATAGCCGGCGAGTTCATCACGCTGGCGCGCGTTCTCAAGACCCAGGGCCGCCGCGGTGAAGTCGCAACCGAACCGCACAGCGACGTTCCGGACCGCTTTCGACCGGGCATGCGGCTGTGGGCCTTGGCCAAGGATGGAGACGGGCCTCGGCGCGAGTTGAAGATTGAGGAACTGTGGCCACACAAAGGCCATCTGGTCCTGAAGTTCGAAGGCATTGATTCGATTTCCGAGGCTGAACCGCTGATCGGATGCGAGTTGCAGGTCCCCGCCAGCGAACGTTCGAAATTGGAGCCGGGTTGGGTTTACGTCAGCGACCTGGTGGGATGCGTGGTCTTCGACGGCGACCGCGAGATCGGCGTGGTGCAGGACATTCAGTTTGGAGCCGGCGAAGCGCCTCTGCTTATCGTCAAGGCGGGAGCGAGCCAGTACGAGATTCCTTACGCCGAAGCATATTTGAAGAGCACAGACCTTGGGCATAAGAAGATTGTGATGACATTGCCGGACGGCATGCTCGAGTTGAACGCTCCGTTGACGGCAGAAGAGAAAGAGCAGCAAAAAAGCAACAGGAAGCTGTCATCCTGAGCGGAGTAGCTGCTTCGCGAAGCGAAGCAGTGCGGAGTCGAAGGACCCCTATCCTGGGAAGGAAATGTTCCAGGGCATAGGTCAGGACTTGACGGGCGAGGACGCCCGTCCTCCATTGGGACGTGACGGGGATTTGGGTTCCGCGATGAAGATCGACATTTTAACGATCTTTCCTGATTTCTTTCGCGGACCGCTCGATTACGGCATTGTTCGCCGGGTGCGGGAAGCTGGCCTGGCGACGATCGAAGTTCACGACTTGCGGGCGTTTGCGCACGACCGGCACCGCACCGTGGATGACCGCCCGTTCGGCGGCGGCGAAGGCATGGTGCTGAAGCCGGAACCGATCTTTGAATGTATTGAAGGACTGAGCATCCAGGGCCGCGCCGAACGCCTGGCGCCGGATGCGAAACAGAGCGTAGTCCTGCTCTCGGCGCAGGGCCGGCGTTTCGACCAGGGCGGGGCAGAAGAACTTGCGAACCTGGAGCGGATTGTGCTGATCTGCGGCCGCTACGAGGGCGTGGATGAGCGCGTGGGACAGCACCTGGCCGACCGTGAACTGTCCATTGGCGACTACGTGCTGAGCGGCGGTGAGTTGGGTGCGGCGGTAATTCTGGACGCGGTGACACGGCTCATTCCCGGCGCGTTGGGAAACGAAGCGTCGGCGCGGCAGGAGTCATTCACGGTAACCACGGCAGTGCGCACTGGTGGCACCGACTCCACCTGCGCGTCAGGTGGATTGCTGGACTATCCGCACTACACCCGGCCGGCGGATTTTCGGGGATTGCAGGTGCCTGAAGTCCTGGTCTCAGGCAATCATGAGGAAATACGCCGCTGGCGCCGGCGCACGGCGTTGGAAAAAACCTGGCGCAACCGGCCCGACTTGTTAGACGGGGCCGCGCTGGGCGACGAGGATAAACAGTTGCTGGCCCGCATCACGGGCAAAGAAGATTGAACCATCAAAGACTTCTGATACTGGGGGGGAAATCGTGACTAACCTGATCATCGAAAAGCTTCTGGCCAAGACCAAACGCACCGACATCCCGGAATTCGTGCCGGGCGACAGCGTCCGGGTACACGTGAAAATCAAGGAAGGCGACAAGGAACGGCTGCAGGCGTTCGAGGGCGTGGTGATTGCACGCAGCCGGGGGCCGCAGGCCAGCTTTACGGTGCGCAAGATCAGCTTCGGCCACGGCGTCGAGCGCATCTTCCCGCTGCATTCCAAAGTGGTGGACAAGGTGGAGCTGCTGCGTTCCTCCAAAGTCCGCCGCGCCAAGCTCTATTACCTGCGCGGTCTGAAAGGCAAGGCAGCTCGTTTGAAGGATGTGGATCGCGAGCAGCCCGTGGCCCAAGTCGCCAGTACCTAGCGACGCCCAATGTAGGCGCGAGCGTCCTCGCTCGTGCCCTACCGTCGCACAGCGCACGAGCGAGACGCTCGCGCCCACATTACAGGCTGGCGTCCGAAGCCCGGCTTACTTATGGATTTCGAACTGCAGGGTGTCTTCGAGATGCTTCTCGGCTAATTTGCGGATCAGGAACTGCAGTATCTGGCGCTCGCCCTTGCGGATCTCGCGGAATTCGATTCCGAGTCCTACCTGCGGTTCCGCATGCTTGACCTGGCCCTTCAGCGTCAGATTACGGTCATCCACATGGAGCATCACTTTCAACTCGGTGCCAGCCGGCACCATGTGCTTGGTCAGGACCAGGCATCCAATCTCTGACATATTCTTCAAGGTGACGTCGGCTTTGAAGATGTGGGCGCCTTGTTCCACCAGTTCAGCGGTCCCTTCCAGGCTAAAGCGTTCGCGGCGGCGGCGGCGCTCGTGGGATGCAAAAGTGCGAGGCCGCCTGGCGTTTCCATCCAGCATGATGGGCTCATAAACCTCCACCATGTCTTTCAGTTCGGCTTCCCACAGCCTCCGGTCCGATTCCACGGACTGCAATCCGATTTGACCCGCCACCTCCGAATTCGGCTCGCCGACCCAGACCACGCGGCAGAAGGCCTTGTTCTTGCCTCGCTCGATGGCGATGACTTCGCCCGCCTCCTTCACGCAGCGCAGGCCCGTGACCCGGGCGCCGTGCTCGGAAATATCGTAAGTGCAGGCAATTTCGAGACGGGGCTTTTGCGTGTCATCCCAGTAGGTGACGCGAATGGGAAGGGCCAGTTGAATGCGCTTTTTCTGGCGCTCTGGCGATGCTTTGGAAATATCTTCTTTCAAAATAGGTCCGATGCGCTGACGGTTCTCTAAACCGAAGCTAGCAACCGGCAGAGGAAGCGTCAATTTACTCAGGTAATGGCATCTGCTGGTTACCTTCGGGCCGATGAATCCATGGCAGTTGCGGGAGCGGGAAGTGTGGGGCGGGCGCCCTCGCCCGCCGCCTTTGACCTTGATCTCAGCTGTCTAAACCAGTCCGCCCGCAGCAAAACCAGCAGGAGCTGGAGAGTCCAAAGCGGTGGGCGAGGGCGCCCGCCCCACACGAATCGATTTTCCACATTGCCCCACAAGCACCGACTGGGCGAAGATGCTCGTACCGTTACTTCGTGCCGAAACAACTCACGTCCGCGCCCGGGAAACCGCTCTCTGCTTCCGCCGCCAAGCTGCGTCTGCTGAAGAAGCTGCATTGCACCCTCAGGTTTGAGAAGAAGGCATCGCAACTGGGGGCGCGCTTTATCGCAGGAGTGGATGAAGTCGGACGCGGTTCGCTGTTTGGTCCCGTGGTCGCTGCGGCCGTCATCCTCGATCCGCAGTATCGCGTGCGAGGCTTGCGCGATTCCAAGCTGCTGCCGGCGGAACGGCGTGAGGTGCTGGCGGAACGGATCCGCGAGCACGCTGTCGCCTGGGCGATAGCTGCGGTCGATGCCGCGCGCATCGATCAGATCAACATTTACCAGGCTTCGCGTCTGGCCATGCGTGAGGCGGTCTTCGGCCTCAAACCGGAAGCCGACCACTTGCTGGTGGACGCGTTGCGCCTGGATTGCGAACTTCCACAACAACCGATCATTCACGGCGATGCCCTTTCCGCTTCGATCGCGGCCGCGTCAATTCTGGCCAAAGTGGCGCGTGACCGCATGATTGTCGAATGGGACCCCGTCTTCCCGGTGTATGGACTGGCCTCGAACAAGGGTTACAGCACGCCTCGGCATCTGGCGGCGCTACGCGAACACGGGCCTTCTCCGCTTCATCGCCAGTCGTTTGCTCCGGTATGGAATGCGCCTGTGCCGCAGGATGTGCTGGCCTTCATGCTTGAGGAAAACGGAGAAGCTGAGAGCCTGCTCTCAAGCCCGGGCGCGTAATTCGCGTGATGGAGGACGGGCGTCCCGCCCGTCAATGGACGGACACTGCCCCGATGGGTGGGACGCCGTGAGTATCCTGGGGAAGGTACAATCCCCTGCATGCGGCGCATGATGGTGGTAACCGCTCATCCGGACGACGAAGCCAGCAGTTTTGGCGGGTCGTTGCGTCTCTATAGCGAGCGCGGCGTTGAAACCTGCGTCATCTGCCTGACCCCCGGGCAGGCGGCCACTCATCGTGGCGGCGCGCGTAACGATCAGGAGCTGGGCGCTCTGCGGCGCGAGGAATTTGCCGCCGCCTGCAAAATTCTGAAAGTCTCGCACGCGACCGTGCTCGATTACCCCGACGGCCAACTCCACCGCCTGGATCTGCAGAGGGTGGTTTCCGACCTCACCCTTCACATCCGGGATTTTCGACCGCAGGTCCTGCTCACATTTGATCCGGCGGGCGGCGCGACGGGACACACCGATCACAGCATGGCATCGGTCTTTGCCACGCTGGCCTTTCATTGGGCAGGGCGCAGCAATCGCTTTCCTGACCAGTTGAACGACTCGGTCGCGGCTCACCGGGTACAGAAGCTGTACTATGCCTCGAGTAATTCCGTCCTCCCCGGCCGGCAGCCCGTCACCGTGGCTCCCGCCACAGTCACCATCGAGATCGGAGACTATCTCGAAACCAAGATTGATGCATTCCGTGCCCACGCCAGCCAGCAACCTCTGTGGGCGTTATTCGAAGAGTACGAACGAAAAGGGCAAGGCCAGGAGCGATTTCACCTGGCGGCAGCGGTGAAGTGGGGTCCCATAGTTCTGGAAGATGATCTGTTCGCGAGTGTAAACGAAGAAGTGTCTTAGTGTGGGGCGGGCGCCCTCCCCCCGCCGCTTTTGAACTTGATTTTGCCTTGGAATGGTTCCGCTGCCAGGTTGCTGAAATTGTCCCTGCAATCCGCAGGGGACAGAGGCTCGAATCAGAATCAGAATCAAGATCAAAAGCGGCGGGCGAGGGCGCCCGCCCTACATTTTTTATCGTCAAAACATTACCTATCGTTGGCTCAAAGTCGGAGGAGTCCTGCTGTTTGTGATTCCGCAGATACGATTGCGCGCGCCCCCTTTCCGCTGGCCCCGGACTTCATATCCCAGGCGGCCCCTTGTGGGCTCCCATCATATTTTTCATTGCGGCCATGTGTTTATCCATGTGATCCACCAGGGCCTGCCACATGTCGATGTTGAGCTGGAACAGATCCCTCGTCCCACGGTCGGACACTTTGCCGATTTGATCTTTCATCTTTCGCAGGTTGGAACGCATGATGTCGAGATCGTTCTGCATGTCTTTCATCATCTGCTCGTGCATCTTGGACATGTCATGCGGGTGATGCATTCCCATCATGCCTGTGCCGGCGGTCTGGTCCTGGCTCATCCGGCCACCTGTCCCAGGTTGCTCGGGTGGATTCTGGGCAAAGCTCAACGCTCCGAGAAAAGTCAGACAAAGCAGTAAAGTTGCAATACGTTTCATAACGACTCCTTTTGGCAATTGGAGTGCCGCAAACAGCCCATGCCGGGCCCGGTGAACAGCGGGCAGCAGGTGGCCGGGATAACCCGGCAGCGGGCTCCCAATTCAGGTACTTCCATTAAGCCCTGTTTCTAACCATGACATTCCATCAGGAGTGACGCGGTGACGAGCATCACCCGCCACGGTAAGGCCGATCACGTGAGCGTACCGGCGCTTTGGATAGTCTGGAGGCGAAGTCTGGAGGAAACTTATGTCAGGCGTCGCCCAGATACGAGAGCAAGAGCAACATGCTGGTTTTAAGCGCGTTCTTGTGGCCACGGATTTCTCGACTGCCTCGGAGCGAGCCCTAGCCTACTCGCTTCCGATCGTGCGGCGATATCGGTCCGAGCTGTCGATCGTTCATGCGATTCCCGTGGAAGTACCGGAGACAATCACCTGGGATCCCCTGCCTCGAGAACTCGACCGTCAGCGGCTCGAGGCCGAGGAGGAACTGGGGCGCTTGGCCAATGAGGCACGCATTAAAGACCTCAATCCACATGTGATTCTCTTGCAAGGCCCGGCATGGGATGTGATTTCGTCGATCATTCGGCGTGAGAATACTGATCTGCTGGTCCTGGGTACTCACGGACGCGGAGGACTGAAAAAACTCGCGCTCGGATCGGTTGCCGAAGAGGTATTGCGCCAGGCGCCATGTCCGGTGCTTACCGTCGGACCTAATGTTCCGCCGGTAAACGGTGGAAAGGTCAAATTCGGGACCATTCTCATCGCAACTGATTTTGGTCCCGCTGCCGACAGGGCCTTGGCGTATGCCCTTTTCCTGGCAGAGGACTGCCAGGCCAAGCTTATCCTTGTGCACATGGTGCCCCCGATGCCGGTTTCAGACATGGGTCCAGGCGCCTACTGTCCCGGGGTTTACGCCGCAAAGGAACTGACCGAATGGCAGGCCACTGCCACAGAGGAGAGTGAGAGAAGGCTGAGGCAACTGGTTCCGTTAACCGCGAAGCTGACAAGTCAACCCACATACGTGGTTAGAACCGGTTTCCTGCCAGAAGGGGTTCTGGCAACAGCGGCGGCGCATGACGTGAACCTGATCGTCATGGGAGCGAACCGGACACCCTCGCCGCGCATGAGTGCGCGCTTCCCTTGGGCCCTCACGCACAATGTGATATGTGAAGCCAGCTGCCCCGTCCTGACGGTCACGGGATAAGTGTTTAGAGGGAACCGCCGTCACGCTGTGACGCCTGTTGTCATTCCCAGTCTCAACAATAGTGGGCCCACTCAACGTTCGTGTCGGGCAGAGGTTCGGGAATCGACCGCGATGCGATAGGATTGGGGCCTCATTCAGCCCATGCTGGTCCGGTGTATTCATTATGAGTCCTGAACCCCAGAGCGTAGTTGGCATCGCGATCGCAGCTCTGGGCGGGGCGGCAGTTGGCCTGGAACGCGAGCGGTCTGGCCACGCCGGCGGTCCGCAAGCTCACTTTGCGGGTTTTCGAACTTTTACCTTGCTGGGCGGATTGGGGGGTGTCGCTGGTTGGCTCTGGACCCTCGGCTTCCAGCCCGTGGCGATGGTTCTACTCGCCGGCGCTGCAGCTTTAGTGGTGGTTGCATATGTCGCAGCCAGCCGACGGGAAGTGGACGGCACGACCGAGGTCGCCGCCCTGGTCGTGCTATCAACCGGCGTCCTGGCGGGAACGGGTTACCTGGTGTTGGCCAGTGCCATTGTGGCCCTCACTACGCTACTCCTCGTAGAAAAGTCACGCCTGCACGCGTTAATCGCCCGCATCGACGATGCCGGTTTGCGGGCGGGTGTCCGATTCGCGGTGATGGCAGTTGTCATCCTTCCTCTGTTGCCGCCTGGCCCGTACGGTCCTCTTGGAGGAATCCGGCCCCGCCAACTCTGGCTCTTCGTACTGTTGTTTTCGGGGCTAAGTTTCATCGGCTACATCGCCCGTCGCCTTGTCGGTACCGGGCGCGGTTACACCGTGGCCGGCCTGCTGGGCGGATTCGTCTCTTCCACGGCCGTCGCGTTTACCTTTGCGCGTTCAAGCCGGGAAGACCGGAATTCTTCGCTTCCGCTTTCGGTCGGAGTTGTGGCGGCTTGCACTGTGATGAATTTGAGGGTATTGGCTGCCACTGCCATCCTTAGACCCGCACTCGCCTGGGCGCTGCTCCCTTATCTGGTCGCGCCCTTTCTCGTGGGCACGATTATTGTCCTGATCGGACTAAAGCGCAGCGAAGAGAAGGCTGCAGTGCCATCCCCCTCCAACCCTCTTCAAGTGATGTCCGCGCTGCAAATGGCAGCGTTGTTTCAGGTTGTCCTGTTTGCCATATATGCCGTTCGCTCGCATTGGGGAGAAACTGGTTTGCTGCTCTCGGGCGCTGTTCTCGGACTCACCGATGTGGACGTGCTCACCATCTCCATGGCAAAGAGTGCCGGAGGACAGATATCGATCCCGGTCGCGGCTCAGGCGATTGCTATTGGCATCCTGTCCAACACAATTCTGAAGCTACTCTTGGGGGCCGCGCTTGGACGGGGCAGATTTCGAATACTAACGCCGGCATGGTTGACCCTCATGGCCATCGGTTCTGCCGCTTCCATAGCGGTGCTACGCTGACCAGTCCGCAAATAGAAACCGATATGGCCGCTTACGCCTGAGGGGAGACTCGCTGTGGCAAAGCCGGTCTATTCTTCATGTCTTTGCGAAGCAAGGCGAGATACACCACAAAAGCGATGGTGGAAACCAGCATTGAGTAACCAAACAGCGTGCCTGTTTCAGCGGCGTTGTGGAAGTAAACGTGAGCGTGACGAAATAGAATGAAGATCACGAGCAGGGCGGGCGGTCCCAGGGCCGCACCGACAATCAGGGCGAAAGGCCACGTCAGGCGGGTGATGGAGCTCGCGGGGAAAATCAACGCCGTGGGCAGGCCTATCAATACCCAGCCCAGAAGTGAGAAGGCCGCATAGAGAACAAACAATTCAAGCGCGTCGCCGACCAGACGCGGAGGTTCTCCCGCAAACAGCGTGGCGTGGAGCGCGTGTCTGAGGAGAAAGAAAAGCAGCATCACATCACCCGCCAGAAGACCGACAAAGGTGTAGGCCAGTCGCTTCGCGGGATTGATGTGAACGAGATTCCTGTCCATGCTCTTCATTTCACGACCTGCACGATTCATGGTCGCAGGAATGCTGGTAGGTACGCGGTGGCATTGATCACCGGCGTGGGTGATCACCGTCACACATCGTTCGCTTGTTTTACTCCGAGTGCGACCTGGCGAGCAAGGCCTGTTCCAGCAGAGCGTCCTGGCCGTAGATATCGCGGAAGAAATGAACTTCGCCGTCCTCCATTACCAGGGCGGTTCCATAGACAATCAGCACCGGAACCGGTCGTTCGAGATCCACCCTTAAGGTTTTCCCTTCAAGCGTGGCGGCGCGGACATGAGCTGCCGTCCATCCTGGCTGGTCGCGGAGAAGCCACGCAGCGAGCGCGACCGGATCCTCCACGCGGATGCAGCCGTGGCTGAAATCACGTCGAGATCTCGAAAACAACTGCGTGGCAGGTGTGCCATGCATGTAAACGTCATGCGCATTCGGGAAGTCAAATTTCAGCAATCCCAAGGCATTGTCCGGACCAGGCATTTGTCGAATGCCCAGCTTTCCCGAACGGAGCTGGCGTTTGATCCCGCCAGTGAGCGCACTCTGAATTACGACGGCGCCTGCACCGTCCACAATTTCATAGCCGTTCCTTGCAAGATATGCAGGGTCTTTCTGGATGTGGGGCAACAGCTCCGCACGCACAATTGACAGCGGAACATTCCAGTAAGGCCAGAAAATCACCGACTTGATGCTGGATGCGAAGACCGGAGTCTGGTTCCTGTAGGCCCGGCCCACGACGACTTTCATGGAGAGCACCCAGTGATACTGTTCATCGACCGCGCGAAGACGGAACTCAGGAATATTGACGACGATAGGCGGGCGTTGAAACTGATGCGGCATCCAGCGCAGGCGCTCCAGCGTGAGCTGGAGCTGGGCAACACGGTGGTTCAGCGGTGTGTTGAGGTCCTGCAAAGTCTGCCAATCGATCAGACCGTTGGGCTCCAGACCGTGGCGCCGTTGGTAACGCTTCACCGCCGAGACCAGCGGCTCGCCGTATGCACCGGAAGCCTCAACGCCTTTCTCGGTTTCGGAAAGGTCCCCCAAGAGACCCAGAAGCTTGGTCAATCGTGATAACCCGGTATAAGAATCGCCCGGTTTGATTACCTTCCGCGGAGTCGGAAGAAGTTCGCCGTCATCGCGCCGACTCAGTTCGAGGTACGTCCCAAGCGCATTCCTGGTTCTGTGGTACGTGGGGAACGGTGGTTCCACTGCTTCGATGGCGATCTGGATCTCCTTGTCGGAGGCGTTCACTACCTTATTTCGCAGGAATTCAGACAGGTCGAAATTCGTATGATCGATGTCCAGATCGTGGTGGATGAGGTGAGGATTCACTCGTCCCAGATGCAGATCCGAGACATATCTCATGACCGAAACTGTGAGGGCGACGTCGAATCGAACCAGATCCGATTCCAGTGCCGGGTTGCGTTGCCTCAGCGCCTGGAGGCGGCCTTCCCATCGGGGAACGTCGTAGTCCTCCGGGTAAAGGCCCTCTCTATCGGCATGGTTCAGGAGTCGAATGATTGCAAGCGCTTGTGGACCTGGTCCCGTGGGGCGCATCCAAGGCAGCGATCGCCCTGAGGAGTCGTAGAAGTCCCTGACCTCATCTTGATATTTCCCAAAAGCTGGCCAGTGAAGGTCGGCAAGTTCGGCCGCGTCCAAGATGGCATGTGTTGGATCTCCCCCGCGGCGCTGAGTTGTGCCGTAGTCGTCGCCTTTACGATGGGCGAATCGGCAGTGCCAAAGCTGCCGCCTTTCACCGCACTCCCTGGGAACCCTGCCAGTAATAAGGCCAGCACCGGCGCCAGGTAGAGGTAGCGAAAATCCCCACGTCTCGCTCGCTTGCAACCCCTCTTTGACGACACAGCGCCTCCGCCATCCGCAACCACTCTTTAGTTACATCCGGCGGCAATCTAATACCATTGTCGCTAGCGCGCGAAACAGGTTGCTCACGTTGTGGCTGCTGTTCGCTGTGACTGCAGGACCTCTGCTTCCGCCTGGGCCCAGTCTTCTAACGCGTGCCCATCCGCCCTGCCGCGCTGTTCATAAAGCTTGTAGGCGAGACACCGGATTTCAGCCGTGAGTTCCACCCGGGTGTGTCCCTGGGAGTCGGTCTTGTCTTGTTTGGGAACTTTGAGGTCTTTCATGGGATCATTTCTCCAAATTCGTAAAAGCCGTCGCGCTCCTTCTTGTGCTCGAGGACGGCAGTGAATGGGATCGTAAGAACCGGGCAAAGGGCTTGGGTGATTACCTGGTGCGCGATTGCCCACGGCAGATGCGTGGCGGCACCCAGGTGGCCGGCCGCGGATCGAACCCCAAGCACAATGAGATCCGCTTTGGAATCCTGGGCCTCCTGCAATATGCAGTCAGCGGGCGGACCAAATTGAACTGTGGCTCTGGGCGAGCACCACAGACTGGCTTCCTCCGGCACCAGCTTTTCCAGTCTCTGAAGAGCAAGATCCACCGGTCCGGGCGGGCGCCCAATATTTTCGTACTTCTCCATGGCGTTAAGCAGAGTCAGCCTGGCCTGGAATTCCTGGGCCAGGGAGGTAGCGAACGGGGCAGCAGCAAGAGATTCTGGGCTGAAATCGGTGGCGTACACGATCTGCCGAAGCGAAATCTCAATTGGAACGGCGGCTCTGCCCTCGCCTTCGATTGCGGGAAGCCTGGCGCGGCCCGAGACTTTTGACCCTACAGTGAGAACCGGACAGGGTGCCTGGCGCAAAATCTCTTCTGCTTTAGATCCCAGTACCAGTTTCCCCACGCCGGTGCGCCCATGCGTACCCACCACCAGCAAATCGATTTTGTGAGTTCGAATAATGCTGGAGAGACACTCCCACAAATCTCCTTCCCGAACGTAAGCGTGGTGGGGCACAGCTTTCAGATCGGAAGTCAAAGCTGCCATCCGCTGATGGGAGTCGGCGGAAGCGGCTTCGTGCATGGACTCCATGATGACCGGGCTGCCAAACTCGGTGGAAACTATGTAACTCGACGGCGACATCACGTGAACCACGTGCAGATGGCTGCCATATCGGTGGCTGATTGCCGCGGCATAGGGCAGTGCCCGTTCGGAGGCTTCCGAGAAATCAGTAGCGAAAAGGACATTCTTTAGCGCAATACTAGAATGACTTGATACTTCCAGTACCTTCACAAAGCACCTCCCGGAAATACACTACCGTGCTCAATGACACACCGTTCTCTAAGTGGACGCTGTGTCCTTTGTCACCGGGTTCTGTGATTGTGGTCACTCATGCATTCGGCATCTCGCCAGCCAGCGAACAACCATCAAAGATGGCGGTTTAAGGAGGCCATCCCCTTGCCCGCCGCACAAGTTTGAGCACCTCAAACCAGGTGATGCTGATGGATCCCAGCACCAGCGCCACCGCCAGATCGTTCAGATGCAGAACGGAAAACTGGAAAAGTATTCTCAGGTAGGGCACATACAAGACCGCGAACAGGGTGGTCATGGTTCCGAGCGTGACCAGCCAGAGTGCCGGGTTTCGATTCTCTCGCGACTCGAGAACTGTCTTGACCGCTGACCGATTGGCCCAGATCAGCGCCACGTTTCCAACCACGAGCGTGGTGAATGCAATGGCACGCGCATCTTCGGATGTGTGTCCCGAACGCATGGAGAATACAAATGTCACGAGCACGGCCAAAAGCAGGCCAGCACCTTGAAGCAGTCCGAGCAGTACGGTTGAACGATCGAAGAGTCGCGCATCCCTGGCTCGCGGTCTTCTTTGCATGATGCCCGGCTCCGCAGGTTCAGCCTCAAAGGCCATGGAGCATGCAGGGTCGATGATCAGCTCGATGAATACGATGTGTAAGGGCATCAGCAGAAGCGGCCAATTAAAGACCACAGGCAGCACAGCCATGCCGGCGACGGGCACGTGGACGGCGAAGACAAAGCGGACCGCTTTCGCCAGATTGTCATAGATTCTTCTTCCCAGCCGCACGGCGGAGACAATTGCAGGGAAGTCATCATCGGCGAGCACAAGAGCTGCAGCTTCACGCGCCACGTCTGAACCCCTCGCACCCATGGCAATACCAATGTGCGCAGCTTTTAATGCGGGAGCATCGTTCACGCCATCACCGGTCATGGCAACGACCTCTCCATTGGCCTTCAGTGCCTCCACCAGACGCAGCTTCTGCTCCGGCCGTACTCGGGCGAACACATTGCAATCGCGAACTGTGGACCGCAGCGCATCTTCATCCATGTGTTCCAGGGTCTCGCCGATAATTGCCTGATCAGAGTTGTGCAGGCCGGCCTGCGCGGCGATCGCCCGCGCGGTTCCGGGATAGTCCCCGGTGATCATCACCGCCCGTACGCCTGCCCGGGCCAGATCGGATATGGCTTGCGGGACGGTCGCACGAATAGGGTCAGCCAGTCCGATCAGTCCAACCAGTTCGAGTCGCAGATGGCTTTTGTCCTCAGGCAGACTCTCGGGTTGTGTTCTTCCTCGGGCAACTGCGATGACCCGTTCGCCTGCTTCGGTCAGCCTCTTCAGCTCTGACTCGACTCCCTTTCGGATGGCTGGCGTCATGGCTGTGAGTTTAAGAATTTCTTCAGGTGCGCCCTTTGCTGCCAGCATCGTCGAATGAACAGACTCTGCATAGGCCTTTGCGATCAGCATGCAATCGGACGACAGCGGATACTCCCGGATGAGATCGCCCGGCTTCTCCCGCAGATTCGTAGCCGCGTGGATAGCCTTGTCAACGGGATCCAGCGTGTTCTCGTCGGATGCCAATGCCGCTACCCAAAGCACCTGGTCGCGAGTTACAGTTCCTCCCTCCGACGCATGCGGGAAGACCTCTTGTACGGTCATGCGGTTCTCGGTCAAGGTGCCGGTCTTGTCAACGCAGATGACCGTGGCTGCACCGAGCATTTCGATCGCCGGAAAGCGCCGGGTCAGCACTTTCTTCCGAGAGATTCGCCAGGCGCCAAGCGCCATGAAGATCGTGAGAACGAGAGGAAATTCTTCTGGCACCATTGAAATGGCAAGCGCCAGCGCCGAAAGCACGCCCTTTGCCCAATCCCCGCGCAACAGTCCATAGGCGATTGTGACCAGGGCACAAACCAACAGGCTGACGAGCCCGAAGACGCGGACCAGCTTCGTGGTTTCCTTTTCAAGCTTGCTCGATTCCGTCCTGAGCCGGCCCAGGTCACGGCCAATCTTTCCGATCTCCGTCTGCCCACCCGTGGCGGTCACCAGTGCAATCCCATGTCCCCGAACGACCAGTGAGCCGGAGTAAACCATCGAGCGGGCGCTAGCTTCCTTTTGTGTCGAATCCAAGTCGGCCACAGCCTCCTTCTGTACCGGAATACTTTCCCCCGTGAGCAACGATTCGTCGAGAGCAAGCAAGACGCTCTCGATGACCTTTCCGTCCGCTGGCACACGGTCGCCTTCATTGAGCACGACAATATCGTCGGGGACAACCTCACGGGCTGGAATGCGGCGAGTGCCTTCCGCTCTGACAACAAGCGCGCGGGGGCTTGTAAGGTCGCGGAGAGCTTCCAGAGTGCGTTCGGTTCTCTGCTTTTGAACAACGGAGATTCCGATTACCAGGAAGATGCTGGCGAGAATGGCTATAGCCTCTCGTAGATCTCCAATCAGCAGATAAACAACCCCGGTGCTCAACAAGAGCAAGAGCATCGGTTCTCTCAGGGTGGCGAAAGCAATGGAGAACAGCGTCACCTTACGAGTGGCTGGAAGAACGTTGGGGCCGTATTGGCGAAGCCGTTCCTGGGCGGCGGAATCAGTCAATCCTCGCCAGGGCCGTGCGGCGGGCTTTGCTGCCAACGTTTGCGTCACGTCAAGCTCGGATGGTCAAAACCGGACACTCGGCACCGGCAATCACTCGATGTGCAATGGCCCACGGAATGTGGGTGGTCGCTCTATCCCACTCCCCGCCGCTACGAATGCCCATGACAATCGCGTCGGCTTTGCTGGCCTTTGCGAAATTCGTAATCACCTTCACTGGATGTCCGAATTCGACCCGTATCTTCTTTATGAGCTTCCGCAGGGCGGGATCGGCCGCCGCATTAATCTTCGATTCAGTCTCTGTCTGAATGTTTTTGCGTTCCGCAACAGACCGGATGTCGGGGCGAACGGCACGGATCACTGATATGGTCGCGTCGAAGTCCCTGGCGAGTTTCGAAAGGCGAGGAAGGGCGGCGAGGGAATGGGGCTCCAGCGCGGTCGCAAAGACCAGACGTTTTAGGTGTCGCCGGCGACGAGGCTGCATCTTTGGCCCAAGCACAAGGACAAGACCGTTGGCCTTGCGAAAAATCTCTTCAGCTACCGATCCGAGCAGCATTCGAGCCGCGTGGCTGCGTGCCGACGTACCCAGCACCGTCAGGTCGATGCCTCGATGGTCTATGAATTGTGCAATCGCGGGTCCGGCTTCACCCTCCACCATACTGGTTGCGCATCCAGAGAATTGTTTTGCCTGCAGCCATTGATCCATCGCTCCCCGCGCACGTGTCCATACTTCCCGTTTCTTCATCTGCCGCAACTCTTTGGGCCCAAAGCTGTACTCAAACGGATCGACGCCATGAACAGCGACGACCTTGCTGTCGCCGGTCCTGGCAAGCGCAAGAGCATATGCCATTGCGGACGTGGAGCCAGGAGAGAAATCCGTTGGGACGGCAATTTTACGTATCGGCTTTCGGCCTGTTTTTGCAGTTTTCATGGCAATCTCTTCTCGAGTGTACGCTCAACCAACCCTTGCAATGATTGGGCGGTTGCCATACCGCAAGATGTGATTCTAATCACTGAAAAGGGTGAATGCTCTCACAGCGTAATACCCGATCTTTTTGGCAGATATGGATTGGGCTTCAGGAACAGCACCCAGCCTGTTCGATGAAACCGATGAAGCCTCGGCGAATGATCGCACGGGTTACGCGCGACCCTGTCAGTTCTCCCATCTGGCAGGAGTGAGGGAAATCATCTACGTTTGTGACGCGGGTCACGGCGGCTCGAAGGCCCCTGCTTCATATTGAGAATTGCCAGGGGGCTGCTATGAGAAGTACCGAAACTGCCTCAGAAATCGCACTCAACAATATTCTATATTTGACCGACTTTTCCGACTGTGCGGAAGCCGCTCTTCCGGTTGCGACAGCGATTGCGCGCGAGTTCGGCGCCAAGATCTATGCGATGCACGTTCTGCTACCCGACGTGTACACCTCCCTGGCGCCCGCGTTTGGCCAGGTCGTGGCCGCAGGGTTGGAGGAAGCAGCAGAGGCAAAGATGCGAGAGATCGGATCACGGCTGGGTGGCTTGCCGCACGAAGCGACGATCGAGCGAGGATCTCAAGTCTGGCCGACCCTTCAGCGAGAACTGCAGCGAAACAACATAGACCTGGTGATACTGGGAACACACGGCCGCACCGGTGTTCAAAAGCTTCTTTTCGGCTCCGTCGCGGAAGAGATTTGGAGACGCGCAAAGGTGCCGGTGCTCACCGTTGGTCCAGCGGTCACTTCCCGAGCCAGCGAACAATTCAATTGCGTGCTTTTCGCCACGGATTTCACCGCGCAGTCACTGGCCGGGCTGCCTTATGCCGTGTCCATGGCGCGAGAATACCGCGCTCACCTCGTTCTCCTTCATGTTATCCGTCAATTCAAGCAGGAAGAGATATTAGGAGAACTATCTGCAGCCGATGCAATCTACCACCTGAGCCAGATAGTTCCGCGCGACGCGGACTTGTGGAGTCGTCCAGACCTAGTGATCAAATACGGTGAACCTGCGAAAGGCATTGTGCAAACGGCCAGGGCATGCGGTGCCGACTTGATCGTGCTCGCGGTTCGCGACGGGGACCGCTTTGGCGCAGCAACCCATCTCCCGGGCACCACCGCACATCAAGTGGTGGTGAATGCCTCCTGTCCGGTTCTGACCGTTCGTGGCTGACATACTCCAGCCTCTTGCGAGGTTAGGCCGACAAGAACAGCCGGAAGAACATGACTGTCTTGGGGCGAGGCTGAGGGTACGGAGAGCCTAATGCTCTATTTTCCCTGGATGCTGCCGAGATATTCCGTCACGTTCTGAAGCCGTACGTATCCCAGGTCCCGATCATATTCAATCTGGTGGAAGATAGGCCCCCAGACCGGCATCTCCCGTGAACCGTGGGCGACGTAACCCTGATCGCCGGCAATGATGCCGCGCACCCGGACCGCGGGAAACTTGCCGCCGTTTCGTCGAGCAAGGGTAGTAAGATCCGGAACTTTGGCCTTTAAGGCGGGTGCGACGGGCCCATCCCCGTTGCCGCTCGCCCCGTGGCAGGATGCGCAATAGTTGCTGAAGATTTTGCTTCCATCCAAGGGCAGGATTGCGCTTTGGTCGTGAGTCCGTGCCGGCGGTTTGTTCTGGGGCGCGGCGCCTTCGGAAGCACCTGCGAGCCACGGTAATGCGGCGCAGCAAAGTGCCAGACTGAAAAAGGTTAATCGAGTTGAGTGCATAATTTCTGAGATCTCCCTAGTTGATCCACGGATGCAGCTGTGAAGACGACTACGTGCGGATGAGATCGCTGTCATTTTGCGCCCCAGTGATTTCAAAAGTCCAGGGCCGCCCGGGTCGAAGTGGGATCCTCTCCCATCCGGGAGCGGAAGCCGAGTTTCTTAGCGATCTTTTTCATGGGGAAGTTGTCCGGCAAAATTTCAGCATAGATGCGACTCAGTTTCTCGTCTCGCGCAACCTGTATGACGCGCCGGAACAGTTCCATTCCAAGGCCCTGGTTCTGACATGAATCGGATACCAATACGGCAACCTCCCCTTCGTTTCTGGCATGGGATTTGACCAGCCGGCCGACCCCGAGAATGCGGTGCTGCCCGGTCTTCGTGTCCCGGTGGTCGGCGACAATCGCCATCTCGCGGTCGTAATCCACGAAACAAATACGCACCAGACGATCGTGCGCCACCCGCGAACTCAGGCTGAGGGAGTAAAAATAACGCATGTACACGCTACGGTCGGAAAGGGCCTGGTGGAACTTCACCATCAGGGGCTCGTCCTCCGGGCGAATCGGCCGCAGGGTGACCTCAGTGCCGTTCTTCATGGCCCACCCGCAAACGTACTGGGAAGGGTAGGGCCGGATCGCTGGTCGTGGAAGATGATCGGGATCAATCCCTGGCGCGTGCAGCACCACCCGGGCGTCAAGCGCCAGCAGTCGCTCCGGTGAAGCCAGCAGTGGATTGATGTCGATTTCAGCGATCGAGGGCTGCTCCACCACCAACTGACTGAAACCGACGAGCAAGCTTGCGAGCGCCGGAACGTCGATCGGCCGGCGGCCACGTACGCCCTTGAAAGCTGCAAAGATTCGCGTTCGCTCCATCATCCGCTGGGCGAGTGTGGTGTTCAGCGGCGGCAGGGCGAGGGCACGGTCGCGATAGACCTCGACCAGGGGCCCGCCCGAACCAAACAAAATTACGGGCCCAAACTGCGAGTCCACGCTGCTGCCGAGGATTAGTTCGTAGCCTTCGAGGCGCACCATGGGTTGCACAGTGACGCCAGAGAAGTGATCAGGACCGACCGTTTTGATGACCGAAGACTGGATGGCCTGAAACGCGGAGCGGACGGATGACTCATCTTCCAGATTCAGCTTCACGCCGCCGACGTCAGTCTTGTGCGTGATGGTCTCGGAAAAAATCTTCAGCACGACCGGATAACCCAGATTGCGCGCACACGCTACGGCCGCGTCCTCGGTGCGCGCGATCTGCGTTTCCACCACAGGAATGCCGTAGTGCGACAGGACCTGTTTGGATTCGAACTCGTTGAGCAACACCCTCCCCTGGTTGCGCGCGGTCTCGAGGATGCTTTCCGCCTGGCGGCGGGAAGATGGGTTGACTTCCTGGCCTTCCGCCAGTGATGGCGTTTCATACAGTCCGCGCAGGTTGTGGCTGTAGAGCCACATATAGGTGAATGCCCGGGCGGCCGTGTCGGGGAAAGAAAATGTGGGGATACCGGCGGCATTGAGCGTCGCCACCGCGGAGGCGATGCTGACACCTCCCATCCAACTGGTGAGCACGGGTTTTCCCGACGATTTGGCGTAGGGCTTCAAAGCCTCCGCAATCGCGGCCGGATCGGTCATGCCTTGCGGTGCAAGGATGACCAGGAGACCGTCGCTATCGGGATCGTTGGCGGCAATTTCAAGGGCTCTGGCGTAACGCTCGGAGTCGGCGTCGCCGAGAATGTCAATGGGATTGTTGTGGCTCCAGTGCGGCGGCAAAAACCCATTCAGGGCTTGTAAGGTTTTTTCGGAGGGAACGGCCAGCTCTCCTCCATTTGCCATGAGAGCGTCAGTGGCCAGAACGGCGGGCCCACCGGCATTGGTGACAATGGTGAGCCGCGGCCCCTTGGGGCGGGGCTGTTTGCTGAGGACCTCCGCCATGTAAAACAGGTCGGCGATCGCGTTGACCCGCAATACGCCGCAGCGCCGGAAGGCGGCATCGAGAACGTCATCACTTCCCGTAAGTGCACCGGTGTGCGAGGCCGCGGCCCTGGACGCGGCTTCCGAGCGGCCGGCCTTGATCACGATCACGGGTTTCCGTAACGCTACTTCCCGCGCCGCCGAGAGAAATGACCTGGCGTCGCCCACCGACTCCATGTAGATAAGAATGCTTTGGGTGTTTGGATCATCGCCGAAGTGGTAGATCAGATCGCCCCAACCTACATCCAGCATGGAGCCGGTCGAGACGATTGCGCTGAAGCCTACCTGCTCCAGTTGGCCCCAATCGAGAATCGCGGTCAGCAACGCCCCGCTCTGGCTCAGAAAGGCCACGTTGCCGGGACGAGGCGCGTCCTTGGCGAAGGTAGCGTTCAGCCCGATTGTCGGATTCATGATGCCCAGGCAATTGGGGCCAATCAGGCGCATGGCGCCGCGATGCAATTGCTCCTGAATCTGTCGTTCGAGTTCGACCCCTTCGGCCCCTCGTTCGCGAAATCCCGCCGAGATCACAACTGCCGATTTCACCCCGGCGTCAACGCATTCGCTGATTATGTGTGGAACGGTGATGGCGGGCGTGGCCACGACCGCCAAATCTACCTGGTCGGGAACGGCACCAATGCTCGGGTAGGCCTTCTGCCCACAAACTTCTGCGTGCCGTGAATTGACGGCATATACCCTGCCTTGAAAGGAGGGATGCCGCAAGTTCTCGAGAACGGTTCGTCCAACAGACCCGGGACGTTCGGTGGCTCCAATCACCGCCACGGAATTCGGCAAAAACATTGCATCGAGGCCGGCCCTGAACACTGGCATGGTTTCGTTCTTCACACCGGATACTCTATGCCCAATACGTGCTCTCGCGATACTCACCAGGTGCTCCTGCAAGCTAGTCTGATCTTCTAACCACGAGAAACGGCATGAGGGCAAAAACTGCAAGCATCACGACATACACCGTTCCCGCAACCGGGTCGCGATCTGCAAGATACTGAGTGATCGTAAACCCTCTGATCCAAAGGACGACTGTAAATTCCGCAAGCAGCAAGAGGCCAAGGGCGACCAGGCCGATGGCAAGCCGCCGAGCCCACGAAGCCGGGATGGTAAGACAGCGGGCCGCCCACCGAGCCGAAGGAACGATCACCACCAACATGACAGGCGCTTCCAACAGTTCGGCGTTCCTTGTGCCGAAATAGGGAGCTATCCAGATTGTGCGAATGATCCCAAGACCAAAGCCAGCCGCAAATACGAGAGCGAAATAGAGGATGCCGGCTTTCAGAATCTGCAGAATTGAATGGCCTGCAAGCGGTCGCCCACTGCTCATTGCCGCTTCTTGTCTTCGGGGGGAGCGTTCTTTTTGGCCAGCGACCGAACGTAGTTAACCAGGCTCCACAGCTCATCTGATTTCAGACGCGTACCTTCGGGCGGCATGTCGCTTTTGCCGTTCTTGATGATGTAGAAAAGCTCTCCGTCGGTTCTGTCTTTCAACGTCGCCGGGTCGGAAAGGTCGCTCACCTTCAGCTTCATGTCGGCCCCGACCTCACCCTTGCCGTCGCCATCCTTGCCATGGCACATGGCGCAATCGTATCCGTACCATTTCTTGCCTTGAACGATCGACTCTGAGGTCGGCTTGACTGGGTTGGCCTGACGCACGGCCTCGATGGGAATCGTGTATGGCGGAGGCGGGGCCGTCTTAGGGGGCGTTGGATTCTGTTGCGCGCCTGCAGAGCATCCAAGAAAGAATGACAAGGACACAATTGATAAGGTCTTCGACACGGCATCCCTCCTGCGTTCGACCTACGTGACCCCGGGGTGAGCAGTGAAGCTATGGACCCCACGCTTCCGGTTTTTCCGGCGAAGCCTCCTCCACATCCAGCCTCGCGCCGTTCAGCAGTCCGAATACCTCCTGCTGTTCTCTTTCGATTTGCTGGACCAGAGCGCGGCCCGCCTCGCAACTCCCGGCAACATTCTCCGCGGCCGCACGGGCGTGGCCGAGCAGTGCATGCGCCACACCAAAATCCTGGTAGTCGCGATGGAGGTGGGCGAGGACTCGAAGGTCTTTCGCGAACGTCAACCACCGTTGCAGGCGAAGGGGATCCATTGCCTCCGAGAGGCTGGTGGAACGCCCGGCTTCCTGCTGAGCTTCGATGGTGCTGATTTGTTTATGCAACCAGGTGGAGAGGGCCTCCTCCAGTTCCAGTTGGGTTCCACAGCGATAGAAATAATCGATCGTCTCACCTTTTTCGGTGAGCGGAATGAGCCGGCACGGCGAAGCCTGGTCTTTCAGTTCGCTGGGGACAAACCTCATCAACAAACACTCGCTGCAGGGATGGGGTCGGGCCGGGTCGCCGAAGTTGGGACAGGTAAGCGAATCCTCGAAAACCAGCTGGCGACGCCATGGCGTGTGGGGAGATCGTCCATAGCCTCCATCTTCAAGAAATTTAAGTTCGAACTTGAGGAGATCCAACAGTTCATTCGGTTCTTGTGCCATAAGCCACCTCACTGGTAATACCAGCCTCGCACAGACCGCTCGGAGACACGGTGGCGATCATCACCACTCTGTGTGAGCGAGATCACATGCCTCAGGTTTTATTGATGGTTGACAGTAGCGGCTGCGATTCGGCGCTACACGGCTCCGGCATCGCGGTGCGCATACGGCGCTCAGCTTCGCTTTTTACCAACCGGAGCGATATGCGGCGAATCAAGCCGACACCAGGGGAAACCAGCGACCAGTAGCGCCGGAACGCTGCCCGGGAAGCGGGATCGGTGGTTGCTACGCGGGTCTCGGTGCGGACCACTGAATCGGTGGCACTGATCGGATCGGCCCGTAATGTCCATACGATCCTGGCGTAACCGGGCTCGTGAAATGTGGCAAACTCCGCCGGGGGCAGCGGCCGGAAGACAGGATTGGCGACCCACGGAATCGTGACTGCCCCAAATACGATTTCGCGGTCAGGAATCTCAGCCAACACGGCCCACCCCAACTCCCTGGCCCAAGCCAGCAACGTCTGGGGACGGCGCACCGCGTCGGGATGGCTGCCCAGAACGAGATCCCGAGCTTTGAAAATGCTGCGGATGACCGCCGACTGCGTGAGATCCATGTCGCAGGCCGAAGCCAGGGTGGTCTCAGCCGGAGCGGCGACGCGCAAAGAATGACGATCCACTACTTCATACGCAGGAATAAACTGGTCGAGCAATGGGTCGATCTCATCGCGGGCCGGGCCTGGTGGATGCCCATACCGCAGCCAGGTGAAGCCGGCGTGGGTGGCGTATAAAGCAGTGGCGAACCCCGCGCCGGCCGCCAACCAGCGAAGCGCTGGCCGGCCATGTCGTGCTTCCGTGTTCATAACCGCCGTCCTTTCGACCCAGAGGACTCGCCACCGTAATTGACCGATTCGCGACCCATCCTAGCCGCGCACCGTAAGTACTGGACACTTCGCTTGCGCCACCACCTGGGAAGCGGTAGGCCAGGGTGAATACTCCCGCAGGGCTCTGCTTCCCGCGTGCTTGACCCCCATGACGATCAGATCGACGCCACGTTCTTTGGCGAGCCGCAGGATGCCCGGGACTGGAAAGTCAAATCGCGCTACAAACTCAGGTTTGCACCAGTCTTCTGCTTCTGCGGGTAGTAAAGCGCGCAGCGTCTCCCGAACGCTGGCCTCGTCCGATTCCTGTCCCTCGCGATAAGCCAGAGGCATTACCCGTAAGAAGATGAGATTGGCCTGGTTCTCTTCGGCCAGGGACAATGCATAAGGAAGGGCTTTCAAAGAGGTTTCGGAGCCGTCGGTAGGAAACAGGATGGTCTTGACTCTCCATTTCGCGTCTTTCAAGGGAGGAACTTGCGGGCCAATGGTCAGTACGGGACAAGTCGCTCCACGATAGATCTTTTCCGCCTCCGAACCCATCACCAGCTTCTTGAGCCCCTGCCGGCCGTGGGTGGCTGTAACCACCAGGTCGATCTTATTCTTCTGAATGATGCCTGAAATCACATCCCAGACATCCCCGCGCTCCAGCAGCATCTTCACGGGTCTCCCGTTGAGGGAGGTGCCCAGCGTGAATTCCGCCAGTTTGCTTTCAGCTTCGAGCCAGGCCAGATCTGCTTCAACCGGTAGCCTGTCCAAGGGCACCCCCAGGAGTGGTTCAGGGCTGAGGGCGTGCGCCACCAGAATTTCCGCCTCGTATTGGCCGGCTAGAGCTGTCGCGTAGCTTCGGGCAGTCTTCGAGATCTTTGAGAAATCCGTGGTCACCAGGACGTTGTTGAGCGAGATGCGCGTGTTGGTCTCAAGGGCTTGCATGGATTGCCTCCTCTAAGCTTGGCACTGCTCTTCACGTTCACTTCTACCGCTGTCTGAAGAATCGGGCAGTGACGCCGATCACTTCCCGCGGTGAGGCCAACCACTGTGATTCCCAGCCCCACCCGATAAAAAGGAGTTAGCGATGAGGGAACAAGAGATATGACTGGGAACACAGCCATTCTGGACGGGAACGAAGCCGCGGCATCAGTAGCCTACCGGCTCAACGAAGTGATTGCCATCTACCCCATTACCCCGGCTTCTCCCATGGGGGAGTGGGCGGATCAGTGGAAAGAGGAAGGCCGCAGGAACATCTGGGGTGCCGTGCCTACTGTCATCGAAATGCAGAGTGAAGGAGGGGCAGCCGGGACCCTGCATGGCGCGCTTCAGGCCGGGGCCCTTGGGACAACGTTCACCGCGTCTCAAGGTCTGCTTCTCATGATCCCCAACATGTATAAGATCGCCGGTGAGCTGACGCCGACTGTGATCCATGTGGCGGCACGCTCGCTGGCCACCCACGCCCTGTCGATTTTCGGCGACCACAGCGACGTCATGGCCGCCCGGGCAACGGGCTTCGCGCTGCTCTGCTCGAATTCTGTGCAGGAAGCGGGCGATTTTGCGCTGATTGCCCAAGTGAGCGCGCTTGAGTCACGCATCCCCTTCCTGCATTTTTTCGACGGCTTCCGTACTTCCCACGAAGTGAACAAGATCGGGCTGCTGGATGATGAAGATCTGCGCCGGCTGATTGACGACACGCTGGTCCGCCAGCATCGGCAGCGGGCCTTGTCGCCCGATCACCCTCAGCTGCGCGGAACGGCGCAAAATCCCGACGTATTTTTTCAGGCCCGCGAGGCGATCAATCCGTTCTACCGGGCATGTCCGACCATTGTGCAGGACGTCATGGATCGCTTTGCGGTGCGCACCGGCAGGCGCTACCGCTTGTTCGACTATGTCGGCGCCCCCGATGCCGAACGGGTGATTGTCATGATGGGATCCGGGGCCGGCGCGGTGGAGGAGACGGTAGAAGAACTGCTGCGGCAGGGCGAAAAGGTGGGGCTCTTGAAGGTCCGTCTTTTCCGCCCCTTCGCGGCCGAGGCGTTCATCTCCGCGTTGCCGAAAACCCTGCAGAGCCTCGCTGTACTGGATCGCACCAAGGAACCGGGCAGCCTGGGCGAGCCGCTCTACCTCGATGTGGTGACCGCGTTAAGCGAATCGCTGCTGTCGAACGGCACGGAGTCACGGATTCCGCGGGTGATCGGCGGCCGCTACGGACTGGCGTCGAAAGAGTTCACCCCGGCCATGGCGAGGGCCATTTTCGATGAACTCAAGAAGTCAAAGCCCAAGAATCACTTTACGGTCGGGATTCACGACGACGTGACGCACACCAGCCTGGACTATGATCCCAAATTCTCCACGGAGGATCCCGGGACGGTTCGCGCGCTGTTCTACGGACTCGGTTCCGATGGAACCGTGGGAGCGAACAAGAATTCGATCAAGATCATCGGAAAGAATACCGACAATTACGCCCAGGGGTACTTCGTATATGACTCAAAAAAGGCGGGGTCGGTCACGGTTTCACACCTGCGCTTCGGTCCCCGTCCGATCCGGTCTTCCTATCTGATTACCCGGGCCAGCTTCGTGGCCTGCCACCAGTTCCAGTTTCTGGAGCGCATGGATGTTTTGGATTGCGCTGAACCCGGCGCCACCTTTCTTCTGAACGCCCCTTTTGGAGCGGACGAAGTATGGGGCCACCTCCCGCAGTCAGTGCAGGAAGTCATCATCCAGAAGAGGCTCAAGTTCTACCTGATTGACGCTTATAAGGTTGCACGCGAGACCGGGATGGGCAACCGCATCAACACCATCATGCAGACCTGTTTTTTTGCCATCAGTGGAGTTCTGCCACGCGAACAAGCGATCGAGGCCATAAAAGACGCTATTCGTGAGACCTACGGCAAACGCGGTGAGGCTGTCGTCGCCAAGAACTTTGTCGCCGTGGACCACACCCTCAGTCATCTCGAGCAGGTCACGGTTCCCGCCGTGGCGAGCAGCGGGTTGAGAGTTCTGCCGCCCGTTCCGGAGCGGGCGCCGGCGTTCGTGCGCGATGTCATTGGACCCATGATCGCGGGGCGTGGAGACGATCTCCCCGTGAGTGCCATGCCCTTGGACGGCACGTTCCCGACGGGGACCGCAATGTGGGAGAAGCGGAATATCGCTCAACAGATTCCAGTGTGGGACGAGCAGCTTTGCATTCAGTGCGGCAAGTGCGTGTTGGTTTGTCCGCATGCAGTCATCCGTGCAAAGGTCTATGACGCTCTGCTGCTGGGGAATGCGCCGGAAGGGTTCAAGTCGGAGAAGCCGCGCTGGCGCGAATTCGAGAGTCTGCGCTACACCCTCGAGGTCTCTCCGGAAGACTGCACCGGGTGCGAGCTCTGCGTCGAGGTCTGTCCGGTAAAGAGCAAGAGTGAGGCCAAACACAAAGCCATTAATATGCAGCCGCAGGCGCCGCTGCGGGAGCGGGAAAGCGCGAATTGGGACTTCTTCACCCAGCTTCCGGAGACTGACCGGAACCAGCTCTCGCACAGCCAGGTGAAGGACGTCCAGCTTCTGGAGCCGCTCTTCGAGTTTTCCGGGGCATGTGCCGGCTGTGGTGAAACCCCGTACATCAAATTGCTCACCCAGCTTTTTGGCGACCGCTTGATGATCGCGAACGCGACTGGTTGCTCGTCGATCTACGGTGGCAATCTGCCGACGACTCCATACACTCTCAACTCTTTGGGGCGGGGCCCGGCCTGGTCCAATTCACTGTTCGAAGACAATGCCGAGTTCGGTCTGGGCATGCGCCTGGCGGTGGATCAGCAGGCGGACCATGCCCGGGAAATTGTCACCCAACTGGCAGAGCAACTCGGTGATTCGCTGGCCAACGGCCTTCTGAATGCGGATCAATCGAGCGAGGCTGGGATCGAGGCCCAGAGGGAACGCGTAGCCGAATTGAAAAAGAAGATCACTTCGCTGGATTCTCCTGCTGAACGCGATCTGCTGGCAATTGCCGATGCGCTCGTGCGCAAGAGTGTATGGCTGGTAGGTGGCGACGGATGGGCCTATGACATCGGCGCTGGCGGACTCGATCACGTTCTGGGCTCCGGGATGAACGTCAATGTCCTGGTGCTCGATACTGAAGTCTATTCCAATACGGGCGGACAGATGTCCAAGGCAACGCCGCGGGGCGCGGTGGCCAAATTCGCCACTGGAGGTAAACACGCCGGCAAAAAGGACCTCGCCATGGAGGCTATCAGCTATGGATCGGTTTACGTTGCCCGCGTGGCCATGGGAGGGAGCGATACGCACACGGTGCGGACATTGCTCGAAGCTGAGGCATTCAACGGGCCTTCGCTGATCATCGCTTATAGCCACTGCATTGCTCACGGTTATGACATGAGCCAGGGGATGGCACAACAAAAAGCCGCTGTGCTCTCCGGCTACTGGCCCTTGATGCGCTACAACCCGGAGCTGCGCCGGGAAGGGAAGAATCCCTTTCAGCTCGATTCCAGGGCGCCCACTATTCCGTTCAAGCAATACGCCTATCAGGAAGCTCGCTACACCATGCTGGCACGAAGCAATCCTGAAGTCGCCCGCGAACTGCTCGAGCTCGCGCAGGGAGATGTTGACCGGCAATGGGCCGTGTATTCGAGTCGCGCTGCTCTGCCGGAAGGTGCGGAAAATCCCGGCAGCGCTCACTCGAAGGCAGCCTTGCTCACCGTGCAACCGGTGGCGGCAGGAGGAGAGAAATGATCGATATCACAACCACCTATCTTGGTTTGCCGATGAAGTCTCCGATTGTTGCCTCAGCTTCTCCCCTGTGCGAGTCGCTGGAGAACATACGGCATCTGGAAGACGCCGGTGCCGGGGCGGTTGTGCTGCCCTCCCTTTTTGAAGAGCAGCTCGATCTGGAGAGCCAGGGAGTTGATTCCGATCTTTCACGGGGCAGCGACAGCTTCGCGGAATCGCTCAACTACCTGCCTGACCTGCACACCTATAACCTTGGAGCCGATGGTTACCTCGAGCTGATTCGAAAGGCACGGGAGCGCGTATCAATTCCCGTGATTGCCAGCCTGAACGGAGTTTCCCCCGGCGGCTGGGCACGGTACGCCGGGATGATGGAGCAAGCCGGTGCGGACGCGATCGAGTTGAACATCTATGCAATTATCACCGACCCTAACGTCATCAGCGCCGACGTCGAGCAGAACTACTGCGATCTGGTCCGTCAGGTCAAAGCCAACGTGAGCATTCCGGTGGCGGTGAAGTTTTCCCACTTTTTCACAGCGGTCGCCAACATGGGGAAACAGCTGGATGCGGCTGGGGCGAACGGATTGGTGCTCTTCAACCGCTTTTACCAGCCGGATTTCGATATTGAATCTCTCGAAGTGGTGCCCAGCCTGACGCTGAGCCGTCCGCAGGAATTGCTGCTGCGGTTGCACTGGGTCGCCATCCTCTATGGATGGGTCGGCGCCGACCTGGCGGTTACGGGTGGCGTACACAGCGCCGAAGACGTTCTCAAATCCATGATGGCGGGAGCGCATGTGGCGATGATGACTTCCGCGCTGCTGCAGCATGGGATTGACCACCTGGCTTCTGTTCTTGCGCGCCTGGTTCACTGGATGGAAGAGCACGAATACGAATCGATCCGCCAGATGAGGGGCAGCATGAGCCAGCGCTCCGTATCCGATCCGGCGGCTTTCGAGCGCGGAAATTATATGCGTGTCCTCAGCTCCTATACGGTACAAAAGGCGCATTGAAGGATCACAACCGAGGGTGAGCGGCATCACCGCCTTCGACTGGCTGGCGTGTCATCCTCGCACCAAACCGGAGGAAGTTGGTATGGGACAATCAGAAAAGAAACGGGTCCTGATCGTGGACAACGATGAAGAAGAATCGCGTAAGCTTGAGGGGATGCTGCAGCAGGCAGGCTACGATTCGAGTACCACGTGGAGTGGGCTCGAGGCCCTTGACCTCTTGCAATCTCGAAGGTATGACGTACTCCTGGTGAGCACTTACCTTCCCGATCTCTATGTCGGAGATTTTTGCGAGCGGTTACGTCGCTTGCCCACGCAGCCCTGCACGATTTTGATGCAGGAGGATCACGACTCTGCCTTGATGGTGCAGAATGTAAGGTCCATGATCGGAGAGAGAAAAACTTCAGACACAATGAAGGCGGCCGGGTGTGATCCCAAATGACCTGGTGTGAACCACTGCGCTCGATGGACTATAAATGAAGGCCGCTGTCCTGAACCTGGCGCAGAATCCTCCCGGCCATCTCCTTCGCATTGGCGATGTTCCACAACCATCGGCCAGGACGGGACAAGTTCTTCTGCGAGTGCTGGCCTGTGGCGTATGCCGGACCGACCTGCATATCGCGGAAGGCGAACTTCCGCCACTTCACGAGGACCTGATTCCGGGCCATCAGATCGTAGGGGAGATTGTCGAAGGCGCCACGCCGGAGCTTCCGTCAGGGACCCGAGTTGGGATTTCCTGGATGGGCGGCGTCGATGGGACGTGCTGGTATTGCCAGCACGGCCTTGAAAATCTATGTGATTCGCCCACCTTCACCGGCTACACGGTAAACGGCGGGTATGCTGAATATGCAATTGCCCGGGCTGATTTTGTCTTTCCCCTTCCCGGTGCGCTCGACGATCTGCACGCTGCCCCTCTTTTGTGTGCCGGTATCATTGGTTTTCGCAGTCTCCGGGTGGCTGGGGTGGAGCACGGAGAGCGCGTGGGACTCTTCGGTTTCGGGGCCTCGGCGCATCTCGCCATCGCTGTCCTGCGCGCGTGGCGGTGCGAAGTATATGTCTCAACCCGGGGCGCCTCTCATCGCCGGCTGGCGGAATCGCTGGGCGCAACCTGGGTGGGAAGCGAGAAGGACAAGCCGCCCGTCGAACTGGATCGCGCCGTGACTTTTGCGCCCAGTGGGGATGTAGTGGTAGCCGCTCTGAGCAGTCTGCGAAAAGGCGGCGTGGTTGCGATCAACGCAATTCATCTGGACCGGATTCCCGAGTTTGACTACGACCGCCTCCTGTGGGGAGAACGCCAGCTTCGGAGCGTGGCCAATATGACTCGCTCCGATGCCCGGGATTTTCTTCAAATCGCGGCTGAGATCAACCTTCGGCCCAAAGTCACAACCTTTCCCCTCGACCAGGTCAACGAAGCTCTGGCCGCCGTGAAGAATGACGCAATCAACGGTGCGGCTGTAATCGTCCCATAACCGGCGGAGATCGACTCCGGCCATGCGTTCCTTCCTGAGAGTCCACTCCATTTGTGAGCAGGAGTTTTGCGCGTGAGCCTGATTACCTTACGGGGTGAGGCTGGTCACATTCTTTGGAACCGGTGTGAGAGCAGACTGGGGGCGAACGGGGCTGGAGGCTCGACATGGCGAACAAGAAGCGCGATCTCCTGGAGGTTTTAAAACTTGAGCTCGAGTTCCTCAAGAATGGGGGCTACCGAAAGGCGTCCTCATGGCGCCCGCAGTTCATTTTCGAGGATTCTCCCACATGCTTGAACTATGGGAATCCGGCACACAGGCGACCTTGTTCCGAGTGTGTCCTGATGCAGTTGGTGCCGCTGCCCTTTCGCGACGAAGAGGTCCCTTGCCGCTACATTCCGCTCAAGGAGAAAAGCGAAACCATCCAATCGCTGTATCGATGCGGCACGCCGGAAGAGCTGGAAGCGGCGGTGGAAGAATGGCTCATGAGCACGATTCAAAAGCTGGAGCTCGAACGAACACCCATCCCGCCCTACCCGGACGGCCAGGCTAAAAGAAGCGTCGGCGACGCGTAGAAGAGGCTTCGGAGTGAGGAGACAATGTTCTGCAGGTGTTCCAATCCGGACTGCCAGAACGCTTTTGACTATCGCCGGGGCCGATTGTTTCGTTTTCACAGCCAGCAGTCGGACAGTCAAGCGTCGGCTGAGCCTTGCCAATGCGTGAGGCATTTTTGGCTGTGTGATAGCTGCTCCCGAACTTACGTGCTTGAATATCACCTCGGTATGGGGGTGGCGATCAGGCCGCGACTGGGGACGGAGCCCCCCCGTGCAATCTGCTGTTGTCCGGCGTCGTGGGCAAGTCCGTGTCTCGCGGAGTGATGACTTCGGATAGCCTTGCGCCGGGCCCGGCACAATGCTAAGTTCCCTCCTGATGGGGCAGACTGAAACCAACTACAATAAAAGTTTGAGCCACGGGGATGAAAAATTCCGCCGTCTGCTGGAAGCCGCGCCCGATGCGATGGTCATTGTGGATCGCTCCGGGCGGATACTGCTGGTCAACGCGCAAACCGAAAGCATTTTCGGCTACACCAGGCAAGAACTGCTTGATCAACCGGTCGAAATCCTGATTCCGGAACATTTCCGCCACAGACATCAGCAACACCGGGATGCCTATCACAGCGCTCCCCATCCGCGTCCCATGGGCAGCGGTCTCGAGTTGCTTGGACGGCGCAAGGATGGCGGCACTTTTCCCGTGGAAATCAGCCTCAGCCCATTGGAAGATCAGGGCGGCGATGTTCTGGTCACGGCGGCGATTCGTGACGTAACCGAACGCAAGAGGGCGGAAGAGGCCCTGCGCCAGAGTCAGGAACGTTTTCGTCTGGTGGTGGAGGAAGTCAAGGACTACGCCATCTTCATGCTCGATCCCAGCGGAAAGATTGTGAGCTGGAACGAAGGTGCGCAGAAAATCAAGGGGTACACTCCCGAGGAAATCATCGGGCAGCACTTTTCCTGTTTCTACACCTCCGAAGACCTGGAGAGTGGCAAGCCTGACGAGGAGTTGACGCTGGCCGCAGCGGAAGGCCGCTGGGAAGAAGAAGGCTGGCGGCTGCGCAAGGACGGTTCGCGCTTCTGGGCTGACGTGGTCATCACAGCCCTCCATGACAAAGCCGGCAACCTTCTTGGATTTACCAAGGTCACGCGCGACATCACGGAAGGGAAGCGTGCCCGGGAAGCCTTCCTGCTGGAGGTGACAAATGCCCTGGTATCGAACCTTGACATCCGCCAGTTGCTCTCCGCTATCGCCTCCTGTGTCCGTCAGGTAAAAGCGTTCGACTACGCTACTCTGGCTCTCTATGACGCGCATAGCGGGCGGCTGCGCATGCATGTGCTCGAGCCTGCAGCGGGCGCTGAGGTGAGCTCTATTATTGGAGAAGAACCTTTGGTATCGCTGGGCAAATCACCGGCAGGTTGGGCCTATACAACCCGGAAGCCCCTGCTGCTCAAGGGACAGCCGGGCGAAAAGTGGGCATTCGAAACGCCGCCCCGGTTGGGTCAGGAATCGTTGAAGTCCGGCTGCTGGATTCCGTTGATGGGCCGGGAAGGTGTGATGGGAACGCTCAATGTATTCAGCAGCCGCCCCGGCAACTTTACCGATGACGATGTCACCATGCTCACCCAGATCGCGGGACAGGTGGCCATCGCGATGGGGAATGCCCTGGCGTTCCAGCACCTTTCCGAACTCAAGGACCAGCTCAGCGAACAGAAGCAGTACCTGGAAGATGAACTGAAAACCGAGTTCAATTTCGAGGAGATCGTCGGCCATAGCAAATCCATCAGGCGAGTCCTGAAACAGGTCGAGACCGTGGCGGCCACTGACTCCACGGTCTTGATTCTCGGGGAGACTGGTACGGGCAAGGAATTGCTGGCGCGGTCAGTTCACGACCTGAGCCCGCGCCGGAGCCACGCGTTTGTTCGCGTAAACTGCGCTTCCATACCTGCGGGTCTGCTTGAGAGCGAGCTTTTCGGCCACGAAAAAGGCGCCTTCACGGGCGCCATCGCGCAGCGTGTGGGCCGGCTGGAGTTGGCCCATCAGGGAACGATTTTTCTCGACGAAGTGGGCGACATTCCGCTCGAATTGCAGCCCAAACTGTTGCGGGCGTTGCAGGAAAAAGAGTTTGAACGGCTGGGCAGTACCCGCACGATCAAGACCGATGTCCGCATCGTTGCTGCCACCAATCGCGATCTGACGAAACTTGTGGCGTCCGGGCAATTCCGCAGTGATCTGTTCTATCGTCTGAATGTTTTCCCCATCGTGGTGCCGCCGCTGCGCGAGCGGGGCGATGATATTCCGCTGCTGGTCCAGTATTTCTTGTCGAAGTTTTCCCAGCGAATGAAGAAAAATATCGATATTGTGCCACCGGAGGGGATGCGTGCCTTGTGTAAGTACTCGTGGCCGGGCAATATTCGTGAACTGGAACATGTCATCGAGCGCGCGGTTATTCTCTCGCCCGGTCCCATCTTGAAGGTCCCGGCATTCGAACCTGCTCCCGAACCGGCTGGCTGGCCGTCCACTATGCCGCCCTTGAAGACATCGGTGCTGGAAGATGTCGAGCGGGAGCACATCATCCGCGTGCTGCGCGAGACGAGGGGCAAAATCGGCGGGCCAGACGGCGCGGCCGAGCGTCTGGGCATGAATCGCACAACTTTAAACTCGCGCATGCGGAAGCTTAAAATTTCCCGCCAGCAGCCCTGATCATTCCCAATGACTTTTTCGAGTATGCCGGATCACCACCGGCCGTGACCCGCATCACTGTGCTTCTTATTCTCTTCTGGCAATCTGGAGTTGCAGCACTGGTTTCTCCCCAGTTCGCTGGCGACGCCAAATACAGGCACGGGCCAAGGCCGGGGAACCGCCGGCACCAGAGCTGACTACCCCAGGGAAAGAGGAAATTATCATGTCCCAAACATCCATTGTTGTACAGAGCGCCCAGGAAAAGCCGGTCGCAATTACTCCAATCGAACGTCTAACGAAGCAAATCGACAAGACATTCCAGGCGATTACTCAGAGAGCCTACGAAATCTTCGAAGGGAATGGACAGCGATTCGGGCACGACCTCGACGACTGGTTCAAGGCTGAGATGGATCTGCTCCATCCGCTGCATGTGAACATTGCAGAGTCGGGAGAAAGCCTTGAGGTCAAGGCTGAAGTGCCTGGCTTCAGCGAGAAGGAGATCGAGGTCAGCGTCGAACCGAGCCGTTTGACTATTACCGGCAAGCGCGAAACGGAGACCAAGACAGAGAAAAAGGGCAAGACGGTCTATTCGGAATTTTGCTCGGACCAGATCCTGCGAGTCGTGGATTTGCCCGCGACCGTCGATGCGGAGAAGGCAACCGCAACTTTGAAGAATGGCGTGTTGCAGTTGACGATACCGAAGGCAGCCAGGACGAAAACGATCGAAATCAAGTCCAAGGTGGCCTGATCGCAAGAGTTACGTACGGACGGACAACCCCCGGAAAATCGGGTTTTGCCCGTCCGAAGTTGAATGAGACTGATGCAATGTCGCCACTGACGATATTTCGCCTCGTCAGCGAAGCGCGTCCGGTTCTTTGGTTTCTAGCAGACCTATCCTGAAGGCTTCCTATCTCGCTCTGGCTGAATCACTTAGACGGAAACCAGTAATTCCTCCCAACTGTGGCTCAAGGCTTGCTCCGAAGTATGTGTGCTCAGGATCACAATGCAGAAAACCTCCGATTCGGTGGTTCTAAAGCTGGAAGGCAGCGTCAAGGGGCCTTGGGTCGAGGAACTGCGAAAGGCCTGGCTCACATCGGCAACGATGGCGGCCGGGGAGGCTCTACGTATTGACCTGGCGGCTGTGAGTTTTGTTGATGGAAGAGGCCGCGATCTCCTTTTGGAAATGAGGAGAGAGGGCGCCAAGTTGGATGGGAACTCGAGTTTCCTCCGCCATATCCTGGAGGACGGGGAAACCGTCCGCGAACAGTCGAAGAAAGGTAGGAGTTCGAAATGACTAGCCATGTACCGTACGGAATGGAAATCGCGGAAGATTGCGCGACTTGTCCAATGCGAAAAGACGGATTCTTCTGCCAAATGACCAGGGAAACCCTGGCAGATTTCCAGAAAATGAAATTCACCAGCTCGTATCCGGCTGGGTCTGTCTTGTTTGTCGAGGGGCAGGTGCCGCGTGGAGTGTACATGCTCTGCAAAGGACGCATAAAGCTGACTATGACCTCACCGGCGGGAAAAACCGTGATATCGCGGGTGGTTGAAGCGGGTGAGCTGCTGGGCCTGCACTCCGCCATTTCCGGAGATGCTCACGAAGTCACCGCCGAGACCCTTCAGCCCTGCCAGGTGGATTTCATCCGTCGTGACGACTTCAACGAGCTGTTGCGCGAACACGGTGACGCCTCGACTAACGCGATGCAGCAATTCACTAACTATTACCGCGGAGCCTGCCACCAGATTCGGTATCTGGGCCTGACTCCTTCGGCAACTGAAAAGATGGCTTCCTTCCTCCTCGAATTAGCTGTCCACGGCCAGGAAACGCCCACGGGCATACGCTTCAACCTGAGCTTGACGCATGAGGAGATCGCTCAGGTGGTTGGGGTAACCCGCGAAACCGTGACCCGAGCCCTGACGGATTTGAGAGCCAGGATGTTGATCTCCACGAAAGGTCCAAGCATCCTGATCAGGAATAAGCCCGGGCTGGAAGCGATGATCGCGGCTGAATAGGTGCGCACGGAGCATCTTGTCGCCGAAACAGCAAAATCGCAGCGGACAGTTTCGATGTCCTGGCGGTTGCCTCCCGGCGTCGCTTTAGTCCAGATCTGCTTGCCCAAATCTTCTTCAGCCTTGCTCACAGGTATTACTTCCTAACCCGCCGGACGAGCGGTCAGGACGGGGCAGTGCGCCTGCAGGACTACGCGGTAAGCAACCGTGTTGCGGAAATGGGTGGTCATTTCTCCTGCCTGGCGCACACCCAACCCAATCAAGTCCGCGTTGCCAGTTTGAGCATGGGCCAGGATCCGCTCCGCAGTATTCCCGAAATCGACGATGAACTCAGCCGGGCACCGCGCATCGATGTGGGAGGAAAAAATGCTCTTCATCTCCTGGCGCAGGGGCTCGGCCAGGGACCTGGCATCCGGGTTCGTGGCGGTCTCAACGGGCAAAATGTGGAGCAATGTCAGGGATGCCTCGTATTCCGACGCCAGCGAAACAAGATACGGGAATACCGACCGGGATTCATCGGAAAGATCGGTGGGAAACAGAATGTGCCTGACTTGACTTTCCTCCAGCGAACGCTTGGAAACATTGGGTCCAACCGTGAGCACCGGACATGGCAAATTGCGGAAAAGCTCCTCCGCCACCGAACCCATCAACAGGTGCTTCAATCCGGTGCGGCCGTGAGTGCCCAATATGGCTAGATCGATATTCTTTTCACGCACCAACCGTGTCAGTTCCTGTGACGGAGCTCCTGATTTAAGGATTGCGGTCGCTGAAAGCCCAGCCAACTCCTTCGTGTTCAAGAGTTGCTGCACCTTAGATCGAGTTTCACGCTCGTCCTTATTTTGCAGAGCACCGGCAGCTTCAGGGCTGACCATCGTGTATGGAAGCGGCGTCCATACATTGGCCACAAACACGTGGGAACCGTATCTGCGGGCAATGGTTGAAACCAGTGGCAGTGCCGCCAGAGACGCCTCGGAAAAATCAGTCGCATACAGTATTCGGTTGATTGCGATCTCCGGGAGGATTGGAATGACAACAGCATTGGTTTTCATACTCGTCACCTGGCTCTATGTTCTGCTTTGCAGGATTTCCCATCGGTGACCGATGTCACGTCCGCAGGTGAGTGGGATCACGGCCGCGATGATGTTCCGAATCAGGCGGGCGCCATCTGGAGCTTCGATGCCCAGTGCCCCTCTAACCGTTGACTGAGGCGAGAGTGGGGAAGATTGAGCACACGCCGCAAACGCGTTGCGCGTCAGATCCATGCTTCGCTCAGGTCCCGTCCGCGCAGGATCCGCTCGATTCCACGATCAGCGTGCCGTAGCTCCATGCACTGGCTAACATCCTGCCGCTGTGACGCGGATCACCCACCGTTTTGACGCACGCTACGGTGCCACGAGAACTTCCGGCATAGGTTCTAGACAGATGGCAAACAGATCATCAAGCCATCCGGGGGTAAACATGAAAGAGCGCTCGGGTTGGCCACTCTCCAGGGCAGAGGTTCAAGATCTTTCAGTCCCGAATCGGCTGATTGATAGCCCCGTCCTCTCGAATCTCTCTCTGGAACGTCTTTTTGGAGTTGAAGCAAGGGCCCATATCCGTCATCCGGAAGGATCCATCCTGTTCGGAGAGGGACAAAGAGCCCTCGGCGTTTACATCATCTGGGACGGGCGCATTAAAGTTTCGATTGGTTCGGACAACGGAAAGGCTCTCATCCTTGGATTGTTCGGTCGCGGAACCGTCCTCGGCCTGCCGGCGGCATTATTGGGCCGGCCGTATGGCGCGACAGCAGAGGTGATGAAACCGGCCAACGTCACTTTTCTCTCCAGAGGCGATTTTCTACGACAATTACGTGCGACGGACAGAGCAGGCTACGCCGTGGCGGAGATCGTGAGTTCAATGTCCTATTCGGTGCTCGCTGGAATCAGAATCATTCACCTGTCCCAATCGGCGGAACAAAAGATGGCTCGCTTCCTTTTGCGGTTGCGACCGATGCACAAGAGTTCCAAGGGCGAATTGCACGTTATGCTGGAATCAAGCCAGGAAGAGATCGGCCAGATGATCGGGGCATCGCGAGAAACGGTGGCGAGGGTGATCTCTCGTCTTAAGAAACGGGGCATACTCGACCTCAAAGCTCCTATGCTGGTCATTCATGACGTATCCGCGCTGGCCAGACTGGCCGAATGTCAACCGGGGCCGGAGCACAACATGGCGGAAGGGGTAGGGTCACGATCCATCGGCAAGGCCCCATCATTCTTAGCGGGCTGATCGGATTAGGGACTAAGGGTAGATCCCCGGACTGAACGGGCTACGAACTGGGCCGCAGATGATCGGACCATGCTCTGGGGGAACCGTGGATGTGTCCCGCGCGCTCATTCTGGGAACGTCATGGATTGATGAGTGTCAGCTTAAGCTGCTTAGAAGTCAGTCAAGTCTTCGACGGGAAACGCGACTCGAACCGCATTGACGACAGCCGCGAAATCGATAATTTCCTGGAGGATCGCGCCCTCCAGTGGGGGCAGATACCCAGCTGCGGCCGCGATCATGCCAACCATGCTCGCCGCCATCCCGCCGATGGCGCTTTGCAGGGCGATGGAGCGCATGCGATGACTGATGTGAATCAGTTCATCGACCTTCTCCAGTGACGTGGTTAATATGACCGCATCCGCAGCCTCGGATGTGATGTCACTGTTCGGACCGAATGCCACACCCACCGTGGCGGCCAAAAGAGCTGGCGCGTCATTGATTCCGTCGCCGATAAACAGCGTCCTCGCTTGCCCGGTTTCGCGCTCTACGATCTCGACCTTCTGCTCCGGACTCTGCCCTGCGAACACCTGGGTAATCCCGACCTGGTCTGCCAGGTAACGCACCTCCGATTCCCGGTCGCCTGATACCAGCATCACGCGGTTTACATGGTGCCGGGGTGCCAGATGGTGTACAAACGGTTTTGTATCCTGGCGGGGCGCATCGTGGAAGCGGAAAGCGCCCGCATACCGGTCATCCACAAAAACCAGGCATTCCAGCCCGGAGACAGGCGACGGGAGCCCGGGCAGATCGGGATCGACTTTTCCCCGTCCGGTGATTGTCACTCTACGTTCTCCGACCATCCCTTGCAGACCCTCTCCAGGAATTTCGCGTATTTCGGAGACATCCAACAGAACCAACCTTTCGTCGCGCGCTGCCTGGGTCACTGCTCCCGCCAGCGGATGCTTGGAAAACTGTTCCAGGCTGGCGGTTGTCTGCAGCAGGTTTTCGCGCGTGAATCCGGGTGCGCTCAGGATTTCCGTCACCCTGGGTCTCCCATAGGTGAGCGTTCCAGTCTTATCGAAGATAAGTGTGCGGCAGGTGGTGATCTGCTCGAGCGCCGCCGGACTCTTGATGATGATTCCCCGCTTCGCGGAGAGGGAAATCGCCCCAATCACCGCCACTGGAATTGCCAGAATCAATGGACACGGCGTGGCAATCACCACCACCGCGAGAAAACGCATCGCATTCCCGGTGATCAACCAGGTCAGTCCCGCAACCCCTACGGCGATCGGCGTGTACCATGCGCCCAGGCGGTCTCCGATGCGTCGCAGTTGAGGGCGTTTCTCCTGTGTCTGTTCCATCACCTGCATGATCTTGGCGTAACGCGAATCCACCGCCAGCTTCTCGGCCTCGACCGTCAATGCCATTTCGCCATTGATCGCTCCTGAAAGCACCTTTGAGCCCGGAGTCTTTGAAATCTCAAATGGCTCCCCCGTCAGGTAGGATTCATCCATGATTCCCCGGCCCTCAACCACCACTCCATCCACCGGACAGATCTCGTGGGGGAGAACCATCAGCCGGTCGCCCACCCGCACGTCATCCAACTGAACATCCTCTATCTTTGCTCCCAGCTTGCGATGGGCCACCTGCGGCGTCCGCCTGGCCAGCGCGTCCAGCACTGACGATGCCCGGCCGGTGGCGTATTGTTCCAGGGCCTCGCCCCCTGAAAGCATCAACACAATGATGGTTCCGACCAGATACTGGCCAAGCAGAACAGAAGAAAGGATCGAGATTCCAGCCAGCAGGTCGGAACCAAATTCCCGCGCCCACAGCTTTCTCGCCAGGGTGGCCATGATCGGGATTCCTCCCACGGCCAGCGCAACAAACAGTGGGGCGAGCCAAGCCATCCGGGAAGCGTGGGTGAGATAGCGGAGGGCGAGATGCGCTGCAATTGCGACCGTCGTCAGAACCGCAATATAGGTCGCTGTCGAAAAGCGGTGGATTCCCGCGGCTTCCGATCGGCCAGATGAGCGGGCGAGATGTCCAGCAGACTGGCGATCGGCCGCCGACGTCGCGGTTGAGTTATGGCGAATCAAGCTTCGATCTTATAGCGATGACGGTCGGCATGATGGCAAAAATACCACGCATGACAAACGACCACCGCTTCCCGCACACGCCGGGGACGACTCGTCAGCCCCAGCGCGGCTGTTCATCCAGGCTGATGCCCAGTGCGGTCTTCGCCACCACTTCGTGCGTCAGGAAGGAATTAGCGGGATGGATTCGCCCCAGCCGGGCATCGCGAATCAAGCGCTCGTAGCCGGCCGAACGAAAGATGCCCAGGCCGCCCGTTACGTCCAGCCCAAGGTCCACGACGCGCCACGAGCCTTCGACAGCGTGGTATTTGGCGGCAAAGATTTTTGCCGGCCAGGCCGCGCCGTGATCTACGCCGTTCGACCAGTCCTCGGCGACGCTTTCCAGATGCGGTCCAATCGATTCCAGTTCGATGACCATGTCGGCAATGGCATGCTGGATCTCCGGGTGATATGCCATCGAACGCGTGAGCCCCAGCGAGCCCTTGCTTTTTACCGCCGCAATGCTCTGGTCGAGCGCGCGTCTGGCGAGTCCGTAATAAACATTTCCAAAGCCCATCAGGGCCCAGGCAAAGACCGCGAGTACGAAGGAGTCGACTCCCGCCCCGCCTGGGGGAACTACCCGGGCGATATAGCGGTCCGGAACAAATGTATTCAGCAGAACCGTGTCGTCGCTGCGGGTCGCGCGCATGCCCAGAACGTCCCATGTTTTCTTGATTGTGTATCCCGGAGCATTGCGAGGCATGAACGCGTGAACGATTTTCGGCTGGTCCGGGTTGCTGGTATCCATCCCATGCAAACCGAACCGGGTCCACACCGGCGTCAGACTGCCGAAATGCTTGTGCCCGGTGAATCTGTAGCCGCCCTCGACGCGCTCGGCTGTCGTGGTGGAGAGCAGAACCGGGATATCGTTGCCGCTCTCCGCGTGGCCGGCAGCGAAGATCTCGCCCGCCGCTGCCTCACGCAGGATCCATTCCAGCGAGGCATCTCCGCGGCGCCAAAGATCGGCGGCAACGCCGAGCCAGTAAAGATGCATGTTTACCGCAAGGGCAGTGGCAGGCGCGTGATATGCCAGCCGGCGTTGCTCCTGGCAAACTTGAGCCAGGGTCATGCCGGCGCCGCCGAATTCAGAGGGCAGAGGCAACAGCAGATATTTCGCCGCTCGAAGCTCCTCGAAATCATCATCGACAAAGCGATTCTCCAGGTCACAGGCGGGAGCGCGTGAAGCAAAGCGCGCGAGCATCTCTTCGGTAAGCACCGGTTTCGCCGGCCGCGGCGAGGGCGCCGCATGATTGGAGTCGCCATTGTTGCCCGAGGGCTGTCTCGAAACAGTTGTATCAGGAGCTGAATTCATATCGCACCTCCTGCTGAGGTTAGATTTATTACTCATAGCCCGGGATGTCCCGCCGTCCCGCCCGTCTCACCGCAAGGCGGGCGAGGACGCCCGTCCTCCATGATGGTGATGCGACCAGGTTCGAAGGCGAGAGGTCGTGCGAGGGCGGTTCCGGTCGAACCGTCCCCGTCGCACGACCAACCGTGCTCACCTTTACGGACGAGCTTCGTAAACGATGTTGAACGGTGTTTCCGTAGCCCGCCGGAAGCGGTTGAATCCGGCCGAGGTCACAACATCGCGAATTCTAGCCTCGCCCGCCTGCGCCCCCAAGCATAATCCAACTTCCTGTGAGCGGGAACAAGGCGTGCACAGCAGGGTCGAAAACGAGTAGTAAACCCGGCCAACAGGATTCAGGTTGTCTTTCAAATGGTCATTGGCAAAGGGCTCGACGATCATCCAGGTGCCATCCTTAGCCAGCGACTGCCGGACGTGCGCGGCTGCCCCGATCGGATCGCCCATGTCGTGCAGGCAATCGAAGACAGCCACGAAATCGTAGCCTTTGCCGGGAAACTCTTTTGCCTTCGATACCTCGAAGGTGACGCGGTCGGCGACGCCAGCCCGCCGGGCGGACTCACGGGCTGTCTCAATCGATTGGTCGTGATAGTCGAATCCAAAGAACTTTGACTTCGGGAATGCTTTGGCCATCAATATGGTGGAAGCTCCCTGGCCGCATCCCACGTCGGCTACCCTCGCTCCTGCCTCCAGCTTCGCTTTAACGTCGCTCAAGGCTGGAATCCATGAGCTCACGAGATTGGCGGCATATCCGGGGCGAAAGAACTTTTCACAGCCATGGAAAACGCCGTCCGCGTGCTCGTGCCACCCCATACCGCTGCCGGTGCGGAAGGATTCCGTGATGCGTGGGACGGCCGCGAGCGAGCCCAGGGCCAGTTCAAAAGCTCCGGGAAGATAAGCAGGGCTGTCTTCCTGGGCCAGCGTGAACGCCTGTTCCTCACTCAGGCTGAACTTGCCGGTCTTGTCGTCATAGGTGACGTAGCCTCCGGCAGCCTGTGACGCCAGCCACTCGCGCAAATAGCGCTCGTCGGTCTTTGTTTTAGCGGCAAGTTGGGCGGGCGTCATGGGTTCCCCGGCGAGGGCCTTGTAAAGCCCCAACTTCTCCCCGATAACGACCATGCCGGAATGAACCGCGGCGCCGAGATCAGTCACGAATTGACCGATAAAAGCATTCAGTTTGTTCATGTCAAGCGTGGGAACCTGTGCTGTACTCATTGAATTCGTCTCCTTATTGTGGATCGGTCAGCCTCGGCTCCGCTGTCCTTGCCTTCCTCGGCAACTGGCCCTTTGCTAGAATCCGCTCTGCGGAGCTTCTTCCAGCTCAGCGGCCTCAAGCAACGTTCGCAACGGAGTGCTGAACCTCGCCCAGCACGTGCAAGGTAACAAGCATCAGGACGTGATGTAACGAAACAACGCCAAAGAAACGCCGAAATTCAGGAACGGCCTGGCCTGGTTCAGACGGGAGTGCACTTGGAGACGAGTCCGGTGAAATATCAATTCGGCGAGTTTACGCTGGACGTCGCAAGGGGCTGTGTCTTCAAGGCGGAAGAGGAGATCAAGCTTCGCCCGAAGGTGTATGAGACCCTCAAATATCTCGTGGAACACCCGGGACGGCTGATTGGCAAGCAGGAATTGATGCAGGCAGTGTGGCCCGACGCCTTCGTTACCGAGGATTCACTGGTGCAGTGCACCCTCGAGTTGCGTCGTGCGCTGGATGATCGCAGCCAGCGCTTGCTTAAGACAGTCCCTCGTCGCGGCTACCTGTTCACGGCTGCGGTGATCCAACTCGTGACGACGCCGAACGTCGTGCCTGTAAGTAACTCCTTCGATCTGGCAAACAACCGGGAGCTGTCCTCGGCGAAGATTGCCAGACGACATCACGATTTGCCCATCCCGCGTACGTCGCTCATTGGACGGGAACAACAGGTTGCGGAAGCCACGGACTTGCTGCTGCGAGGAAATGTTCGTCTGTTGAGCATCACCGGTCCTGGGGGTGCCGGAAAAACCCGCCTGGCTGTGGCTCTGGCGGCGGCAGTTGCGGAGCGGTTCACGGGCGGCGTTCAATTCGTCAGCCTGGCGTCCATTGCCAATCCCGACCTGGTGGTCACCGCTCTGGCGGGCGCGCTCGATATCCAGCAAGTCGCCAGCCGTACCATCCCGCAACTTATCGGCGATCAGTTGCAGCACGCAGGACCATTCCTGCTGCTGCTGGACAACTTCGAACAGGTCCTCCCGGCTGCGACCGTAGTGGCCGAAACATTGGAAGCATGTCCATCTCTCAAGGTGGTGGTCACCAGCCGGTCGCGCCTGCGTATTTACGGCGAACAGGAATTCCCCGTAACTCCGCTGGCGCAGAATTCCGCCATCGAGTTGTTTGTGCAACGCGCTGCGGCGGTCTGGCCCGATTTTGCGATCACCTCCGAAAACGCAATCGCGGTCCGGGAAATCTGTTCACGCCTGGATGGACTGCCGCTGGCCATCGAACTGGCGGCTGCCCGGACCCGGCTACTGCCGCCCGGCGCCATACTCGACCGGTTGCAAAGCCGCCTGCAACTGTTGACTGGCGGCGCACTCGACCTGCCGGAACGGCAACAAACCCTCCGCAAGACCATCGACTGGAGTCACGATCTCCTGAATGAGGCCGAGCGGAAACTGTTCCGGCGGCTCTCCGTGTTTGTCGGGGGATGCACTCTAGAGGCGGCGGAGGCGGTCTGCAACACCAGTCGCGACCTGGGTATCGACCTTGTCGAAGGATTGTCATCGCTGGTGGACAAGAATCTGGTTCAGCGTGTGGACCGGGCCGAAGCCCAGCCGCGTTTCGCAATGTTGGAGACGATTCGCGAGTATGCTCTCGAACGCCTTATCGATGGCGGCGAGGAATCGGCCGCGCGGCGGGCACACGCAGCCTACTGCCTGGTCCTGGCCGAGGAAGGCAATCCGGAACTAAGCTCAGCGGACCGGGCTCGCTGGCTGTCGCAATGCGATGTGGAGATGGATAACTTGAGGTTCGCTCTCGACTGGCTGTTTCAGACCCGGGACCTGGACTGGGGGCTGAGGCTATGCGTCGCCCTGTTTCGATTCTGGGACATGCGTGAACACCTGGTCGAGGGCCGGGCTCGGCTGGAAACCGTTCTGCGTCTGGCGGGTGCCGAGCACGCAAAAGAACGGGCCAGGATCTCGCTTTTTCTGGGCGCGTTAGCCACCACTCAGGGTGATTATCCGGCGGCCGAGCGTGTTCTCGAGCAGAGCCTCTCTCTTTATGAAGAGCTGGGGGATGAGTCCGGTATCGCCGCATCATTGAATGCCTTGGGAGTGTCGGCGCGCGACCGCGGTGACTATCTTACGGCCCAGAGAAAGCTTGAGCGCAGCCTCGCCTGCTGGCGCATGCTCTCGGACCGGTTGGCCACCGCACGCTGCCTTCACAACCTGGCTAACGTGGTCAAGGTTCGCGGCGACAATCCACGCGCTGAATGGGCCCTGAGCGAGGCCGCGGACATTTTCGAGGAACTCGGTGATCGTGCCGGTGCCGCCTGGTGCATCAGCCAGCAGGGCGACATAGCACGTGCACGGGAGAACCCGGATGCCGCTCGCGGCTTGTATCAACGTGCACTTTCTATCTTCCGGGAAAGCGGGGATCCGTGGGGTTCCGCGCGCTCACTGACAGATTTGGCCTACATCGATTGTGAGCAGGGAAATCACTTGGCGGCACATGCCGCATGCTCCGAAGCGCTGGAGATTTTTGCGGGTTTGGGGCACCGTCGCGGTATCGCGCGGGCCCTGGAAGGCTCCGCTTGCCTGGCTCTGGCGCAAGGACAGGCCCAACGTGCACTAAAGCTGGCCGCCGCCGCCGCGCACTTACGCCAGTTGATCAGTGCTCCTTTGCATCAAGCGGAACAACCCAAGCTGGAGCAGTCGCTGCGATCGGCCTGGAAATCGCTCAATGAAACGGAAGGGAAGCGCGCCTGGGCAGAAGGTTCAGAGATGAGCCTGGAGCAAGCTATCCAGTATTCTCTGGACGGGGGAGAGTCTTCGCGTTCAGGTTAGCAGGTCAGGCGACGTAGCTACCCGGCTTTTCTCTTGCTGCCGCAGCGCAATACTTCCTCCTTACTTCTTTCGGGCCAGCCGGCATGCGGTTGTGGGGGCTCTTTCCGGCCTTTCTCCCTGGGCCGTCGCGCACCTCCAGCGCAGGGAACTCAGTCGAGGACTGGAATCCACTGCTCATCACAGGTTATCTTGTCTGGCTGGCCACAGGGCGGCCAAGGCCACCGATGAGGACATGAAAATGGTAAGACGACGTGAGTTTCTCAATGCGCTTGCAGTTGGGGCGGCTGGCCTGGCCGTGGGAAGTACGGCCAGAAGCTATGGCCAGATTATGGGTTCCAACGATCGCCTGAACTTTGCCGTCATCGGCCTTAACGGGCGCGCTTACGCTCATCTCTCGGCGCTCAAGGCCAACCGCAGCGCCGCCCGCATTTCGCATGTCTGCGATGTGGACAGCAACATACTCAAAAAGTTCGCCGACAGCGTGCAGCAGGAGATGGGCGAAGTGCCGGTGTCGGAAAAAGATTTCCGCCGAATTCTCGAACAGAAGGATGTAGATGCCATCACCATCGCCACTCCCGACCACTGGCACACGCCGATGGCCATTGCCGGGTTACAGGCAGGGAAGCACGTCTTTCTGGAGAAGCCATGCAGTCACAATCCTGCCGAGGGCGCGATGCTGGTGCAGGCCCAGCAGAAATATCGCAAGGTGGTGCAGATGGGCACCCAGCAGCGGTCTTCGCCGCACACCATCGAAATTATCGAAAAAATCGGCCAGGGCATCATCGGCCGGCCCTACTTTGCCAAAGCCTGGTACAGCAACGTGCGGAAGTCGATCGGCACGGGCAAAGAAGCGCCGGTCCCGCCCCAGTTGGATTGGGACCTCTGGCAAGGCCCGGCGCCAAGGCGTCCTTACACCGACAATGTGCAACCCTATAACTGGCATTGGTTCAGACTCTATGGCACCGGCGAAGCGCTCAACAACGGTACCCACGAGGTGGATGTGTGCCGCTGGGCGCTGGGGGTGGACTATCCGAAGCGGGTCACTGCGTCAGGCGGCAGATACCATTTCAGGGACGACTGGCAGTTTTACGACACGCTGGTGACCAGCTTTGAGTACGAAGACAAGATGATTACCTGGGAAGGGAAGAGCTGCGAGGGAATGAAGTACTATGGCCGCGACCGGGGTTCGACCATCATGGGAACTACCGGCAGCGTGCTCGTCGATCGCGATGGCTACGAGATATACGATCTAAACGGGAACAAGACGAGCGAATTTAAGACTGGCAGTACAACGTCATCCACCGACCTGCTCGGCCGTGATTCCATGACCGATGCCCACTTCACCAACTTCATCGCCGGAATCCGCAAAGGCGAGAAACTGAACGCGCCTATTGCTGTGGGCAATGTTGCGGTTACCATGCTGCAACTTTCCAACATCGCATGGGAAGTCGGCCGCGAGCTGCACCTTGACACCAGGGATGGGCGGATCCAGGGTGACCCGGAAGCGATGAAGATGTGGGGCCGCGAATACGAGAAGGGCTGGGCGCCGCATATATAAGGAAGCACCCGCCTCGCCATGACAATCCGGGCGAAGGCCAGAAGCCGCTTATGATAAAAGTATCTTCCCGTCGCAATTTCATTCGCTCCGGCGCCGCCGGTGCCGCAGCGTTTGCTGCTTCAAGCAACGTTTTCGCGACGGCTGGGGGACCGCCATCGGTTGACCAGCCGTCGCCCATTCGTCTGGGCCTGGCCAGTTACACCTTCCGCAACTTCACCCGCACGCAGACTATCGGCTTCATGAAGCAGCTGAAGGTGCGCGACTTGAACGCCAAGGACGTCAAAGATCATCTTCCGACAGATCCCCAGAACGAAGCCGCAGCGCTGGCGGATTATTCCTCGGCGAGCGTCAGGCTGCACGCCGCCGGTACCATCTATTTCCCGAAGGATGAAGATGAGGACATCCGGGCCAGGTTCGAATACTGCAAGCGGGCGGGTATCGCTGTCATCGTCGCCGGCGATCCCACACCGGAGACTTTGCCGCGAATAGAAAAATTCGTAAAGGAATACGACATCCGTATCGCAATCCACAATCATGGCCCCGAGGACAAGTTGTGGCATTCGCCCCTGGATGTATTAAAAGCGGTAAAGGGGATGGATCCGCGCATAGGGTGCTGCATCGATGCCGGTCACACCGCCCGTGCCGGAACCGATGTGGTCCAGGCGATCCACAAAGTCGGTCCTCGGTTGTTCAATGTGCATATGAAAGACCTGACGAATTTTCAGGATAAGCAGAGCCAGGTCGCGGTCGGAGAAGGCATGATGCCGGTGCGGAGGATGTTCGAAGCGCTGGTGGCGACAAAATACAAAGGCTTTGTAGATCTCGAGTATGAGATTCATCCCGATGATCCGATGCCGGGCGTGATCAGCAGCTTTGCCTATATGCGAGGCGTCCTGGCAGGCCTGGGGTACATCAGATAAGGTCAACATCTGTTCGCCAGGACATAGGTGTTCGGACCGGACGGATTTCGCCTGCAAACGCCAGAACCCGGATGTCCCACCCTCCTTCGCGTCCTTTGCGAAAGGGATGGTTGATGGAGATTTAACTCCCTCCGAACTAGTAATGACCAAGATTTCGGGGCGATGAAGTCTGAACATTTCCAAGTGAAAATCGCCCCCCTTTTTTGACCAGCCGCGACCAGCCCAGAGAGTGCTTGACATCTGATATAGTGGTATAGTTAACTAGAACAGTGCGAAGTGCCAGAGTTCGTTTGAACTCGACGAGGCCAGCAAACGATTCTGGCCGACGGCAATAGCAGGACTGAACTTCGCAAGGAGAATGAAACATGAAATCCCATCGTTTTGTGCTGTCCGCAGTTCTGTTGTTGCTCTCCAGCCTGGCTTTCGCGCAATCTGACGCGCAGAAGTCTTTTGACCAATTGAAAACTCTGGCGGGTTCGTGGGAGGGCCATGTGACAACGGTCCCGCCCGCCGCCGACATAGAAGGAAAGCTCATGCAGGTCACGCTGCGCCCGACTTCCATGGGTAACGCACTCATGCATGAGATGACGGGGGCAGGACGACCCGACGATCCGATCACCATGCTGTATGTGGACGAGGGCCGCCTGATGTTGACGCATTACTGTGACGCCGGCAACCGGCCTCGCATGGCGGGCAAGGTGTCTCCTGACGGCAAGACGGTGGAATTCGACTTTCTCGACGTTGCCGGCAGCACGCAGTACGGACACATGCACCATGCAGTGTTCACCTTCGTCGATGCGAACCACCACATCGAGGACTGGACTTACATGGAACCAGGAGACAAGCCCGTCCACGCCCACTTCGACCTGCATAGAAAAAACTGAGGCCGTTTGTCTCTGGTAAGGTCTGGTAGGGCTTTTGGAAAAAACCTGATGGACCGTGAGTGGAACGACAGTCAGCCGATCTACCGCCAGCTTCGTGACCGGGTGGTCGCGATGATCCTGGACGGTGTTCTCAAGGAAGGCGATCCGCTGCCCTCCGTGCGCAATGTCGCGGCTGAATACCGGGTCAACCCGCTCACGGTGCTGAAGGGCTATCAGCAACTGGTGGACGAAGGGCTGGTGGAGACCCGGCGCGGCCGCGGCATGTTCATCAATGCCGGGGCACGCAGCATGTTGCTGCAGGGCGAACGGCAGAAGTTTCTCGGGGAAGAGTGGCCCAGGATCCACGCGACCATTCAGCGGCTCGGTCTGACTGCAGAAGACCTTTTGGATGGCGCCAGCGGTGATGCCGCAAAGTCGATGACCACGAAGTCAAATCCTCCCGAGGAGGAGCGCTGATCCCATGGCATGCATAGAAGCACGCGGCCTCCGCAAGGCCTTCGGCACAACCACTGCACTCGACGGCATCAATTTGCGCGTGGAAGCGGGCCGCATCCTCGGACTCATCGGCCCCAACGGTGCCGGCAAGACGACGGCGCTTAACGCCATCCTCGGCCTCACCCCGTACCAGGGAGAGTTGAAGGTGCTCGGTCGCGACCCCTGGACTGAACGCGACCAACTCATGCGTGATGTCTGCTTCATTTCCGACGTTGCCGTGCTGCCGCGCTGGATAAAGGTTTCGCAGGCGCTGGAGTACGTCGCCGGTGTGCATCCCAGATTCGATCGTGCGAAGGCGGAAAACTTCCTTGCGAAGACCACCATCCACCGCGCCAGCAAGGTGAGGGAATTATCGAAGGGTATGGTGACCCAACTGCACCTGGCTCTGGTGATGGCCATCGACGCCACATTGCTGGTGCTGGACGAGCCAACGCTTGGCCTCGACATCCTCTATCGCAAGCAGTTCTACGATTCCCTGCTGAACGACTACTACGATCGCAGCCGTACCATCATGGTGGCGACCCATCAGGTGGAAGAGATCCAGCACGTGCTCACCGATGTCATGTTCATCGATCGCGGCCGGATCGTATTGGATCGCAGCATGGAAGAATTGGAGTCGCGCTATCTGGAAGTGATGGTGCGTCCGGAGCAAGCCGCGGCGGCACGGGCGTTCAAGCCGATGCACGAGCGCCAGGCGATCGGCGGCAGCATTCTGCTGTTCGATCTAAAGCTCGATGGGATGGATCGTCAGCGACTGGCAGGGCTTGGCGACGTGCGCACGCCCAGCATCGCCGACCTGTTCGTTGCGGTGTTGGGGAGATAAGCCGGGCATCAGGTCGGCCAGACACAAGGAGCATCGAAATGAATACGCGAGCACGCACCATGTCCGAGTCTCCTCTTGAATCGCAGGTGGCCGCGGCAGCGCCCATCTCGCCGAGCCGGCTCATGTACTGGTCGGTGCGGCGCGAATTGTGGGAGAACCGCTCGCTCTACCTTGCGCCGCTGGCGGTCGCTGGCGTCGCTTTGTTCGGCTTTTCTCTCAGCTCGATTGCGGGTATCTGGGAAAAGACCCTGAGGCTCAATCCGGCGCAACCTCAAGCCCCATACGATATGGCGGCAGGTCTAATGATGCTTACCGGTATCGTCGTGAGTGTTTTCTATTGTCTTGACGCGTTGCATGGCGAGCGCCGCGACCGCAGCATTTTTTTCTGGAAGTCGCTGCCGGTGTCCGATCTCACCACCGTGCTTGCGAAAGCCAGCATTCCGCTCGTGATTCTGCCACTGCTGATCTTTGCCATCAGCGTCGCCATGCAGTGGCTCATGTTGCTGATCAGCAGTGTAGTGCTGCTGGTGAGCGGTCAGAGTGTGGCGACGTTGTGGACGGAGTTATCGTTTTTGCGAAGGTCATGGCTGCTGCTGTACCACCTTCTTAGTGCCCACGCTCTCTGGCCCGCACCGATCTATTGCTGGCTTCTGCTCGTATCCGGATGGCCGCGCCGGGCGACATTTCTATGGGCGGCCTTGCCCCTGGTGGCGATTGCAGGGGTCGAGCAGATGGCCTTCCATACCTGGCATTTTGCTGCCCTGGTGGGATCCCGATTGATCGGGGACGCGCCCACTGTTGCCTCGACGTCGCCAGATATGTTCCCCACCGACCGAATGACACATATCGCCGTGAGTAGCTTCCTGAGCAGCCCGGGGCTGTGGATCGGCCTGGCAGTCGCCGCTGCCTTCCTCGCCGGAGCGGTCCGGCTCCGCCGCTATCAAGGGCCAATCTGATTCGATGGGATCGATCAACCGAGTGTGGGGCGGACACTCTTGTCCGCCGCCTTTGACCTGGACTTTGTCTTGTAATGTTCTCCGCGGTCCGCTTACAACCATCAAAACCAAAACCAAAGGCGGCCGACAGGAGTGTCCGCCCCACACGGTCTCCGTTCTGGTCCGTCGATTTCTTTTTTGTCTCAGGCCGGCTGTTTTATAGTCGATAATCTGCTCTGGCTCGACCATCGACCGGAGCCCTGCTCCCTATGTGCTTTTGAGTTATTCTGGGCCGGGGCCGTGCGCCGTGAGCCGAGTTCCACCTATGGAGACGCCCCAGATCGACCCTACAATTGACGAGTACCTGCGCAAGCGGTTGATGCCCGTGGAGGGCGCGATTCCCCATCTGGAGGGAATCGAGATGTACGGCAACTCCATTCCCGCCGGAACCGTGGGCGGAGATCTCTTCGAGTACATCAATTTTCAGCAACGCTATAACATCGACGCGCGCATTGCACGCGCCCTCAAGTTGTCCCGGCAGTATCTCGAACCGCTACCTCCGGGCCAGCCTCCGCGAAATATGGTGGATGATCAAGTGCAGTGGTTGGAATCGAAAGCGGACTGCGACCCGGTAACGGCGCTCGATTACAGAAAGGCCAAGAGCTCCGAGCAATTGAGAATTGCGGAAGACTTGCAAGAGCTTCGAGTCGCGGCCGGAGTGCTATTGGTGGATGCCGAGGGGCACGGCATCATCTCGGCGAAGATTGCTTCCACCGTGCACGATACTTTTCATGCGTTGATGCTGGCTGAACTCGATCGCTACGGAAAGACGACCCCGGGGTTCTTCGAGAAAATTAATCTCAGACTGGCGCAGTCCATCACGGCACGCAACGCCCTGGGAAGAAATCCGAACGACAATTCACGCGAGATCGCGACCATGCTGTACGGCGAGACCCGACCTGAGGGGCACTTTCGCTTTGTGAATTTCGGTCACCCGCCGCCGCTGGTTTTCTCCGCGGAATACGGCAGGTTCATGGAGATCAACCAGGGCACAATGGTGCAGTTCCTGGCCCTGGGCTTGGAAATTCCCGAGGACCATCCTGACCGCAACAAGTATTTCTCCATGAGCCTCAGAAAAAGACTGTTGAGGTCCTCGGACGTGGCGGAAATCACTCTGATGAGCCCGGGAGACATTCTGTTCCTCTATACCGACGGGGTTTATGACGGCAGCGACGAAGAGGACCGCTTGCAAATCGAGCGCGTGATCCGTGATCACAAGGGCGAGTCGGCCCGAGAAATCTGTAACGCGATTCTGGAATACGCGGTAAAGCAGGACCAGCACCTGCAACAAATCGGGGAAGGGGACCGGATTGACGATAAGACCGTATTTATCATCAAACGCAACTAGTCCCCAACCCGCTTTGTGATCTGTTCCTAGATGCCGGGTTTATTGGCTATTGCCCGGTTGCTCGGCAGCGACTGCAGTCAGGCTGCCCAGCAAGCCATCGTTTTCGTCGTTGGGACCGGCGCTGAAGTAGAGGCTGGTGGCCAGTCCGTTGTTGGCCGCATCTCCGCCAAAACTGATTGCCCATAAACCATCGATAGAAAGTGCTTTCTTGGTTGTGTCATCAAGCATGGCGCCTTCACGCTTTCCGGTCATCAGGTTGAAGGCATTGATGGTGCCGTCACCAAAATTGCCGATCAACAGGCGATGCGAGAACAGGCCGAAGTCTCCCGGTGCGAGAGCGACGCCCCAGGGCGCATTGAACCAGGGGCCGTGCTCCAGTTGCAACAGGAGCCGCCCTCGGGGATCGAAAACACCGGCGAAGCCCAGGCCCGGAGCATGGTCTTCATCCTTGCTGCCCTCTTCGCGATGAGCGAACGTCACCACCAGATTTCCTCCGACATTCTGGATGTTGAAGGGCGCGTAGTCATGGGAGGGGCCGCGCAGGCGAAAGGCGTCGCCGTCCAGGTGGAGCTTGTTGAAATTGGCGTCGAAGACTTCGACCCGGCCTGACTGGAAGTTAGTGGCGTAAAACTGCGGTCCGCTCTTCCCTTGAGCGATCGCGCAGCCCTTATAGATGGCTTTACCGGTACGATTTTTTAACACGATGGCATTCGGATTTACCCCTGGATTCCAGCCCGAGATGGTTCCGTCCTCGGTGACAAACAGGAAAATTGCCTTCACGTTCGGCGCCACCGGAAATGCGGAGGTGGGATTGAAAACCGCCCCGGTCGGAGCCAACGTGCCCTTGCCGTCAGGGGTAAGAATCTTCACCACCAGAGATTGCGGAACGCCGGCGGCGTTATACAGGGTGGAGAGACCGGTTCCGTTGTCGGAAACCCACCAGGGACTGGCGCTGGCGCGGGCGAGACCCCAGGCATTGACCAGATTGGGGTCAACATTAATTGTGGACGTGGACGGAGAGACGGAAGACGCGTTGGCGGTTAGGTCGGTGCGATGATACTGCTGGGCAACCGCGGAGCCGGACAACAGCAGCGCGATTGTCACAACTGCGAGAGCCATTTCACGAACGACGGACATATCTCCACCTCGACTGTCTGAATTGGTTGGTCGTACATGAATATCTGATTCTGACGACGATGATCCTGGGTAACTTTGGAGAAACAATACGGCGACATGGTCAGCTATTTGTCACAGGATTATCGGTTCTTTGTAAATTCTTAGGAAGGTGGAGGGAACCCCAAGAATTGAAGATCCGGATTCGCATGATGGGGGAGGCCGCAGCGATCAGCTTGGGTACCCTTGGGCAATCGCGACGCCTTGCATCCCGTTCCCGGTCGGAGACGTAAGGTGAGCTAAAGACGAAGACTCTGGCAGTCGATGAATCAGGTGTACTGGGGCGGAGTTGCACTAACCGTCCTCCACCGCACCGATAAAGAGACTGTGCCCAAATCATGGACCGAGTTCAGTTACTGCCAGACGCCACCGGTGAAGGGCAGAGCTGGAACCGGGCTCCACTGTACAAACAACTCCTTCTCGCCGTCGCCTTCCTGGCCGCCTTCCTGGTGCTGGACGGTGCCTCGTCAGCATCGCAAGCCTGGGAAGGGGCGCCGGCTTGCTACCTGCCCGTGGGACTGACCCTGGCCGTGCTGCTATGTGGCGGATTGCGCTACTTGCCCCTGGTACTCATCTCCAGCCTGGTCGCGGCAGTGGTGAACTATCATCGGCCGCTTTTTTCCTGGGCGGGGATCCCGGGTTCGACAACGATTTACTTCGCCTATACAGCCGGCGCGGCAATTCTGCGAGGACCATGGCGCATCGATCCCAAGCTCGGCACCCTGCGCGATGTGGGCAGGTTTGTGCTGGTTTTTCTCGGCGGGGCCATTCTCAGCTCTCCTGTGGGTATGCTGACTCTGCTGGGAGACGATCTTGTTCACCGCTCCGATGCTCTCAAGACAACCTTGGACTGGCTGGCCAGTGACGCGGTTGCGATCGTAACCTTCGCCCCCTTTCTACTCATACATGTGGCCCCACGGGTGAGCCGGTGGTTGACCTCGGAAGCCGGCATTCCACCTCCGGCAAGGATGCGGCCCCCCACCTCCACCCTGCAGATCCTGGAGATGGCCGGGCAAGCTGCCATCGTTCTCGTGGCCGTGTGGCTGGTATTCGGCTGGGCGGCCGCCATGCCATATCAGCCTCTCTATTTATTTTTCGTCCCTGTGGTGTGGCTTGCGGTCCGTCATGGCCTACCGGGCGCAACCCTGGCCACGTTCGGCATCAACGTTGGAATGACGTTCGCCGCCTGGTTCGTGCATGCGCCCAGCGGGTCTTTGCCACGGTTGCAACTGGCCATTCTGGCGCTCGGGCTGACCGGTCTGTGCCTGGGGGCAGTGGTTTCAGAACGCAAACGATCGGAATCCGCTCTGCAATCGAAAAGCGCTCTTCTGGAGGCGCAGGCGAATTCCACCATCGACGGCATCCTGGTGGTGGACGAGCGCGACCAGAGGCTCATGCACAACCAGAGGCTGGTCGAGCTGTTCAGTGTCCCGGCTGAAATTCTGGCTGACAGCGGCGACTGGCCATTGCTCTCCCATGTCCTCACCCTGCTCAAGGAGCCTGACCTCTTCCTGGCCAAGGTGCGCTACCTCAACAGCCATCTCAGCGAGACCGACCGGGACGAAATTGAGTTGAAGGATGGAACAACTTTGGACCGTTATTCTGCTCCCGTGGTGGACCAGCGCGGCAAGTATTACGGACGTATCTGGACTTTCCGTGACATTACCAGCGAGAAGCAAACGGAGAGCACCCTTCAATCCGCAGAGGAGAAATTCCGGCAATTGGCGGAAAACATTCGTGAAGTGTTCTGGATGATGACCCCGTCCGCGGACGAGATCCTGTACGTCAGTCCAGCCTATGAAGAGCTCTGGGGGAGGAGTTGCGAAAGTGTTTACGAAAACCCGATGTCATGGGAGGAGTCGATTCACCCCGACGACCGGGTACAGGCGCAGCTGGCCTTTGCCCGACAACTCCAAGACGAGCCGTTCGAATCGGAATATCGCATACAAACCCCGGACGGCCAGGAAAAATGGATCAGCGACCGGGCGTTTCCGGTTCGCGACGAGAGCGGAAAAATGATTCGGGTGGTCGGTATCGCGACGGAAATCACGGAGCGCAAGCGCTATCAGCAGGAATTAATTAGCGCAGTGGAAGCGGCTGAAATCGCCAACCACGCAAAGAGTGAATTCCTGGCCAACATGAGTCATGAAATCCGCACTCCGATGAACGGGATCATTGGCATGACAGAACTGGCCCTCGATACCGAGCTCAGCCATGAGCAACGCGAGTACCTGAGCACGGTCAGGACTTCCGCGGCTTCCTTGCTCTCGCTGGTCAATGACATCCTGGATTTTTCGAAAATCGAGGCGGGCAAACTAGAGGTAGAAAGCATCGATTTCGATCTGCGCGGCCTGCTGGAAGATACCATCAGCATCCTGAGTGTCCGGGCCCATCAGAAGGGACTCGAACTCTCCTGCCACATTTCTCCGGAAGCGCCCGATCATCTTGTGGGAGATCCAACCCGGCTCAATCAGGTCGTGATTAATCTGGTGGGAAACGCGGTCAAATTTACTTCTGCGGGAGAGGTCTCTGTTAAGGTTGAGGTGGACTCAAACACCGCATCCAGATCTGTCCTGCACTTCAGCGTGGTCGATACTGGTCCCGGGATTCCCGCAGCGAAACAGCAAGTGATCTTTGAGGCCTTCGCCCAATCTGACAACTCGATGACGCGGAAATATGGCGGCACCGGCCTCGGTCTCTCGATCTCCTCCAGGCTGGTGGGGTTGATGGCGGGAAAACTGTGGGTCGAAAGCCAGCCCGGCCAGGGCAGCACATTTCATTTCCGCGTGCCTTTTGCTCTGCAGACCCAACCACGACACAAGCCGGCCCCGGTCAACCTGGAGATGCTTCGCGATCTTTCCACCCTTATTGTGGATGACAATGCGACCAATCGGACCATCCTGCGCGAGACGCTTACCGGCTGGCACATGAAAGTGGACGAAGCCGAGGACGGAAAGCAGGCTTTGGAGATGCTGCACGCGGCCGAGAGTTCCGGAAATGCCTATCGCCTGGTCCTGCTGGATGCGCAGATGCCGCAGATGGATGGTTTTGAAGTGGCAGCGCTGATTCGGCAAGACTGCGCCCTCAGAGAGTCGGCCGTGGTGATGTTGACCTCGGCCGACTCAAGAGGCGATGCCGCGCGCTATGGCGAATTGGGTATTAAAGCCCATTTGTCGAAGCCAGTTAAACGAGCCGAACTTCTGGAGGCGATTAGACTCGCCTTAATGGGGCCGGGGGAGGTGACCAAGGCGGAGAGAGATGTCACCTCCGCCCCGGCTGACCAACGGCACTTCAGGATCCTGCTGGCGGAAGACAACCTGGTAAACCAGAAAGTAGCGATGCGATTCCTGGAGAAGCGAGGACATACGGTCGTTCTGGCGGAGTCCGGAAGGCAAGCGCTGGCCGCGTGGCAGGAACAATTCTTCGACTTGATCCTGATGGATGTGCAGATGCCGGAAATGGACGGGCTTGAGGCCACGGCGATGATTCGCGAGCAGGAACGGATGGGCAAGGTGGAAAGGCCGCTGAGCAGACATATTCCCATCGTAGCCATGACCGCTCACGCCATGGTAGGAGATCGCGAACGCTGTCTGGCGGCGGGGATGGACGACTATGTGGCCAAGCCTATCAACGCAAGGGATATGTTCGCGGCGATCGAGCGCGTTATGGGCGGCTCACGGACCTCCGCGCGCACCAGGTCCAGCCGGGCTGGTTCGAGCTAGGACGGGAGTTGGACGTCCGCACCCCGAGTAACAGCATGAGCGATCCGATTATTTCGGGGAATCTGGCTGGTACCAGAACACCGCGCCCTTCGAAACCGGCGGCAGCGTATAGGAGACAACTCCGCCGTCACGCATTTCCTTCACTTCCTTTACTTCGCCCATGAAAGGCAGGAAGAAGCCCGGGCCGCTGTTCTCGGGCGAGACAGTAATTCGAATTCCGGTCTGCACGGTCTGCACCGGATTCACTCCGCCCTGCAAACCTGCGAAATTCGCCAGGAAGATGTGTGGTTTCCCCTGCACCATGGCGACGGAGGTGGCCACCTGAGGCGAAGCTTCAATTCGAATGCCCGATCCAGACTCCAAGTTCTTCAGGAAGGCTGCTTGCGAATCAGGCGTAGTGTGTTCGAAATCGGCTTCCAACGCCGACATGTAGGTTTTTCCCGGGCACGGTTCAATTCGGACGACGTTGGAGGTCGGGGAGAGTTGGGTCGCATCCGCGCCGGTGACGATCAGCTTCTTGCCGCCTGCAGCGTATTGCTGTAACCAGCTTCTCTCGGAATCACTCAAGATACGCACATCCGGCAGGATCAGGGTTTCGCCCGTGAATTCGGCCAAGGTGCGCGGGGTCACCACTTGAAACTCCAGATGCTTCTGCATCAGCAGGATCAGGATGCCGCGATAGGAGCGTACGAACTCGTCGGCGTAGTAATTGCGGGTAGAAGGAGAAAAATAGACTCCAACCGGATGAATGGGGCTCCGGGGCAAGTAGAAAGTCTTCTGGTGCGCCTCAATCCAGGAGAAGATCTTCTTCCGGGTCGCGAGATCGTTTGAGCCGGCCATGGAGTGGCCAGGGGCATCCCAGAAATTCGCGCCGGCCATGATCTCCGACATCGCCAGGTTCATCATGGACTCGGGTTTGTCCACTTTCTTGTCGCCGTCCCAAGAGTAGTTCAGGATCCACGTAGGCTTGCCTTGGGCAAAAGCGCGGAAGGAATGCATCCCGACCTGGTAGGCGAACCAATCCAGCGGATTGCGGGAGGACGCCATGTGATTGCCGTTACCGAATTCGTATTCGTGCGCAATCACGTCCACCACGGGGTAGAGACTGTACACATCCGCGCCCACCCGCACCGCCTCCTGCTCAATGCCGGGGTAGATTTCAGGAATGGTCTTGATCGCGGGATTGACCGATTTCGCATTCACGTCGATCTCATGCATGAAATCGGTAAATGTCTGGATACGGAAATCCACCCACTTGCGGAAGTTGGCGTCGTTAAAATCGCCCAGTTTGAGGTCTTTTCGCGCGTCCAGTCCGGACTGCTTCTTGAACTCGGCCACGGTGTAGTCGTCGAAGCTCGCCCATGTGTTTTCCCAGCCATCGAAGTGCGTCATCCAGTACGGGATGTCAACGTAGATGCCGTCAATGCCCGTGCCTGCAATCTGCCGCACCCGCTGCATGTAGATCTTCCGCCACTCCGGCGCGTAGGGGCTGATCCAGACATCTTCGTCGCCTTTTCTGATCCAGAAGGCGGTGCCGCCGCCGAAAATCGCCGGCTCGCCGGTAATTTTCCGCTGCAGCCAGTCGGGATGTTCCTTGGCCATGGTGTGCGGAGTCTGGTCGGCGTTGGCCGTGATACATTCCGTGCCTGCGATGTACACAAAGGCGTGATTGCCCGCCTGGTGCGCCTTCTCAGCCACGGCCCGAATTGCGCGCAATTTCTCTTCCGGATTAACGAAGCTTTCGTATCGCCCGGGAATATCGTTGTCCACCTCAATGCCAAAGACGTTGCTGTCCTGGGCGTTGCGGACGATCTGTTCCGCATTGTCGGTCTTCAGCCCGTACGCCCCGATGCGAACGTAGTGCGTCCAGTCCTGGCCGGTAGGGATTTGCTGGGAGAGGCCGAACACGGCAAGCCCGATGAGAAGCGAAAAAGTCCGGACAATGCCAAAGGGGTTGGCTAAACGCAATGGGGCAGGCACGGGATGATGTCTCCTTGGCAGGTTAGAAGCCTTTAGGTTTCTTTGCGTCCTTTGCGGTCCAAGATCTTGATTCAGTGTGCAGCGAGATCAAACGCGTTAACCGCAAAGGGCGCAAAGGAAAATGCCGCGAAGGACGCAAAGAAACTCACACGTCAACCCGGCACTCAGACAGAGTTGGCCGCCCACCAGACCGCCGCAAGCTGGCAGCTATCCGGACTAGAACTGGAAGCGCGCTCCGAATTGCATCCTGCGATAGTTGTTGGTGGTGGAAGTCACAGTCCCGAAACTGCCGTCCCCCGATCCCACATCTGGAAAGGCAAAGCGCTGGTGGTTCGCCGCATTGAACATCTCGGCGCGCACCTGCACCAGCATGCCTTCCTTGACGGTGAATTGCTTGGAAAGCGAGAGATCGAGGTTGCGAACCCCGTCCCCGCGCAAATTCGAAAAATGCCGTGGCGCGTTGCCCGGAATGTTGTCTCCTGGATCGGCGAAGCAGTCCTGGTTCAGGTATGGGGCTCCTGTCTTGGCCGCCTCGTGATAGCTGATTCCGGTTGTCAGCTGCGAGCACACCACGTTCGGTCGTTGGTTTCCGTCCGTCAGCCGGGAGTTGCTGTCAATGATCGCAATCGGCTGCCCGGTCTGTATGGTCAGGAAAGTATTCAACGACCAGCCGCCCACGATCGCATCCGCCAGGTTGCCCATGCCGCGCCCAATCCAGCGCCCGCGCCCCACCGGCAGATCAATAATAAAGGCCGTGGTCAGCCGGTGCGTGGCGTCGTTCGCACTGATGCCATGCTCGGCCCGCAGATTGTCCAGCAGTTGGGGATTGTCAAACTCCAGATTGGTCAGCCACGAATTTCGTCCCGACGAGGAATCGTCGGTCGACTTCGAGAATGTGTAGTTCCCTTCGAAGCTGACGTAGTGGCTCGCTCGCTTCTGGAATCGAACCTGGAGCGAGTGATACCAGGAGGTTGCAATCAGGCGTGGCAGACCGGAAAAGCCTCCCGCGAACTGCGGATACGGCTCCAACAGGAGTCCCTGCGGGATTTGGTCCTGCACGTACAGCGAATCGGCCACATCGGAGGGGTTGAAGATCGGCGTCGCTGGACAGTACGATGCCGGCGATGCCACGGTTACAAAGAAGCACTGAAAAGGATTCGGAACTGGGGTGGCGAGGAAGTCGCTCACCGCCGTATTGTCCGGATCATGCGTGGGATTCAGTTGTGCCACCAGCGCCTCGCGAATGCTCGAGGGCAGGAAGTTACGCTCCCGCGTGGAAACTGATGCGCCCGCCCAGGGAAGGTGCGTGGCGCGGTTCGCGGCATAGTCCGCCGCGATCACGATTTGTCCCGGCAACAGGTGCTGCACTCCCAGGTTCCACTGGTAGATTTCCGCATTGCGCGCGACGCCCGTGTCCAGGTCACTGCTGTTGCCGAATCCCCAGTTCGCCAGCTTCCCATAGGTTCTGCCTTGCGGCGGCGCTAGCCCGGCCGGGAAGGGATTTTCCAGCGTCGCATATTGCGTCACATAGTTGTCGGTCGTGAAATACAGCGGCGCGGTCTTCGAGAACGAAGGCCCGGCGTACTGGAAATTGGTAGCCACGTTCATCCCATAGAAAACGCCCGCCCCTCCTCTGAGCACCGTGTTGTTCGCCAATTGGTACGCGAATCCAAAGCGCGGAGCAAAGTTGTTCCGGTCCACCCGGGCGTTGCGATATCCAGAGCCCGCGAACACCGTCGTTCCCCTTAACTTGCCCGATTTGCCCGAAGTCGAAGGTTGGGTCCGCACTGCGATCCACGGGGATGGTAATCCCCGTGTCCCCGGTAAAATTGCTGAACTGCAGCTGGTTGTTTCGCTCCGAATAAGGCGTGCTCCACTCGTAGCGCAGGCCAACATTCAGGGTGAGTTTGGGAGTGACCTTCCAGTCATCCTGCACGTAAAAGGCGGTCTCGACCGATTTATCCGCTACCGACGGAATGATGTGCAGTTGGGAATCCTCGGGCGAGGGAAAACCAACCAGCATGGTGGCAAATGGATTGCCCTGATTGTTGTCTCCCAGGCCGCCATTGGGATCCTGCGTGGTCACGTCCCGTGTGAAGTTGAAAATTCCCGTGGGATTGTCCGGCTGAAAGAAGTTGTTAAAGAATTGCCGCTGCTCGCCGCCGAAGGTGATCGAATGCGGCCCTTTCACCCACTGCAACGACGACGAGTAGCTGTAGAGAGAGTGCGCAAAAGCAGTGTCCACGCAGCACTGCGTAAACATGGAGAGGAAAGGGTCTCCCACGTTGATGGCGGGTATCCGGTCCAGTCCGTTCTGGTTCAAAATGGCCGGCAACCCCACATCACTCAAGGTCGGATAGTGATTGCTGATACCGGGCGCGTGTACCCGATCGACGCTGAAGCGGTTCGTCCAGAGCGCTGTTGGTTTGATCGCCCAGTTATATTCAAGGTTGCCGTTCTGTACCGTCGTCAGGTAAATCACTCCATCGCCCTGGTCCCCATTGCCGACGATGGTCGGAACGGTGTACTCATTGTGTCCTCGGCTGTAACGGCCACTGATCTTGTGGTTGTTGGCGATCTGGTGATCGATCTTCACATCGAACTGCCAGGCTGGGGCGGTCGCCAATGTCACCGTGCGGAAGTTTGGGTCGGGATAGACCGCGTCTGGCACATTGGGATGCGGGTACAAATTCAAGATCGCCTGCCCGATGGGGTCGATGTTGGCCGCGGGAATCTTGTTCAGAATCCCTCCGTCCGAAAATTGGTCGCGCGGACACACGAAGTTCGGGTCCGTGTTCTTCGCGCAGGGATCGTAAATCCCCGCGCTGGCCGTGTCGGGATTGCTCGGATCCGGCAGGTTTGCCAGGCTCTGCGAGAAGTCCCCGGTGCGCTCCAGGTCCGTGGGCACAATCCCTTCAATATTGACGGGATCCTGTTGCCGCGTTTTTTCGAAATCCACGAAGAAGAACGTACGGTTCTTGATGATCGGCCCGCCCACCGCGAAGCCGTATTGGTCGCGGACGTGATCGGGTTTTTCGCCACTGTTGAAAAAATCGCGGGCGTCGAATGCCGACCGTTGCCCGTACCACCATCCGCTGCCGTGAAACTTGTTCGTGCCCTGCTTCAACACGATGTTGACGACGGTTCCTCCGTTGTTGCCGAACTCTGCCGAGAAGCTGTTGTTCTGGAGCTTGAACTCCTGCACGATCTCCACCGAAGGCGTGTAGTACACATTGGAGTTGCCGCCTTCACCTTGCTCCGGCGCGCTGAGGGGGCTGCCGTCGAGGCTGATCTGCGCGGTCGCGTTGCGCTGGCCGTTGGAAACAAAGTTGGTGCCTGAAGGATAGTTATCGTTGATTCCCGAGCCGGTAGTCTCGGTTACTCCCCCAGCCAGAAACACCAGACCGAAAAGGCTCCGGTTGTACAGCGGAATGTCGCGCACGTATTCATTGCTGACGTCCGTTCCCAGGGTGGCGCTGTCAGTATCGAGCAGCGGAGGCGCCGTGGTCACGTCCACTGTGATGTTGAAGCTGACCGGTTTGAGGCTGAAGTTCAAGCTCGCTTGCTGGTCAACTGCCAACACCACGTTCTTGCTCTCCGCTGACCGGAATCCTTCCGCCTCCACCTTGATGGTGTAAGTGCTGGGACGCAGACCAGTCAGAAGATAGAGCCCATGGTCGTCAGTGCGGACGCTGGTGGAGACATTGGTGCCATCGTTGGTGATGGTCACCAGGGCGTTTACCACCACGGCACCTGTCTGGTCGGTCACGGTGCCGCGCACCTGTGACGTATAGCTCGCCTGACCGACAGCATTCTGGGCCAGCAACAAGGAAAGGGTTAGGGTAATGCCGAAGAGGAACTGAAGGCGGCGAAACTCAACGCGTAAGCCTGGCATGTCGGTCCTCGGTGCGAACAGGATAGAGAATAAAGAGAACGGTGCAATGTTTCAGATCATTGCGATAGTTATCTTTTACTTTCGATCATCCTCAGGAGTCAAGCGAAAACGTCAGAAAACAACCGATCCGTGCACTATGGAAGGGTTGGCGATGGCGAAGCCGGAAGTTACGTTTCCTTACGTTCTATGTGATTTTGTAGCGCTGGAAGGGCAGAAAACCGTTGGTCGCGGACGTCCCGGTTGGACCGGGACTGGCGCTCATTCCGCTGCTTTGACCGCTGGCACGTCGAAGCCGTAGCTGCGCAACAGTTCGCCCGCCGCGGCCGTTCTAAGGAACGACAGGAATTGCCGGGCTGTGTCTTTGTTCTTTGATCGACCAAGAATAACGCAGGCCTGTTCGATGGGCGGATAATCGCCATCGGGAATGGCCACGTAGCGACCCTTATCTCTCATGTTGGGAGACAACACCAGCGACAAGGCGATGATGCCCGCATCCGCCGCTCCCGATACCACGAACGACGCAGTCTGTGAAATGTTTTCGCCCAGCACAAACTTGTCTTTTAACTTGTCATAGACGTTCTCCTGCTGCAGGGCTGCGACTGCGGCTTGTCCGTAAGGAGCATGTTGCGGGTTGGCGATGGCAATCTTCTTTACGGAAGGGGCCAACAGAGCCTGCATCCCCGAACTCAGGTCGATTTTAGATTCCCTGGGGACCCAGATTACGATCTTGCCCTTCGCATACTGGTAGTAGCTTCCGGGCACTGTCAATCCCGCGGCTTCCAGCCTCCTGGGGTAGTCCAGATTCGCGGAAAAGAAGATGTCGAAGGGAGCGCCGTTTTGAATCTGCTGGAAGAAGTTTCCCGATGAACCGTATGTCAGCTTCACTGTTTTGCCCGTTTCCCTTTCGAACCGGGCAGCCATCTTCTGCATGGCTGATTGCAGGTCGGCAGCCGCAGCTACGGTGATTTCCTGCCCGGCGCAGAACTGACAGATGAAGGCCACCAGCAGAACCAATATCGGTCTTCGGATATTCATATCCCGTTTCCTTTACGCTGCGGCAGGCAGGTCATACGCGAAGAATCATGACTCGTGCACGCAGGAGCCGCACCAGGTGGCCCAGAAGTTGACCAGCAGCATCTTGCCGCTGGGATTTTCCCGCAGGGCCTTGAGGTCGGCAGCCGAGACCAGTTCGAGCTTCACCGATTGCGCCTCAATTTTGGCCAAGGCAGTCAGACGAGAGGCCTGCTTCTCCTGCCACTTGGTGGAGCAACCGAAAACTCCAGTATGTTTGACCGCCACCTCGTGGTGCGCCAGCAACGCGTCGATTGCGTTGCGCGCATCCTGTGTCTTCACCAGTTCCGTACGATAGCTGTTGTCGATGCGCCCTTCGTAGCGCAGGTGCCGTTCCTGGTCGAAGATGAAGACATGGGGCGTGGCCTGTGGGCCGTAGGCCCGGGTGACGGACTGGGTGTCGCCGTCGTAGAGATAGGGATATTGCAGATGCTTGTACTCGGCCCGGATTTTCATTTCGTCCAGGCTGTCGCTGATGTCGGAAGAGTCCAGTTCGTCGATGCGGATCGCCTTGGGATCGTTGGGTTGGATCGCGACCACGGCCACGCCCCGGTCGTTGTAGTCGGCGGCGAGTTGTCCGATGCGGCGCTCATACATCTGCGCAATCGGGCAGTGATTGCAGGTAAACACCACGACCAGGATGGGGCTTGCGGAATACTCGCTCAGGGTATGAACCTTCCCGTCCACGCCCGGAAGCTCAAAGTTGGGCGCGGACGAACCCAGGGCCAGCACGGGATGCGCCTCATCCGCCCAAAGGCACGATGAAATCATCAGGAATACGAGGACTCTCCACATTTGTTTCTGTCCTTCTGCTCCGCGGCGTGTTTTTCGAACAGCGCGGATTCGGATACAGAACGAATGGCCAACTTCAGGCGCTAAAGCGCCACCCATCTTTTCACGCCTGGCGGCACGACCAAGGTCGTGCCCTTCCCAGACCCGCAATGCTTGTTCTCAGCAATCCGCTAGGCGAGCCTGCGGGCAAATTCAACGTTTTGCTTCATGTCGTCGTCAACATCACCCTCTTTTTCATATTCGACCGCGACCAGGCCGGAGAAATTCTGCCGATGCAATTCTGTCATCACCTCGGAAATGCGGGAGATGCCTCTGCCCAGCAGCACATTGACTTCGCCGCCCGAGGCTTCGACGTCCTTGAGGTGCACCAGTTTCAAACGGGCGCCAAGTTTTCGGACCGCATCCACCGTATCGTGACCGCAGGATGCGAAATGCCCCATGTCCGCTGTGGCCCCAACCGTGGGCGAGAGTCCCGACAAGGCCCGCAAAACGTCCTCCGGACTCTCATACGCGAATTTTTCACCTTTGAAGTAATGATTGTGGATTCCGAATGTCATGCCGGCTTGTGAAAAGCGCTGGTCAATACGATTGAGAATACTGCCAGTGGCGTCACCGGTAACGTTACGTGCGCCCAGGAGTTGAGCAAACCGCAGCGCGTTCTCGAGATCATGGTCATCCTTGATGGTCGCGCTGTAGTAGGACACGCAGCGAATGCCGGCGGCGTCAAACTTGCTCCGGGCGGAACGGAAGAGATCATCGCCGGGATGGTTCATCAGCATGAACTCGCCCCGGGACATTTCGATCTCCGTAACGCGCAGTGCGCTGAGTTGCACGATCATGTCGTCCATCGACAGATTGTGATAGCTGTAGGTGCCGACGCCGATGTTGAGTCTGCTGGAAGCGTGCATGGGCAAAGCAGCGGCAACCAGTCCGCCAGCTGCGATTCTGGCGAATGTTCTGCGCGTGATGGCGTCTCGTACTTCCTTGTCTGCCGCCACGGTTTCTTTCGGGGGACAGAAAACGCCGGGCTTGCGGAGGTCTTGGGAAGGGCACGACCTTGGTCGTGCCACTAAGCCGCTGAAAACGTGTCGCGCTTTAGCGCCTGAGGTTTGCCGTTCGCGCTCCACCCCCATTTTTCCGCAGCGTGTCAGATCGATCATCGCTCCTCAATGTCTGGCGTCTTGCCGCGTTGATGGAGGCCGGGCGTCTCGCCCGTCCAGCCGGGCGGGACGCCCGGCCTCCATTCAAAGTGAACTAATGGGCAGGCATCGGCCGCGGAGTCACGTCCGCGTCAATCATCCGGGTGGCCCATTTGACGGCTTCAATAATCATCTTCTGAAATTCCGGCTTGTCCCAATTATCTTCCACGTGTCCGAGCGTGGTATAGAAAACCCGCCCCTTGCCGTACATTTTTGCCCAGGTCACGGCGAAGTCGCGGTCGGTGCGATGGACATTCTTGTTTGCCAGGTCGAGCTTGCTGGCATCCAGCCGCATAAGCACGCGCAACTTGTCGCGCGAATAATTTCGCATCTGGTAAATTTCGTCGCGAAGTACGAAAGACTTCGACCACTGCTGCATTCCCGGAAAACCCGGATCTTCCACGACAATGGGGGCATCGAATGTCCCCCACGGATGCTCATCGTAATAGCCACCCAGCATCTCACCGAATTCCGGCCAATTGACGAAGGTAATTGCGGCGCTGTGGATGCCGATGAAACCCTTGCCATCGTCATGAACGAAGGACAGGAAGTCGGCTTTCTGCTGGTCGTCCATTTCAAGATCGCCGCCGGTGAAGAACAGCACGGCGTCGAAGTTATCAAGATTCTTGGCGTTGTACTCCAGCTTTTTCTTGGTCAGGGCCTCGGTGTCGGTGCGGAGAGTGGTGTCCCACAGGCCGGTCTCCCGTCCCAGGCGCTCAATGGTGGACATGGCGTGCGACACCGACTCGTGCCGGTATCCCTTTTCCTCTCCAATCACCAGCAGGTGCTTCTTTTGCGGGCCCGCCGACTGGGCCAGGCAGAACGTGCTCAGTATGGTGGATATAAAAAGAGTGCGAAGGATGATCTTCATGTTGTCCTGTAATCGAAAATTATGCTCAAGAATTCACTTGCTCGCGACCGGGGGCTTATCGTTCGTGGCTGGTTTCTCTTCCGGTTGCAAGTCCTTGGGTGGCATGTCGGCGTCATAGACCAGGTTGAAAAAGCCGACCATCATCTCGTCCCAGCTTTGCTGGCCCCAGATTACAGTCTTCGTGGGATCCGGATTTTCCGGATTGTGCGCTGAATTGTCGAAGTGCGCGGTGCATTCGATACGCGTGCCTTTGGGCAGGACAATCGGTTCTTCGAGGTTGTACCAGAGCTGCCAGTGCCAGTTGTACGCGGGCACGCGCAGCAGCGTCCGGGTCTCGCCGCTGGGGAACACCAGGCGGTATTCAAAATCCTTGCCGCGGGTGTGCATGTGCGGGTGCAGCGAGGCCAGCGTCACTTCCTTGCGTATTTCAAAAGAGGCGTCCACGCGGAAATTCGGGTCCTGGGGAGGAATTTTGAAAGTGCCGTTGCTGGCCGACAGCGTCTGCACCCGCTTGGCAGGCTTTTCCTTGGCAAAAACCAGGCCCAGTCTTGGTCCGGTCCATCACCGCTTTTCCATTGGGTGTGTAGTGGACTTCGAACACGATATCGGAACCTGCCTTGATCAGCTTGGCTTCGCCCGGAGGCAAAATTTCCGCAGGCTGACCCGGAGCATAGCCGACCAGGAAATCGCTGGGCAGAGCGCTGGTGTCAACCTTCTCGTCTGTCTTCGAGGGTACCGCTTCAAAAAATACGCCGGGCTTTTGATCCTTGAAGTAGTTGGAACCCGGCTCACGCACATAAGCGATGATGTGATGGACCACGGAGCGCTCGGTGGGCCGCACCTCCGCCGCCTGAACCCACTTATCTTCCGTGAACCCGGTGGGGACGATGACGTACTGGTATTCCACCATGCCGGATTCAGGCACGGCGAACTCCCTGGGCAGCTGCAAGACTGCGTCTGGTTTCGGAATGCCCCAGCCTTCGACAAAGTTCAGCGGCGCGGGCATGTCCTGGGGATCGCCCTTCGGGGCCCCGGCCGTCACCCAGGCCACAATCGTATGAATGTCCTCCTGGGACAACGATCGATCATTGGCAAAATGGCCATACTGCGGGTCCGCGAACCACGGCGGCATGATTCTCTGTTGCACGGCCAGCTTGATGGCTCCCGCCCAAGGCCGCGTGTCCTCATACGTGAGCATCGAAAAAGGACCAGCCTCCCCTGGACGATGGCAGCTTTGGCAGTTCTTCTGCAAAATTGGCGCTACGTCCTTGGTAAATGTCGGGGCTGTCATATTGCCCATTTGCGCGAACAGACATGCGGAACAAAGCTCAAACAGCAATATTGAGAAGACGCGGTTCATGGGATCGTTCTCTGGGCTCGAAGTCTGCTTTCAGATATGGTGAAGACAGGCCTGTGATCCTATCAATTTGTCAGTCAGAAGTGGAAGTTCCCTTTATGGGGATTTCGCGTAGCGCCGGCGTCCCGCCGGCTGTCGGTGTGGGCGTCCCGCCCACCCTTTGGATAACCGTATCTGCTAGACGCGGTTGGGCAACTCGACATTCTTCCGCGGCGGGCGAGGGCGCCCGCCCGGACAGCCGCCGGGACGGCGGTGCTACAAGGTCAGGCTCAGCTTGTACAGGTACGGCCAGATGGGTATACTGGCGGTCGTTCCCCAATCATTCCGGAGGTATTCTATGGACTCGAGCAGCCAACCTTCCAAGTGGATGCCTTACGAGGTAAAAGCGGCTTCGATTCTCTACGAACGCCGAACCGAAGACCTGCAGTTGGAACAACTTTGGATTCGTCTCCAGAAAAAAATACGCGAGGCGGAAAGTCGAGCCTCGGAACCGACCGCCGCATAATTTCTTCCTGGCAACTCAGCAAGAGTCCTGACCTCGCCACGCTACCCGCCCAGTTGCAGGGGACCGTCGTCCGACATTGTGATTTCAGATCAAGACCAGGAATGACCGGCCAAAAAACAGTTTCCCACTCTCGGTACTGTCGTTTGGGAAGCGGTACAATATTCCTGCTTCGCCCAAACAAACCTGTCGCTCCCTCTGGTGGGGGCTCGACCAGACCCTCGCATTAGTTTTGAGGAAGATGTCATTGTGATTGTTGGCGTCCCGAGAGAAAGTTATCCCGGTGAGCGGCGTGTGGGACTGGTTCCCATGGTCGTGCCGACGCTGGCCAAAGCGGGCTTTGAAGTCGTCATCGAGACTGGCGCCGGCGTTGAAGCGGGCTACCGCGACGCGCACTATGTCGAAAAAGGCGCAAAGATTCTCCCTGACCGGGCCGCCGTCTTCAACGCAGCCGATATCGTTGTCCAGGTGCTGTGCTACGGTTCCAACGATGCCACCGGCGCGGCCGATCTTCCTCTTCTGCGCCAGGACCAGGTTCTGATCGGGTTCCTGCGCCCGCTGGGATCGCTGGAAGTAATTCAGCAGATCGCCGCCACCGGCGTTACCTCCTTCGCCATCGAACTGATACCGCGGACCACGCGCGCCCAGAGCATGGACGCGCTCTCCTCGATGGGAACAGTCTGCGGCTACAAGGCCGTGTTGATTGCGGCTGAAACCCTGCCGCGATTTTTCCCCATGCTTACCACGGCCGCCGGGACCATCACGCCGGCGCGCGTGTTTGTGATCGGGGCGGGCGTCGCCGGACTGCAGGCCATCTCCACCGCGCGCAGGCTGGGCGCGGTAGCCATGGCATATGATCTGCGTCCCGCAGCCAAGGAACAGGTGCAGAGTCTGGGAGGCCGATTTATTGAGCTCCCGATCGAGGCCAAGGATGCCCAGGACGCCCGCGGCTATGGCACCCAGCAGGACGAATCCTTCTATCGGCGGCAGCGTGAGCTTCTGGGGCGGGTGGTGGCGGAGAGCGATGTGGTGATTGCTGCGGCCGTGATTCCCGGCAAGAAGCCCCCTGTGCTGGTGACGGAAGAAATGGTGAAGGGGATGGCGCCCGGCTCGGTGATCATCGATCTGGCGGCCGAGCGCGGGGGAAATTGCGAACTGACCCGCCCCGGTGAAACCGTGGTCGCCCACGACGTCACCATCATCGGTCGAATCAATGTCTCCACCGGCGTGCCGTACCATGCCAGCCAGATGTACGCGCGCAATATCACCGCATTTCTGCTGCACCTGGTGAAGGATGGCAAGGTGCGGCTTGATCTGCAGGACGAAATCATTCGTGAAACCCTGCTGACCCGGGGCGGGGAACTGGTCAACCAGCGGGTGCGGGAGTTTTTCTCTCAGCCCGCGCTGGTTTCCGCGGGCGGGAATTAGATTTCGGCATTTCCGTCAGGAAATTTATTTGGAGTGGAGGAACAATGAGTTCCACGCTGATCAATGGCCTGTTCGTTTTCATGTTGGCGGCCTTCATCGGGTTTGAAGTCATCCGCCGGGTTTCACCTTTACTTCATACCCCGCTGATGTCGTTGACCAATGCCCTTGACGCCATCGCCGTGGTGGGCGCCATCGTGCTCGTGGGGCGGCACGAGAGCAGGCTTTCCTATGTGCTCGGCATGGTGGCGATCGTGGCTGCCACCAGCAATATCGTCGGGGGCTTCCTGATTACCGACCGCATGCTCAAGATGTTCCACAGCAGCCGCCCGACCAAGCCATGAACACCCTGCCCGTCACCCAGCCCGTAATCGAAATTACCTACCTGGTTGCCAGCATCCTTTTCATTCTCTCGCTGAAATGGATGAGTTCGCCGAGCACGGCCCGGCGCGGTATCTGGGCAGGTGAAATTGGAATGCTGCTGGCCATCGGCGGCACCTTGTTGCAGCACGGCATCGTTGACTACCTGGGAATTGCGATTGCGCTGGTCATTGGGACCTGCATCGGAGTTCCTCTCGGCCTGGTGCAGATGACCGCCGTTCCCCAGCGGACTGCCCTCAGCCACGCTTTCGGCGCGCTCTGCGTTACGCTGGTGGGCACCGCCGAGTTCTATCTTCGAAGTCCAGGCATCTCCCGCTTTACCATGGCGGTCCTGTCCGCCGAGGTCATCCTCGGTTCGCTGACCTTCACCGGCAGCCTGATGGCTGCGGGGAAACTGCAGGAGATCCTGCCGCAGCGCCCGCTAACCTATAAAGGCCAGAACCTGGTCAACCTGTTATTTCTCGCCGTCGCGGTGGCTGGAGCCGGCTACCTCGTCCTGCACCCCGGCGCGAGGCAGGTGTTTCCGATGATGATGGGGATTTCGCTTCTCTTCGGAGTGCTCATGATCATTCCGATCGGCGGGGCGGACATGCCGACCGTCATCTCCCTGCTCAACTCCTATGCCGGGCTGTCAGCGGCGGCGATGGGATTCGTGGTTGACAGCAAGCTCCTGATTATTGCGGGCGCGCTCGACGGCTCTTCGGGTTTCATCCTGTCCGTGATCATGTCGAAAGCCATGAATCGTTCGTTCGGCAATGTCCTGTTCGGCGCCTTCGGCCAGGTCCAGCCCGCGGCTGTCGCCGGACAGGAAGCCAAGACAGTGCGCAGCGCGACTGCGGAAGAAGCCGCCGCCATTCTCGCCGCCGCCAACCGGGTCGTCATCATTCCAGGCTACGGAATGGCGGTCGCCCAGGCGCAGCACAAAGTGCGGGAGCTTTTTGACGCGCTGAGCAAACGCGGCGTGGACGTGCGCTTCGCCATCCATCCCGTGGCCGGACGCATGCCGGGGCACATGAACGTGCTGCTGGCTGAGGCTGATATTCCCTATGACCGCCTGGTTGAGATGGACGACATCAACGGCGAGTTTTCACAGACCGATGTTGCCCTGGTGATTGGCGCCAATGACGTCACCAATCCCGCCGCCCGCACCGATGCCTCCAGCCCGATTTTCGGCATGCCCATTCTCGACGTGGACAAGGCCCGCACGGTGATGGTCATCAAACGCAGCATGAGTCCGGGCTTTGCCGGCATCGACAATCCCCTCTACTATCTGGGCAAAACGCTCATGCTGTTTGGCGACGCCAAGTCGTTTGTCAACGACATCGTTCGTGAATTGGCCGGCGGAAACCATTGACTGGTTGAGCGGCCCTCGCGATTGCCCGGCGAAAGCCGTGGTGGATCGCCTGGGCCTGGAGGTTTTCGTGAGCGGAAAACAAATCGTATGGCTGTCGGTTATAACCGCCGCTGCCTTTCTTTTCGCCAGTGAGGCAAACCATTCCTGGGCGAAGCCCCTGGCCGCGCCTGTTGGAATATTCGAGGATCATGCCGATGTAGGTACGGTCTTGCATCCGGGCTCCGTTGAATATAACCCTTCCACGGAAACCTATGTCCTCACCGGTAGCGGCGAGAACATGTGGCTTGCCGCCGACGCCTTTCAGTTTGTCTGGAAAAAGATCTCCGGCGATGTCACCCTGACCGCTGACATTTCGTTTCCCACCACCACCGGAAATCCGCATAAGAAGGCCGTGCTGATGCTGCGGCAGAGCCTCGACGCGGATTCCGTATATGCCGACGTGGCGCTGCATGGTGTGGGGATGACAGCACTGCAATATCGCGATGAAAAGGGAGCGCTCACGCGAGAGATTCAGTCGAATCTGTCCGGCCCAAAACGGTTGCGCATTGCAAAGCGGGGCGGCTACGTTTACATGGCCCTGGCCGCTGCTGAAGGCGAGCCCGAGGTGGCGGGCGGTTGGCTGCGCGTGCCTCTGCAGGGAGACTTCTACGTTGGGATCGGTGTCTGCTCGCACGATAAGGATGTCATCGAGAAAGCCGTGTTTTCAAAAGTTGAGTTGACCACGCCTGCATCCACCGCGACCAAGCCCACGCTTTACAGCACGCTGGAAACAGTAGCGGCCAGTTCCGGCGACCGGCGAGTGGCGTATATCGCGCCTGAACACTTCGAAGCGCCGAACTGGAGCCGCGACGGCGCGTCTTTCATCTTCAACAGTGACGGCCATATTCTGCGCCTGCCCGTGGCTGGGGGCAAACCGGAAATCATCGACACAGGTTTCGCGATACGCTGCAACAACGATCACGGCATTTCACCGGACGCCACTCAGTTGGCCATCAGCGACCAGTCGCAGGACGACCACGATTCCCTCGTCTATATCGTGCCGATAGGCGGCGGCACTCCCCGCCGCGTCACAAAAAACTCGCCTTCGTACTGGCATGGCTGGTCGCCGGATGGAAAGACGCTGGCGTTCGTGGGCCAGCGCAACGATGATTTTGACATCTACACCATTCCTGCAAACGGGGGCGAAGAAACGCGCCTTACCACCGCCAAAGGCCTGGACGATGGTCCGGAATATTCGCCCGACGGGAACTTCATCTACTTCAACTCCGAGCGCAGCGGCACCATGCAGATATGGCGCATGCGCAGCGACGGCAGCCAGCAGGAGCAGGTCACGTCGGACGAGTTCAACAACTGGTTTCCGCACATCTCGCCCGACGGGAAGTGGATGGTCTTTCTCTCCTACGAGCACAGCGTGACCGGACATCCCGAGAACAAGGACGTGACCCTTCGCCTGATGTCGCTGAGCGACCGGAAGATCAAGTTGTTGGCCAAACTCTTCGGCGGGCAGGGAACGATCAACGTTCCTTCCTGGTCACCCGATAGCAAGCAGGTGGCCTTCGTGAGCTATCAACTGATTCCGGACGAGGCTAAATAGGCCCGTCCGGTGGCGTTCCGTTTGTCATTTCCACTGAATGACGCCGGCCTCCCGACAGGCCTCGAGATAGTCGCTCACCAGTTGCACCGGCAGAGGACCGTACTCGGCTGCTACTGCATCCCGGATCTCTCCCACGGTTCGTTTGCCATCGACGAAATTTACGATCTCGTAGGCATAGAGTTCCGAGAGATCCTGCACGTTGAGTAGTGGAGTTGCCTCGCTGTTGAGCAGCTTCACTTTCGCCAATCTCTCGGGCGCGAGGCGCGCCTTGAGCACATCGTCGTTCTGATAGTTGAGCGGCCCGAACTCGCCGACCCGAAGCGGAATCTTTTGCGCTGCCGCGTCTCCCGCCCATGGTGCTTTCGGTTCTACGCCCTGTGCTCCTCGGGCCTCTGCCTGACTATCGATCCAGGAATTGAAAGTTGATGCCTCATCGGCGAGGACCTTCTGCTGAGCTGAATGATCCGTGTCGGAACCGGCAAACTTCAGCAGTGACGCCAGCGTCGCAACCTCGCGGCGCAGACCCTGGCGCATCAGGTTGCGTGCCTCGTACCATGCTGCATCCGCATCGAGTTTCGGGTCCGCCACCACTTGCTGTGCGTGCTGGAACAGTTGCGCCAGCCGTATTTCAGACTGCGAGACATAGAAGGGAAGCAGGTCCCGCGCCCGTTCCGCATCCAGAGTGGCATACACATATCCGGCGGAGGCGCCCAGCAGCGCCACCCGGCGCAGTTTGGTGGGATCAATCTGCTGCAGCGTGTCATGGTCAGTGTGAATGTAAATGTCGGGCCAGTCGCGCAGGTAGAGCGAGGGGACCGCAACGGTGGACGAATCATAATCGTCGTGGTCACTACCCGCAGCATAGGGTGTCACGTCCGCGAGGAACTGGTTGCGCGTCCGCGACTCTCCGGCACGAGTCTCGATGACCGCTGCCTCGGGGTCATCGCCGCTTCCGGCGTAGTTGGCTGCTCCGGTCCGAATAACATCGGCCAGGGCGGCGCCAACGTCAGTCACAAAACTGGGCAGCGACCAGGGAGTTTCGGTCACGTGCAAAATGGACTTGTTCTTGAAGGGATCGCCGCCGACCATGTCCATGTGAATGTTGGCGCGCAGCCTGGCTCGGATCTCAGGATGCCGGCTGAGATAGGCCATGGTGCCTTCAACTTCGGGTCCCCAGAGAAAGCGCAGAGTGCGTTTGGGACGGGGCAGGACTCCGCTGCCAATCAGCCGCGACAGCACGCGGGCCGATTCCAGGATGGTCACGCAGCCGCTTCCGTTATCGTTGGCTCCCGGCCGCTCGTGATCCAGATGACAGCTGTAAACTATTTCGCCCGCGGCGGGGTCGGTCCCGGGAATCACTCCGCTTATCACTGTCCAGTGGCCGGGCCCGACTTCAGCTTTCACTTTTGCATGCAGGACGATCTGCTCTCCCGTACGCAGACGCGTCCGCAGCGACTCAGCGGTGTCGCGCGAAATCATGAAGGCGAAACCTGCCGGCTGGCGCGCATCCAGATGGCCCCAACGCACCACGGTGCGATCCAGACCTGACCATGCCGTGCTCTGGTTCGGCATGTCGCTCACCATGCCGGCGGCGCCGTATTTGGCCACGGCCAGGGCCTGCACCCGGGCGAGGACGCCGTCGGCCAGGACAATCTTTCCGCGCACGTCCTTGCCGCTATAGTCAGACTCATGGGAACCGTCGCCCACATCCACCAGCGCGGCTTCCACATCGGCGGTGTGACTGTAGTCAGCCAGTCGGATGGGGTCGGTCGCCCAATCACCCAGCAGCAGGTGTTGCGGCCGCACCTCCCAAAGTTGTCCGGCTTCGACAATCCAGCCCAGATAAGAACGCATCAGGCCGTATGAAGTTTTTCCGTCGATAGGGAACTGCTCGCTCTGGACTTCGGCCAGTCCGTACTCGCGCGCCCTTTGCAGAACGAACTGCGCAGCCTGGTCAAATTCCGCGGTAGCGGGCACGCGATGCAAACGGGTCAGGAAACGAAGATTTTCATAGGGGGCGGCGCCGCTGGCCTCATCGCGCAACTTGACCCATTGCTCCAACGAAAGAAATGGCTGCTGGGCTGATGCGAAATTTATGGTGATTAGGAAGAAGAGAGCAGCGAGAATTGTGCGGGCCATGGAGGAGAGAGCATACATTTTGCCCGTCCCTCAACGCAACGCTCGCCGTTCGTAGCGCCGGCGTCCCGCCGGCTGTCGGGAGGGCATCTTGGCCTCCCATCGGCGAGCCTCAAGGTCCTCGTGCGGTTACGCGCTAAGCGCGGTCATCCTCGAACCGTCAAACCTGACCCGATCCGATCGTCTTGCCTGCGGCGAGCAATGGCGGTCGTACACCCGATTCGCGATGCTCAACACGCTTTCAAACCCGGCACTCTGGCATAGAATCGCGCTGGCGATTTCACGAATGAACTGACTGCGACGGCTGAGACCGTCTATCTGCGTTACGACTCTGGGATCCTCGATATTGCGGATCAGAGGCATGGCGCACCTCCTGAAATTTTCTTCTTCACGTATAGATGATCGGCCCGATGCGGGAGAGGCGCAATCCGGTAAATCGGGGATTACTTTAGTACTAGAAGAGAACGGGCAGCGGTACAACTGCCGTTACTGGCCGTTTGCTGTCTGCGTCCGCGATTCAACCTTCACCGACGGCAGGCTGGCAGAACTCCATCCTCCGCCCAGGGCCTTGATCAGGGAAACGCTGGCCGTCATGCGCCGCCGCAGAATATCAACCGCGGCGCGTTCGTCAGCCAGTGCTGTGCTTTGCGCCGTGGTGACTTCCAGATAGCTGACCACGCCGCCTTTGTAGCGATTGGTGGAAAGCTGGAGTGAATGCTCCGCCGCGGCCACTGCGGCCTGCTGGGCCTGGGCTTCATCGTTGAGTATGCGCAAGACCGCCAGGCTGTCTTCCACTTCCTGAAAGGCGGTGAGGATCGTCTGGCGATAATTTGCCACGGACTCGTCGTAGGCAGCCCGGGCTTGTTCGGAGACGGCACGTCGCCGACCCCCGTCGAAGGCAGTCACGGCCGCGGATGCTCCCGCGGTCAGGAATCCGCTTGGCCCCTGAATCAACGTTGAGATTGCAGTGCTTTCAAAACCGCCGGAACCTGTCAGAGTAAAAATCGGGAAGTAGGCCGCCCGGGCCACACCCACCTGGGCATTGGCGGCGGCCACGCGGCGTTCCGCGGCGGCGATGTCCGGCCGGCGTTCCAGCAGGTCGGAGGGAAGTCCTGGCGGAATATCAGGTGGCGGTGTATTCCAGGCCGCCTGGGGAACAGCGAAGGTCGAAGCGGGCTGTCCGATCAGGGTCGCGATCGCATGTTCGTTCTGCGCTCGCTGAATCAGCACATCGATGGCCTGGGTCCGTGTATCTTCCAGCTGGGTCTGGGCCTGCGCCACATCAACCGCCGATGCCACTCCGCCCGTGTACCGGCTCTTAGTAAGTTCGAGCGCCCGTTCAAAAGAGGTCACATTCGACTTCAGCAATTGCTCTTCCGCGTCCAGCGTGCGCATCTGGAAGTAGTCGAGGGCGAGCTCAGCATGCAGGCTCAGCCGCACCGATTCCAGATCGGCCGCGCTGGCCTGTGCGTTCGAACGTGCCGCTTCAACCGCGTGCCGCACCCGTCCAAACACGTCCGCTTCGTAGGACACATCCACCGGGATTACAAAGTCGGTCACATTGGTTTGAGTGGTCGTGGACACCAGGGGACGGTGTTCCGAGAGATGCTCGCGCGCAGCCGACGCGCCCGCTGTTACCGTGGGATAGTATGCTGCCCGGTTGAAGCGCACCAGCGCCCGCGCTTGCCGGAACTGCGCTTCCGCCGCCTTCAGGTTCTCATTGGAAACATTGACCTGTTCTTCGAGTGCGTTCAGCTGCGGGTCCTGGAAAATCTCCCACCACTTGCCGCGAGCAACCTGATCGCTGGGTTGAGCAGTCTTCCAGGGTGGCGGCGTTTCTTTGTAAGTTGGAGGCGCCGGCGCCGCAGGCCTGGTATAGCGCGGACCAACCGCGCAGCCGCTCAGCAGAACCATCAAAAGCAGAAAACCTACGGCGGGAGGTCTGACGTCCTTCCTCACTGTGCCGCCTGCGCGATTCGTACCGTCTCACCTTCCACCACCGAATCCGGCGGATTGACGATTACGCTTTCATCTCCAGTCAAGCCGGCTACTACTTCAACCTCGTTGCCGAAATCATGGCCCAGGGTGATCGGCTTCAGCGCCACCTTCTGGCCCTGGCCAACGGTCGCTACGCGAAGCCCCTCGGAGCGGAAGAGCAACGCATTGACCGGCAAAATCAGCGAGGAGGTCGGAGTAGGCAGTTTGAGATGAACTTCCGCATACGACCCGGTGAAAAGCTGACCGGTCGGGTTATCCACCGCGATCTCGACCAGCAGCGTGCGCGATGCCGGATCGATGGCATTAGCGGTGCGCACCAGCTTTCCGGCGAAGCGGCGCCCGGGGAACTCCGCCAGGGTCAGATCGGCAGTCAGACCCGGCTTGGCCGCCTGAGAGTAGGCCTGAGGCACGCTGACATAAACCCGCAGCTTGTCCGGTTGCGCGATGTGAAACAGTTCGTTTCCATTGCCTCCGCTACTGCCGGAGTTGATCAAGGCGCCAATATCGGTGTTGCGCGCCGTGATTACGCCGGAGAAAGGAGCGTAGATCTTTTGGAAAGATTGCAGCTCTTCCAGCCGCTTCACGTTGGCCTGGGAAGACTGCAACGCAGCCTGCTTGGCCTCGAAGTCTCCAGAGGCGTTGTCAGATTCCTGCTTCGAAACTGAATCAGTCTTTAACAATCCTTCATAGCGGTCGGCCGTGATCTTTGAAAGATTGAGATTGGCCTGGGCCGTGGCCAGGTCGGCGCGAGCTTGCCGCAGCTGCTGGTTCACTTCCGGAGTGTCAATTTCTGCCAGCAGCTGGCCCTGCTTTACATGACTCCCAATGTCCACATACCAGCGCTTCAGGTAACCGTTGGTGCGGGCATAGATGGGAGCGTCCGCAAAGGCCTGCACGTTGGCGGGAAGAATGATTTCCTGCGCGGGAGCGGAACGTTTGGCCTGCACCACGGCCACCGTCGGCACCGCCATCTCAGCGGTCTCGCGGCGCAGGGCCGTCCGCGCCTGGATACGTGGAAGAATGCCGGCGATCACCAACAGCACCGCCGTAACCACTGCGAGCACAAGGATCCACCAATGCGAGCGCGCTTTCTTCTTGGGGCCCTCTGACCCATCCGTGCCCGTGCCGGTTTCTCGATACATGCCGCTCTCGCTTTCGACCTTCATGCGCGCTCCCGGGATATGAAAATACTGATGAGCTCAACTAAACGCCAGGTTCAACATTCATCTCCGTCTTCGCCCGGCTGCGCCGTCCGTGCAGCAGGCTGAAGAACACAGGAACAAAGAACAGGGTGGCCGCCGTGGCAAAAATCAGGCCACCGATAACCGCCCGGCCGAGCGGTGCATTCTGCTCTCCACCCTCGCCCAGACCGATGGCCATGGGCACCATGCCAATGATCATGGCCAGCGCCGTCATCAGGACCGGGCGGAAGCGGGTGAATCCCGCGGCCAGCGCGGCCGCCACCGCGTCCTTGCCCTCTTCCATCTGTTCCTTGGCAAAACTGACAACCAGAATGCTGTTGGCGGTAGCCACGCCCATACACATGATAGATCCGATCAACGCCGGCACGCTGATGCTGGTCCCGGTAACGAACAGCAACCACACGATCCCCGCCAGAGCCGCCGGCAGCGCCGAGATAATGATGAACGGGTCCAGCCAGGATTGAAAGTTCACCACGATCAGCAGGTACACCAGCAGGATGGCAAATGCCAGGCCGGAAAACAGTCCCGAGTAGGAGGATTGCATGGTCAGGACCTGGCCGCGCACCACCATTTCCGAGCCCCGCGGCAGCTGCTTGCGGCTGTCGTCAATGATCTTTTTGATGTCGTCGGCCACTCCGCCCAGGTCGCGCCGCTGCACCGATCCGTAAATATCGATCACCGGTTGTATGTCGTAATGCGAGACCAGGGCCATCCCAGTGTCCCGCTGGATGGAGGCCAGCGAGCCCAGAATCGCCGGAGTCGCCCCGCTGGACCCGGTAATCGGGATGTTTTCCAGCCCCTGCAGCGAATCCAGTCGGTATTGCGGCGTCTGGGTCTCGATAGAGTAGCTCACTCCATTCTTGGGATTGAGCCAGTAGGTCGGAGAAGTCTGGAAGCTGCCGCTGAGCGAGATCAGCAGGTTGGTGGCAATGTCGCGCTGCGTGAACCCGGCCAGTTGCGCCTTGGTGCGGTCCACGTTGATGCGCAGATGCGGTTCATCGAAGGGCTGCTGGATGCGCAGGTCGGCCGTGCCCGGGACCATCTGGATCCGGCGCAGCAGTTGGTTGGCAAAGCGCCGGTTGTCCTCCAGGTTATATCCCGTCACCTGGATGTCTATGGGCGACGGCAGGCCAAAATTCAGAATCTGGCTCACGATGTCGGCGGGAAGAAATGAAAAATCGACGCCGGCAAATCGTGGCCCCAGCTTCAGGCGCAAATCGTGGACATATTGTTCTGTCGGCTGGTGGCCGGGAGTCAGTGTGACCAGAATGTCGGCATCCGCCGGTCCGGTCGGGGCCGAACTGCTATAGGAGAGATTGATGCTGCTATAAGGCAAACCGATGTTGTCGATGATGCTCGAAATTTCGCTGGGCGGTATCTCTTCGCGTATGAAGCTTTCGATCCGGTCACAAAGGCCCGCGGTCTCTTCAATTCGCGTGCCGGCCCGCGCCCGCAGATGCAGTTTGAATTGTCCCGCGTCCACTCGGGGAAAGAAATCCCGTCCCAGCCAGGGCACCAGGAGCACGCACGAGCCCACGCACACCGCGGCAAAGCCCCACAGGAACGCGCTCCGGTTATGCAGGCTGCTCTCCAGCATCTCGTGGTAGCGGTCGCGGAATCGTTCGAACGCCAGCTCAAAGGCCACCTGCAGCCGGATCAGAGGATTGCGGCTGGTCGTGTTCAGGTGTCCAGCCTCTTGTTCATGGCCGCGCAGCAGATACTTGGCCATGGTCGGGACCAGCGTGCGCGAGAGCAGGTAGGACGCGAGCATCGCGAACACCACTGCTTCCGCCAGCGGAACGAACAGGTAGCGGGCCACCCCGGTGAGAAAGAACATGGGCGCAAACACGATGCAGATGGCAAGAGTCGAAACGAAAGCCGGGACCGCGATCTGCTGTGCGCCATCCAGAATCGCCTTTTGAATCTCCTTGCCTTGAGCAATATTCCGGTTGATGTTCTCGATTTCGACGGTGGCGTCGTCCACCAGAATGCCGACTGCGAGCGCCAGTCCTCCCAGGGTCATGATGTTGATGGTCTCGCCTAAAGCGCTCATGACGATGATCGAAGTAAGAATCGACAGCGGAATCGAAATCGCGATAATCACCGTGCTGCGCCAGCTCCCCAGGAAGATCAGAATCATCAGGCCGGTAAGGCAAGCGGCAATCAGGCCTTCCCGCAACACCCCGTTGATGGAGGCGCGCACGAAAACGGACTGGTCCGCCAAAGGCTTGATCTCGAGTTCCGGGGGAAGCTGCGCCTGGATTCGCGGCAGCAGACGTTTGATTCCGGAAATGATGTCCAGGGTCGAAGCGTTCCCGGTTTTCTGGATGGTGAGCAGCGATGCCCTCTTGCCATCCACCCGCACAATGTTGGTCTGGGGCGGAAATCCGTCGCGCACGTAGGCCACGTCACGGATGTAAATGGTCGTGTTGCCCACCCGTTTGATGGGAAGGTCGTTCAGTTCGGCCACCGTCTGCGGGCTGCCGTTCAGGTCCACGTCATATTCGAACTGTCCGATTTTGGAAGTTCCTGAGGGCAGAATCAGGTTCTGGGCGCTGATGGCGTTGACCACATCGCTCGGCGACAAGCCTTTCGACTGCAAGGCGTTGGTGTCCAGGTCCACCTGAATTTGCCGCAGCTTGCCGCCGTACGGATAAGGAATGGCTGCGCCTGAAACCGTGACCAGCCGGGTGCGGATAAAATTCACGCCATAGTCGAAGAGTTGTTGCTCGGAAAGCTTTTGTCCCGACAAGGCCAGCTGCAGAATAGGCACCGTGGAAGCGTTGTAGGTAATGATCAGCGGGGGCGTCGTGCCCGGCGGCAGCTGCCGCAACTGGGTTTGACAAATCGCGGTGATTTGCGCGATCGCCTTTTCGATATTGGCGTGCGGCTGGAAGAATACCTTCACCACCGCAATGCCGTTCAGGGATTGCGATTCACTGTGCTCGACGTCGTCCACCGTAGTGGTCAGCACGCGCTCGTTCAGGGTCACGATCCGGCTGGAGAGGTCCTGTGCGTTCAGGCCGGCGTAGTTCCACAGAATGCTCACTACCGGAATGTCAATGTTCGGAAAAATATCGGTAGGCGTGCGGAAGATAACGATCGGGCCCAGGATCAGCAGAAGCAGAGCGACAACCACGAAGGTGTAAGGCCGGCGCAGCGCCAGCGCAACAATCCACATGAAGGCCTCTTGAGGTTACTCTTGCCGCAACTTTATATGGATGTGGGAAGGCGAGGTTTGGTCGGTAAATTTCATAGGTCTGGAAATGAAAAAGGCCGGCACAAGGCCGGCCTCGAGGGATTTACAAAACTTTACTGATTGGGGTCCGGCTGGCTCGAGTCGGATGTGTCATCGGGGCGACTGAGACGCGGCCGGTTGGGGTCTGACTGGTTGGTGTCTGACCGGTTGGGATCCAGCCGGTGGCGTCCTTCATTCGGCCCACGATTGCTGGCTATGACAGTCAACGGGGCCTGCAGGGTGAAGTTGAGCACGGTCTCGGACGGAAGCTTGATCTGCTGGCCCTTGGTGGCTGCCTGCACGCCGCCACCGAGCCCACCGCCCGCCGCCGCACCAATCGCGGCCCCTTTGCCTCCGCCCGCGATGGCGCCAATGATGGCTCCAATGCCTGCCCCGGTGCCGACTTTGGCGGCCGTGTTCTTGCCCCGCGATGAACCTTGCCGCCGGTATTGATCAGTCTGCAGGCTGTAATACTTGCCCCCCGACGAAATACGGTCCAGTTGCAAAGCTACAACCGACTGGCCGGCAAACTTGCCTGCGCTCTTCACTTCCACCAGATGACCTTCAACGTCATAGCCCGAGGGAATGACCACGTCTCCATCCACCGCCAGCGGAGTATCCAGCGTGGCATGGAAGGTCTGGCCTTGCTGGCTGGTTTCTGAGTCGATGGTATCGACCAGCCGCACTGCCAGGGTTGTCCCTGAAGGAATCGTAACTCTCTTCGGCGGCGGCGGAGGCGGCGGGGTCGAGGGCACCACGGACACTGGGGCCGGAGGAGGTGCCATCGCAGCCATGGGAGCAGCTTGACTTGTATCGCTGGATGACGAGGGCAGGCTGCGCCGGCGCGGCTCATGCCGCCGAGGCTTGACCGCCGGGGCCGGCGAAGGCTTGGTCTCCTCTGCCGCTGGGGGCGTAGCTTGGGCTGTTTCCGCTGCCGGCGGAGCCGCCACCTGCAAATTATTTATGATCTGCTTGACCCCGGGCTCGGACGAAGCGTAGCGGGCAGCCGCCTCGCGTTGTGCGTCATTGTCCACCGTGCCCGTCAGCGTCACAGTCCCACCCTCGGCCTTCACACCTAACTGCTTGCCCTGCAAACCCGAGTCTGAAGCCAGTTTGGTCTGGATGTCGCTGGTCAGTTGGGCGTCGTTCGGGGCCTTGGTACAGCCCACGCCAACCGTCAGTATCGCGACCAGCATGATCGCGGTGACGTAGAGGGAAAGTTTCACCTTCATAGCAATGCTCCTGGTTTGAGCTAACCGAGTATAGCTAGTTTAGATGCAGAAAAGTCGCTGGTCTCGGGCAAAATTCTGTGGGCAGAGCAGGCCGACTCCAAACCGATAACCGCTTCGCGGAGAATAAGTTAGACCCAAAACGGCGGCCGGAAGGCAGATTGCGGGTTTTACCCCAAAAACCGCCTCAGTGCTGGCGCAGGAACTTGTAGTCGAGAATGGACGCGGCCAGGCCGACCGTCTCGGCGTCGCGGAGATCCTTGCGCCGGATGATCCGGCCCTGGCACAAAACGGTGCTGTTTTTCTGGCCAGAAATCTCTTCCGGCATTTCGAACACCATTTCCACCAGCGTGTTGTCCGGCAACTGTTGTGGCCCGAGCAGGAGCACCCCCGACTGGCTGAGGTTTTCAACCGTGCCCTCATGCCATGTTCCCAGGCCCTTGGGGCGATAGCGGACCGGAGTCTGCAACGCCAGGCGCCGGGCCCGCGGAACCCAGGTCGGCTTCTTGTTGCTTTTGCTGCGCTGGGTCTCGGCGGTCGCCTCAGGCGCGCTCGCCACCCGCTTGATGCGCTTCATCGTCTTCCAGTCGTACTTGTACTCTGCCGCGCAAAGCAGGCACACCTGGTAATACTGACCGTCGGCAGCCCGCCGAGGCCAGGAAAATTCATGGGAGCAGCGGCCAAGCATGAGGACATCCATTAACTTCTGTGGCATGGTCGTTTCTTCCGGAGAGTTCGCCGGGACGACCTATCATCTATCAGCGCTTGCCACTTGGGCTAGGTTACTTTCGTCTTATCAAAACCAGGTCCCGCAACTGGCTGGAAATACTGGCAGTTCTGTGATTGGGGAGCAGACGGTCTCAGCGAGAAAGTTGTCATTGCGCCCGCTGCCTCCGAAATTGATGAGTCGTCGTAGAAGTATGCTCAAGACCGCAAGGACGACGATGCGTGCGTGTATCATCGCGGCGTGGATTCTGTGTCTGGATTTGTCCTGGCCGGCGGCCAGAGCTCTCGCATGGGCCAGGACAAGGCATTCATGCAGCTAGGAGAGCACACTCTGCTGGCGCATGCGCTGGCATTGGCCAGGGCCGCGACAGCAAGCGTACAGATTGTCGGCAGCGCCGAAAAATTCGTGGCCTTCGCTCCGGTTGTCGAAGACGTTTATCAGGGGCAGGGACCCTTGGCTGGAATTCATGCAGCGCTGGCCGGCACGCGCACTGAACTGAATCTGATCATCGCAGTCGATATGCCATTTCTGCAACCGGAGTTGTTAAGCTATCTGGTCGCTCAGGCGCGCCGCACCACTGCGATGGTGGTGGTTCCGGCAGCAGGCGAACGTCTGCAGCCACTCTGTGCCATTTACCGCCAGGCTTTTGCGGAAGTTGCGGAACGATCTCTGCGCGCCGGAGAAAACAAGATCGACCGGTTGTTCTCCGAGGTCGAGACCCGGGTAATCGAGCATGAAGAACTGGAAGGAAATGGCTTCACCGAAGAAATGTTTCGTAATCTCAACACTGAGCAAGACTGGCAGAAAGCGAAGCTGAAATTGTCGGCCCGGTGATGAGAAGCATTTATTATTGAGCGCAGGAGTTTCTTTGCGCCCTTTGCGGATTTTCTTGGCGTCCTTTGCGGTCAAAAGCTTTTCAACCGCAAAGAACGCAAAGGACGCAAAGGAAGCAAACCAACGACCAACGGCCAACGACCGACTGATCCATGTCCTCTGACGCCAAACTCGGCCCCTATATCGAGTTCAAGGATGTCTCCAAGGCGTTTGGCGACAATCACGTGCTCGACCACGTCAGCTTCACCGTGATGGATGGCGAGACCGTCTGCATTCTGGGCCGCAGCGGTGTAGGCAAATCGGTTTCGTTGATGAACATCATGGGCTTTCTCAAGCCGGACTCAGGCCGGGTGATTGTGGCCCATGAGGACATCACTGACTATGGACCCGAAGACCTGGAACGCATCCGCAAGAAGGTCACCATCGTCTTCCAGAACGGGGCGCTGTTCGATTCGCTCACCGTGGGCGAGAACGTGGCCTTTCCCCTGCGCGAGCGGCGGCAACTTTCAGAAGAGCAGATTTACCAGATTGTCGATGGCCTGCTGGACATGGTGGGAGTCAAAGAGATGCGCGACCAGTTGCCTTCCGACTTGTCCACCGGGATGAAACGCTCGGTGGCAATCGCCCGCGCCCTGGCCGCCCAACCCGAATGCGTTTTGTATGACGAGCCCACTACCATGGTCGATCCCCTGATGGCCCAACTGCTCGGCGACCTGATCAAGCGGCTGAAGATTCAGTTGCACCTGACCAGCGTGGTGGTGACTCACGATATGCGCCTGGCCAAGAAGCTGGCCGACCGGGTAGTGTTTCTCCACGAAGCCAAAGCCATCTTCTTCGGCACCTATGACGAGATGGAAAAATGCGAAGAGCCGATCGTGCAGGAGTTCCTGAAGCTGGACGAGCCTGGCATCGAGGCTTCGATCGAAGTGACCTGATACCTCGCGTGTGGGGCGGGCGCCCTCGCCCGCCGCCTTTGAACTTGATCCTGGTTGCGGTGGCTGGCTGCCCATGTATCACCTGGGCCAAGTGCCGATTACTCGACCAATCCCCTAGAATCCTTCGCCGACCAACCGTTCTACCGTGAGCGCTGAATTCGCCGATTCCCCCTTGATCATCTTCTCCACATACTTCGCCACCATGTCCACTTCGAGGTTCACCGGGTCGCCGGGTTTAAGCGATTTCAGGTTGGTCATCGTCACCGTATGCGGAATAATCGCGGCCGTCACTTTCGTCCCTTCGACTTTGGCCACGGTCAGGCTGATACCTTCAATGCACAATGAACCCTTGAAGATCACATGGCGCGCCAGGTCCGAAGGTATTTCAATCCGCAGCCAGTAATCGTCTGCTCCTTGAACTCGATCCAGTCCAACAAACTCGCCGGTGCCGTCCACGTGGCCCTGAACGATGTGGCCGCCGAAGCGCCCGTCGGCGCGCATGGGCAACTCGAGATTCACCAAGGCATCTTTCTTGATCCGGGAGAAGGACGTGCGCTTCCAGGTTTCTGCCGCCAGGTCCGCGGAGAAAGACTGAGAGCTGATTTCGACCGCAGTGAGGCAAACGCCGCTGACGGCGATGCTGTCGCCGGTGTTGAGTTCCTGGTTCAACCGGGTAGCGGCCACAGTCAGGCGGCGGTTGCCGTTCTTCTGGGCGATGCCCGTGACCCGCCCGACCTCTTCGATGATGCCGGTAAACATGCAGTGCTATTGTAGCGCCGGCGTCCCGCCCCCGAATTCGGCAGCTTGATTTGCCTGACGCTTATTCTCAGAATTCACCTGG
>CAWBPS010000034.1:0-192171 GCA_963790645.1 Terriglobia bacterium | reverse complement strand
TTTCGGCGGCGCGCTCCGAATCCAGGGACTCCAGGATTGCTTTCTGGACCCTGGGCTCGACTTCCTCCAGGGCTCCGGCGGCTACGTCCTCTTTCAGGGTCTCAAACACAGCCTCGCGTTCGTCAGGGGCCAGGTCCTCGACGATATCGGCGATGTCCGCGGGGTGAAGCCGGGCCAGGCGCTCGTGGGAAATCTTGAGCTTTACCCGGCGGGCGGGATCGGTCTCGATGAGGTCAACGAAGTCCCAGGGAATGCTGCGCGGAGGGATTTGCCGCAGCAGCGCTCGCAATGCCACCACCGGAACCACCCCCTTAAGCAAGCGCCGGATGGCACCGCGGGGGCCCACGTCCACCGAGCCCACTTTCAGCACGGGGCGATTTCCGACGGACTCCTGCAAAAAATCGAGATCGTTCACCCGGACGACTTTCCTGCCGAAGACGTCGATGACCTGTTGATCCAGGAGGTCGCGTCCCAGCAGCAGCATGCCTTCCGCGCCATCGCCCTCGGCCCAGTCGGCGGTGGGCGCGTCGGTGCGAATGCCGCCATTGATCGAGGTGACGGACCCAAATGGCAGCATGCGGTCGCCATCGCTCGTTCTTACGATCAACACCGCAACCCGGGCCCGGTCTTCTTGTGGGACCAGGGCCACTTCGCGTACCCGGCCGCAGCGGCTTCCGGCGGTGTCAAACACCGCAGTGCCCAGCAGTTCGGTAAGCGCGAAGGTCAACATACTTTCGAGAATACTCAACTGACGGGTAAGAATCCACAGGAGCTTTAGGTCTCCTTGGCGTGCTTTGCGGCCTTTCTTTGCGACCTTTGCGGTAAAGGGTTTGACCTCGCCTCAATCAACAAAAAATCTTTAACCGCAAAGGTCGCAAAGGAAGGCCGCAAAGGCCGCCAGGGAGGGCTGAGTTAAAGACGCCGCCCAAGTCCCAAAATCTACGTCCGCGTTGACATTTCCGGGGCATAAGGGCAAACTACCGCATTCGCTGCAACGACCGTTTCCGGCCATGGCTAAGCAATCGCCGCCGGCCGGAACCCGGGGCAGCGGAGATTCCGGATCCACGAAGCTGTACCCAAAATCTTTGCCATGACCGAACAGCGGGTCTCCTACACGTTGGATTCGACGCTGGAGACCGTCGACAGCGCCGAGCAGGCAGCCAGCCGGATTGCCACCGAAGCGGGCTTCGACGATGACGAGGTCATGAGGATCGCCATGGCGGTGCGGGAGGCCGCGGTCAACGCCGTCCTTCATGGCAATGCTTATGATCCCGGCAAGAAAGTCAGTCTGGAATTCGAGCAGACCGGCGGCAACCTGGTGATCACGATCAAGGACCAGGGCAAAGGACTGGACCTGGAGAAGATCCCGGACCCGCTGGCGCCGGAAAATCTTTTGAAGACGTCGGGCCGGGGCATTTTTCTTATACGCTCGTTCATGGACGAGGTGCACATCAGCCCCTCCCAGACGGGCACCGAAATTAAACTTGTCAAGCACGTCCACGGTCCATCCGAGGGCGTTAAGGAGGCTTCCCAGTGAGCATGAAGACCAGTACGCGCCAGGTTAACGGCGTCACCATCGTGGATTGCAGCGGCCGCATTACTCTCGGCGAAGGCAGCGTGATACTGAAGGACGTGGTGCGCGAGCTGCTTTCCAAGGGGCAGAAGAAAATCCTGCTGAATCTCGGAGACGTGAACTATATCGACAGCTCGGGCATCGGCGAACTGGTCAGCGCCTTCACCACTGTGCGCAACCAGGGTGGCGAACTCAAGCTGCTCAACCTGACCAAAAAAGTTCACGACCTGCTGCAGATCACCAAGCTGTACACCGTCTTTGACGTGAAAGACGACGAGGCCAGCGCAGTCAAGTCGTTCAGCTAAGTTCCCAACCATTATTTCTGGCGAGGGCCGGTATCAGTCCGGCCCCGGGCTGTTTCTATTTCGGGAAATCTGCGGGTTTCTTTTGCCGGCGTCCGCGCGGGCGACATCTCTCCGCCTTACAATTCCAGACATACCAATGGCCTGTCATCTCGAGCGCCGCTCCGAGCCGTGCTCGCGCGGCGCGGACAAGTCGAGGGACCTGCTGATACCCGCGAGCTCGCGCAATGCCGCCCCAGGCAAATACCTTCTGCTGGTCGCGACCGTAATGCTCACCACCGCTGCGTGGTCCGATTGCCTTCCCTTTGTCGAAGCGGGGAAGCATGTGGGAGAAATCAAGTGCATCACGGGCACGGTCATCAGGGTCAAGCAGGGCTCGCGGGGAGTTCATTTCCTGGACTTTTGCGACGACTACCGGCTTTGCCCATTCACCGTCGTGATCTTTCCCAGCGACTTGAAGAGCGTGGGCGATGTGCGGCAGTTGCAGGGCCGGATGATTGAGATTCACGGCAAGGTCAAGGAGTATGACGGCCGCGCCGAGATCGTCCTCGAGGAATACCGGCAGTTGAGCGGCTCCGGCGCCCGAATTCCACCTCTGCCCAAAAACTACGACGTGGAAAAGAAGGGCCGCTACAGCGCCGGAACCTTCAGCCACTCCAAGGCAAAGCGAAAAACCTCCAAGCGGCAACCACCTGAAATAGTCACGCAGGCGCCGGAAGACCCGGAGCAATAAGCAGCGCCGGTTGGGTAGCGCCGGTGTCCCGCCGGCCCGATGGGCGGGCAGGTTTGGGATGGTGAGTGCCCCCAAGCGGAGGGCGAGACGCCCTCCGGACAGCCGGCGGGACGCCGGCGCTACACGGGAATCTAGGCGTTACGAGGCTTCGCGGCTTGTATCAGTCGCGCAACTTTTTCTTCCAGCACGATGAATCGCTGGTATTCGTTGCTCTCGATGCTTCCCATCGAAATGTTTTCGTTCCGGTAACGCATGGGGCTGACGGCAGCGGTCCTCAAGCCAACGTGGATCTCCCGTGCCGCGGTTTTCTCCACGACAGCCTGGACGTTCTGATGGTTGATACCGCCGCACGCCATGATGACTGCGCGCTTGTCCGCTTGCTCAACCAGCCGGCGCAGGCTTGCGGCCCCTTCGAGAGCACTTCTCGCTCCTCCAGAGGTGAGGATCCGGTCAGCTCCGGTTTCGGTCACCTGGTCCAGCGACCGGAACAGATCGCCGGACATATCGAAGGCCCGGTGGTAGGTCACCTTAAGTGGCCTCGCCAGATCAACCAGAGCGCGCGTTCTCTGAATGTCAACATTGGCATCCGCGTCCAGGATTCCGAACACGACACCCTCGGCGCCCAGTTGTTTAGCCATGAGCACGTCGCGTCGCATCACCTCAAACTCATCGGCGCTGTAGTAGAAATCGCCTGCACGCGGACGGATCATGACGTGCAGTCCGATTGAGATTCTCTGGCGGGCGGTGGCGATCAGACCCGCGCTCGGGCTGACCCCGCCTTCCACCAGGCTGCCGCACAGCTCCACTCTGTTCGCTCCGCCACGCTCGGCTGCGATGGCGGACTCCAGAGAATCGACACAAACTTCGACGGTGAGGTTATTGACGGACACGGCTTTGGTCGTTAACGCTGGCGCTGAAATGTTCCGCGATGCATGGCCACGGCGCGGTGATTCTATACACCTCCCGCTACCGAATGTCTCGCTACAGCATGTCTCGCTAAACAAGGCCCTTTCTTAACTCCTCCAATGGATAAAACGTTCCTCGCCACAGCACACCTCCGCGTCCCAGGGTCAGGAAGGTCGAACGCAGCATGGTGTAAACGAACAGCGCCGTGCTGACGGGATGCAGCACGAAATAGTATGGCGGAATATCCGACTTTCGCGACATGCCGACGTAGATCGAAAACATCGAGAACAAGGCGACCCCGTAGCCCATCCGCGCCCACCCGTGCGCCAGCCAGATTCCCACGAATGGAATGAAGTTCACGAAAGCCAGGGCAAAACACCCGGCCAGAGCATGGGGCCACCGGAACGACATCACGGCAAAGAAATTCTTGGTGAGATTGTCCACCACGCCCCAGGCGCCTTTGGCCCAGCGAATGGAAATCAGATCGGCGCCGAAGACATTGCGTTGCGCATACCCGGCATTCTTCACCACCTTGCCCAGTTTCATGTCGTCGAGCACGTCGAAACGCAGCGCCTGGTATGTGCCCAGAGCTTCGTACACAGGCCGCCGAATCATGTTGAACGCGCCTACGCCGATGTGGTCTTTGGTTTTTGGATCGGCGACTTTCCAGGGACGATGTCCGAAGACGAACAGGGTCTGGAAAAAAGCGATCATCATTCTTTCCCCCGGGTGTTTCATGATCATGCGGGGGAAAAGCACGAGGTGGTCGGCGCGCTCGGATTCAGCGTAGGCCAGGGCGCGGCGGAGGGCCTCGGGCTTGAACAGTACGTCGGCATCGGTGAACAGCAACCAGTCGCCAGCGGCCAGGTTGCTGGCGCTCCACATGGCGTGTGGCTTCCCCATCCAGCCGGCAGGCAATCCTGCGATGTGAATGACCTTGAGCCGGCCGGGCGGGGCCGCGGCGGCGATTGTCTCCATGATCTGGCCCGTACGATCGGTAGAGCGATCATCCACGGCGATCACTTCGTAGTTGTCGTATTCGAGCGCGAGCAGGCGGGTCAGCGTGGCCTCGATGTCAGGGGCTTCGTTGCATGCGGGAACGATTATGCTGACACGCGGATTGCCTGGCGGTTTGCGATTCCAACCCGCTTCGGAGATGTCGGCGATCTTCGGCACGCCGACAGCCGCGTCCGCGAGACGCCAGAGCCAGGCCAGGCCCAGGACGCATCCTGCAATCCAGTGGAAATAGCTCATCCCGCCGACGTTTCCGGCACACCCGGCTGTCTGTTTTTGTCCGTGCCTACGGCCGGTGCGAATCTCATTCCGTAAAAGAGTATGGCAGAGGAGAGGACCATGGCGATAACCGGACCGATGAAAGCGGTTTGCAGCGAGCGCTTGTCGGCGATGTAGCCCATCAGCGTGGGAGAAGGGACATCGCCAAGAATGTGGATGATGAAAATATTTACCGCGATGGCAGTGGCGCGGATGTGGGCTCCGACAGAATTAATCAAGGCCGCATTCAGCGGAGCTGTATTCAATAGCAGGAGAAAGGCCGCAATTGCAATTCCGGGCAACATCGCCGGCCCTTTGGAGAACAGGGCGACAATCATCACCGGCACGCCCAGCGCCATGCTGACCGCGGACACCGAGTAATAGGCGCTGCGGTAGCGGCGGAGCAGGCGGTCTCCCAGCCAGCCTCCGGCCAATGACGCGACGATTCCGTCAACCACGATGATGGCGCCGAAAGTTTCGTTGGCCGACTCCAGGGAATAGCCCCGGGATTGGGAGAGGAAAGTCGGCATCCACACCTGCAACCCGCCCAGCGCGAACGTCATCATGGCCATGCCCAGCGTGGCGGTCCAGAAGGCCGGGTTGCGGGCCAATCCCCAGACGGTCCCCCGCTCCCGTGTTTCCTTGAGCGAATCGAAACGGCCGCGTTCCGGCTCGGGCACGAAAGCCAGCGCGAGTGCCAGCAGAAAGCCCGGCACCGCCGCCACGTAAAAGGGAAAGCGCCAGCCGTGCACGGGACCCAGCTTGCCTCCCAGCAGATAGCCCGCGGCAGTGCCGACCGGGATAGCCAGGTAGAAGATGCCCAGAATGCGTCCGCGTTTTTCCTCCGGAAAAAGATCGGCGACGAACGTCGGAGCAATGGTCACAAAGGTGGCCTCGCCAATTCCCACCAGGGTGTGGCGCAGCAGCAATTCTCCGTAGGTATGGGTGACCGCGGTCAGCAGGGTAAGGCCGCTCCAGAAAACGGCGCCCAGAATGATGATCAGCTTGCGCGAGTACCGGTCAGCCAGGGGCCCGACAAAGGGCGCGGCGATCATGTAGAAAATCAGAAAGGCGCTGGTGAGATATCCGAGCTGGGCGTTGCTGAGGTGAAATTCGTCCCGCACCAGGGGCTGCACCGCAAACAGGACGGAGCGGTCGATGTAGTTGAGAAAGTTCAGCGTGGTCAGCAGGACCAGCGCCGTCCAGGGATAAAGTTTGCGTTGGGTCACTTGGGGAAGGAATATAACATGCAGGTAAATCCACAGGGTGTCATCCTGAGCGAAGCTGATCGATTCGGAATGAATCGGTCAGCGCAGTCGAAGGACCCCTACCTCAGCTCGATCTGTTCCGAGCAGGATCTCAATCATCCTGGAGACCATTCCTGGAGAAGAGAAAGCCATCATGCAGCCCGCATTTCTCCGCTGATAGGGGTTCTTCGACTCCGCAAGCACTTCGCGTTGCGAAGTGCTTGCTGCGCTCCGGATGACAGATGGGAAGAATTTCACTCCCGCTTCTTCCCTTTCGGCCGCGGCCACCTGGCTAGCACCACCGTCGAGATTCCGCCGCGCGGGCGGAAATCTCCCTTGACCTCGGCCCACACCGGCTTGGCCCAGCGCACCACGTCTTCGAGCACGCGATTCACGATGTTTTCCTGGAAGATTCCCAGATTGCGGTAGCTCTGGAGATATTCCTTCAGCGATTTCAGCTCCAGGCAATGCTTGTCCGGCATATAGCGGATGGTGACGGTGCCGAAATCGGGCAGGCTGGTCTTGGGACAAACCGAGGTAAATTCCGGGTCGTCCACCACGATCTCGTAGCCGGGAAACTGATTGGGCCAGGTTTCGATGGCGGGAAACTTGTGGTCGAGACCAGCGGCGGCGTGGGCCTCGGTGTAACGTGGCTTGGGCATCACACTATTGTAACCAGACTCTGGTGGCGCCGGCGTCCCGCCGGCTGTCCGGTGGGCGTCCCTTCGGCTTCGCTCAGGGGCAGGCTTTGCCCGCCGCTTTGTAGCGGCGCAAGCCCCAAAATCGCAGCTTGAATCAAGAACCGATGGCATGCTCGCAGCCCATTCTTCAGCGGCTTCGCACGCCGCTGCGAGGGCGGGACGCCCTCGCGACAGCCGGCAAGATGCCGGCGCTACGAATTCATGACCTTGGCAGAGGCAGGCAAGATGCCGGTGCTACAAATCCGGTTCCTTGCCAGATATCGAGCATCTAAGTTCTTAACACGGTTAAGCTTGGGCTCAGGCGCGCGGTGATACATTATCTAGCGGCAACATGGCATTGACGGCAAACAACAACGGGTTTTTCGGCCGGCATCGCTGGCTGGTGTGGGCAGCCGGAATTGCTGTCGCCGTACTGCTGCTGGCTTCATTCATGTCGCGCGACGACGCTATCCCCGTGCGCGCTGCGACAGTGGAGCGCAGCACGATTCGCAGCGTGATTTCGACCAATGGCAAGGTCGAGCCGCTACAGAGTTTTGAAGCTCACGCGCCGGTCGGCACCACGGTGAGGAAGTTGCTGGTCAAAGAGGGCGATCGCGTCAAGAAGGGACAACTTCTGGCCCAACTGGACGACGCCGATGCCCGAAGCCAGGCGGCCCGGGCCCTGGCCCAGGTCCGCGCGTCACAGGCTGAAGTGAGCGCCATGGAGCGGGGAGGGAATCGCGAAGAAGTTCTGACTCTCGAATCCCAACTGGTGAAGTCCCGCAACCAGCGCGACACGGCGCAGCGCAATCTCGAAGCCCTGAAGCGCCTGCAGCAGCAGGGCGCAGCCTCACCCGGCGAAGTGAAGCAGGCCGAAGATCAGCTGGCGGGAGCGGAAGCCGACCTCAAGCTGGTGCAGCAGAAACAAAAAGAGCGTTACTCTCAGCCCGAGATCGCTCATGTAGAGGCGCAACAGGCAGAGGCGCAAAGCGCCTATGCGGCGGCAGAAGATAATCTTCGTCAACTGAATATCCGTGCACCCTTCGATGGAGTTGTCTATTCCCTTCCCGTGCACCAGGGCGCGTATGTGAATCCCGGAGACCTGGTATTGCAGGAGGCCGATCTCTCGAAAGTTCTGGTGCGCGCTTACGTGGATGAACCCGACGTAGGCCGCCTGGCGCGCGGACAGAGAATCGATCTCACCTGGGATGCAGTCCCGGGACGGACCTGGCAGGGCTCGGTGAGCACCATACCGTCCACGGTGAAGCTTCTGGGAACCCGAAACGTGGGAGAGACCACCTGCATCGTGGATAACCAGGACTTCAAGCTCCTGCCCAACATCAATGTTGGAGTCACGATCGTGACCGCGGAGCACCCCAATGCGCTCACCATGCCCCGCGAGGCGATTCGCCTGGATGACGGCAAGACTTTCGTTTATCAGATCGTGAACAATGAACTGCAGCGGCGTGATATTCAGACCTCTATCTCGAATCTTACGCAGGTGGAAATTACCAGCGGGGTTGCGGAAAAGGCGGTACTGGCTCTGGCTTCGACCAACTCCAAGCCGCTGCGCGAAGGCGCAGCCGTGAAAGTAGTTCGATAGGTCTAAGACAGATGAAATTGCGCATTATCATTTTGTTCCTGGCTTTGTTCTCCGCCGCAGCGCTTGCGGCAGGCGACGATTCCGCTCCCGCGCTGCTGGCTGCCGGGCGGGCCGACGACGCCATTAATACTCTGCGCTCCAAAATCAACACATCCCCCAGCGACGCCGAAGCTCATAACCTGCTGTGCCGCGTCTATTTTTCCATGGGCGATTGGGACCGCGGCATTTCGGCCTGCGAAAAAGCAGTCGCGCTCGATCCCAGCAACAGCCGTTACCACATGTGGCTGGGGCGGATTTATGGCGAGAAGGCGGACACGGCCAATTTCCTGAGCGCAGCGTCTCTGGCCGGCAAAGTACGCAACGAGTTCGAAGCGGCAGTCAGATTGGATCCGAACAACGTGGAAGCGCGCAGCGACCTGGGCGAATTTTATATGGAAGCGCCCGGCATCGTCGGCGGCGGCCGCGACAAGGCGGAAGCGCAAGCCCAGGCACTGGCCGCGCTTGATCCCGCCAAGGCCGACTATCTCAAGGGCCGCCTCGCCGAGAAAAGAAAAGACTTCGCTGCCGCCGAAAAAGAATATCGGGCAGCCATTGAAGCCAGTCACGGCAGCGCCCTGACCTGGTTCAACCTGGCGCTGTTTTTCCGCCATCGCGAACGCTGGAATGACATGGAAGACGCCATCAATCACGCCGTCTCGGCGCAGGTGGACCGTCCGGAAATCATCATGGAGTCGGGAGAAATTCTGCTGCGCAGTGGACGCAACTTTCCCGCCGCGGTGCAATATTTGCGTCGTTATCTGGCCCTGAATTCCAAAGTCGAAGAAGCTCCGGCATTCAAGGCCCACTACCTGCTGGGCACCGCTCTTGAAAAACAGGGGGACAAACAGGGAGCGGCCCAGGAATATCGCGCCGCCCTGTCTCTGGCCCGAGATTTCTCGCGCGCCCAGGAGGCTCTGGACCGGCTCAACCGTTGAACCGCGCCCACGTAGGCCCGGACGCCTCGTCCGGGCGGGCGAGCGAAGCTCGCCAAAGTTTTCTGGGTTCGGCCGGGCAACTACCCCCAGCCGGGCTCGGCCCGGCTGGGCGGGTGAGAGCACCCGCCCCTACGTGAGATCATTGAGCACAATCCCATCGAATTTTCTTTGGAAGGTGAAGAGATGAACTTTGCTCCTCGCTGCGTTCCGCGTCTTTGTGGCTTCCTGATCGCTGCCTCTATCGCCTTGCCCCGACTGGCCGCCGAGCCTCTGCCGCTGAAGCGCGCCGTCGAACTGGCCTTGGCCCACAGCACCACCGCGGCTTCGGCCAACGCCGATGAGCAGCGCGTCTTTGCTTCCTACCGCGAAGCGCGGAACCAGTACATTCCCCAGTTCATTCTGGGCTCGGGACTGGGACAGTCATGGGGATACCCACTGAGCCTGGAGGGTTCCGCGCCTTCAATCGTCAACCTGAACAGCCAATCTGCGGTATTCAATCCGTCGCTGCGGGATTTTGTCCGCGCCGCCAAAACGGACTGGAGCGCGGCTACGCTGCAGAGCAAAGATCAGCGCAACCAGGTGATTCAGGACACGGTCTTGAGCTATGCCGAACTGGGCAAGTGGGAAGCGCTGGTGGGACATTTGCAGGAAGAGCACGCCGCCGCGCTCCAGACTGAGCAACAGGTCAGCGAACGGATCAAGGAGGGCGTGGACAGCCCGATCATGCAGAGCAAGGCGCATCTCAGCACGGCGCGTCTGCGCTTGCGCCTGGCCGAAGCGCAAGGCGCCATTGACGTCATCCGCAACCGGCTTTCGCACCTGACCGGGCTTCCGGCGGCCACCATTGAAACCGAGTCAGAATCGATGCCTCCATTTCCGGAAGTAAAACAGGAAGATGATCTGGCCGGAAAGGCGGCGCAGAGCAGCCCCGGCGTGCAGGCGGCGGAAAACCGCGCGGCCGCGGAGAGTCTGCGGGCCCGCGGCGAGCACCGCGCCATGCTGCCGTCGGTGGATTTCGCGGCGCAGTATGCTCTGCTGGCCGCCTACAACAACTACCAGGATTTCTTCCAGCCTGGCAGCTTCCAGCGCCACAACGCCACGATCGGAGTATCCATAAAATTTCCTCTCTTCAGTACGACGCAGCGCGCCCGCGCCGACGCAGCCGATGCCCTCGCCTTGAAGGCCAAAAAGGATGCGGAAACTGCCAGGAACCAGGTCTCAGAAGAAACTCTGCGCCTGCAGCGCTCGGTGGAACAAATGGCTGCAGCCAAGGAAGTAGCGGATCTCGAATATCAGGTCGCGCAATCCAATCTGGAATCGCTGCGCGTGCGCGTGGATTCCGGCAACGCCGGCTGGCACGACGTTCAGGATGCGCGGGAGCAGGTCAATGAGCGCTACAATTCTTTACAAGACGCAAACTTTGAGCTGGAACGGGCCCGCATCACACTGTTGCGGGCCACTGGCGAACTGGCCGGCTGGGTGGGCGCCGGCCAATGATCGACAGCGTACATAACTCCAACGCTGGAAAGGATTTGGGGTTTACCCGAGCGCTGGTGCATGTACCTTGAATGTACCTAGATTGCGGGTAAAATTCGCCCCGCAATGTTAAAATAACTCACACACAATTATGCCTTTAAAAACACTTTTCCTGAATCCGCCGTCCTTTGAGAATTTCGACGGCGGCGCCGGTTCGCGGTGGCCCGCCACGCGCGAGATTGAGTCTTACTGGTATCCCGTCTGGCTGGCGTACCCGGCCGGCATGCTGGAAGGAGCACGCCTGGTTGATGCTCCTTCGCATCATGTTTCCGCCGAGGAGACCATCAGGATTGCCCAGGACTATGAATTTCTGGTTCTGTACACCAGCACGCCAGGTTTTCCCGGGGACATCGGGCTGGCACAGGCCATCAGGAACGCCAACCCCAAGATCAAGATTGCGTTCGTCGGACCGCACGTCACCGTGCTGCCGGAACGCACCTTGAAGGATTGTCCGGCCATCGATTTCGTCTGCCGCAGAGAGTTCGATTACTCAGTGGTCGAATTCGCGCAGGGCAAGCCGCTCGACGAAATCCTCGGAATTTCCTATCGGAAGAATGGCGTCGTCGCCCACAATCCTGACCGGCCGCAGATTCAGGACCTGGACGCTCTGCCCCACGTCACCGATATCTACTATCGCGATCTCGATCCGCGGCGTTACACCGTGCCCTTTCTGCTTCACCCCTATGTGGCGCTGTATTCGACGCGCGGATGCCCGGCGCAGTGCACCTTCTGCCTGTGGCCGCAGACCACCAGCGGTCACGCCTGGCGCAAGCGCTCCACCGACGACGTGGCCCGCGAAATGGCCAAGGCCAAGGAATACTGGCCCTGGGTCAAGGAATTCTTTTTTGATGATGACACCTTCAACATTCAGAAGGCGCGCACGGTTGAACTCTGCGCCAAGCTGAAGCCGCTGAATATGACGTGGTCCTGCACATCGCGGGTTACCACCGACTACGAGACGCTGAAGGCGATGAAGGAAGCAGGCTGCCGCCTTTTGATTGTGGGCTATGAATCGGGTGATCCGCAGATCCTGAAGAACATCAAAAAAGGCGCGACTGTCGAACGTGCGCGCCAGTTCACCAAGGATTGTCACAAGCTTGGACTGGTGGTCCACGGCGATTTCATCCTGGGCCTGCCCGGCGAGACCCCGGAAACCATCAACAACACCATAGCCTTTGCCAAGGAACTGGACGTCGAAACCATCCAGGTATCGGTGGCGCACGCCTATCCCGGCACGGAACTGTACGAGTACGCCATGAAGAACGGTTTCATGGTGGCGGACTCAAAAATGGTGGATGAAGGCGGCCACCAGATGGCGCAGATCCAGTATCCCGGGCTGCCGGCCGATGAACTTATGGAGTCGGTTCATCGCTTCTACGACGAGTACTACTTCCGGCCCAAGGCCATCTATCGCATTCTGAAGAAGGCTGCGTTCAACAGCGGAGAGCGCAAGCGCCTCTACAAAGACGCCAGGAGCTTCCTGAAACTCCGCGCTTCGCGCAACAAGTGGGTGAAGGAAAAACGCGAGCGCGGCGACTCTGCCAGCGTGGCCGAACCCGCCAAGGCCTGAAGGCGAAAGAAAGACCGTGTGACGTTTCGCAAGTATCTGGTGCTGGCCGGTGTGACCCTCTTCGCTGCCATTGGCGATACCTTTCTCGCCCGCGGCATGAAGCAGGTCGGCAACATTTCGCTGCACAGCCTGCCTGATCTGGTCTTCACCATTCTGGATCCCTGGGTCGCCCTGGGGATTTTGTTTCTGCTGGCCTTCTTCGCCGCCTACATGACGGCCCTGTCCTGGGCCGATCTCACTTACGTGCTGCCCGCCACCTCCCTGGGATACGTGTTGCTGGCCCTCATCGCCAAATTTTATCTGCACGAGCAGGTGAGTACCCTGCGCTGGGTCGGGATCGGACTCATCTCAGCTGGCGTCGGGTTCGTCACCCAGGGCCCGGCCTTGACTCGCCATCCCGCTCATCAGGACCAGCCGGAGAGAGAACCTGAGCCCGTGGGCTCGAGGGTCGAGCCATGAAACACGCCTACACCTGGGGAGCAATTATGGCCGTTGTCCTGGCCTCGACCACCGGAGACGTGCTGCTCTCCCGCGCCATGAAGAAAGTAGGCGATGTGGGAAACCTCTGGCGCCGCTCCGGATTGGTCACGGTGGTATGGCACATCCTGCGGCGTCCCAGCTTCATGCTGGGCATTTTCATGATGGCGGTGGCGTTTTTCAGCCTGCTGTTTGCCCTCTCCTGGGCGGACGTGAGCCTGGTGGCTCCGGCCTCCGCCTCCCTGACCTTCGTGGCTAACGCCGTGGCCGCAAAGATTTTCCTGCACGAACGGGTCGATCACCGCCGCTGGATCGCTGCCCTCCTGGTAGCTGGCGGCGTAGTGCTGCTGGCGGCCTAGAAACATCCCTCCCTTCGCGCATCAACTGTATTGCTCAGAACTCGCACGCAAGTCAATTGGCGCGAATACCATGGAACTTCTGGCCTTTGTTGGGCGTATGGGCTCTAAGGTGGTGAGAAGATGCCCAACAAAACATCCGTAACATTCGTTTACATTTTCCTTTTTGTATCGTCCGGTCTCGCCGCCGATAGGATGGTGCCTGTGGACGGCGCCCCTATTCACATCTCTGAATCAGGCGCCGGTTCCGCAGTCATATTCGAGTCGGGCATGGGAGAAGGCACCGCAACTTGGAACGACGTACTTCCTGCAATCGCGAAATTTGCGCACACCGTAGCCTATGACCGTCCCGGAATCGGCCAGTCACCAACGACCACTCGACCGCGCCGGGTGACGCGGATGGCTGCCGATCTTCACGACCTTCTGCACACGGCAAAAATCGCGCCTCCTTACGTGCTCGTCGGCCATTCCCTGGGCGGTGCGATCATTCAAGTTTATGCTCATCGGTACCCGCGAGAGGTTGCAGGCCTGATCTTTGTCGATCCTGAGGATGGACGGCTCATTCAGTTGCTGCATTCGCGGATGAGTGCTGTGGACTGGGCCTCCCGCCGGAAAGCTTTGGACCAGGCCCTTACCAAAATGCCGCCGGCAATACGAGCGGAACTGAAAGCCGCTGAAGAGAGCGGGAAGGCCGTCTCCCAATCCGCCCCTCTTCCACCTGTACCTGTTGTTATCCTGTCCGGTACAAAAAAGAACCCTGAGTTTCCCGGGAACCCCCTCGAACAGGATCTAAAGTTAGGACTTCACAACGACCTGGTTGCTCAAACTCCCGGTGCGAAGCACATCCTCGTCCCCAAATCCCGGCATTACATTCAGAACGATGATCCGGAGGTTGTGATCCAGGCAGTACTGGAGGTGCTGAGAACAGCGAAGGGGACAGCAAAGGCACCCCGGTAGTGAAATCGGGCAATCGCCATCGTACTCGTTGGGCAGCAACTCTTGAAAATTCGGATTGAATGCAAACCAAACGAATCGCGGGCAATTCGGATTAATACATAGTCGACTGGGTCGGCCGTCAGTCGAATAAGTGTCCCTCGCGGCCAGCGAATCTGACACACCAATTCAAGACCACAAAAAAGACAGCTAGCTGTCCTCGCCGAAGCCCGACCCCTTGGCGGGCCGCGATCAGGATACCTGCAGGGTTACTAAAGTCCATCACGAAGGTTACTTTTTCTCAACCAGTTGGTTGTTAGAGAATACGTGTGAGCGGATTCACCTAAAGTATTGATAACACAGCTTCTCGTGGAAGTTTGAAAGCGAGAGCTACAACCTCACGCGGGGTTGGAACAATCCTAACAAAGGGTTGCGAACAGCGAAGGTTTTGCAGACATGGAGGAAGTCGGATTGCCGGACCCAAATTCATTTTCGCCGCGGACGGCATGCTCCGCTAGAAACCCGTGGCGGGCGATGCTGTTTCTTGGGCTGGCAATAGTCGTTGCGTGCGTGGCAAGTTCCACGGCCCATGGCGACGTAGGCGTGGTGCTCAACGAATCGCTCGACACGAGCGTTGCCCGAATCACAGGCTCAGGGCACAGCGCGGTTTACTTTTCGCGCATTTGTCCGGCGTCTCCGGTCAAGCTTCGGCTCTGCCTTCCCGGAGAGCAGGGCTCGGTCATGAGCAACTACACCACCCTGGGCGAAGATCAGCCCTTTGAATGGAACGTCGTGCCGCTCAACGTGTACCTGTACGGGGTGGAAAACACTCGCTACCGGCCGATCGTCGGCTCGCAGAAAATCAAACGCGTGCTGGAAGAGCGATACCGCGAGAATTACCTGGCAGACTATTGCGCCAGTGAGTCCTGCCAGACCAGCAACAAGGCGGAGTGGCGGGAGATGGTGGGTGCCACCCTCTCGCGAAGCATGTACATTTTCGTGGTCGCCACAAGCGTCGAGCAGGACCTGGCGGTGATCGAACAATTCAATTCGCTGCCCAACGAAAACCACTTCAACGGCATGACCCGCAATTGCGCCGACTTCACGCGGCGCGTGATCAACACCTATTTTCCCAACGCCACCGGGCCCGATTACATTAACGACTTCGGCATGACCAGTCCGAAGGCCATCGCCCGCTCTTTTACACGCTACGCGAAACGGCATCCCGAGGCGGATTTCCGGGTGCTCCATTTTGCCCAGGTGCCTGGCACCATCAAACGCAGCAGCGAGTGCCGCGCCGGGACCGAGCAACTGGTGCGGTCCAAGAAGCTGCTGGTGCCGATGCTGATCTTTGCCGACCATGTGCTGCCCTTTGTGGCGGCTTCCTACATCCTCACCGGGCGCTTCAATCCGCAGCGTGAACTGGAAAGACATCCGACCATCGAGGCCACGGAAGCGGAATATCAAATCAAGCAGGCCCGGGCCTCGAATAACGACGCTCGGGTCGAGAAACTCGAAGCTGACAAGGACGAACAGCGCGCCCGGATGCTGGGTACGGCCGAGGAATGGAAGCAGTATCGCGCCGCTTTCGCCTCCATGGTCGCCGAATCCGCCGCGGAGCAGGACGCCTCGACCAGCGCGTCCTTGAGCATGAGTGGCTCTTTGAAGAAGTTCTTTCGGAAGCTGGACGAGGCTGGCACTCCGGTGGCGGACCGCAATGGCGCACTCTGGATGGAGTTTTCGGATGGCGACGAGTCATCCCGGATAGGCCTGAGCGCCAACAACGTCTTCAGTTCAGGCACGGACACAGACCTGGCCTACCAGCTGGTCCTGGCCCGCGTCGGGCACGTCCTCAAAAGTCCAAAACACAGCCGCGAGAGCATGGTGGAATTCAAGAAGGACTGGAACCTGCTGCAATCCGTTCGCTCCAATCGCGCCAGCGCATTCGCTAAATCCGTGCCCGCCTCCGGCCTGGGAGACAGCGAACTGCCCGGCACCGAATAGCCCCGCGTCCTGCCCGAGTGCAAATAACTTCCTATTCAGCGCAAATCATTTCAACCCAGCCGGTCGCCCGTCGCTTTGCGACCTTTGCGGTTCTTCTTTGCGTCCTTTGCGGTTAAGATTGGGTTGTGACCGTCGAGGTCAAACCCTTTCACCGCAAAGGACGCAAAGTAGAACCGCAAAGGTCGCAAAGAGAACCCGGGCGTCATCGAAATTTCATCCCTCGACTCTCTGTCTTTCTTGCTATGATTCTTTTCCTGCCATGCGTTGTGTCCGCAGATGCGTCCGGATTGTTCCGCTGTTCCTGACGTTTGTCCTGGCGTTTGGGGAAGCAGATTCACCGGGTCCCGTGATTTCGGCTGAGACTCGCACCAACCCGCCCGCCATGGTGATCGGCTTCGTGGGCGGCTTCGTCAAGCACAATGATCGCGTGCACAGCACGGTGCAGGTCGTCGAACACCTGCGCAACGAATACCCCGAGGGCGTGTATGTACAGAGTTTCGCGAACCGTCATCGCGACCGGGCGTACAAGGAAGTTTTGCGGCGGCTGGATGGGAACCACGACGGCAAGCTGTCAGCGGACGAAAAACAGCAGGCCCGCATCATCATCTTCGGCCACAGCTGGGGCGCGTCGGAAACTGTATCTCTGGCGCGCAAACTCGAACGCGACGGCATTCCCGTCCTGCTCACCGTCCAGGTGGATAGCGTGGCCAAGTTCGGCCAGAACGATGCGATGATTCCCGCCAACGTGGAACAGGCAGTAAATTTCTACCAGCCCCATGGCATCGTGCACGGGCGTCCCCAAATTCGGGCCGCGGACCCGGCACGGACGGAAATTCTGGGAAACTACCGCTACGACTACACGGCGAATCCGATCAGCTGCGAAGGATACCCCTGGTTCGACCGGTTCGTGGTGAAAGCCCACACCGAGATTGAGTGTGATCCGAAAGTATGGAGCCAGGTGGAGTCGTTGATCTACTCGAAACTCTCGCCGGAAATGCGCAACACCGCCGCGCGTTGACACGTAGGGGCGGGTGCCCCCACCCGCCCGGCCGGGCAAAGCCCGGCTAGATTTTCCGACTGTCTCAAACGAAAAACCTGGGCGAGGTCCAGCTCGCCTCCCCGGACGAGGGCGTCCGGGGCTACGTGGTTTGTGGCACGGCCGTCAACCGAACAGCCGCATGAATCCCGAGGGTGCGAGGTCCGGCACCAGGAATGCTGCATCTCTCCGTCCGGCGACCCGGGCCACGCATTGCGCGGCGGCGTAGCCGCTGCGTACGGCGCCTTCCATGGTGGCCGGCCATCCCGTGGCCGTCCAGTCTCCCGCCAGAAAGATGCGGGGCCAAACCGTCTCTGGACTGGGCCGGTGCGATTCGATGCCGGGGCGGGGAGAGTAGGTGGCGTGGACTTCCTTGATCACCGTGGCCTTCACCAGGTTGGCGGCGCGCGCCCCGGGAAAAAACTCGCGCAGCTCCGCCAGCGCCAGATCGATAATTTCCTGGCGGGATTTCTCGACCAGGGTCTTCGATGAACTGACTACCAGCTCGACATAACTATTTTCCGGGCCCGCGCCCGGCGTCCCCAGCAGCTTCGATTTGTGGAACATCCACTGAATGGTGCGATCGAGCAGCACAGCGTGGTCAAGCTCGGTAATCTGGCGATCGAACCACATATGAATGCCTGTGATCGGCGAAGTCTCGAAGCGGTTCAGGGTCTGCCGCAACGGCTCTGCAGCCGAAGTGTCCGGCAACATCCGTGACAGCACGTCGAAAGGCACGGCGAAAATTACGAAGTCGAAGCTCTCTTCTCCGCCCGGCAGAAGCAGCTTCACGTCGGCAAACTCTGCCCGGAACGATTCCGCCGCGGCCCGGAACCGCACCTCTCCTCCGCGCGCCATCATGTAATCTCCGGCCCGGTTGTAAAGCTCGGTCAGGGGAACCGTGGGCACGCCCATGCGTCCCGCTGTCCGGGATTTCAGAAACGACTCGCGCATGACCTGGGCGGCGTAAGGAACGGAAATGAGATCAATCTCCTCGTTCAGCGCGCTGACCAGGACCGTCTTCCAGAAGCGATCGATGGCACGTTCCGTCTGGCCATGGCGGCGCAACCACTTAAGGAAAGATTCGCCGGTGTCGCGCGGCGCTATGGGAGTCAAAGCCGCCAAGCCTGCCGCAATCGATAGCTTGTCCGTAAGGTTGAGACATGAGGCGCGCAGAAAAGCGGGCGCGGTATGCAGAGGAGCCGGCAGCGTCGAAGGTTTGATCACCGAGGCGCGCCCGCCGGGCTCGAGAAAAGTCATTCGCTCATACCAGCGAATTTTGTCCTCGACGCCAATACGCTGGTAGAACTCGATCAGGTTGGTGCAGCAGCCGAGCAGCACGTGCTGGCAGTTGTCCACCACTTCGCCGGTGCCGGGATGTTGATAGGAGGAGGCCCGTCCACCCAGGTAGGCACGCCGCTCGAACAAGGTGACGCGGAAACCACTTTCGGCCAGAGCGCTGCCGGCTGCCAATCCAGCAAGGCCGCCTCCCACCACTGCTACTTTTGGAGAATGTGTCCAGCGCTCCGTCATCAAGCCAGGCGTTTTACCAGACCCTTTCCCAGGATGGTGACTTTCTCGCGCACCGTGAGCTTGACCTTCTTGCCGAAGACGTCATACTTGCGTTCCGAGATTTTTTCCAGCAGCCGCCGGTAAATACTCACCAGCACCCAGAGCGCGGGCTGGCTGTCTTCGTCGATGAGCAGCATGAGTTCGCCGGCGGCGCCGTAGTATTCGCGGGCCCGGTCGGCTTCCGCCGCGAGCAGCCAGCGCAGCCGCTCCGGAATCGACGCCTGGCGGAATTCCGCGGGTGCAATCTTGAAGCGGTCGAGATCTTCAGCGGGAAGATAAATCCTGCCCATGCCGGCGTCTTCCTGAACGTCCCGGATGATATTGGTGAGTTGAAAGGCCAGGCCAAGATTTTCCGCCAGCCCTTCGGCGGCGGGATCGCTATAGCCAAATATCCGAATGCAAACCAGGCCGACCACCGAGGCCACCCGATAACAATAAAGACGCAGATCGCCGAAGGTGCGGTAAAGCACCTGGGGTTCGTCTGCCGGAGATGAACCAGGATCGGCGCTGTCCTGGATATCCATACCGGTGCCGTAGGCCAACTGGTCGAGTAGTTCGACCGGGACCTTGAAGCGCCGCTGGGTGTCGGTCAGGGCGAGCAGCACGGGATCGTCGGTGGGGTGGCCTGATTCGGCGCGGTGGAAAGCATCCAGCCAGGCCTCCAGCCTTTGCCGCCTTTCATAAGACGGCAATTTGAAGTCGTCGGCAATATCGTCGCAGCGACGCATGAAGGCGTACACCGCGCACAACGCCTGGCGCTTGGCCTGGGGCAGTACCAGGAAGGCGTAATAGAAATTTTTGGCCGCGGCGCGGGTGATGCTGCGGCATACGGAATACGCCACCGCGATTTGCGACGAGGTCGGCGAAAATGGCGAAGGCATGGGCTGCACGGCGGCGCTCATACCCGCTTCCCCGCCCGGCTCCCCAGAAGCTTCCCGAGAGCGGCCCGGGCCACCAGCGCCAGTTTGCGGGTCTTCGAGATCGCGGGACGCCGGCCCAGCACGGCATGTCCCTGGCGCTCGATGGCGTGCAGAATTTCCTGCCCGCCGCGGCTGAACAACTCGATATCGACCGCGAGCTCGCGGTCCACCTGCTTGATGAGGGGCAGGCCGCGCTCAAACCACTGCCGTGCCCGCTCTACCTCGAAGCGAATCATTTCACGGAATTCCGGCGTATTGCGGGCCGCCGAAATATCCTCTTCACTCACGCCATGACGACACAGGTCCTCCAACGGGAGATAGATTCGTCCCTTGGCATAGTCATCGCTTACGTCTTGCCAGAAATTGGCCAGTTGCAACGCGGTACAGGTGAAATCAGAAAGCGCCTGCCGATCAGAATCGCGATACCCGCAGAGGTAGAGAACCAGATGCCCGACCGGATTCGCCGAATAGTGGCAGTAGCCGAGCAGATCTTCGAAAGTTTCGTAGCGCGTGACGGTCTGGTCCTGGCGGAAGGCTTTCAGCAGGTCGTCGAAGGGCTGTTTGGGAATATCGAATTTCCGCACTGTCTCTTCCAGCGCGACAAAGACCGGGTGGCGCGGCGAGCCCGCGTAGCAGGCATCGAGTTCCGACTGCCACTGGTCGAGCATTTCGAGAGACACATCGGGATCACCGACCTCGTCGCCCAGATCATCTGAAATCCGGCAGTAGGCATAGACATTGAAAAAGTGCTGACGCAGCCGCTGGGGCAGAAACCAGGTAGCGACGGAAAAATTCTCGTAGTGACTGCGGGCCAGAGTTGCGGCAATACTCCTGAGCTTCGGCCCGGGTCGGCGCTCGCTCCGGGATGGCATATCCCGGTGGAAGCCGCTTCCAGCCGTCAGCAACCGCGATGGACGCGGTACGGGAGTCGTTGCTGGCGATGGATGACATGTCAGTTTCGTGCCCCCGTAATGTGGATGTGCGGATCGTCAACCGCAGGGCGTCCTCGGCTATGTCTCTACCAGAGCCGTGTAAAGACTGAACCGATTACCGCCTCCCTACCTCTCTCAAGGCCGCCGTCGAACTTGCCCTCTTATGATCAGGCCTCAGTGCCCGGGAATGATGGCCGTCTTGATGTCACCGTTGCGGTTCAGCATGTGGCGGAGGACCTGCTGCAGCCGCGATAGGGGCGCCTCTCCGGTGATGTAGTCCGTAGAACGAATCTTCTTTTCCGCGATCAGGGCGAAAGCCTTGCGCACCGTTTCCGGCGTGTGATGGAACGTGGCCTTCAGCGTGACTTCCGAGTAGTGCAGGCGGTTGGTATCCATCTGGACCTTGGTGCCGCTGGCACATCCGCCAAAAAAATTGACGGTGCCGCCCTTGCGCACCATGTCGATGGCCCACTCCCAGGCCTCGGGTCGGCCGACAGCCTCCACCACCACATCGCTGCCGCGCTTTTCGGGAGAAATCAGGCGCACCGCTTCCACCGCGTCTTTTACCTTGGTGATCTGCACCACTTCGTGCGCTCCCATGCGCTTGGCCGCTGCCACCTGTGAATCGCGCTTAACCACGGAAATGACATTACACCCGGTGGCTTTGGCCACCTGCACAAACATCAGGCCGATAGGCCCGCCGCCGATGACGGTGACGGTGTCTCCGATTTCGACGCCGGTCTCGTGCAGTCCGCGCAGCACGCAAGCCAGCGGCTCAACCATGGCGGCTTCTTCGTAGGTAACGTCAGCCGGGACCGCCAGCATGTTGGTTTCAACGATGCGGCGCGGAATGCGGATGTATTCGGCGTACGCGCCGTTGTTGAACAGCAGGTCTTCGCAGAGATTTTCCTGGTGCTTGGAGCAGTAGAAGCACATCTGGCAGGGCGCCGAGTTCAGCGCCACCACCCGCATGCCCTTCTTGAAGCCGCGGACACCGTGTCCGACTTCTTCAATCACTCCGGCCAGTTCGTGTCCAAACAACGCCGGAGGAACGATCATGCGCGCGTGATAGCCGCGCTGGTAAACCTTCAGGTCAGTACCGCAAGTCAACGCGACCTGCACTTTGACCAGTACTTCTCCGTCGCCCACGCGAGGGATGGGTACTCTCTCAATTTTTACGTCCTCTTTGCCATAGAGGACAGCCGCTGTCATCTTACCGTTCACGCTCGGATTCCTTCCCAGGAGCTGCCCGGTTGAATCGCTATCTTCATGGAATCAGGTTGGGGGTGGGCAGCCAGGTTCAGAGCTTCGACGCTGCTGGACAATGAGAATCGATGAGTAATCAACCGTTCCAAATCCATTTCACGGTTCATAACAAACTGCACCGATTCCTTTTGCAGATCGACCGAAGCGCTATACGACCCCAACAGCGTTTTTTCATCTACACAAACTGCTCCAGGGTCAAACGTTGACTCCCCATGAACGGTTTGCGCGAACAGCAAGACCCGGCCTCCAGGACGCACCGCATCCATCGCAGTCCGGATCAAACCATTACCACCGACCGCCAGGATGGCTGCATCTGCGCCGCGTCCTTCGGTCTGCTCACGCACCGCGTTTACCACGTCGGCACGGGAGGCATCAATGCTGTTCCCCAAACCGTAACTTGTAGATATTGTAAGCCTTTGGGGATACAAATCGGAAGTGACTACAGTGGCGCCGGCCCGTTTAGCCAATACACTCAATATGATACCGATGGGACCCTGACCTATCACTACAACCGTCTCATCCGGCTGCAACCCCAATCTTTCGATTCCCTTCATGCAGGTGTTAACAGGTTCGACAAAACAGGCTTGCTCGTAAGAGACGTTTTTCGGAATGCGCACCGCGCCACGGCGCGCAATCCAGTCCATCACCCGGACATATTCCGCGAAGCCGCCGCCGGATGGCTCGAAGCCGGCAGTGCAGCCCACTTTCTTGTAAGTCTCGCACTGGGCAAACGTCTTATGGCGGCAGTAGTAGCACTCGCCGCACGGGATGTGGTGGAAGACGACTACCCGGTCGCCGGGCTGGAAGTCGCGCACTCCCGCGCCCACGGCGGCAATCATGCCCGCAGTCTCGTGACCAAAAATGCGGGGCGCGGAATGTGAGCCGGTGGCGATTTTTTTAAGGTCGGTGCCGCAGATCCCGCAGGTGTGTACCCGCAGAAGTAATTCTCCGGCGCCAATTTTTGGTACCGGTACGGTCTCCAGGCGAACGTCGTTCACGCCGCGATACACGGCTGCCAGCATGGTGGCAGGAATGGCCTGCTTGTTTTCTTCGATTGCGATTTGTCCGGCGATGGCCATGGTCCGATCTAAGCGGGCTGCGAATTAGTCCTTGCGTCCAGGGCTGGGATGCAAGCCCGATTCCGTCTCTCCCACTTCTTCGGGCGCCAGGTTGTACTGTTCCAGCCATCCACAAAGGGCGGCCGCTGCTTTGCTGCTGTTCCGAGCGAGGCGAAATACCCGCAGCCAAAGCCAGGGGCGGAGGGCGACGAACCCGGCAAAGGCCGCAGTGCGGAACTGTCCAGCACCCGTGACAAATTGCCTGAGCGGCGGCATCTCAAAATCGGCTTCGTCGGAAATGGCTTTGAGCCCGACGAATGTGATGTCGTGTGCCAGAGCTCCCCGGGCCACCGCTGCGGCTTCCATATCCACGGCGTGCGCCCAGTATGACTCCGCCAACTTGGCTTTCTGCTGGACGCTGACCGGTTGATCGACGCTGACCAGCACCCAATGTCCTACCGCGGCTTCAACCCGGCTTCCATCCTTAGCGTCGATGACGCAAACTGGCGCCAGCACCGTGCCCACTTTCAGCGTGGAATCGAGCGCCCCGGCGAAGCCGACAGACTGCACCAGAACCGGTGCATACAGATTGATGATGGCCTCGGTCGCCCGCCGTGCCGCTTCCGGCCCAATGCCACCGCAAACCAGCACGGCGCGGTCTTTCTCGAAAAACTTGAACTTGCGGCCGTCAAATTCGCGTTCGACTGCCTTCCACTGCTTGATCAGCGGGCGCACTTCGCGCTCCAGGGCGGCGATGATCGCGATTTTCGGTTGATTGGGCAAGGTCAAAATCCTGCCGAGCTTTGCTCGGCCTGACCGGGTCTGAGACCCGGTCCCACACGGTTTTTGCGTGACCTACGCATATCCGTTTGCCTGAAACCACTCGACCGCCCGGCGCAAGGCGTCATCCACCGGGACCGTTTTCCATCCCAGGTCGCGCTCGGCTTTGCTGGAAGACACAAACATTTTCTTTCGGCCCATGCGGACGGCGTCGATGGTGGCGCGAGGTTCGCGATTCCGGATGTATCCCGTAACTACCTGATCGACTACGCCGGTCGCGAGCGCGACCGCGTACGGAACTCTTATCTTCGGCGAGGGCAGTCCGGTGATGTCCGCGAGCTTGTCGAGAATCTGCTTCAGCGTGAGGTTCTCGCCACCCAGGATGTAACGCTCTCCGCTTCTTCCCTTCTCCAGCGCGGCCACGTGACCGCGGGCGCACTCGGCCACATCCACCAGATTCAGTCCCGTATCCACGTATGCGGGAAACTTCTTCTTGAGAAAATCAACCACGATCCGCCCGGTTGGCGTGGGCTTGATGTCCCGCTCGCCTACTGGAGTCGTGGGATTCACAACCACCACATCCATTCCCGATCTCCCGGCCGCGATCGCGATTTCTTCCGCCATAAACTTCGAGCGCTTGTAAGGACCAATCATATTGCCCAGGGAAACCGGCGATTCTTCGTTGGCCAGGTGTCCGTTCGATTGAAATCCCATGGTCGCGACGCTCGAGGTGTAAACCACCCGGCGCACTTTGCTTTCGCGCGCCGCCTCCAGAATCGCCTTTGTACCTTCAACATTCGAGCGATACATCTCCTGCGGATCGCGGACCCACAGCCGGTAGTCCGCGGCGACATGAAATACCACATCGCATCCCGCCACCGCTTTCTTCAGGGACGCGGCCTCCCGCAGATCGCCCAGCACCCGCTCGGCCGGCAACTCCTGAATATTCCTGAGATCGCTGCCGGAGCGGACCAGAAGCCGAAGCTCCGCGCCCTGCGCGGCCAGAGCGCGGGCCACATGACTGCCCACAAATCCTGTCGCGCCGGTGACGAAAGCTAGCATTTGGCATTTAGCACTTGGCTTAATTCAGTCCTTGGTCGTTGGTCCTTGGTCGTTGGCCCTTCAACTAATTGCGCGTCGCTTTGGCCGACGACCAACGACCAATGGCCAACGGCATGGCTCTATCAAGTCTTACCCTTCCAGGTGGAGAGGCCAAATGCGAAGTGCCAATTGCTAACTGCTGTTCCTCTCCGCCATCACTTTCTTGTAAGTAGTCAACGCGATCAACGGGAAGTATTGCCGGTACATGTGGTACTTCAGGTAGAACACGCGCGGGAACCCGGTGCCGGTGAAATGGGGCTCGTCCCAGGACCCATCCTTCTTTTGCGTGCGCAGCAGGTAGGCGATGCCTCGCACCACGCAATCGCTGCGGGTGTCATGCGCGGCCAGCAATCCCATGATGGCCCACGCCGTCTGCGAAGGAGTGCTGGGGCCGACCCCCTTGGTATTAGGATCGTCGTAGGAACCACAGGTCTCTCCCCAGCCACCGTCGGGATTCTGGACCATGCGCAGCCACTCGGCGGCTTGTTGGACGTAGGGCTCGTGATGATCGACTTCCATCGCTTCCAGGCCACGCAGCACCTGCATGGTGCCGTAAATGTAGTTGACGCCCCAGCGTCCGAACCAGGAGCCATCCGGTTCCTGCTCGGCGCGGATAAACTTCAGCACCTTCTTCACCGCGGGATGGTTCTTGTCGTACCCGTATGCCGCCAGCATCTCGAGGATGCGGCCCGAGATATCGACGGTCGCGGGATCGAGCATGGCGTTGTGGTCGGCAAAAGGCACGTACTGGAACACCATGCGGTCGTTGTTCTTGTCGAACGATGCCCAGCCGCCGTTGCGACATTGCATGGAGAGAATCCAGTCAATGGCGCGCTGCACGGACTCGCGCTGATAGCGTCCGTTGGGATGATCGACGTGGGTCAGACCCAGGCAGACCATGGCGCTGTCGTCCACGTCGGGATAAAACTCGTTGTTGAACTCGAAATACCAGCCTCCGGGCAGGCCCTGTCTGTTTTTCACTTTCCAGTCGCCCGCCATGCGGACCTGTTTCTGCAGCACCCAGTCGGCGCATTTCACCATGCGGGGATCGGCGGCCGGCACTCCACTTTCGCCCAGCGTGAACAAGGCGTAGGCCGTGTCCCACACCGGCGACTTGCAGGGCTGCATGCGGAAAGTGTCTTGCTCCTCGATGCCCAGCTTCTCGAATTCATCCATGGCGCGAATCACCTGGGGATCGTCCACGGAATATCCCAGGCAGCGCAGGGCGATGATGGAATTCATCATGGAGGGGAAAATCGCACCCAGGCCATCGCTCATCTCGAAACGTTCCAGCATCCATCTTTCGGCGACTTTCAGGGCAATGGAGCGCAAGGGCCGGATGTGCACCCGCTCAAACCAGTGGGTCAGGCGGTCAAGCGACAGAAAAAAGTTGCGCCATGAAAACAGCTTCTTGTCCCAGCGCAAATGCATGCGCGACTTCTCGCGCCCGCCCACAAACAGCTCTTCGACTCCCAACTCCTCGGGGATCTTTTTGAACGGCTTCTTGGCGTAGCAAATAGACAACGGCACCAGAATGGCCCGGGACCACGAGGAAATTTCGTAGATGTTGAACCAGAACCACTTGGGAAAAAGAACGATCTCCGGCGGAATTGCGGGGACAGCATCGTAATCGTACTGCCCAAAGAAACACAGATAGATCTTGGTAAAAGTGTTAACCTCGGTGACGCCGCCCATTTCCAGAATCCTCTTGCGGGCGCGAACCAGGTCCGGTTGATCGGCGGCATGGCCCGCCAGCTTCAACCCGAAATAGCATTTTACCGAGGCGCTGATATTGGATGGGCCGCGGAAGTAGATACCCCATCCGCCATCCTCGTTCTGCTGCTGCAGAATGTAGCGCGCGGCTTTCGCCATGCGCTCCGGACTGCCGGTTCCAAGAAGCACGTGCAGGATGATGTAGTCGGCTTCGAGCGTGGCATCGGCTTCCAGTTCGCCGCACCAGTAACCCTCTTCGTGCTGCTCGGAAAAGAGGCAGTTGCGGGCGCCGTCAATGGCCGCAGCCACCCGGCTGATGAGATCATCAATTTTCCCGAAACGCATCTGCGGCACCGCAGAGGCGGGAGATAGGGGGGAGGCGTCTTCCATAATTTGCTGTCGCTACTCCACGGCCGCCCCGCTGGGCGCGGCGGCAATAGCTTCCACGATTTCAGGAGGCAATCCGAATCTCACGTTCTCCGGCATGACTTCGACCTCCTGCACATTGGCAAAGCCTTCGGTAGCCAGAAACTTCACAACCTCTTCCACCAGGCATTCCGGAGCCGAGGCGCCTGCGGTCAAGGCGATCGTCTTTACACCCTGAAGCCATTCCGGCCGGATATTGCGGAAGCTGTCTATTAGATGCGATCCAGTGCCCAGATTCCGCGCAACTTCCACCAGGCGGTTGGAATTGGAGCTGTTATCGGAGCCCACCACCAGCAGCAGGTCAGCGTCGGAAGCCACATGCTTCACCGCAACCTGCCGGTTTTCGGTGGCATAACAGATATCCTGCGCCGCCGGGCCCTTGATGTTGGGGAAGCGCTGACGCAGCGCGGCGATGATGTCCCGGGTCTCATCCAGGCTCAGCGTGGTCTGGGTGAGGTAAGCCACCCGGCTGGGGTCAGCTACGGTCAGAGAAGCCACTTCGTCGGGCGAGCCGACCACCTGGGTCACGACCGGCGCCTCGCCCAGCGTCCCGATAACCTCATCGTGGTCTCGGTGGCCGATCAGGATCAGCGAATAGCCTTCTTTGGCGAACTTTACGGCTTCCACGTGGACTTTGGTGACCAGGGGACAGGTAGCGTCAATCACGCGCAATCCGCGTTGCTCGCTGGCCTCGCGCACTTCGGGCGAGACTCCGTGGGCGCTGTAGATCACCCGTTCCCCATTTGGGACTTCTTCTACGCTATCCACGAAAATGGCACCTTTGCTTTGCAATTCCTCAACCACGAAGCGGTTGTGAACGATCTCCTTGCGCACGTAGATGGGCGGCCCAAAGGCTTCGAGGGCGATGCGAACAATATCAATCGCCCGCACCACGCCCGCACAGAAACCGCGGGGCTTAAGCAAAAGCAACGTCTTTTCGTCCGGATATGGGGCCATAATCTGCCTTCTCAGGGTACACGTTCCCTAGGGGTAGTTAGCTATTAGACTATCGGAGAAGTACCCAGTTGGTCAACGTAAGCCGTAGAAAGGCTTAGGATTAGCAGCGATTGGAGGTTTCTCGGCAGCGAACGGCGATCAGTTCTATCTACTCGAATCCGAGGTCCGACAACTCCTGGTCGGTGAGGGAATCAAAAGCATTCGGAGTGCAAACAATTTCCCCCTTGAGTACACTGGGCACCCGGTCTTTCCCGTCTCCTGGAAACTCGCCCCGGACGGGCACCAGTTTGAGCTGTATGTCCTCGTCGACGACGAATATCACGTCCTGGCCGAAATATGCTTTCTTTAGCAGCCAGGACAGGTTCTGACTGGCCTCAGGAATGGTGTATTTCATTTACCTCGAGTTTAGCAGTTGGACCCCTATTTTCTTGATTATTTCATTCTTTGTGGTGTTGGGGACTAGGCGTTGGTCTTCAGCATCTGTTCAGCGTGCTTGCGCGAAGTCTCGGTCAGCTTGGCGCCGCTCAGCATGCGAGCGACTTCCTCCGTGCGCTCGTCGCCGGTTATGAGGTGGACGCCGGTCCGGGTGCGTCCGCCGACAGCCTTCTTTTCGATCAGGTAGTGATGGTCGGCGAAGGTAGCGATCTGGGGCAGGTGGGTGACGCACAGGACCTGGTTCGACCGCGACAGGCTCTTCAGTTTCTTGCCTACGGCCTCGGCTGCGCGGCCCCCGATTCCGGTGTCAATTTCGTCGAAGACCAGCGTGCGCTGGGCCCCCGAACTCCGCTTCTTGCCCGAGGCAGATTCAACGCTCGCCTTGAGAGCCAGCATGACGCGCGACAGTTCACCGCCGGAAGCGATGTGTTCCATCTGGCGCAAGGGCTCACCGGGATTGGTGGCGATCATGTACGCCACTTGATCAAAACCTGACGCCGTCCAGTTCCCTTCTTCGTCGGTGCCGCTGACGTCAATTCGGAAACTGGACTTCATAGCCAGGTCGTTGATCTCAGCCTCGACCAGCTTTTCCAGTTTGCGCGCAGCTTCGTAGCGCTTCTTCGAAATGGCGCGAGCGGCAACGAGATACTTCTCGGCCGCCAGCGCTAGCTCAGCACGAAGCTGGCGAAGGACTTCGTCCTTGTTTTCCATCTCCGAAAGTTTGCGGCTGACTTCGGCGCCGTGCTTAATTACGTCTTCGAGCGTTGGACCATACTTGCGTTTGAGCCGGTCCATGGCGGCGAGGCGATCTTCCACTTCGGACAGGTGCTCAGGAGAGGCCTCGATGCCGCCGGCGTAGTCGCGCAGGCTGGCGCCTACGTCTTCCACGCTGATGCGGGCAGTTTCGAGCGTGGCCATGGTCTCCTGAAATCTGGGTTCGTAGCGGGCCAGTTCTTCGATGTGCTTTTGTGCCGCGCGTAATGACGCCGCAGTCGAAGCGTTGCCTTCGTACAGCAAATCGAAGGCATTCATGGCCGAGCTATGGATTTTCTCCGCATTGGCCAGGACGCGCTTTTCGGTTTCGAGGCGTTCGTCTTCTCCCGGCTGCAATTTGGCTTCTTCAATCTCGCGCTGCTGGAAGCTCCACAGATCGAGAAGCCGCAGGCGGTCCTGTTCGTCGCGCTGCAGTTCTTCGATGCGATTGTTGATGTTCTTCCACCTGGAAAATGTTTCCGCTGCAGCATCGAGCTGGATATTGGCGAAGGTATCGAGTAAGCGAAGCCGAGTGGATGCGTCGAAGGAAAGCAGAGACTCGTTCTGGGCGTGAATAGTTGCGAGATAGGGCGCCAGCTGGCGTAACACAGCGACGGTCGCGGGCTGGTTGTTGACGAAAACACGGCCCTTGCCGCCCGCCGAAATCTCGCGGCGCAGGATGACCGATTCGTCTTCCTGGTCTGGGTCGATACCGTTGTTTTCGAGAATTCGTGTGACGGTCTTCTCCGCCCCATCTTCAACTTCAAAGACGGCCGAAATCGTGGCTTTGTCCGCTCCGGAGCGAATCACGTCGGCAGAGGCTTTATCGCCGAGAAGGAGGGCCAGGGCATCAATGAGAATGGATTTTCCCGCGCCGGTTTCGCCGGTCAGCAGGTTCAGGCCGGGCGCGAACTCCACCGCCAGGTTATCTATCACCGCGTAGTTCTCGAGCCGCAGTTCGATGAGCACCGGCGTCCTGGAACGCAGAATGATTAGCTGAACGAAGTTGAGCGCAGGATAGCATGAAAGATAGCTCTCGTACGTACCCCACTCATTTCGCAAAGTACGCGAAATGAATGGGGCACCTTCAGACACCTGAGGTGGACGCGAAGAACCTAGCTGGCCTTCCGCCTCTCATCGCGTACGGAGGCGGTCTCCGACGCGGGCGAATTCTTGCAGGTGGGGCAGACCGAGATGATTTCCTGACGCCGCTGGCGCAGGCGATCTTCAAAGGTGTCCCAGCGCCGGCTGGGACCGCTGGGGTCAACGCCCAATGAAGCTTCCGTCCGCATCGGCGTGACATCGGAGACGGTTTCGGCGTTATCGCTCGAAGGCAGGGTGCCCGATCCGGCGTCAATCTGCTGCTGCGTCGTGGGAGTGATATTGCGGTCCGTGGCCACGCGGTGCATGATCGGTTTCGCTTCCCACTGCGAACGGTAACGGCCGTTATAGTCAGCCCATTTCTCTTCGGACTCAAGATCAGATTCGTTATAAGGCGGAAGGCTCTCAATCTGGTCCTGGGTCAGGTCAACCCGGAAGTCGCCCTCGTGGTCCACCGCGGGTCGAAGGGCTTCCGGAGGCACAATGAACTTGTTGCTGGACAACCAGCCTCCGGTATCAACCACGACGTAATAGATGTGGCCCGTAGAGTGGTCGAAAACGATATCGTCGATCTTGCCCAACTTCTCATCGCCGAGTCCATAAACCTTCGAGCCCCGGACATCCGTGGCCTCATCAGCATCAGTGAAACGATAATCGCGGAGCGTACCGTAATGCGGCATGATTTCCTCCTGGAATATTAAATACCACTAACCATCGGTTACCTAAGATGCCGGGGGAGGACGCCGCGTCTTTTGCACAGGGGGACGGGGTAATGGATCGTATTCACCCGCGAATTACGCCGCCGCCATGGTCTATAATCGAGGGCAGGAATCCTCCTAAAAACAATGAATCTGTATCCCTTGCTGGCAGCAGCGGTCGGCGGCGAAATTATTGACCTGGTGGGTGAAACCGGCCCCGTCGCCAAGGTGGTCTTACTTATTCTTCTGATCTTCAGCCTGGTTTCCTGGGCGATCATTCTCTCCAAGTGGAGCGTGTTGCGGCGGGCGCGGGTGCAGAGCGGGCGTTTTGTGCGCGCCTTCCGCAAGGCCCAACGCTTACAAGATGTGGGCGCGGTGGCGGAACAGTTCCGTCCCAGCCCGCTGGTGGGAGTGTTTGAGGGCGGCTTCGAGGAGTACCGCCGTCAGGGCGCGGTGGCCAATGGCATGGTCAGAAGTCCGCTCGCCATCCAGCGCGCCATGCAGATCGCAAACTCGGAAGAACTGACCCGCTTTGAGCGCAACCTGCCGTGGCTGGCGATTACCGGGGCGGTCACGCCTTTTGTCGGACTGTTCGGGACGGTGTGGGGCATCATTGACGCCTTCCACGGCCTGGGAACGGCGGGCGCTGCCACCCTGCGCGCGGTCGCGCCCGGAATTTCCGAAGCGCTGATCACCACCGCAGCCGGGCTGGTGGCTGCCATCCCGGCGGTGATTGCCTACAACCTGATTGGCGGATCGATTCGCGAACTGGCTGCCCGGGGCGACGATTTTGCCATGGAAGTGCTGAACGCAGTTGAGCGCCAGCAGCCGCAGCCCGCCTACCGCACGGCGGAAGCTCCGGGGGTGCAGCGGTAATGGCCTTTACGGCTTCGAACGGACGAACCCAAACTTCCCTCTCCGACATCAACATCACCCCGCTGGTGGACGTCGTGTTAGTGCTGCTGATCATCTTTATGGTCACCGCGCCGGTGCTGCAATCCGGCATCGAAGTAAGTGTGCCCAAGACCCGTACGGTGAAAGAGATCACCGAGGAGCGCCTGGTGATCAGCATCAACAAACAGCAGCGGGTGTTTCTGGGCAACGACGCCATCAACATCAACGAAATCGCCGCCCGTATCAAACAGAAAGTTCGCGACCCTCAGCATCAGTCCATCTTCGTCCGCGCTGATGAAGATGTGCCCTTCGGCGCCTTCGCCACCGTGATGGATGCGGTCAAATCATCCGGCATCACCAACGTGAGCATCGTCACTCAACCCCTGGACGCGCATGGCAGCAAACGCTGAGATTTTTTTCGAACACGACCGCTGGGGCCGCAACCTCACCTGGTCGCTCGGGCTGCATCTTGCGATTGCGGGCGCCATTGTGCTCTATGCCGTGGTCGCGCCCAGCAGCAGCGGCGAAGGCTGGGGTGCGGGCGGCGGCGGCGATGCCATGGGCGTGAGCCTGGTGAGCAATGTCCCTCTGCCCGCCAATCCTGTAAAAACCGAAAACGTTCTGGCAAACGACTCAAAGGGGCTGACCCAGTCGCAACCCAAGCCGGTGGAGAAAGAACCGGACGCGATTCCGATTCCGGACAAGGCCACCAAGGTCAAGCCCTTACCAAAGACCAGCGCAACTCATCAGAAGCCGCAACCGGAGCCCGTAGTCGAGGCTGATAACCAAGTCCCCTTCGGACAGGGCGGCCCGGTCAGTGGGCCGTATGGCAACTTCAACGCCAACGGGGCGAAAGGCGGCTTCGGCTTTACCGGCGGAGGCGGCGATTTCGGCTCGCGCTACTCCTGGTATGTGCGCGTGGTGCAGCAGAAGGTTTCGGAGAACTGGCTGAAATACGAAGTGGACCCCAGCATCACCACGGCGCAGCGCGTGTATATCACCTTCGACGTGATGCGTGACGGTCACCCGGCGAATGTTCAGGTGGAGCAATCGAGCGGTGTCCCATCGCTTGACCAATCGGCCACGCGGGCCATCCAGCGCATTGACACTTTTGGTCCCTTGCCCTCGGATTATGCCGCGAATAAGGTGTCAGTAGAGTTCTGGTTCGATTACAAAAGATAACAGCTGGCTTTCAGCTCTGCGCTGTTAGCGGTTGCAAGTTAAAGGACATCATCATTAATGAAGCGATTTTTCTTACTGTTGTTACCGCTGTTTCTGTTGACCTCGAGCTTTGCTCAGGACTGGATTAAGACCGGCACCGGGCTGGGTGTTGAAAAAGTACGCCTGGCCGTGCCCGATTTCAACACCTCCACCCAGGATGCCAAGAACGCCGATCTGCTGAAGGCGTTCAACGAAACCCTGTGGAACGATCTGGACAATGCCGGCATTTTCGACATGGTTTCGAAGAGCTTCTATCCCCTGGGACAAGTGGGCACGCCGGCGGATGTGAAGTTTGAGGGCTGGAGCGCGCCCCCGCCGAACGCGGCCATGCTGGCCTTTGGCAATCTGGGCGTGTCCGGCAACGGCATGACGGTACAAGGCTGGCTCTACGATGTGAAGAATGTGACATCGCCGCAGGTGCTGGGCAAGCAGTATCAGGACGCCGCCACCAGCGATGCCGCCCGCACCACCGCGCACAAGTTTGCCGATGAAATTATCTTCCGGCTGGGCGGCGGAATTCCCGGAATTGCGGAAAGCAAGATTTATTTTGTGAGCAGCCGCAGCGGGCACAAGGAAATATGGGCCATGGATTACGACGGCGCCAACCAGCACGCCGTCACTCACCTGGGTTCGATTTCGCTGTCGCCCCGGGTATCGCCCGATGGTTCGCGCATCGCCTTCAGTTCGATGACCAAGGCGGGTTGGGAAATTCTGATGTATTCGCTCGACCTGAACCGCCTGGTTTCATTTCCGCGGTTCGGGGGGACCAATCTTTCGCCGGCATGGTCGCCGGATGGAACCAGGATCGCTTTCTCATCCTCGCGCAGTGGCGATCCCGAAATCTATTCCGTGGACTCCTCGGGCGCAGGCCTGAAGCGAATTACATCGTTTAAAGGCCCTGATGTCTCTCCGGCCTGGAACCGCAAGACGGGCTCACAAATTGCATGGGTAAGCGGGCGCACGGGACTGCCGCAGGTTTACACCATGGAGTCCGACGGGACCAACGTGCAGCGGCTCACCGACCAGGGCTACGCCGTCTCTCCGTCATGGTCGCCCAACGGGCAGTTTCTGGTGGTTTCGTGGATGCGCAAATACGGCCCGGGAGCGCCGGGCGCGCAGGACATCTACATCATGGACATCGCCAGCAAACAATGGGTGCAACTGACCCACGACGGCGGGCGCAATGATTTCCCTTATTGGTCGCCGGACGGCAGGCACATCATTTTCCAATCCAGCCGTGCCGGCAGCCTTCAGATATGGACCATGCTGGCCGATGGTACCAATCAGAAACAACTGACTTTTGCGGGCTCCAATAGTCAACCCAACTGGAGTTGGAAGTGATTTCGGGAATGGTCTTCTGGAATGAAGTGATGGAATCATATTTGCCGTTATGGCAGTTAATTCCCGGACAAGGTGGAGTACGCGTTCCCCTTTCCGGACCAGAGCCGGGCGCAATCACTGCGCACCAAGAGTACGGAGGAGCAGAGTGAACCAACGAAGACTGAGATGGATGATGTTAGCGTTCGTCCTGATGACGATCATGACGCTGGGTGCCTGCAAAAAGAAAGTGGCGCCCCCGCCACCGCCGCCACCCCCACCGCCGGCCGCGCCGACGGCTTCGCTCACGGCCAACCCCAACACGGTCGATAAGGGCGGGTCCACCACCTTGACCTGGCAGACCAGCAACGCTACCGACGTCAGCATCGACGGGGTGGGCGCAGTCCAGCCCAGCGGGTCGCAGAGCGTGACCCCGGCCGACTCCACTACCTACACCTTGACCGCCAAGGGAGCGGGCGGAACGCAGACCGCCACGGCGCGCGTCACTGTGACTTCGCCGCCGCCCCCGCCGCCTCAGCCGTCGGCCACCGAGGAAGAACTGTTCTCACAGACCGTGAAGGACATCTACTTCGACTACGACAAGAGCGATATCAACGCGGACCAGCAATCGTCCATGCAGGGCGATATCGAGTTCCTCAAGCAGCATCCCAACATCAGCTTCACGATTGAGGGACACTGCGACGAACGGGGATCGACGGAATATAACCTGGCCCTGGGCGACAGCCGCGCCAACTCCGTGCGCAATGCCCTGGTACAGGGAGGCGTCGCCGCCGACCACGTCAAGACCATCAGCTACGGCAAAGAGAAGCCGTTCTGCACCGAGTCCAACGAACAGTGCTGGCAGCAGAACCGGCGTGGTCATTTCGTGTACGGTAAGTAAGGTTTTGTAGCGCCGGCGTCTCGCCGGCTGTCGCGAGGGCGTCTCGCCCTCGCGCGCGGGGAGGTACCGATGTTGCATCCCTGCCCCAGTGAATTGCCGGCGCTACATCACTGCTTCGTCCTCTGGCCTGGACGCAATACACACTCTTCGCATCATAGGTATTGGACATGAAAATCCAACGATATCCCGTCTTACTGGCTCTTGTTGCCCTGCTCTGTACCGGCATCACACCGGCTTGGGGCGTTAACAAAGACATGGTGCAACTGCAGACCCAGGTGCAGGACCTGCAGGACAGAATTGCGCACATGCAGCAGTCTTTTGACGAGCGCATGGGAGTGCTGCAGCACCTCGTCGAACAAAGTACGGACCGCGCCAACAAGGTTGCGACGTCAGTCACCGACCTGCAGACCACTCTGCAGAAGCAACAGAGCGACAGCGGTTCTCATACCGACCAGCTTTCGGGCCAGATCCAGTCTTTAAACGATACTCTGGATGAACTTAAAGCCCGGCTGGGCAAGGTGAGCAAGCAACTGGAGGACATGCAGGCGACCCAGCAAAGCCTGGCGGTCCAGCAGACCCAGCAACAACAGCAGGCGGCAGCCGCTCCACCCCCTGATGTTCTCTACAACAATGCCCTGCGCGACTACCAGGCGGGAAAGAACGATCTGGCGGCACAGGAATTCGGGGACTATGTGAAGTTTTATCCCAACACGGACCTGGCCGGAAATTCGAGTTTCTACCTGGCCGACATCCAGTTCAAACAGGGTAACTATGCGGCTGCGGTGAAGAGTTACGATCAGGTCCTGCAGAGTTTTCCGGATGGCAACAAGGCAGCGGCCGCCGAGCTGAAAAAAGGGCTGGCGCTGGTCGAACTGGGACAGCAGGAAGCTGGCATTGCGGCCCTACGCCATGTGATGCAGCGCTATCCCAAATCGAACGAAGCCCTGCAGGCGCGCGACCGGCTGCGCAAGCTCGGAGTAGCTACCACGGGGGCCACCAGGAAACCGCAGTAATGTCCTGACCGGCTCCGGCTACGCCTTGCCATGACGGCGGCGATGGTGATGCTGGCGCTTCCGTTGATGGTGTTGATGATAGCGTGCGGCGTGTTCCTTGGCCTCGCGCTTATGAGCGGCCGCGCTGGCATGTGCCTGTTCCCCCGTCGCTGTCTGTCCCCAACCGGCCAGGGTCCACAGCAGGATTGCTGAAATGGTCAAAAGCAGGGGCCTCATTCCACACTCCTCATTTATTTCCTCAAATCTACAGGATTAACCCTTCCCACTGGCAAAAGTTTCGCGATACGCTGACCAAGCCGGGCCGCGTGCAACTCCATGCCTGGTGAGGACACTCCATGACTGAACCGAGAAATGATCTGGACGCCGGTCTCGCCGACGACCAGGACCGCAGCAAAGGCGCCGTGGAACAGGATAGGCCGCAGGAGCCGGGCAACACTTCCATGCTGGGCCAGCTCGGGCATCGCGACCAGGATCCCTTGCTGAAATCTTCCGATAGCGATTTCCCTGAGCCCGGCGGCAGCCCTGAACACTCCGGCGAACCCACGGAGCCGAAAAAGCGCGGCGCGGCCTAGCGGCTGCACTGCCTTCTGTCATCGCGAGCGTAGTTCCGGTTTTGAGTAGCGCCGCCGCCCCGGCGGCTGTCGTGGGCGTCCCGCTCGCACGCCGAGGGCAGGATGCCCTCGGGACAGCCGGCGAGACGCCGGCGCTATGTTTCTTCACTCGCCCTTTTCTTTTTCTTTCTCTTTATGTCCGAGGTCGAGTCCGAAGGAGGGATGGTCCCGCTGGCCGGTAATCTTGATCGGCAACTCGGTCTGTCCGTCTTTGCGGAAAAAGGGATCGACGACCTTCAGCACCAGAGACTTCACGCCGGTGGTGGTCTGCGAAATCTTGGCCTGCATCCGCAGCTTGCCGTGAAAGTCGAGGTCCTCTTTGTTTAGTCCATACTTCCCGTCCAGGGCCACCTGGGCTCCGGTCACGGTAAAGGTCAGACCGCGGAAGCCGATCACGCCGTTGTCCAGCACGAAGTTGCCTTTCAATTGGGACACGCTGCTGCCCGCGTCCTTGTTTTCCGGCTGGCCCTGCGCCTTGCGGCTCAACGTCTCGATTTTTGCCGTCACTTCGGGGCTGGTGAATTGCGCCTGCTGGACGTCGAACTTTCCGTTCAGATTCAAGCGGTCGGACAGATCGCCTTGTCCGGGCGGGAGATCGAATTTGGTGCGGAAGTTTATAGCGCCTTTCAGTGGAGGCCGGTCGGCCTTCACCGCCAGGCGCAACAGGTCTTCGATCCTGCCGTTATCGACGGTCACGTCCAGCGTAATTTCCTTGCCCTTCTTGTCCTGAGACTTAACCACGCCCCCTTGAGCGACGATGACTGTATTCAACAGGCGGGCGGTCACCGGATGCAGCAGCGTGTCTCCATTGGTGCCGTCCACCGTAGCACTGAAAACCGTCTCCAGATCGAGCGGATGGCCACCGAGGGTCACGGTGAAGTCGGGAGTCGAGGTCTTCCCTTCCACTTCGATCTTCTCCAGCACCCCGCCAAATTTACCGCTGGACGAAAGAATTCCGCTGATGCCTTTGAAGTATCCCAGGTCAGCCTTGTCGAATGTGTACTCGGCTGCCAGCGGCGTCTGGCCGGGATCATCCGGGCTCCACGGGCCGAACGTTCCCTTGGTATCAATCTCCCCAGGAGGAACGGCATTGGTGAGTTGCGCGGTGAACGATGCCGGTCGGTCCAGGCCGACCGAATGCATCACCAGATGGTGAATGGCGAAGATGTGAGGATCTTTGTCGGCGGACTTGGGCAGCATCCGAAGCTCGGCGTCGTCGGAGATAATTTCTCCGATTAACACAGGAATGTTCTTCGCCTTTGGCCATTTCTGGTTCCCCCGCTCTTCCTTAGGAGGAATCTGTATGAGGAGTCCCTTGAGCTTGACCTGGTCCACTTTCCACGGCTTCCAGGGCAATCCCAGAATGCCGGCCTGGGCCGAGAACTCCTGGATTGAAATCAGGGGTGGAATATCAGTGCGGCCTTCATGGCGGAGGGCGAGTCCTGAGCCCTCGATCCGCACTCCGGGAAACAGAAAGACATGGAACTCCTTGAGTTCCACATCGGCGTGAAACTTCTGGCTGAGCATCTCCACAACCCTGCGGCGCAGGTACGGATTGGAGAGATGGATTCCGCTCACGATCAGGGCCACGACGGCGATCACGACCAGTGATATCACGATCAGCAGCGTTTTGCTCGCCGGTCTGGATCTTGTTTCCGTCATGTGGGCGAGTTCTCAGACGCGGTTTCGGAGCCAGGGGTTGGCAGTGGTAGCGCGGACTCCTTTTTCTGGAGTATGCTTTTCGGCAATTGGGGCCCAGCCGTTCAAGTCACCATTCGCAAGGAGGCTGAATATGCTTCCAGATTCTCAGGTACACGAGTTCAGGGCTGCCCTACGGGGACAGCTGATCAGTCGTGCTGATGCCGATTACGACACCGCGCGCAAAGTATTCAATGCCATGATCGACCGGCGGCCCGCGCTGATTGCCCGCTGCGCCGGCGCTGCCGATGTCATCTCCTGCGTACGCTTTGCCCGTGATCACGACCTCCCGGTGTCCATCCGTGGTGGTGGCCATAGCATTGCCGGTACGGCGGTATGCGATGCCGGACTGGTGATCGACCTTTCGCGAATGAAAACTGTTCGAGTCGATCCTGCACATCGGACGGCTCGCGCCGATCCCGGCCTCTTGTTGGGGGATTTCGATCGCGAAACCGAGGCTTTCGGGTTGGCTACCACGATGGGAACATTCTCCATAACCGGCATTGCGGGGCTCACACTGGGTGGGGGACTTGGCTGGCTGATGGGCCAACACGGACTCGCCTGTGACAATCTGCTCTCCGTCGATGTAGTGACTGCCGATGCCCGCCTGCTGACTGCCAGCGACCAGGAGAATGCGGATCTGTTCTGGGGCATGCGCGGAGGCAGCGGGAACTTCGGCGTGGTCACTTCCTTCGAGTATCAACTCCATCCGATGGGACCGGTGCTGGCGGGATTGGTGGCTTACCCCATCTCGCAGGCGCCGAAGGTGCTGCGTTTTTTCCGTGAGTATGCCGCAACCTGTCCGGATGAACTCGGTTTGATGGCCGCCATGCTCACCCTGCCCGACGGCAATACGGTTATGGGGGTCGCGGGCTGCTACACCGGCGATCTGGAGGCTGGGGAAAAGGCTCTAAAGCCGCTGCGCTCGTTTGGCTCACCCGTGGCCGATCACTTCCAACGGATGCCTTACACCGCTTTCCAGAAGGCACTGGACTGGTGGGCGGTCCCGGAGCAGCAGCATTACTGGAAATCCAGTTTCATGCGGGAATTGCCGGACCCCGCGCTGGATGTCATGGTTGACTTTGGCACACGTAAGCCGTCGTCTGGCTCCGGATTCGGAGTGGAATTGATGCACGGCGCAATGCAAAGGGTACCGGCCGACGCCACAGCCTTTGCCCACCGTGACGCCCGCTACAACTTCCTCCTGCTCGGTCAATGGGACTCGGCCGCCCGCAATGAGAGTTGTTTGCGCTGGGTCCGCGAATTCTGGGACGCCATGCGGCCTTCGCTGGACGCCGGGGTCTATGTGAATTACATGAGTGAAGGCGAGGGCGAAGAACGGGTGCGCAGTGCCTACGGAGCCAATTACGACCGCTTGGTGAAACTGAAGAACAAGTACGATCCGACGAATTTCTTCCGAATCAATCAGAACATTCGCGGGTCCAGAATCGCCGCCTAGACGGCGAGGGTGCCCGCCGGTCTTGCTCCGCTGCCGGGCGACAAGGAAACAGGCGTTTATCGAGAGTCAATGGAGACTCGCGCAGTCACGGTCTGTTCCACCCCACACCCATTTACCGCAGTTCCTCCATCACCTGTTCCAGCACTTCCCGACCCGGACGCACAGCCGATTCCGGCAGCGTTGCCAAGGGCTCTTCCGTCATGTTCAGCAGATCGACGAAAGTCGGCGTCTTGGAGTTGACGTAGAACACGCCGGTCAGAACTTCGCCCTTTTCATGGGCTTCGTTCAAACGAGTGATGGCTTTTATGCGGTTGGTGGGATCGTATTCTTCTTCCAGCTTGCGCAGACGGAGGTGGGAGCCGTCGTGCATGGTCACGTCGATGGTGGTGCCGGGATCGTAGTCGATGGCAATGTCTTCGAACGCAGGCACGAAGCTGACTTCCTGCAGCGGCTCTTCGTGGTCTTTCATGTATTTGTAGGATTTGGTCGAGCCCTCATGATCGTTAAAAGTCACGCAGGGTGATACTACGTCGAGCATGACCGTACCCTGGTGGGCGATGGCGGCTTTCATCATCGCGTGGAGCTGCTTCTTGTCCCCGGAAAAAGAACGCCCGACGAAAGTCGCGCCCAGGGTGATGGCCATGGCGCAAGTGTCGATGGGAGGCAGATCGTTGATCACGCCGGTTTTCAACGTCGATCCCATGTCGGCGGTGGCGGAAAACTGGCCCTTGGTTAAGCCGTAAACACCGTTGTCTTCGATGATGTAAATGATGGGCAGATTGCGCCGCATGAGGTGAACGAACTGGCCCACGCCGATGGAGGCGGTGTCACCGTCGCCGCTGACGCCGAGGGCGATCAGGTGGCGGTTGGCCAGCACCGCACCGGTGGCAACCGAGGGCATGCGGCCGTGCACAGCATTGAAACTGTGCGAGCGTCCCATGAAGTACGCCGGGCTCTTGGACGAGCAGCCAATGCCGCTGGGCTTGATCACGCGCTCGGGCGGGACGCCCATTTCGTACATCGCGTCGATGATGCGCTCGGAGATTGCGTTGTGACCGCAGCCGGCGCACAGCGTGGTCTTGCCGCCGCGATAATCGAGGACAGCCAGGCCAATGCGATTGGTCTTGGGTGCGGGAGCCGGCCGGTCGGGAGTGCTGGTCGCCATTTACTTACCCTCCATGGTCATGAGTTCGTCGGTGACCGAGCGCGCATCGAGCGGCAGGCCGTGAATGTGAGCAATGCTGCGCAGACGGGTGTGCAGCGCAGCCTCCAGATCCATCTTGAGCAGGGTCAGCATCTGGGCGTCGCGGTTTTGTTCCACCAGGTAAACCCGGTCGTGCTGCTTCACAAAATCGTGCACTTCGCGGGTAAAGGGATAGGCGCGCAGGCGCAGATAGTCGGTCTCAATGTTGTATTCCTGGCGCAGCTGGTCGCGGGCTTCGATCAGACCCCAGTGCGAAGTGCCATAGCCAATGAATCCGATCTTCGACTTTCCGGTATCAACTTCCGGGCGAGGCACGAAGGAGCGGGCGGTCTCGAATTTCCGGTTGAGCCGCTCCATGTTGCGCTCGAAGTCGTCGGGGCGTTCGCTGTACTGGGCTTTTTCGTTGTGTCCACTGCCGCGGGCAAAGTACGCCGCCGCAGGATGATCGGTTCCAGGCAGCGTGCGGTAACCTACGCCGTCGCCATCCACGTCCTCGTAGCGGGCAAAGCCGCCCAGGCGATCGAGATCTGCTTTGCTCAGCACTTTGCCGCGGCTGATGGGCTTCTCCGGATACTTGAAGGGATCGGCCATCCAGTTGTTCATCCCCAGATCAAGGTCCGACATCACGAAGACCAGCGTTTGGAATTGCTCGGCCAAATCGAAAGCGTCGCCCGCCATGGTGAAGCACTCTTCCGCCGAACACGGCAGCAGCAGGATGTGCTTGGTGTCTCCGTGGGAAAGAAACGCGGTAGAGAGAATGTCGCCCTGCGAGGTGCGCGTGGGCAAACCGGTGGAGGGGCCGACCCGCTGGATGTCCCAGATCACGCCCGGAACTTCGGCGTAATAGGCGAGTCCTGCGAATTCCGCCATGAGCGAAATTCCGGGCCCGGCGGTCGCAGTCATGGCACGCGCCCCTGCCCATCCCGCGCCCAGCACCATGCCGATCGCGGCCAGTTCGTCTTCAGCCTGCACGATGGCAAACGTAGCCTTTCCATCGGCGCGGATGCGAAAGCGCTTCATGTAATCGATCATGCTCTCTGGCAAAGAGGAAGACGGCGTGATGGGATACCAGGCCACCACGGTCGCGCCGGCGAACATGCAGCCCAGCGCCGCGGCTGAGTTGCCGTCGATGATGATCTTGCCCGCGGTCTTGTCCATGCGCTGAATGAAATAGGGATCGCGCTTGACCAGGTTGGCGGCCGCATAATCGTATCCGGCCTTGACCGCGGCCAGGTTCAGGTTGGCCGCTTTCACCTTTTTGGCAAACTGCTTGCGAATGGCCTTTTCGACTTCGGCAATGTCGATTTCCAGCAGCTTGGCCACCACGCCCACATAAATCATGTTCTTGACCAGCTTGCGCAGCTTGGCCTCGGGACAGACAGGCGCGACCAGCTTGTCGTAGGGGACGGCGTAAAAAACCAGATCGGAGCGCAGTCGGCTGAGATTCAAGGGCTCGTCGTACAACACGGCTGCGCCCGCGGCCACCGACATCACGTCTTCCTCGGCGGTCTCGGGATTCATGGCGACCACGAAATCAATTTCTTTTTTGCGCGCGATGTAGCCATCTTTGTTGGCGCGAATGGTGTACCAGGTGGGCAGGCCGGCGATGTTCGAGGGAAACAGGTTCTTGCCGGAGACTGGAACTCCCATCTGGAAAATGCTGCGCAACAAAACCGTATTGGAACTTTGCGAGCCAGACCCGTTGACGGTCGCGACCTGAATACTCATGTTGTTTACGACCGGCTTTGGCTCTGGTTGGCGGCTCTCAGCGTGGAGAGATACATCCGTGGTGGCCATTCCCTTCCCTTCCTTGTCCCTGGAGCGGAGTGCCTCCGCCCGCTATTACTGATGCAGCAGAACCCTTTATTATACGGCAGCGAGCGGCGCAAGAGGGCCGATGTACCTGCCTGGGAAACAGATCTTCCATGGATTATCGTCAGTGGCTCAGTTTGAAATTTCTCCTCACCCACAGGCGTCATCCTGTATCAGAGAGATGGCGACGGGAATAATTTTGCAGGGGTCTCCTGCCCCGTATTCCGTATGGTCGGGGCAGCACTTCAGGTGCTGCATTCGGGTCACCAGGGTAGATGGTAGGCTGCAGAGATCCTCCACAGCCAACCACGTGAAGAACAAATTGTACTCCCCGAACCTCAGAGGAAAGTTGTGTCTTGCTACGGCTGAAGACAGGATCTTGAATTCCCTGGCAGGAGGTCCAGCGTAACAGTCAGCGGAGGACGAAGGCTAGGCATGCAGAGACGTGGGTCCTCGCTCAGGTGTCAGTGTGGGACGGACACTCCTGTCCGACGCTTTTTGAAGGTGCATGATTTGTGACGGCATTTAACCGCTTGAGGGCAAATTCAAAGTCGTCGGACAGGAGTGTCCGACCCACACTTCTAGTCATCGCCGGTAAAGAATTGCGCCATCTTGCGGAACTTGGCATAGCGCGTGGCGACCAATTCTTTTACTGAACTCTTCTTCAGCTCCGCGAGTTGCTTCTGCAGAGTGGTGTCGAGCAGGGCGGCGGCGGCTTCGTGATCAACGTGGGCGCCGCCTTCGGGTTCGGGCACGATGCCGTCGATGCAGCCCAGTTCCTGTAAGTCCTCGGCGGTGATGCGCATGGCCTCGGCAGCGAGAGCCTTTTTGGTGGGATCGCGCCACATGATGGAGGCGCAGCCTTCCGGCGAGATCACGGAATAAATCGAGTTTTCCATCATCAGCACGCGGTCGGCGATGGCGATGGCCAGGGCTCCGCCGCTGCCGCCTTCGCCGGTGATGGTCGTAATGATGGGAATCTGCAGCCGCGCCATCTCGCGCAGATTGTGCGCAATGGCTTCCGCCTGGCCGCGCTCTTCCGCCCCCAGCCCGGGATACGCGCCCGGCGTGTCCACGAAGGTAAATAGCGGACGGCCGAATTTCTCCGCAATCTTCATCACCCGCATGGCCTTGCGGTAGCCCTCCGGGTTGGGCATGCCGAAGTTGCGGTAAACCTTCTGCTTGGTATCGCGGGCCTTCTGATGTCCGACGATCATCACCTCTTCGCCGTGGAAACGAGCCATGCCGCAGATGATGGCGGGGTCGTCCGCATAGCCGCGATCGCCGTGGATCTCGCTCCAGTCGGTGAAGATGCGCTCAATGTAGTCGAGCGGATAGGGACGCTGGGCATGCCGCGCCAACTCCGTTTTGTCCCAGGCCTTGTAGTGGGATGTTGACATGTCTTTGCGTACGGTTTCGATGCGTTCGCGCAGTTGCTGAATATCGCGCCTGGTATCCTCGGCGGGCCCGGCCGTCGCCTGCAGGCGGGCAATCTGCTCCTCGATTTTTTCCAACTCCTGGTGCGTTTTTTCTCCGGGCTCCATCTTGCCGCCGCCGTTCCGGGCCAAGCGCGCTTCCACCATGGAGAGAAGGAACTCGGCCCCTGCCATCACCAGCGCTTCGTTGGGCACCGGTGGTGCGTTCTTCGCTGCCACCTTGGAAGTCCTTTGAATGGAAACTCTTATCCGCCGCAGATTTCGGTACGGCTCGTCATGAAGCGGTTAGCGGAGTGGTATTTTCTGCCAGCAAGTCCAGTTCCCACTCCGGCTGTTGTGTCAGTCAATTACCCGCACCGCCCCGCGGCCGCATAGTTCCTCGACGCGCGCGATGAAGTTGCGGTCTGGCAGGACATTATAGCCTTCCGCCTCCATCACCACCATGAAATCGCCCTGGCGTTCCACGTCAAACAACACTTTTGCAGCGCCCTTCTGCTGGGCGCAAAGGCTGTGCAGGGCGTCCACGGTGGACTCGTTTGCGGTCTCGAGCGGGACGCGAATGCGCAACGAATTCGGCAAGGGTACCTTAGCGTCTTCCAATGGAAGAATCTCGTTTACCGTCAGCTTCGGATTGGAGCCTTCTTCGATGCGCACTCCGCCCCGGATCAGGACCGGCACTTCCAGTTTCACTTTCTCCTGCAGCTTGCGATAGGCCTCGGGGAACACCAGCATCTCGACGGTGCCGGCCATGTCTTCGAGCGCGCCCTGGGCGTAAAAATCGCCGCGCTTCGATTTCAGCACGCGCAGGTTGGTGATGATGCCGGCGGTAGTGATGTTTTCGTCCTTGCCGGTGGACTTGGTAAGGGCGGCGATCTCTTCCGTGGAGAGCGCTCGCAGGTCGTTCAGCTTGTCGCGATATTTTTCCAGGGGGTGGCCGCTGATGAAGAAGCCGAGAATCTCTTTCTCATTGGCGAGCCGGGTGTGTTCATCCCAGTCGGGAGTATCAGGGAGCTTGTTCTGCGCCCCTGAAGCTTCTTCTTCCTGAAACACTCCGAACAGGCCATGCTGGCCGCTCTCGGCATCGCGCTGAGTTTTTTGCGCGCCCTCGATGGCGCGGTCGAGGACGGCCATGAGCTGGGCGCGGCGGCCCAATCCATCCATGGCGCCGCTCTTGATCAGCGATTCCAGCACCCGTTTGTTAAGCAGGCGCAGGTCAACCTTCTCGCAGAATTCATAGATGGAACTGTAGCGGCCCAGCTCTTTGCGCCCGGCAACAATGGATTCGATGGCGTTGTGGCCGACATTTTTTACCGCGGCCAGACCAAAACGGATGGCGCTGCCATGGGGCGTGAAGTTGGCGTCGCTCACATTGATGTCGGGGGCCTCGACGGCGATGCCCATCTCGCGGCATTCGTTGATGTACTTCACCACGTCGTCGGTGTTGCCGGTCACCGACGTCAGCAGCGCAGCCATGAATTCGACGGGATAACGGGTCTTTAAATATGCCGTCTGGTAGGCCAGTAGCGCGTAGGCGGCCGAGTGCGCCTTGGGGAAGCCGTATTCGGCAAACTTGGCCAGCAGATCGAAAATCTTCTCAATCTTCTTTGGCGGATATCCGCGCTGCACCGCGCCCTCGATAAAGCGCTCGCGCTGCTTGGCCATTTCTTCAGGCTTCTTCTTTCCCATGGCGCGCCGCAGCAAGTCGGCTTCTCCCAGCGAGTAGCCGGCCAGGCGATGGGCAATCTGCATTACGTGCTCCTGGTACACGATCACGCCGAACGTCTCTTCCAGGATTTGTTCCAGTTCCGGCAGTTCGTACTCAATCTTCTTGCGCCCATGCTTGCGGTCGATGAAGTAGTCGATCATGCCGCCCTGAATGGGCCCGGGACGGTAGAGGGCGTTCAAAGCGGTAAGGTCTTCGATGGTGTTGGGCTGGTAGCGGCGCAGCACGTCGCGCATGCCGCGGGATTCAAACTGGAAGACGCCGGAAGTCAGGGCGCTGTGGAACACCTTTTCGTAGGTCTCGCGGTCATCGAGCGGGAGGGCTGCGAGATCAACCTGTTCGCCGCGGGTCTGCGCGATCAGTTTCACCGTGTCGTCGAGAATCGTCAGCGTCGTCAGGCCCAGGAAATCCATCTTCAACAGGCCCATCTTCTCGATGGCGACCATGTCGAAGGCGGTGACGATTTCGTCGTTTTTGGTGCGATGCAGCGGGACCAGTTCGGTCAGCGGACGCGGAGAAATCACGACGCCTGCGGCGTGCACTCCCGCGTTGCGCACCAGGCCTTCCAGTTTGCGCGCGGTGTCGAGCAGCTGCCGGACTTGCGGTTCGTTATCGTAGGCCTGTTGCAGACCGGGCGATTCCCGGATCGCGTCCTCGAGTTTGATGTTCAGAGTGGTAGGGACCATCTTGGCGATCCGGTCCACGTCGGCGTAGGGGATGTCCATCGCACGCCCAACGTCTTTGATCGCCGCCTTGGCTGCCATGGTGCCGAAGGTGATGATCTGCGCCACATTCTCCCGGCCGTACTTTTGCGTGACGTAATTGATCACTTCGCCGCGCCGGTTCATGCAGAAATCCATGTCGATGTCGGGCAGCGAAATGCGCTCGGGATTCAGGAAACGCTCGAAGAACAACTCGTGTTGCAAGGGATCGATATCCGTGATCCTCAGCGAATAGGAAACCAGCGAGCCGGCAGCCGACCCGCGACCGGGTCCCACCGGAATGCCATGCTCCCGCGCGTAACGGACAAAGTCCCACACAATCAGGAAGTATCCGGAAAACTGCATCTGCTGGATGATGGCGATTTCCTGCGCCAGACGCTGCTCGTAGTCGGCGACGCTATGCTTCGCCGGGCCTTGACTCCCGGCCGTGCGCAGCGCCTCGAGCCGACGGGCGAATCCTTCACGGGTGACGTGTTCGAAATAGCTGTCTAGCGTATATCCGTCGGGCACGTCAAAGTGCGGGAACGGATTACTGACTTTTTCGAGCCGCATGTTGCAGCGTTCCGCAATCGCCAGGGTGCGGGAGAGCACGTCGGGCGCGTCTTTAAAGACGTGCTGCATTTCGTCATGGCTCTTGACGAAAAATCCGCTGCCCTGGAACTTCATGCGGTTGGTATCCTGGATAGACTTGCCGGTCTGAATGCACAGCATTACGTCCTGCGCGTGGGCGTCGTCTTCACAGAGGTAGTGGCTGTCGTTGGTCGCGACCATCGGCAGGCCCAGGTCTTTTTCCAGGCGGAAAAGATTGGAATGGATGCGATGCTCCTGCTCCAGGCCCTGGTCCTGAATCTCAAGAAAGAAGTTGTTCGGACCAAAAATATCGCTGTAGGTCGCGGCCGCATTCCGGGCCGCGTCGTAGTTCTCTTCCATCAGGCGTTCGGCTACTTCGCCTTTCAGGCAGCCCGAGAGTCCGATCAGCCCCTTGGAGTGTTCCGCCAGAAACTTTTTGCTTACCCGCGGCTTGTAGTAGAAGCCGCGCAAGGAGGCTTCCGAAGTGATCCGGGCCAGGTTGCGGTAGCCTTCCTCGTTTTCCGCCAGGACCAGAAGGTGGTTATAGGTGTCGCCGTCGGGAGGAGTGCGTTCGATGTTGTGGTCGTCCTTCTTGCAGATGTAAAGCTCGCAGCCGACGATCGGCTTCACTCCGGCCTTATGGGCGGCATTCACGAAATGGACAGCGCCGAAGATGTTACCGTGATCGGTCATGGCGACGGCGGGCATGCCCAGCTCTTTCACGCGCTGGACAAGCTTTTCCACGTCGCAGGCGCCGTCGAGCATGGAGTAGTCGGTATGGAGGTGCAGGTGAACGAATTGGGACATGGGTCGTCGTGGCGAACTTGCTTGCTCTTATTCTAATGGGAAATCGCGGGTGACAGGCGGAGAGTTTATCCACAGAAGCAAGACGCGGGCGGGTCGCCCGCGACCACACTAACCCCATGGGCTACTTCGGGACCTGGAAATTTATGCCGCGATCGTCGTTGGCCTGGGTGGTGGCCTCGATGTCCAGCCAGGAGAGCGGAAGCTTGGTGGCCCGCTGTTCGCTGAAAATCCACAGCGTGCCGCCGACGATCGCGTAGTTCTGGACTTCCTGCGTGTGCTTGTCGCGGAAGACCAGCAGGGTGGGCTCAGACGGGCTTTCGCTTTGAGGTCCCGAAGCCTCACGCGCCGGTTGCTGCGTCTCCCGTTGCTCCCGCAACCGCGCGACTTCATCCTCCAGGCGCTCGATGTCCTGCTGCTGCGCGATGTCGTTCTGGGCAGAGTACGCAGGAGCGGAGTACGACGAGCCGTAGTAGTCGTAGCCGGGATAGTAATCCGGAGTCGAGTGGAAACCACCGCCGTAGTAGGTGGGATAGCCGTAATACCCCGGGAACGCCGAGCCAAAGAAAACGCGGTGATGGAAATGCCGGGAGCCGAGAACCGGCTGGTGAAGACCGCCGAACGATCTGCGAGTTCGAAGAGAGGGTTGGCGCAAACCGGTGCCGAACGACGCTCCAAACCGAGGCGCCGATCCCAAGTGCAAGGCAGATCCGAAACTTGAACCGGCGCGAAATCCGGCTGGGCCGTGCGAGGAAAATCCGCCTCGCCCCAGCGATGCTCCGCCGATCGACCCGCCGCCTCGCGACCCGCCGTGCATCTGGGCCAGCACGGGAGCCGCCACCAACGTGGTGGATAACGCCGCAATGGGCAACCAGCGCCGCATAGCACGGATTATAGCGCCGGCAACGGCCCCGGCTTGTCAAATCTTCGTCGGCCTTCAATGGCCGAGGCAGTGGGTTGCATTCTCGCGCCGAGGGCAGGATGCCCTCGGGACAGCCAGCGGGACGCCGGCGCCACAGAGTGGCCGGTTCTCAGACCGCAAACTGCGCCGGACTAGTTCTGGTCTCCGGCGCCATGTCGCTGGCGGCAGACCTTGCAGTAGGTCGGCGGCAGGCTGTTGTCCACCCGATGCTTCACCGGAGGAACGCTTCGCAGGTATGCGAAGATCGCCTTAAGGTCGTCGTCGGTGAGGTTGGTGAATTCTCCGAAGGGCATGATGGAATTCAACTTTCGCGCCTTCACGAATCCGGTGCGCATGGCCTGGAGAAACAGTGCCTCGTCGAAGTAGCCGATGCCGGAGGCATCCGGGGTGATATTGGCGCTGGTGACCTCTCCCCATGGTCCGTTCAAGACCTCTCCGCCCCCATGTTCCAGGCCGCGAATCGGTCCTTTCCGATCAGTAGGGGTATGGCACCCGCAACCGATTGCGACCAGATATTTCCCCCGTTCTATTGGAGTGGCTTGTGGACCTGGACCACTCACCGGGCCACTCAAAGGTTGTGGCGCGTTGCGGATCAGATAATTTACGGGAAAATTCACGCGGGTGGGCGGCAACGGATTGTGCACCGGCGGGATCGAGCGCAGATAGACCACGATGGAAGCCACATCCTCGTCGGAAAGAGCGCGGTAGGCCGCATAGGGCATCATGGGGAAAATCGTGCGCCCGTCGTGCCCGATGCCTTCGCGGATAGAGCGCGCGATCTGGTCATCGGTCCAGTTGGCAGCGCCCGTTTCCGGATCAGGCGTCAGGTTCGAGGCTACGACAGTCCCCGGAAGACCGGGCACTGGGAGTATCTGCCCCGCGAGTTCCATGCCCGGCAGGTTGGGAGCCCCGTGCGTCTTCCAGTCCTTCGGCGAGTGGCAGACCTGGCAGCCCACCAACCCCACGACCAGATAGCGGCCGCGGGCCAGGCGTTCGGGAGTGCGCTCGAACTGGCGGCTGGTGGTGGCCCTGGCCCTGGGGCCGATGAAAGGGCGCCAGCCGATGGTGAAAGTAATAGCCACCGCGAGCAGCAGGCAAATGACCAGCAGAATCCTTCCCAGTGTCTTCATCCTTCACCCGAGGTCAGGGATTGTAGGCTACTGAAAAACATTTAGATAACAAAAAACTGATTGGGCACAACAGATCCAGCGCAGCATCTACCGTTTCTTCTTACCCCTATCGTTTTTAGTTGAGGCTTTGCTCGGAGGCTTGCTCGGGACCGCCGGCGCTTTTTTCGCCTTGAGCTTTTCGGACTTCGGCGGATTGGCCGCCTTGGATGCTTCCACTTTGGCTGGGGCCACAAGCTCGGGGACCTGCCCTTTCCCCTTCTTCTTCCCCGCGACTGAAGCCGCTGCCGCTGCCGCCGCGGCGGCGGCGGCCGCCTCCGCAGCAGCCTTGGCCGCCCTTCCCCGCTTGGGCGGAGGAGGTGGAGGCGGCGGAGGAGGCGGCGGCGCCAGCGGCTTCAGGTACTTCAGGGTTTCGGTCCGCGAACGCAACTTGCCATCGAGCAGAAGCATGAACACGTCATGCGCGATCTTGGGATACTCCGGCAACTGGGGCGTGATGTGCAGCTCCGTCATCTCCGGCAACGGAATCTTTTGCTGCACCTGCCGCCACTTGGTGAAGAAGCTCTTGATCTTCTGCGCCACCGCCTGCTGGCGCGCGGTCACGGCCAGGAACAGGATCATCTCGGGTCGGGCTTCCGAGAGCAACTTCCAGGCACGGGAGGGCGTAGCGGCCTCTTTGCCGACCAGCCGCTTCGCCAGGTCTTTGGCGTGGTCTTCCAGATCGCGCCAGGACTCGACCAGATCCTTGCGCGGAATCTGTTTGCGCATGTCCGCGATATCTTTGTCGGCCAGCCGGGCGGTGAGGAAATACATGACGGCCGAAGCTGGATCCGGGGCGTAACCCAACTCCGTCATCTGCTGGCGGGTCTTCAGCAGCTGGCCCAGCTGCGCGGTATCCACCTTGGCGCTGGTCCAATGCGGATTCAGGACCTTGAGCCAGCCTTCTTTTTCCAGCACCCGCACCACGTGCAGAGGATCGTCCTCGAAGGCTAACTGGGCAATTTCATAGCCCACCGCTTTATTGGTGATGTACTCGATGTAATTGTTCTCTTTGGCGGAATCGAAGCGGGCCTGAGTGCGTTCCTCCAGCGGCCAGTGAAAGCGCGCGGCGAATCGGCTGGCCCGGATCAGCCGCGAGGGATCTTCGACAAATGCGTAGTTATGCAGGACTCGGAGAAGCTTGGCTTCGATATCAGCAGCGCCGTTGAACGGATCCATCAGCAGGCCGCGCGAGCCCGGATTCAACGACAGGGCCATGGCGTTGACGGTGAAATCCCGGCGGCGCAGGTCTTCGATGAGGGTGGCGGGAGAAATTACCGGGGGCTTGCCCGCCTTCTCGTAGTGCTCGAGGCGCGCCATGCTGATTTCAGCCCGCACGTTGCCGGGCAACCCCAGATACAGCGCCTTTACGTCGTCATCGACACCGGCAATCCGGACGCCGGCCTTCTCCAGGTCTTTTTGTAATTTGAGGGGATTACCCTGGACTGAGAAATCGAGATCGCGGATGGGAAAACCGCTGATAATGTCGCGGACCGCGCCCCCGGTCAGGTAAATGTTCATACCGGCGGCGCGCGCAATGTCCTGTACCAGCGTGACGCCGCGCTGCTGGTCCGGCGTCAGCCGGATTTCCATGGTGTATATGTAATCAGCCATGCTTGCTTAAGGACGCGGCTCCGCGACCCGTTTTGGCACAGCAGAGAGCGGGTTTTCCACAGGCTTCGCCCCGGGAAAGCACACGACTCCGGCCGCTTTCATGTAAGTGACTCTATCCAATAGGCTTAGAATACATGAGATGGGACGCCGCAAGCTACAGAAAATAACACAAGGTTAACGGTTTGGCTACAAGGAACGTACAAGAGGCCCGCTTTTTACCGGAAAAGTGCGAGAATCGCCTGAAAACAGTCGTCAGTCGTCGGTCTTCAGTCGTCAGGACTCGGGCTGAAGACCGACGACTGACGACAGGCGACTGACCTTCCTCATGCCCTCAACCCATAAAAAAGTCGTGGTTCGCAAGATGGACCGTGATTCGATCAACGGACACGTGTCTCCGGCCAATTTCGTCCGCGAAGGCAAACTCGAACTCCTGAACACCTCGGGCAACGTGGTGGCGATTGATCTCAAGGACATCAAGGCGGTGTACTTTGTGCGCGAATTCGGGGACTTCGAATCGCCCAGCCGCAAGACCTTTACCAGCCGTCCGCGCACCGAAGGACTTTGGGTCCGGCTCAAATTCAAAGACAACGAAGTGCTGGAAGGCATGATGCCGAACGACCTCAGCCTGACCACGGCGGAAGGCTTCCTCATCAATCCGCCCGACCTGCGCTCGAACACGCAGAGAATTTTCGTTCCGCGTACCGCCCTGGAATCTCTGACCGTGCTGGCCGTGATCGGAGCCACCCACCGCCGCCGCAAAGGTGCACCCACCGACACCCGGCAGGTGCCGATGTTCGGCGAGTGAGGAAAGGCGGGCGCCGGACCTCGGACGTCAGACCTCGGGATCAGGGCCGAGGTCTGACGCCTGAGACCCAATGTCAGGGCTTTACCACTTGAAGATTGTTGGTGACGCCGAAGACTCCGGACACGCCTTTGGCACGGATGTTGGCGATGTTCTTGTCACTTTCGTTGTCCACCACCCCTTCGAGGTTCACGTTTCCGTTCTTCACGATAATCCGGATCGGTTGCTGCACGCCCATGGCGTACTTCTGCATAGGTCCGTAACCATAGATGGCCCGATAAAGCTGGCGGCGGAGGCGGTCGTCATTGGGGGACACGGGCAGGACTTCGATCTGATTGTCCACGTGCTCAACGCCTTCAATTCTTTTGACCCGGTTCTCGGCGTCGGACTTCAGGGTGGGGCGGGTAACCTGTCCGACCAGGGTCACGTTGTATCCATCGACTTTATAGGCCAGATAATCGAACACGTTGAGATAGGGCAGCATCAGCAGTTCGTGCCTGACTTCTCTCGTGATGCGCTCGGTCGCGCGCGCGGGAGCGTCAGACACCTGGCGGGCCAAAACCACGGTGCTTAATGCTAAGATTGTGCAGGCGACGAACATGGTGCGCAGTTTCATACGTCTTCTCCGTTATTCAATGAATAGGGATGGTAAAGGGCCGGTTACGGTTGCACATGGTAGCAGGGATATATCGTTTTTGTCCGTGGACAAGCGGTGTGTGCGCGGCATAAGAATCATCCGCCCCGGCGCACCAGCCTTTTCCAGGACCCGTGCAGGAAAATGCTTTTAGGCATCATATTCAACTATGGCTAACCCCGAGGAAGGTCACGAACTGGATCTTTTGCTACCGGCGAGCGTGACCGGCCCGCTGTGGAAATCGCTGCTGCGCAATCTTCGCGATCGCTTTTTCCCGGAAAAACTTCCGCCGCTGCAACTCACTTCGCGACCGGTAAACACCGGCATGCTGATCGGAGATGCAGTCAGCCTGCCCTGGTACCGGACAGTTTTCACAAACCTGGGCAACGTGATCAATCCAGAGGTCCTGCCGCCGCTGGAGTTGGAATCGCGGCCGATGGATGTGGGCGAACTGGTCAGCGACCAGATGGGACACATGTGGTGGAGTTCCCTGCTGCGCAACCTGGCCGATAAGGTAGCGCCCGAACGACTGCCACCGCTGCAACTGACGTCCGCTCCGGTGGATGCTGACCTGAAATCAGGGTCGATGCAGTTGGCGCGCTGGTCTTCCCTGATTACCCTGCCCAAAGTCCCCCTGGCGGAACGAAAATACTTTACTGCCCTGCCGCCCCGGCCGACCGCGGCGCGAGTTGGACAGGCGCCTCCCTTCGCCGGGTTTGCCGGAACTGCCCTGTTCGAAAGCACGCCGGCACAGGCCCATCCCGCTAAATTGCAGACTGCACTCTCGCGCTCGCGGCTGCGGGAGGCCCTGCTGATCTCGCTGGCAGTTCTGGAAGCGCTGTACCTCGTAGGCTCGCTCCTCGGTCTGGTCTGAATTCCTTTGCGACCTTTGCGGTACCTTCGCGTCCTTTGCGATAAAGCCTTTGATCCTGACTCAGGTCGGTCAAAACCTTAACCGCCAAGTACGCAAAGGAAGCCGCAAAGAGCGCAAAGACAGCCGAATTGGCCGCCGGCTGCTTTTTCGTCCCAAGCACTTGCCTCCGTTACAATCACCGTTCTGCCCGCTCTCTCAGGAAACAGCTTATGAAACTTGCACAGATTGCTTCCGCTCTCAACGCCCGTCTGGAAAATGGCTCGCCGGATACCGAAATTACCGGCGTTGCCGGCATCAAAGACGCGGGCCCCGGACAGCTCACTTTCGTGGCCAATCCCAAGTATGCCGGGGCCGCGCGCACCACCCGGGCTTCAGCAGTGATTGTGACCGAGGAATTCCCTGCCGTTTCCACGGCCATGTTGCGCAGCAAGAACCCTTACCTGGCTTTCGCTCATGCCCTTGAATTTTTCTCCCATCCGCCACGCTATGAACCGGGCGTGCACCCAACCGCGGTGGTGCATGCTTCGGCAAAGATCGGCGAAGGGGCGCACATCGGGCCCTATGTGGTGATCGACCAGGATGTCGAGATGGGCCGCGACGCGGTGCTGCTGGCACACGTAGTCATCTATCGCGGTGCCAGAATCGGAGACAACTTCTTTGCCCATGCCCATGCCGTTGTGAGAGAAGGCTGCCGCCTCGGCAACCGCGTGCTGCTGCAGAATGGCGCCGTCATCGGGGCCGATGGTTTCGGCTTCGCCAAGGATGACTCCGGCCACTGGTACAAGATTCTTCAACCCGAGCCGGTAATCGTTGAAGACGACGTCGAAATCCAGGCCAACTCCTGCGTGGACCGGGCCAGCGTGGAGAAGACCCGCATCGGGCGCGGCACCAAGATCGACAACCTGGTGCAGGTTGGGCACGGTTCCCGCATCGGGGAGCATTCTCTGCTGGCTTCACAGGTGGGGCTGGCGGGCTCAACCGAAGTGGGCAACCATGTGATTCTGACCGGGCAGGTAGGCGTGGTCGGCCACTGCAAGATCGGCGATGGCGCTATCGTCACCCCACAGAGCGGAGTGGCGGGCGACATTGAAGCGGGAGCGATTGTCAGCGGCGCACCGGCCGTCGATCACAAACTTTGGCTGAAGTATTCGGCACTGCTGAACAGGCTGCCTGAAATCGCGCGGGCGGTGCGCGCTAAGGCGTCAAAGGATTAACCACAGAGGACACGGAGGGAACAGGGGAAACTCGCTCTTGCTGCATCTCCTCCGGCAAACCGCTGTCGATCGCTCTTCTGACGTTTTCCATCAATTGTTCCCGGCTGCCAAAATCCTCCGGTTCGATCGGGGAGTGGAAGTTCAGGGTGACGGTACCCGGTTTGATGGCAAACCTGCCTTTGGGCATGACGTAATGCGAACCGGAAATGGTCACGGGCACGACCGGCACGCCGCACTCCATCGCCAAATAGAATGGGCCTTTCTTGAAGGGCAGCAATTTACCGTCGAAGGATCGGTGGCCCTCGACATAGATGGTCATGTTGATCCCCTGGCGCAGGACGGCGGCTGCCGCCCGCACCGCCGAGATGCCAGCGTCACGATTTCCGCGATCGACCGGAACCAGCGACCCCAGCCTCATCGTCTTCCCCAGCAGGGGATAGTCAAACAACTCCTTCTTCGCCATCACCGAGGTGCGGCGTGGAATCAGCGGCAGCATGATGGGCGGATCGATGTTGGATACGTGGTTCGACATGAACACGTAGGTGCGTTTGGGATCGAGCCGGTCAAGTCCGATGGTTTGCACCCGTATTCCGGCCAGCCGTGCTCCCATCCCGGCCGCCCCCATGGCTACGCGATAAAGAAAACGGATATCGCCGGTCAGAAACGTCCAGGGAAAACAAATCAGCGCCGCCAGTGGAAGCGCCAGACTCCAGAACGCGAGCATCGCGATGGTGCGAATCATGGAGCGGACGCTCCCAGCGCCCGGGATTCACCTTTCAGCCAGGCCGCCCGGCGGGCCCTCTGCTCTGGAGTGACCTTGTCCAGATCGGTCAGCTCCAGTTCAATTTCCTGACGGCTGCCCATCTTCCAGTGCAATTCGCGCTCGCCGGCTGAGTTGCGTATCCGGAGGCGGAGCGTATCACCCGGGCGAACTTCCGAATGTGCGGCGAACCCCCGATCAGCTTTCTGTCCGTTGATCTCCAGAATGGAATCTCCGACGGCCAGGCCGGCACGCTCAGCTGCGCTTCCCGGCGTGACGCCAGACACTACCAGCGCAGCGTCGAAGTTCCGGGTGGCCACGAATCCGAGATCGGCAACGTTGGTCGCGCGAGGTGACAAATGCAGTCCCACGCTCTTGAAGAAATCGTCCCACGGAATTTCCTCCGTGCCGGCAACATATTTCTGGAAGAACCATCCCAGGTCGGCATGGCTGACGGCCTCGGCGGCCCGGCGCACTCCGTCTGTGTCGGGAAAGAATTGGCCTTTCCGCGCGTAGTTTTCATTCATCCAATGAAAGACGTCGCGAATCGAGGCAGCATCGTGGGTGGCCTCGCGCACCTGCAGGTCGAGCAGTACGCCCAGCAGGTTTCCCTTGTTGTAGTAGGAAATGCTGCGCGCGGGTAAGCGGTAGTAGTCGTATTTTTCCAGCCACGCATCCAGACTGGATTCTTCCACCGACTGAGTGAGATGGGCGGGACGCCGCTCCAATTCGCTAATTTCAGCGGCCAGGCCCTCGAAATAGCGGGTTTCATCCAGCAGGACGGCGCGCAGCAGGATGATGTTCGCCGCCGTCGTGGTCGTGCCCTCGCTGAACCACAACGCCCGAGTGTAGTTCTCCCTGGTGTAGTCAACGGGCTCGAGGGTCTGAGGCCGGATTCGCTTCACGTTCCACAAGTGGAAAAACTCGTGAGCGGTCAGGCCCGCGAATCCCTGGGGATTTTTAGCCAGCGCCTCCAGGCTGAAATCAATGGCGGTGCCGTTGGCGTGCTCCATGCCATTGCCCGGCGCCCCCGGCCGAAAATGATAGAAAAACAAATAAGTCTGAAATGGCCGATCGTCCATCCACGCGGTGGCCGAGGAGACGAGCCGCCGCAGCATGGCGACGATCTTCCGCATGTCATAAGCCGAAGGATCGGAATCCACGATGACGCGATAGTGCCCGCCGGCTTCGTCGAAGTCAGCCTCCTGGTAGGCGCCGATTTCAACCGGAGAGTCCACCATATGATCGTAGTCCGGCGCCGTGAAGGCATCTCCTGATTCCCTCAGCGCGGTCGCGATGTGCCACTCCCGCGGCAGATTGGTGAATGAGATTTCCACGGGAGAGTCGCGGCCTTCAACGGGATACATGAGGATCTCGGCCAGATTGAAGAATGCGTGCTGCGAATTCAGCTGCGCGCCGAAAGGGCCGGATTGATCAGCGAAGATTTCATATTCGATTTCCGCGCCCGGGGCCGCGCGGCTGAGATGCCACGTCGTCTTGTCTGTCTTGGCTATCGGAAGCGGCTGCCCATCGCTGGTTCTGGCACGGACCCAGCTTACGTATTGGGAGAAATCGCGCACCTGATAAAGGGCGTTCCAGACCGGCAGTTGCAGATCGCGTTCGGGTGCGCCGTGACCCAGGAGCATCTTTACTTCGACGAGGTGGTCTGCGCGGTTGGCTAGCGAAACGACGTATCGCACCGGCGCGGGCGACGAAGTCTGGGAATTTTGCGCCCCCGCCGGCATGGCCACAAGCACGGCGAGCCAGATCAGAGCAAGGGCGAGGCGCGTGGTGGGCGAGAGACTCACGCTTTGGCGGACGCCTTCAGCGAATGGTTGCCCGAAGCGCCTCCGGCAATGGATTTCAAACGTTGTGGCAGCTTTTCGTAAATACCGCCAAAGCCGCCATTGGAAAGAATGGCCACGACATCTCCGGGCCGCATTTCGGGCGCCGCCGTCTGCACAATCGCATCAGCATCGGGCAGGATGCGCGCGTGCCGGCCCAGCTTTTGCACGTCGGCCACCAGCGCGGCCACGTCCATGCGTTCGCTCTCGGGGATCGATTCAGATTTGAATACGTTGGCCACTACGACCTCATCCGCGACTGCCAGACTGCGGGCGAGTTCGCTCTGGAAAACATTGCGCCGGAGCGTGTTCGACCGGGGCTCGAGAATCGCCCACAGCCGGGCCCCGGGATAGCGTGCATGCAGGGCCTTCAGCGTGCCCGCAATCGCGGTGGGATGATGGGCGAAGTCATCGATGATGGTGATGCCGTTCACCTGGGCCCTCACCTCCAGCCGGCGTTTCACGCTCTTGAACGTCTTTAGAGCAGCGGCGATTTGTTCCTTCGGAATTCCGCATCCGGAAGCCAGCGCAGCCGCCGCGGTTGCGTTCAGCACGTTGTATTCGCCGGCCAGGGGGAATTCAAAATCCGACCAGGGCTTGCCGTTTTGCAATACGGTCCACGAAGTGCGAGAAGGATCCAGCCGGAGATTTCTTATCTGCCAGGTGGCGCGTGGACTGCTTCCATAACGCTCCACCGGGCAGAACGCCTTGGCGAGGCAGCGTTCGATGCTCTCGCCTGTATCCAGTGCGACGATCCGGCCGCGTCCCGGCACCAGGTTGACCAGGCGCTTGAACGCTGTTTCTACGGCATCGAGGTCCTTGTAAATGTCAGCGTGATCGAATTCCACCGAGGTCAGAATGATGGCGTCGGGAAAATAGTGCAGGAACTTCGGACCCTTGTCGAAGAACGCGGTGTCGTACTCGTCGCCTTCAAGGATGAAGTGCTTGCCCTCGCCTAACTGAAAGCTGCTGCCGAAATTTTCCGCGATACCTCCAATCAGGAACGATGGCTGCACCCCGGCGCTGTGGAAGATCCAGGCCAGCATCGAGGTGGTTGTGGTCTTGCCGTGGGTACCCGCCACAACCAGGACTTCTTTCCCTCGCAGGAATTCTTCGTGCAGTATCTGGGGCAGCGAGCAGAACGGAATGCGCTGGTCGAGAATGTGTTCCAGTTCAACGTTGCCGCGCGAGATGGCGTTTCCCACCACAACCATATCTGGCCGCGGATTGAGATTGACGGCCGCAAAGGGCTGGGCCAGCGGAATATTCAGCGAAGCCAGGAAGTCCGACATGGGAGGATACGCAGCCGCGTCAGAGCCAGTCACACGAAAACCGCGCTGCTTGAGCATGCCGGCCAGGGACGCCATGGCGGTGCCACAAATGCCGATCAGGTGTATATGCCGTTTATCGCTCATAGTTCGTGCCGTCACGCGGGGACAACTCTGTGTCCTCCGTGTCCTCCGTGGTTATTTTGCCTTCATCCCGCAGACCTCGATGAAACCGCAGCCGATGTGGCTGCTTCCAGTATTTTAAGGTTGACCCCGCGGGTCGTGACATCCAGCGCTGCCCGCACGCCGAAAGGTAGAGTAATGTTGCGACCGGAAACATGTCCGGAGCGCAAACCGTAAGCCACAGGCACGCCCAGATCCCCGACCAGGCGCATCACAACTTCCTCGAGCCAGTAGCCTTGATCTTTATTTTTATTCTGCTCACAATCCAACATTTCGCCAAAGATGATGCCCTTAACATCGGCCAGCTTTCCGGCCAGCTTCAAGTGCATGAGCATGCGGTCGATCTGGTAAGGCTTGGCGGCGATGTCTTCGATAAACAGAATTGTGCCCGCGGTGCGAATTTCATAGGGCGTGCCCAACGAGGCCACCAGAATGGAGAGGCATCCGCCATAAAGAATTCCTTCCCCAGACCCCGCGACCAGCGATTTCACATCTGAATCCAGTGCGAGCACCCATTCTGAAGATCCGTTCAAGGCGCTCTCCCAGGATTCTCGATCCACGCCGTCGGCGTGCGCAAAGTCCTTGGCGACCATGGGGCCGTGGAAAGTAATCAGTCCAGTCGCGTCGGTGAAGTATGTCAAAAGCGTGGTCAGATCGCTGTAGCCGACAAAAATCTTGGGATGTGCCTTGACTTTCTTGAGATCGAGAATATCGAGCAGATAGTTCGCGCCGTATCCGCCCCGGGCACACACGATCGCCCGCACCTCGTCACGGATGAACATTTCTTCCAGTTCCCGCGCGCGCCGCGTGGCTGAACCAGCGAAATAGAGATCACGTTCGAAGATGGAATCAAAATAGAAAGGCTTGTATCCCAGTTCACGCAAAGCCGCGCAGCCCGCCTCCAGTTGCTCCAGTTTGACACTGCTTGCCGGGGCCACGATGCCCACGGTGTCGCCTGGCCGGAGCGCCGGTGGCTTGATGCGCGAAGCTTCTCTATGAGAAGGCATCTGTGTCCCATCTTAAACGCTAACGCCAAATCCAGACCCTAAACGAAAAACTCACCACGGCAAATCAGTTCCGCCGGACCGCGAAGAAAAACCTGGTCCTCCCAGCGGACCGTCTGCACTCCGCCCGGAGCATGAACCCGCACCGGAGACTGAGCGCGTTTTGCGGCAATGGCAGCTACCGCGGAGGCACAGGAACCTGTCCCGGAAGACTGGGTCTCGCCGACTCCGCGCTCGAAAAATCTGACTTCAACATTCCCAGCATCCTTGGTCATCACCAGTTCAATGTTGACCCCTTGCTTGAAGTGGTCATGACGTCCGATTTCGCCGGCCTCGGATTGCCATTCCGGGGCAAACTGCTTTACAAAGACAACGTAGTGCGGGTTCCCCATGGAGACTGGGATGCCGCGCACTTCACCAGATGAAAGCCGAAGCCGTGTTTCTTCTCCAACCTGAGGCTCGCCCATGGCGGTTTCGAACTCATACCGGGATTCGCTGCGACTGAGCAGTTCACAGTTCTTGATCCCGGCGCCGGTGCGGATCGCAAACCGGTCCCCGGCCCGCTCCGAGCAAAGGTAGGCCGCCACGCAGCGGGTACCGTTGCCGGAAATTTCTGCTTCCGAGCCATCGGCGTTGAACAGTTGGGCGCGCACGTCGGCGTCTGGATCAGGAAACAGCCACTCTACGCCGTCCGCTCCCACCCCGTGATGGCGGTCGCAGATGCGCTTGCTGAACGCCGCGACATCGGCCGGAACGTACACGCCATCGATAATCAGGAAATCATTGCCGCTGGCATTCGCCTTTACGAAGGGAATGACTCGCTCCGATGGCGTCATTCTGTCTGCACCGGCCCCAGAGGTACAACCGTTTCGAGCAACGAAGATTGCTTCAAAGCCTGCAGCGCTTTCTCCTGCTCCTTGCGCGTTCCTGCCAGCTCAAACTGCAGACGGACATGCTGCCGGGTCTCGGCCACATGCACGTTTCCCATCATGGCGTGGATGCATTCCAAGGCGGCGTTGACTTCCGCCTTAAGATCGTCCGGGTTGCTGCCGGTAACCTCGTAAGTGTTCACTGTCAGCTTGAGATTGAGTCTCTGCTCGGCATTTCCCAGCAGGAACAGGCAAAGCAGAATGAGCGCGGTGGCGAAAATCGCCGTGACGTAAAGGCCGCCGCCCACCGCCATACCGACCGAGGCCACCACGAAGAGCGTGGCGGCAGACGTGAGGCCAGTCACCAGATTGTCCCGATTGTGCAGGATGGAACCCGCCCCGATGAATCCGATGCCGGGAATGATTTGCGCCGCAATGCGAGTGTGGTCGCCGAGGTAGCGGACCGCCAGCGCATCCGAGAGCAAAGTAAACAGCGCCGCGCCGACGCAAATAAAGAGATTGGTGCGCAGGCCGGAGGGTCGATGCTTGATCTCGCGCTCCAGTCCGATCACGCCTCCCAGGACGGCTGCCAGCACCAGGCGCAACAGGTAAACCCCGGCCGAGGACATTTCGCTCATCAGGACATCGTGGATATGTTGCACGAGTGGCATGGGAGCTTTGGGTGGCTGGATTTTATCACCGGAAAACTTGGTCCCCGGCAGCTTCCGCGCCCGCAAGTTAACCCAGATGATTACCGGGACGGGGCGCGCGTCCGGTAGATCGTCGCCTTGGGCTGACCTGAGGCATGAATCACCGCCAGCGGTATCAGATTCTGCTTTTGGACTGCAGTGGAAACCGCGTCGCCCTCGAAGGCGATGACAAACTCGGCGTACTGCGACGGATTGGCCAACGCGCGCTCCCACAACCCGTCCAGATCGACGGGCTGCTTCCAGGTGCGATGGTTGCCTTCGTTGATCGTCCGCCGTAGCGGGATGCCGGCCTGCTGCAAGGCCCCGACGTGTTCGCCCAGGTACATGAGCAGGGTCGAATCATTCGGGAGCGCCTTTAGAAAGTCGGCCAGTTCACGTTCCACCGCGATGCGGGTTCGCGAATTGACTGTGGCTTCGCCAAGACAAACCGGGGCAGACCAGATCAGTCCATAACTCGCAGCCACAAAGATCATGCCCGCCGCTGCCATTGAAAGGGTGAGGGCTCGGCGTTGCATCAGCGCCGCGGCGAAGTAAACCGCCAGCGCCACAAACACCGCAAACGCCGGCAGCAATTCCAATCCATAGCGCACGTTGTAGTAGGAAAACGGCCACCAGACGGGCATGAAGATGGGAACGCCGCTGTAGGCGACGGAGAGCGTGTAGAACGGCAATGGGACCCATAACAGAAGCAGCGGCCACAGTTGACCCCGAAAGCGCCTCCGGACCAGGCTCGCGATCACCCCCGCCAGGGCCAGCAGTACCCAAACTTTTTGCCAGCCTTCGGCGGCAAGATTCACCTCCGCCGACTTCAGGAAATAGTTGTACGCAGTCCGAAGATCATGGCTGCCGGGATGAAACGCGCCCGGCGTCCGCTGTTCAATGGCCTTTGCCGAATAAGGGCCGTTGGCGAATTCCAGCGGATTGCGATAGACAATCGCGTTATAAGCCAGCCACAACGCCGGCGCGGCTGCAGCCACGAGAATGAATTTTACGAGTCGGCCTCTGAGGTCGCGTTCCGGGTGATGGGCTCGAAGCGCCACGGCAAGCGCAGCCAAACACATCGCAACCGCGAGAAACCACCCGTCGTAGCGAGTCAGGCATGCAGCGGCCAGGCAAAACCCGCATTTGACCAGGGCAGGCTTGGAGGTTGAATGCGCACCCTCGCCTGCCCGGCGGCAGTCCCGCACGAATTCGTCGAAGTACACAATCGCCCAGATAAACAACGCCAGGTAGAGCGGTTCGGTCATGGCCGTGGCCTGCAGATAGATCAGGTTGGGGTTGGCGGCGTAAATGATCGCCGCCAGCCACGCCGTGATTCTGACCATCGGACTGGATTGTGAAGCGAGGCCAAGGCCTCTGCGCACGATCCGGAAGATTCCGACCGCTCCAAAAACGTAGGCGGCCATCGACGGGATCGATCCGCCCACTCCCGTCTTCCACATCCAGTTCGAGAGCAGAAACGGAATCATCAGCAGGTGCGGCAGTGGCAGCCAGACGGTCCCCAGTTGCAGCAGGCCCGGAGTGCGGGAATCGAACACACGGCGCGCAATGTTGATGTGCGCCACCGCATCGCCATAGAGCAGAACGTCGCCGCGCCGCAGGTAAAACAGAAAGGAAAGAATCGAAACGCACGCAATAAGCCATGCCAGCAGGGCGGTCTCGCGGTCCCAGTGCCGGATCGGCTGCGCGCTCATTCCAGGTGGGTCAGCTCGCGGAAGATTTGAAAGCGGGCGTCAATTTCTTCCCGCGTGAGCGACTGCAATCGCTCGGTGCCAAAACGCTCGACGGCAAACGATCCCATCACGCCGCCGTAAAACAGAGCGCGCTTCAGGACTTCGCGGCTTAATTCTCCCTGCGAGGCAATGTATCCCATGAAGCCGCCGGCAAAAGAATCGCCTGCGCCGGTGGGATCCTTGACTTCGTCGATGGGCAGCGCCGGAGCGCGAAAGGGATGGCGGCCAATGCCATACGCGCCTTCACGAAAGAAGATAGTGGCGCCGTACTCACCGTGCTTGATCACCAGCGCCTGCGGTCCCATGGCCAGGACTTTCAGCGCGGCCCGCGGCAGGTTGGTCTCGCCCGCCAGACTCTTGGCCTCGGTATCGTTGATCAACAGCACGTCCACCAGTTTCAGAGTTTCCGTCAACTGCTGGCGCGCATTGTTGATCCAGTAGTTCATGGTATCGCCGCCGGTCATGCGCACCGTCTTCATCTCCCGCCGGACCATGGCCTGCAGGTCGGGCTGGATATTGGCCAGAAACAGAAACTGCGAGTCCTGATAGTGGGATGGAATGTGGGGCTGAAAATTCTGAAACACGTTGAGGTCGGTAAAGTCGGTCTTCGCCTCATTCAAATTATCCAGATACTGGCCGCCCCAGCGAAACGTTTTCCCTTTGGCATGTTCGATTCCGCGGGTATCCACCCCACGTTTCTTTAATACGCTTTCGTGATCGGCGGTGAAATCCTCGCCCACAATAGCGACCACGCGCACGTCGGTGAAATAGCTGGCAGCCAGAGCGAAATACGTGGCCGCGCCGCCGAGAACACCGTCCACTTTTCCCGAGGGACTGGCAATGGTATCGAACGCCACGGAACCCACTGCGACGATGCTCATGCTTTTTTGGCCTTGAGATATTTGTCGAGGATGAGTTTCAACTTCTGCCGCGTGGCCGCGGGAATTTTGCTGCGATCGGTGAGAATGGCGTGCGCCAACGCCGAGCCGCACTTGCAGGCTCGCTCCCTGGGCATGGCAGCTACCGTCTCGCGCACCACCCGGGTTGCGTTCTCGGCATTTTTCAGCAGCACGGCCACGATCTGGTCCACGGTCACCGAATCATGGTGCGGATGCCAGCAGTCGTAGTCAGTGACCATCGCAACGGTGACGTAACAGATCTCCGCCTCGCGGGCCAGCTTGGCTTCCTGCAGGTTGGTCATGCCGATCACGTCCATGCCCCAGCTGCGATAGACATTGGATTCGGCTTTGGTCGAAAACTGGGGACCTTCCATGCACACGTAACTGCCGCCGCGCTTCGCCGTGACGCTCGCTTTTTTGCACGCGCCTTCGACGACCTGGGCCAGCTGAGGACAGATAGGATCGGCAAACGCAATGTGGGCCACGATGCCGTTCCCGAAGAATGTGTCCACACGGTGGCGAGTGCGGTCGAAAAACTGGTCGGGGATCACGAACTCCAGCGGCTTATGCTCTTCTTTCAGCGACCCCACAGCGGAAATGGAAACGATCCGCTCCACGCCGAGCTGCTTGAAGCCATAAATGTTGGCCCGGAAATTCAGCTCGGTGGGAAGAATGCGGTGTCCGCGGCCGTGACGCGCCAGGAACGCGACCTTGCGGCCTTCCAGCGTGCCCAGGACGTAGGCGTCCGAGGGTTTGCCGAAGGGTGTCGTCAGGCGTACTTCTTTGACTTTGGTCAGGCCGGGCATGGAATACAGCCCGCTGCCTCCAATAATTCCAATTTCTGCTTGTGCCAAGGGTCTCCTCGGAAAACGGTGATTATACAGGGCGACCGTGTGGGACAGGGTCTCCGACCCGGTCGGGCGGTGCGCAGCACCGCTGGTTTTTTGCGGACCACCCGAAAGCCTGCGGCCCTTTGGGCCGCCTGACCGGGTCGGAGACTCGGTCCTACACAGTCTCCGCCGGTCCCACACAATCAAAAGCTATTTTGCCGCTGCGGCCATGCCGAATATTTCCTGTTCCAGCTTGTCCGTTGTGTCCTGGTCCAGGCTCTCGGTGACCATGACTGTATCGCCCTGTACATCAATGACGACGGGGCCATCTTCGGTCAGCCAGGTTCGCTTGCCGGTCAAATGGTCCGAGGCGGCGGTCTCGATAGCCGGCTGCGCGCCAGCCTGCGGGACATCGTGCACATGCAGGTATCGTTTGCTTAGCCCCGTGGCATAGATCGCGGCAAAGTTGGACGCTTTTTCCGGAGTGGACCAGCGTGAGGCGTAGAGCAGGGCCAGCGGTGCGGCGGGATCGCCCCTGGGCCGCACTGCGAAGTAGTAGCCTCCGCGCCACTCCGGATACAACTTGTGCGAAATCGCGGCGCCGGCATACTGGTCAATCAGTACCGCCACGTCGAACTCTCCGACCGCGCCCACATCGAAGCGGTCGTAATTTTTGAACACCTGCCGCAGGTCGGGCACGGGCATGGGCTCCAGGCGCTCGCCGGAAAGATAGGTCTCCGGTTCCATGATCTGCCGCGTGGTCCGCGGAGGATTGCGAAAAAGCTCGGCGAAGGCTTTTTCTTTCCCCTCCTTGATCAGCACTTCAGCAATGAAATCGATGCCATAGCGATAGGGAAAGGTCAGCGCTTCTTTCATGTAGATGGGCGCATTGCGGAACTGCACCGAATCCGCCGTTCCCACCAGCATGCCGTCCTTCAAGCCCTGGACCACCTGCGGCGAATCCTTCAGCGACAGGCCCATGGGCTCCAGCATGTAGTCCACGAGCACGACCATGGCCTGGCCCTCGACCACCGCTTGCCGCGTGGTGCTGAGCTCGTCATTTTCGATGTCCTGCGCGATGATTTCTTTTTTCTTCACGAGATCGGCGTCCGCCGGCTTCATGTATTTCTCGAGATTGAAAGACTGGTCCTGCAGCGCATGCGTCAGTTCGTGCGCCAGCACCGGCTTCTGCTGGTCCGCGCCCAGCCAGTTCAGAAGATTCACCGTCCTGGTTTTGGGATCGTAGTATCCCGCGACCTGCTCTTTCAGCAGCAGGGGCAGGAATTGTCCCAGGTCGAAGTCTCGCGGCAGCAGTCCGAATTTCTTGAGCACCAACTCGGAGCGGCGCAGACGCTTGGCGTCCTCGTCCTCGCTGGTGTGCTTGCTGACGTAGCTTTCCACTACGTCGCGGCTGACCAACTGCCGCTTGACCTCATGCTTGATGGGAAGCAAGGTGTCCTTGCTGGCAAAGCTAAGAATCTCATCCACCGAGCGAAAGAGCTTCTCCGCTTCCTGCGGCGAGATCTTCTGTTCTTCGGCAGGGGGCTGAGTGCTCGATTGCGTGGCTGGTGGAGTGGCTGATTGTGCCTGTGGACTACCCGCCCGAGGTTTACTGCTTCGGTGCAAGCACCCAGTTGGAAACAGTCCGAGAGCAGCCAGCGGGAGAAGGAGCAGAAACAGCGTAAGAATTGACGTCCGACGCCACTTGCCGCCCATCTTCAATTTAGCCATGGGATATGAGTTTATACTTTTCAGATGAGCGTTAACCTTTGGGCCTCAACTCAGCATGCGCTCGACTACCTGGGCCGCGCCGACTCCATCCCGCACCGGGTTGAAGGCGAATCCACCCTGCTGGAATTCATCTCGCCAGCCGTCCAGCGCATTCTCGATCTTGGCACCGGAGACGGACGTCTGCTTGCTCTGGTCAAATTGGCGCATCCCGAAGCTACCGCGGTGGCCATTGATTTCTCTCCCGCCATGCTGGACGCCGCGCGCAAACGTTTTGCCGGCGATCCCTCGGTCACGGTCGTGGCTCACAATCTGGAGAATCCCCTTCCCGAGTCAGGCAGCTTTGACGCCGTTGTGTCCAGCTTTGCTATTCATCATCTCACCCACGAACGCAAGCGGTCGCTTTACGCTGACATTTATGCCCGGCTGAATTCCGGCGGAGTGTTTTGCAATCTGGAGCATGTGGCGTCCCCTACGCCCGAGCTTCACGAAGAATTCCTGCAGCACATCGGATGCACGGGAGAGACCGAAGACCCTTCCAACCAACTGCTGGCTCTGGAAACGCAGCTGGAATGGCTGCGGGAGATCGGGTTTCGCGATGTCGATTGCCACTGGAAATGGCGCGAACTGGCGCTGCTGAGTGGGCGGCGGGGTTAGTGAATGCCTGGCCTGTGGCGGCGCGTCTGCCCATTCCGGGAATCCCGGCCCGTCATGTGATGGACATCACATCTCCACCGCCTCTCAACGCGTGACAATCGATCCCGACCCGCCTGAGGCGCGTGCCGCGGGCAGCACCGTGGAAGCGCACGGCTTCCAGCCGTGCGAAAAAGAGTCAACGGGGAGGCGGCTTTAGCCGCTGTGGACAACTTCGCCGAGCGCACATTCTTCGTCACATCCGTTACCTGGGGACGCCGCTCCCTGTTCCAGTCCGAACGCGCCGCCACTTTGTTTCTCGACACTTTGTTCGCCTACCGTGAGCGCGGTATCTTTCAACTCTACGAATTCGTCGTCATGCCTGATCACATTCATTTGCTGCTCGCCCCCAAACCTGCGGTCACACTGGAGCGAGCGATGCAATTCATCAAAGGCGGCTATTCTCATCGCTTCATGAAGGAAATCGGATCAAGAATGGAAATCTGGCAACGGAGCTTTGCCAATCATCGGATTCACGATTGGACGGACTTCGAGAAGTATCGGCGCTACATTCATCTGAATCCAGTTCGCGGCGGGCTGGTTCAATTTCCTAGAGACTATCCGTATTCATCGGCGCACCCGGGATTCTCGGTTGATGAGGCGCCACAGCGGCTAAAGCCGGTCGCTTGACCCCCTCGATTGGCACGGCTGGAAGCCGTGCCCTTCCACGGAACGTAAGGTATCCTTCGCCAAATCGCAGGCGTCGATACTGTGCGTCTCTCTTTTCCACGTCGATCTGATCGTTCTCAAACGCGCATTTCGGATTGGCGCTGTTCGTGGAAGCGCACGGCTTCCAGAGGCTGCGGAAAACTGCATTTGCCCTGACGAAGCGACCACGGGGGCTAAAGCCCGTTCACATTCCTGACGACTTACGCGGCCCTGAAGGGCCGCTCTTCCACCCAAGGGCCAAAATCTGCGAGTTTTTCCTCAACCTCTTCCAGCCGTGCAAAAACAGGCCGCGAGAGGAGGCGGCTTTAGCCGCTGTGGACCACCCGCTTCGCCACCCACTCCCCCGCATCCCGCGTACCCAGGCTGCCGCCGACGTCCTGCGTGATCTTCTTTTGCCGCACAGCTTCAAGCACGGCAACCTCGATCTTTTCCGCCTCGTGGGTCAGGCCCAGGTGCGCCAGCATCATCGCCGAGGTGAGAATCGCGCCCAGGGGATTGGCAACGTTCTTGCCCGCAATGGGTGGCGCCGAGCCATGCACCGGCTCGAACATTGAGGTCTTTCCGGGATGAATATTTCCGCTGGCGGCCATGCCCAGTCCGCCCTGCAGCCCGGCGGCCAGGTCAGTAATGATGTCGCCAAACATGTTGTTGGTCACGATCACATCGAACTGCCGCGGATCGCGCACCATCTGGGTGCAGAGCGCGTCCACGTACATGTGCTGCGAAGTGATCTGCGGATACTCGCGGCCCACTTCCTTGAAGACCCGCTGCCACAGTCCTCCCGCGTGGGTCATGGCATTCGATTTGTCGCACATCAATACGCGTTGGCGCGGCGTCCCGTCCTGCTTCTTGTGACGCTCGCAATATTCAAAGGCATAGCGGACTACCCGCTCCACACCCTTACGCGTGTTGATGTCTTCCTGTACGGCGACCTCATCCGGTGTGCCCGGTTTGAAGACCCCGCCCGCGTCCACGTAAGCACCCTCGGTATTTTCGCGGACGACTACAAAATCAATGTCCCGGGGTTCGATGCCTTTCAGTGGGCATAACGACGAATCGAGCAGGCGCACCGGGCGCAGGTTGGCGTAAAGGTCCATCTTGAAGCGCATGCCCAGGAGGATTTCCTTGGCGTGGATATTGGACGCCACACGGGGGTCGCCGAATGCGCCGAGCAGGATGGCGTCGAAATCGCGCTCCAGCATGGCGAAGCCGTCCGGCGGGACGGTAACGCCGTCCGCCAGATAACGATTGGCGCTCCAGTCGAAATGGGTCATCTCGACGCCGGCGCCCGAAGCCTGGACGACTTTCACGGCCTCGGCGATGACCTCCGGGCCGATGCCGTCTCCGGGGATGATGGCAATGCGTTTTTTTGGACTCACGGAATGGAAGATTATCAACTCGGTCGGCAGCGCGCAAAGCAAGAAACAAGAAACACGAAGATGGAGGACGGGCTCCTCGCCCGTCTCACGGGAAACGGGACGGAGCCGCCCGCCCAACATCGCAGCGCTATATAATCAAAGCAAGAGAAAATGAGTGTGACCACACCACAAAACACGCTGGACGCGGCCCCGGTTCCGCCCCCCACCGATTTTGGCGACGTCCGATCCGAATTCCAGGCGCTGGCAGCGGCAGCTGGGGTTTACCAACTCAGCGCTCGCGCCAAGGTTTCACTCACCGGCAGCGACCGGGTGCGCTGGCTGAACGGCATGGTCACCAACAATATCCGCGATCTCGCGCCTGGACACGGCGTGTACGCTTTTCTGCTCAATCCGCAGGGACACATCCTGGGCGATTTGTACGCCTACAATCGGGGAGAGTCATTGCTGGTCGATACCGACCAGTCGCGGCTGGAGAAGATCCTCGCCGTCTTCGACAAGTACATCATCATGGACGACGTTGAGGTGGCCGGCGAGAAGCTGGAAGCCGTTGGAATCGCGGGACCAAAATCCCGGGAAGCCCTACAGGCAGCCGGGTTCGAGGTGCCCGACCTCAGACCTTTGCAATTTGCCGGAGCAACTTGGCAGCAAACTGCTGTGACTCTCGTACGTGGCGACAACCCGTGCGTGGAATCTTTTGAATTGTGGCTGGCACCCGGTGAGCTGGAGAAAGTGTATGAAGCACTCGTCAAGGCCGGAGCCAAGGCCGTGGGAACAGCGGCGCTCGACCTGTTGCGCATTGCCGGGGGAATCCCGCGCTATGGCATCGACATCCGCGAGCGCGACTTGCCCCAGGAAACGGAGCAGGAACGCGCTTTGAATTTTTCCAAGGGCTGCTACGTTGGCCAGGAGATCGTTGAGCGCATTCGTTCGCGCGGCCAGGTGCGTCGAAAATTCACCGGCTTTGAAGTTAACGGGCCGTTGCCCTCTCCGGGAAGCAAGGTCCTGGTGGAAGGCAAAGAGGTTGGAGAAATTACCAGCGCCGCTTCCCTGCCCCTGTCGGGTAGTGAGCACCGGGTGGCGCTGGGCTACATCCGCCGGGAAGTAGCGACGCCCGGCAAGCAAGTGGAGGCTGGTGGGAGCGCCGCCGTCGTGGCGAACCTGCCGTTCGCCGAAGCATTCAAGTAATTCGAGGAAAGAATTTATGTCTGAAAAAAAGCAGGAAAGCTTTACCGTAACCGACCGGCGACTGTTCACCTCCGACGGCGAGTTGCGCCAGGAAGTCAGTGAAGAGGAGGTCTCCACTTCAAAGCCTGCTCCTCCCGTAGCCGCAGAGGCGAAACCTGCCGCGACCGAACCCTCTCCACTGGAGCCATCTTCGCTGGATTCGTCCGTGCCGCCGAGTCCCAGCGCGGCGGAGCAAAAGGAACAGGCCGATGCCTACCGCAAATCGGCCAGCGACCTGGATGCGCGAGTCGAACTCAGCGGCCATTCCGCCAAAGAAATGGAGATGACGTTCGAGCGCTTCATGGCCTCTCTGTATATGACCGCCATGCTGCAACTCGGGCTCATGCAGGAAGAGCGAGGACAGCCGCGAATCGATCTTCTGGGCGCCCGCCAGACCGTTGATACACTCGGTCTGCTGGCGGAAAAGACCAAGGGCAACCTCACGCCCGCGGAAGAGAACTTCTTGCAGAACTGCCTTTACGAATTGCGCATGGCTTATGTGGAAGTGACCAACGCGCTGGCGCGGCCGCCGCAGGCGACCGGCACCAACCCCGCGAAACGATGAAAGCCACGCTGACGGTGCTGGGGAGCGGCACGTCCATGGGCGTGCCTACCATTGGCTGCGACTGCGCCGTCTGCCGCTCTTCCGACCCGCGTGACCGCCGCACCCGGCCCTCCGTGTTGATTGAGTATGGTGGGCGAAGCGTGCTCATCGACACTACGCCTGATTTTCGCGAACAGGCGATCCGGGAAAATATACGCAGCCTGGACGCGGTGCTTTACACGCACGCGCATGCCGACCATATTCTGGGCATTGACGACCTGCGGCCCCTCAGCTTTCGCCACCGGCCGGGCAAGCTTCCGCTCTATGCCCGTCCCGATGTGGTTGCGTTCGTCCGCAACATGTTTCGCTATATTTTTGACGCGGACTACAAATTCGGCGGATTGCCGCAGGTGGAACTCAAACCCCTGGAGGGGCCGCTGGAATTGTTCGGCGCGCGGTTCGAACCGGTCGCCGTGATCCATGGGGAAACCGAAATCTACGGCTTCCGGTTTGGGTCTGCTGCTTATCTTACCGATCACAGTTCCGTGCCTGAAGCCGCTTTTGACCAGCTGCAGGACCTTGACATTCTTTTTCTCGATGCGCTGCGCCATAAGCCTCATCCCACACACTCGACGGTGGAGAATTCGCTCCGCATCGTGGAACGAGTCAAACCCGCGCGCGCATTCTTCACCCATATTTGCCACGACCTGCCGCATGCAGAGACCAACGCGTCGCTTCCGCCGCATGTACGGCTTTCATATGACGGGATGAAACTGGAATTTGAGATTTAGGAAGGTTTGGACTTAGCTAAAAGCCAGGAGCTAAGAGCTAGAAGCTGCTTCTAAATGCATGTCTTCCACAAACTCGGCGACGTTCCGGCAAATTTCGGCCCGACTGTGGTCAGTATCGGAAACTTCGACGGCGTGCACCGGGCTCACAGCCACGTGCTTGCGGAAATCGTGGAGCGCGCGCGGCAGCTTGGCGCCAAAGCCATGGCGGTCACTTTCGAGCCTCATCCGGTCCGCATCCTGAAACCGGATTCCGGGCTGAAACTGATTACTCCCACTCCCGAAAAACTTCGCCTGCTCGAGGCCAGCGGCCTGGACGCGGTGCTGCTCCTGCCTTTCGGTCGAGATCTTTCATTGATGACGCCACGGCAGTTCGCGGAAGAAATACTCAGGAAACAGCTGCGCGCCCGCGAAGTGCACGAAGGCTACAACTTTCATTTCGGCCATAAGGCCGCGGGCAATGTGGGTACGCTGGCTGAGTTCGGACGCGAGATGGGCTTCGAAGTCAAAGTCTACCCGGAAATGAAACTGCGCGGCGAACCCGTCTCCAGCAGCCACGTTCGCCGCCTTCTGAGCGAAGGCCGGGTCAGCCGCGCCCGTCACCTTCTGGGACACCCCTTCAGCATGCTCTCCACCGCGGGCCGGGGACGAGGATACGGCTCCAAATACACAGTGCCCACCATCAACCTGAGCCGCTATGAAGAGTTCGTGCCCAAGGATGGGGTTTACGTCAGCCGGACCCGAGTGGGTAAGGAGTGTTTTGACTCGGTCACGAACGTAGGCGGACGTCCCACGTTTGGCACTGAATCATTCGCGGTCGAGACTCACCTGTTGAACTTTCATCCCATCGAATTGGCCCCTGAAACCGAAGTGGAGATCTATTTTTTACAGCGCCTGCGCGACGAGATTAAATTTCCCTCGATCGAAGCCCTGCGCGAACAGATCGCGCGTGACGTCCGCAAAGCCCGCAGATATTTCCATCTCCTGAACTTGTAGTTCACAGTGCCTCCGTCGTTCCAATCAAGAAAACCACAGAGGACACTGAGGACACAGAGCTCATCATCCGATATTTTGAAAACAGACAGGATTGCCTTTCTCTGTCTCCTCGGTGTTCTCCGTGGTTCGAATCAGCAAACCACAGAGGACACGGAGGACACAGAGCCCATCATCCGATATTTTTTGAAAACAGACAGGATTGCCTTTCTCTGTGTCCTCAGTGTCCTCCGTGGTTCCAATCAGGAAACCACCGAGGACACGGAGATTCCTAGCGCCAACCCAGGTTTTCGATTGCCAATCGGCCGTGAACCATTAACAATCCGTCCGATGGCAACCAGCCTGGCCTTCCCTTTCACCCAAGCCACATCCGCGCAGCGCCGGACGCTGGTTGCCGCGGCCCTGGGCTGGATGCTCGACGCTTTCGACGCCATGCTTTATGCCCTGGTGCTGGCGCACGTGATGCGCGACCTGGGCATGACCAAGGGGACCGCCGGCCTGCTCAACAGTCTGACCCTGCTGGCATCAGGAATCGGCGGCGTCGGCTTCGGATTTATTGCTGACCGCCTGGGCCGCAAGCGCGCCCTTATGTTGAGCATCCTCACTTATTCCATATGTTCCTTCGCCTCCGGTCTCGCAACTTCGGTGCTGATGCTGGCCGTCTTTCGTTTCATCCTCGGGCTGGGAATGGGCGGAGAGTGGAACACCGGCGCCACCCTGGTAGCCGAGACCTGGCCGACCGAGTTGCGGGCCAAAGCGATCTCCATTGTCCAGAGTTCGTGGGCGATCGGTTACGCCCTGGCCGCGCTGGCGGTGGGAATCGTGCTCCACTATGCCGACTGGCGCATGGCCTTCTTCGTCGGAATTCTGCCCGCGCTCGTGGTCTTGTGGATGCGACGCGGCGTGCCCGAGTCGGAAATGTGGCGGCAACGTGAGCTCAGGGGAGTTGACGCCTCTTCGGCGAATATCCCGCAAACGGGATTTGCCGCCCTCTTCAAACCGCCGTACGGAAAACATACCTGGGCGCTGCTGTTCATGAATTTCTTCGGCATGTTCGCCTGGTGGGGATTGTTTACCTGGATCCCGCCTTACCTTTCTCTACCAGTCGAGCAAGGCGGACGCGGTTTCGGAATCATGGGTACGACCACGCTGCTGGTGGTATTGAACCTGGTCGGAATGTTTCCCGGATACGGCAGCTTCGGCTGGGTAGCGGACTACCTCGGGCGCCGGAAGTCGTTCATTTTATACACGTTCATGGCAGCAGTTACAGTTCCGATTTATGCCATGGCCAGGACACCCTGGGCCCTGATGGTATTGGGTACCGTGTTGGCGTTTTTCGGCACTGGGTTCTTCTCCGGCTCGGGAATCATCGGCAGCGAGATTTTTCCCACCAGCGTCCGGGCCCGCGCTTTGGGTTTTACCTACAATGGCGCACGCACTATGAGTTCGATCGCGCCATTCGTAATCGGGTGGGTGGGACAGGCGAAGGGTCTGAGTTCGGCGTTCTACCTGTGCGGCGCGTCGTTTCTGCTGTCGTGCCTGGTGGCGACGCAGTTGCCCGAGACTAAAGGCAAGCAGTTGGAGTAATCAGTGCTTCTGACCGCCTCATTGAGTGGTACGATTTCTTCAATCCGCCGGCGCCCGAGATTCACAATGTGCAGGAGTCATTGGTTCCTATTGGTTGCCTTTGTCTTGCTCGCAGCCTTGCTGCGCGCGCAATGCACGAAGGATCAGGATCATCGCACCGTCAATAACTCCGGCTTGTTGATTGCTGATTTCACCGTCACTGGCACGCAAACGCTAAGTTCAGATGAGCTCGCCACCATTGAAAGTGAGATGACAGGTTCCTGCTTTGACGAGAAGTCGGACGAACTCGAAGAGCGCATTCAAGCTTTGTTTAAGAACAGAGGATATATCAGCGCACAAGTCAAGACCCTGCACATCCAGCCGAGTGATCCCATAGCCGTACCCAAGCCCGTCGTGCTGGAGGCTGATGTTCTGGAGGGCCCACGCTACACGCTGGCGGAAATCGGCTTCGTCGGGAACCACGCCGTCAGCACGCCCGCACTACGCAGCGGGTTTCCACTCAAGAAGGGTGACCTTTTCGGGAGGGACAAAATAGCCAGTGGTCTCGATGCTCTTCGTGATCTCTACGTCTCAAGCGGTTTCATCGATTTCACGGCCATCCCGGATACCCAGAACCTATCCAACGCCACCGTCATTCTCTCTGTTTCTGTAATGGAAGGTCAGCAATACCACATGGGAAACCTGGAGATCTTTGCCAGGAAGGAAGTGGCCGACAGGCTTCGGGCAGAATGGCAGCTGCCTGAAGGCGAAGTGTTCGACATGACCTATCTCGAGAAGTACATTGCAAGCAATCGTTCCCTGCTGCCACCTGAATTTCAACGGGAACATATCCAACTGGTTCGCGACTGCCGGAATGCGACGGTTGATGTACGGCTGCCGCTTGACGCGATGGATCCGAGATCGCAGTCTGTGCCGAAAGACCGCGGGTGCGACGCGGCAAGAGGCAGGCAGTTGCAGTAATCAGTCAATCAGTCAGAACGCCAGCCTATGCGTGTCATCCTGAGCGAAGAGTTTGCTTCGCCCAGCGAAGCAAACCCGCAGTCGAAGGATCCCCTGACAAATCAGCCTCGTCCAGCGTGGGAGACTTTAGCTCTATCCGCTAGTGGGACCGGCCCTTTGGCAAGCAATAGGGGTCCTTCGACTTCATTGGCCCATTCGCCAAGCGAATGGGCCAACTCCGCTCAGGATGACAACTCTTAAGAATTAGTCTTCGCCTGCGGCGCTGCCCAGCACGCGAAGTTTGGCATCCTTGCCCATCGCATAGCGCGGACGACTGGCTGGCGAGAGAGCTGCAGCCACCAGGGCCACGCCCGGCAGAACTTTCCGGGAACCCTCCGTTGATTTACCCGCCGGCTCCCAGGAGTCTCCTCCCGGGTCGCCCTTCATCGGGACAGCTTCCGGGATAGCCTGGAGGAACGAACGTATCCAACGGTGGACATTGTGGTCTTTCACGATTTGGCGCAGCAACCGCATCCGGCAGCGCTTGTCGTCGGCGCTCATGTGGGCGGCGTCGTACAGGGCCTGGGCCACTTCGGCAAAATCATTGGGATTGACGATGATGGCCCCGCTGCGCAATTCCGGACCGGCGCCGGCGAATTCACTGACAATCAGCACTCCGCGCTCGTCAATCTGAGCGGCGCAGAATTCTTTGGCCACCAGATTCATTCCGTCCTTGAGCGGAGTCACCAAGCCGATGTCAGCGGCACGATAGTACGCCAGCAGTTCATCCCGCCCCAGGTTCCGGTGGATGTAGTGTACCGGCACCCATCCTGGTTCGGTGAACTCGCCGTTGATCTGGCTGACGAGCAGTTCCACTTCGCGACGCAGATGTTTGTAATTGGGAATTTCCTCGCGGCTGGGGACCACCACCTGCACCAGCGTGATGTGACCCCGCATCTCGGGAAAACGGCGCAGCAGCAGGCGGAATGACTTGAGCCGCTCTGGAATCCCCTTGGTGTAGTCCAGCCGGTCCACGCCCAGAACCAGCACGTCATCTGAAACCCGTTTCCTGAGATTGGCAGCATGGGCTGCGATCTCCGGACGCTTCGCATCGCGCTCAAACGCCTCAAAATCGATGCCGATGGGGAACGTGCCCACCACCGTTTGCCGCCCTTCCTGACTGACCAGGAGATGCGGATGACCGCGCTCGACCGTGACTTCGGGCAGCATGCGTTCGAGACAGCTCACGAAGTTTGAGCGGTCGCGATCGCCCTGGAACCCGATCACGTCGAATTCCAGCAGTGACTTGAGGATTGGTTTTTTCCACGGAAGCTTTTCAAACACGTCGGGCGAAGGAAATGGAATGTGCAGGAAAAATCCCATGCGCGCATGCACTCCCGCCTGCCGCAGAGCAGCCGCCGTCAGCATGAGGTGGTAGTCATGGACCCAGACAAAATCGTCTTCCTGCGCGGTTTCCGCCGCCACACTGGCGAATTTGCGATTCACCCGCTGGTAGATTTCCCAGTACTCAGGCTCGAAATTGCAGCGCGAAGGCATGTCGTGAAACAGGGGCCAGATGATTTCATTGGCAAAGCCGGAGTAGAACTTGGCGATCTCCTCGTCAGTAAGAGCGACCGAGCGAAGAGTGTAGGAACGCCGGTGCGCAGCCCGCACCAGGAAGGGTTCGATATTTTCTTCCGGCCCCGTGCCAGCCCATCCAATCCAGACTCCGGGCTGGTCGCGCCAACCCGCTTCTAGAGCGGTGGCCAGTCCTCCCGAACTTCTCTCCAACCGGGCGCCGCCCGCGTGTTTCCGGATCAGAATCGGCAGCCGGTTTGAAACATTGATCACTCGTCCCTTGATTTCGTTCATCCTTGCCCTCCTGAAGCGCGAAACCACTCCTCCAGAAACTGGAGCAGTTCGTGAGGTGGTTGCAGCCAGATATCAGCTGCGGTCGGCCGGGACTGAGGGCGAACTAACACCGTCAATCCGTGGCCCTTAAGCGCCTGGAATGCATCTTCATCGGTCTGGTCGTCGCCCAGATAGGCGACCGCTGCGCCCGGTGCTGATTCCTTTAGGATGGCGCGAACCGCGTCCCCTTTGCCTCGGCCGGCTACGCGAATTTCCAGACCTCCGTCGAATTCGAGCAAACTCAGCGGCGCCCGATCGAGCAGAGGCTGCCAAAGCTGGGGTACTTCGCGCGCCAGTTTCTCTGCTTTCGCCGGGGCCAGGCCGCGCCAGTGCACCGCAACGCCTCCCGGCTTGATTTCAGTACGGTCTTCCAGTCCAGCGTCGCGAAGAATGGTCGCCGCAGCCACCAGATAGTCCTTGTGCGCGGGCACCGAACTCACTTCGTAGCTGCCATCCGCCATGAGCCGCTCCAGACCGTGGCTGCCCCAGATTTCCGGCTGGGGAGAAATCCCGGTAAGCAGCAGCAATTCCCTGACCGGGCGGCCGCTGATCAGCACCACCCGGGTTCCCTGCTTCATGATGCGGACGATCAGGGGCGGCACTTCGGGGTACGGAACCGCCAGGTTACGATCAACGCAAAACGGAGCCAGGGTGCCATCGTAGTCAAGCAAGAGGATACAGGCCGGGGCGGAGCGCAATTGCTTCAGGAATGGACCGTACGTGATCTGTCGCTCGATTACCTTCAATGTCACCTCCGGGTTGCGATAACGGAAGTATGACAACCAAACTCAGCCGCGAACCGCGGATGAGTTTGGGCCTGACGATGGAACGGAGTTCAGCTCAACACAGCAGAACGCCGGTCAGGGACGAAGGGCCAGATATGGACGCCGAACCAGCCAAACAGTTGGTGGAAATTTGTCGCACCGGAGTTACCCAGGTGCGCATGAAAGAGCGCTGGGCCCAGAGTGCAATGCTCAGAAGCAGCAGCATGGAGGCTTGCTGGGCGCGCAATGCGGTTGCGGGCAAGTCCACCGCCGGGCAAACGAAAGTGACCAGCACAACGAGCAGTATGCCGAGTGCTGCAGCGCAGTGTAATTTCGTGAGCACTGCCTTCATTATACACCTGGCAGGAGCGTCCAATGCGTCATTAATACATTGGATTTGTCTGATTTAAAAAGCTTTATCAGGTCCAGCGGAACCAGCGAAGGGCCAGCGCGAAGGAGATTCCTCCCCACAGCACAAGCACCAGCAGGCGGCCTGATTGGGCCCCCAGGGAGGCACCCTGAAGAATCGTGGCCCGCAAGGCATCGTTCAGGGCGGTTAGGGGCAGCAACTTGATGAAAGGCTGCAACATAGCGGGAAAGCGCTCGGACGAGAAGAAGACGCCGGAGAATATCCACATCGGCATCATCACCAGGTTCATCAGCCCGCTGACGCTTTCAATTTTCTGAGCCCGGCTGGCGGTAAGCAGCCCCAAGCCTCCAAACGATATGGCCCCGACAGTGGTGAGCAGCAAGATCGTAAACACTGATCCCAACACGCGCATGTGGAAGGCCAGCACACCAAAGCCCAGCAAAAGCACGATTTCAATCACCATCAGCACCAGGCGGCTGCTGGTCAGGGCGAGCAGAAAATCGCTGCGGCGCATGGGAGTGCCGATAAAGCGCTTGAGCAGTTTGCGCTGCCGCATGTCCACCAGCGCAAAACCAATGCCCCACATGCCGGAGTTCATCAGGTTCATTCCCAATAGGCCAGGAATCAGAAAGTCGATGTAACGCGATCCCGGTTCGCTGGAAGCCAGCGCTGTGGTCGGCAACGGGTCCTTCCGTCCGGCCGCGGATTGAAGGGCGTCGTCCACCTCGGCCCGGGACAGCACGCTCTCCGGCCGCGCGGGATCGTAGCGGTACTGAAAACTGTTCGTGCCATCGGGCACGATCACCAGATCGTACTTTCCCAGGCGGAATCCCTGCAGCGCCTCCGGCTCCGTCACCACCGTGGCGTGAATCGAAGAACTCCGCGGCGAATGCTGGATCAGGCTCAGCGCATTGTCAGCGCCGGGGCCCGCCACAATGGCCACCGGAGTAATGTCAGCTGGCTTGTTGCGGAACGCAATGCCCAATCCCAGGGCAAGCAGCACGGGAAACCCGAAAACCCAGAAGATCACCTCGGGCTCGCGTTTGAGTTCCAGCAGGCGCGCCATCAACAGATGATTGAACCCAGACCAGCGCCCATTGGGCGGCGGCGTTCCCGAGGGAGCCGGCTGGACCCGTGCTGGCGGAATTTGTTGTGCGACGGTCACTAAACGGCCTCCTGTGTCCCTCGAACACTGTCGAGCTTCGCTCGACCAGGGCAGGTGAGGACACCTGCCCCTACGTGGGCATCGTTGATTATTACTCTTCCCTCAAATGGCGGCCGGTCAGGCGGACGAACACATCTTCCAGGCTGGCCTGGCGAGTGGTCAGGTGCAGCAGATGATTGCCTTGTTTCTCGACCGCGTCAAGCAGCGCCGGGATAGTCAAGTGAGGCTCGCGCACATTCAGGCAAACCAGGCCGTTGTCATGGCGAACCGATTCGACTCCGGGCAGCGCCCGCCAGACCTCGATGCCATCGCCGTTCGAGGTACCGCTTGCCTGGAATTCCACCATGTGGTGACCGCCCAGACGCTCGATCAGGTCAGGCGGCGTGCCTTCGGCAATCACCTGGCCGTGATCGACAATAGCCAGACGATCGCACAGGCGCTCGGCTTCGTCCATGTAGTGAGTGGTGAGCAGGACCGTGCCTCCGGCCTGCTGGAAGCAGCGAATGATGTCCCAGAGCTGGCGACGGCTCTGAGGATCGAGTCCGGTCGTGGGTTCGTCCAGAAAAAGAATTTTGGGATTGCCCACCAGCGCGGTCGCCACTGCCAGACGCTGGCGCTGGCCGCCGGAAAGTTTGCCCACCCATGAATCGGCCTTCTCGCCGAGTTGCATCTGCTCCAGCACATCAACCGCCGCACGCGGCTGGCGATAGAAGCCGGAAAACAGTTTGATGGTTTCGAGGACGGTCAGCTTCTCCGACAGGCGGGTCTCCTGCAGGGAGATGCCCATCACCTCGCGCAGTTCACGCGCGTTCTCTTTCCAGGTCTGGCCCAGGATAGTGACCTGCCCCGAGGTGGGCGCCAGCAGACCTTCAAGGATTTCGATGGTAGTTGTCTTCCCCGCCCCGTTTGGTCCCAGCAGGCCAAAACACTCGCCCGCCGCGATTTCGAGATTCAACCCGCGCACGGCCTCCACCTTGCCATCGTAGGTCTTGCGCAAGTCGCGGCACTGAATAGCAGTGGCCATTCCGAGATTCTATCCGAGCCCCGCTTGTGAATGTAGGCGCGGGGATCCACCCTCGGGCGGTGCCTGGACGCCGAAAGCCACCTCCGTAATATCCACAATCTGTTTTCGACTAAAATGACGCCCTCCTTATGAGATCCCCGCGGAGCGGCTTTACCTGACCCGGCTTATCCTAGCGCCGGTTCGTCGTTTCCCCGTCATTCAGTCTTTCCAGGAAATTTGAAAGGATCTGCCTGTGCGAAAGCTATGGCTGTTGCTGTTTCTCGTTGTGGTTTCGCTGGCCTCGGCGCAGGACTCCCGCCACTTCACTTTCCATTACGGATTCACGGTAAAGAACGTGCCCGCTGGAGAGCGGGTACGAGTGTGGATTCCGGCGGCGCATTCGGACGATTTTCAGGAAGTAAAACTGATTTCCGCGACCGGCGACCTGAAGCTGAAGAAGACTCGCGAATCGCGATTCGGCAACCAGATGTACTACGCAGAAAGCGCCAAGGCAAAATCGCCTGACTTACATTTCGAAGTCATCTACGACGTGGTACGCCACGAGCGCCTGACGCTGGGCGTAGCCCGACCGCGTCTGGCCGATGTTCAGCTCAAGGAAAGTGACCGCAAGCAATATCTTCGAGCCGGACAAACTGGTCCCGGTCACTGGGCTGCCGGCCGACCTGGCGGTGAAGGTGACCGAAGGCAGAACAACTGCGCTCGAAAAGGCACGCGCCATCTATGACTACGTGTTCACCACCATGCGCTACGACAAAACCGGCACGGGCTGGGGGCATGGCGATGTACTCTATGCCTGCGATGCCAAAAAGGGCAACTGCACAGACTTCCATTCGTTGTTCATCGCCATGGCCCGGTCGCAGGGAATTCCGGCACGCTTTGAAATTGGATTTCCCCTGCCGCCCGACCGGCATTCCGCGGAGATCGCTGGCTATCACTGCTGGTCCGATTTCTTCGAGCCCCAGCATGGCTGGGTCCCGGTGGACATCTCAGAAGCATGGAAGCATCAGGAGAAGCGTGATTATTTCTTCGGGGCGCATGACGTGAACCGGATGCAGTTCACCATGGGACGTGACCTGCGCCTGAGCCCGGCCCAGGACGGCCCGCCGCTCAACTACTTCGTGTATCCCTACGTTGAAGTGGCCGGCAAAGAGTATCCCAACATCTCGCTCGCATTCTCATTCGCTGACGTAGATGCAGGAAAGGCAGCCGCCAGGTAGGTCAGGCTCGTCTCGATTTTTGGCCCGCGATGCCCACGTAGTGGCGGGTGCCCTCACCCGCCCGGACGAGCGCAGCTCGTCTTAAGTTTTATCCGGCAATGCTCACGTGGGGACAGCCGCCCTCGGCTGTCCGGCCGAGCGCAGCTCGGCTTGAGGTTGGGAAGGATTCCAAAGCAAAACCCGGCCGAGCTTCGCTCGGCTGGGCGGGTGAGGGCACCCGCCCCTACGTGGATCGCGGTATCTCAGTCGTCAGGGCGCGCGCCTTTCTGCGGAAATACCGTGTGCTTCGGCGCCGGCATTGGCTTGCTGCCCATGCGATCACGCCACAGAATCAGGTTGAGCACCGCGGTATTGACTGCATCCGGACGAGTGAAGTCCATCCTGGCCGATTCCGCCGCGCCCTGGCCCTTGGCTGGGTTGGTTTGGTAGATCAGCCCATTGTCGCGATTGCTCCAGTCTGCCGTAAATGGCGGCTGCGTTCCCGGCCCCGCGAACAAGGGCGCCATCACTGGCGCGTAAGCATCGTTCTGGTTCATCGGTGGCAGTCCCAGCAGCGTTTCCATAGTATGCATCATGTTGACGGTGGTGTAGAAGCGGCTGTCCACGAAGGGTTCGTGGGGCGAGCCGGGCGAATATTTGCTGATCTCGAACGCAATCGAGCGGTGCGCATCCACGTGGTCGGCGCCATCCTGGGCATCGTCTTCGATGATGAAAATCGCCGTGTCATCCCAGTAGGGACTGTGCGAAACCGCTTCGACCACGCGGCCGACCGCGAGATCGTTGTCCGCGACCGAGGCTGCGGGGCGCGGCTTGCCGGGCGTCGTGCCGTGGGTGTGATCGTCCGGCAAATAGAGAAGCACGAAGGCTGGCAGCTCGGTCCCCTTACCTTCTTTGCGGGCGCGAACAAAGTCCTCAAACTCGTTGAGGAGAAGGTCGGCGCGAAGCTGGTCCGGATATTCTGTGTTGAAATCAGGGAACCGGGGATGAAAGTGGTCACGCAAGGCCGCCTTGCTGGCCTTCATTTTTTTCAATACTGGCACGTCCCAGGGCCACGGGCTCGCCGATCCGTGGGGCTGACCCACGTCGGGCGGAAGCGGTTCACCCTTGCGCACCAGGGCGCGCTCGCATTCCGAGCTATAAGGAGAGGGCATGCCTTCCTTCGGCGAAGCGCCCGATTTCTTAGCTGCCTCGCACCACACTCCCGTGATGAACTCGCCATAGTCGCGGTAGGTCAAACCGTGGCCGGCAAGATTGTCCCAGAGGTAGCCCGTAGCGGGAGCGTCCACATCGGGTTCACCCAACTCCAGAGGAGATTCGTCGGCAACCGTACCCTGGTAATCGTAAATGCGTTCCTTGCCGCGATAGGCGATCTGCCAGGTCTTCTCGTTGTAGTCGCTGGTGATAGCGGCGTTTGACCAGTCATGGCCGTCGCCAGAGACTTCGCCGCTGTCATAAAAATTGTCCAGCACTCCAAACTGCAGCGCCAGCTTATGCAGGTTGGGAGTGACATCCGCGCCGTATATGGTCAGCGCCGGATCGCCGTTGCCCACCTTCCGGCCGTCAAGTTTCAGATCGCCCAGCACCTGGTCGTAGGTCCGGTTTTCCTTGAGGATATAAATCACATGGTGAATCGGATTTGATCCGGTCTGAAACGTGATCTTTCCGGGATCAGCGAGGAAGAGATTGTTTTCCTCGACCTTCTGCGTCAACTCAGGCAAGCGTTTCTCCACGTTGCGAAAGTTCAAGCGGGAGAGCGAACCGTACATCATCGTGGCAATGTAGGGATGTTCGCGCCGCCGACGTTCGCCCTTCAGCTGGCTGATGCCGCTATTGGGCCCAGCGCCTTCTCCCTTGGCGGTTGCGATCAGCAGATCGTCTCCCCGCACCGACAAGGCGCTGGGATACCAGTCGGTCGGAATGAAACCCATCGCCTCTGGCGGCAAGGGAAAAGCGATGCCGGGTTTGGTCAGCGCCGCTGAGTCAAAAACTGCAACCGCATTCAACGATGAATCCGCAACAAACACGCGGGTGCCGTCGGGAGACTGCGCCAGCGCGGTGGGATAAGTCCCGGCGTGCTCCTGTCCGGCGAGGTTGGTGGAGGCAAGATGGATGACCAATCCCGAAGTAGTATCAACGGTGGCGATCGCGTCGGCATTCGACAAAGCGACATAGAGCAATTTCTCGTCCGGACTCAGCAGTAGATCCGTGGGATGAGAGCCGGGCGCGATAGGATCTTTCGGCTCCAGCAGCGGAATCCACCGCGTCACACTCCCCTTCTCCAGATCCAGTTCGGCCACGCGGGAGGAATTCCACAGACTGCACCAGGCGTGCCGGCCATCCCGGCTGGCAACAACCGTATAGGGGAATGACGACGGAATCATTTCATGCGTGCTCAGGTCGAATCGCTGCAGGACGCGCCCGTCAGCCGAGTCAAGCAGCACGGCATTGTCGGAGAGATTGTTGGCAACCAGTAGCCGGTCGCTGCCCTGGCCTGAAATCACGGCCAGGCCTGCGGGATAAGGAATCGCGGTCCCCACCGCGGTTTTACGGACCCCGATTGCAACCTTCCTGCCCGCCGCAATCTTCTGCGGCGCGATTTTCAGAAAGCGTTCCGGAGTCACCCTGCCATTTTCAAATTTGTACACTGCGATGCCGTTGCCGGTATTGCCTCGCTTCCTCCCGGTGGGGTCAGTGATTGAGCCCATCGACGCGTACAAATGGCTGCCGTCGGAACTGAAAGCGAGACCGATGAAATAACTCTGGTGAGCCGTGTCAGACAAGCGGGCATCGGGAAAATCGCCGAGCTGATTGGTCTGGAGATCAAGAATCGTGATGGACTGGTGCGCCTGCGCCTGCTGGGTGCCGTAGCCGTTATTCAACAGCGCCGCGTAGTGGCCGTCCGGGCTGAGCGCAATGGTCGCCGGGAAACTATTCACCGCGCCGATGCGGCCGGGTGAGGGCGTATCCAGCAGCTTACTGGTGGGCAGCGAGAGGTGCCGCGGGTTGGCGGAGTCCTGGGCGGAAAGGGCAGTCAGAAAAACGGCAAGCAGGACAATAAATCTGGGAAGAAGCTTCAAGATTCCTCCAGAAAAGTCTGAAGAACTTGTAGCACCGGCAACGGCAAAAGAAAAGCAGGGGAAATCCGCTCGGTAGGATGACTCACGTGGGGACAGCCGCCCCCGGCTGACCAGTCGAGCGAAGCTCGACCAGGTTTTTTCCGGTTATCCAGCTACGAACTAGCGGAGCTTCGCTCCGCCGGACAGCCGGGGGCGGCTGTCCCCACGCGGTCATTGTTGATTATTAACTTTAGTGAGGATCGGTAACTTCCTGCTGCTCCGGCTGTTCGGGCGCTACGTTGTGGCGAACATCGGCCCCGCGCACCCAGAAGATTACATCCTCCGCGATGTTGGTGGCGTGGTCGGCCACGCGTTCCAGATTGCGGGCCACCAGCAGCGCGTCCAGCGCCTGGCGAGTGGTTTCGGGATGATCATTCATCGACTTCACCAGCACGATGAAGGCTTCGTCCTTCATGCGATCGACGACGTTGTCCATCTCGAGGACCGCCTGTGCCAGTTCAGCCTTGCCTTCAATGAAGGACTCGAGGGCGCGTCGCACCATGGCCGAAACCGCGGCTGCCATGCGCGGGATGTCCACGGGAAGGTCGGCTTTCGGCAGGTCCACCATGTCCATCACGCGCTCGGCAATGTTCACCGCCTGGTCGCCCACACGCTCAAGGTCGGCATTGATCTTGGTGACGGCGAGAATGAAGCGCAGGTCCACTGCCATGGGTTGCTGCATGGCCAGAAGGTCGAAGGCCATTTCGTCGATTTCGCGCTCAGTGAGATTGATCTGAGTTTCGCCTTCGAGCACCATGCGGCAGCGCGTCAGGTCGCGCTCGATATACGCCTGACAGGCGCGGTCCACGGCCTGCTCGGCCAGTCCGCCCATACGCAGCAAACGTGCCCGGAGCTCGTCCAGTCCTTGCAGAAATCGGGTGCGCGCCATTATCCAAACCTGCCTGTAATGTAGTCTTCCGTCCGCTTGTCGGACGGGGTGGTGAAAATCTTCTCCGTCTTGTCGAACTCGATGAGCTTGCCCAGTAGAAAGAAGCCGGTGAACTCGGCGACCCGAGACGCCTGCTGCATGTTGTGGGTGACGATCACGATGGTGAACTTTTCCTTGAGCTGAAAGATAAGCTCTTCGATCTTGCCGGTGGAGATCGGATCGAGGGCCGAACAGGGCTCGTCCATGAGCAGCACCTGCGGCTCTACCGCCAGCGCGCGCGCGATGCAGAGGCGCTGCTGCTGGCCACCGGAGAGGCTGGCGCCGGACTTCTTGCGCATCGTGTCCTTCACCTCGTCCCAGAGGGCGGAAAGTACCAGCGAGCGTTCGACAATCTCGTCCAGCCGCTTGTGATCGTGAAATCCGTTCAGCTTCAGCCCGGCCGCCACGTTGTCGTAGATCGACATCGTGGGAAACGGATTCGCCTTCTGGAACACCATCCCGATGCGCCGGCGAATCTGAACCGCGGAAGTCCCGTTGTACACGTCCATTTCCCCGATGCGAACGCGTCCGGTGGCGCGCGCTTCCGGAATGGTCTCGTGCATTCGGTTGAGGCAGCGCACGAAGGTGGACTTGCCGCATCCCGACGGACCGATCACCGCCGTGGCATGGTTCGCCGCCACCGTCATGTTGATGTCATACAGCGCCTGGGTCTTGCCAAACCAGGCGTTCAGTTGATCGACTTGGATGCCCACGCCCATGAGTTTCTCAGTTCGCTCCCTTGAGCATACCCCGGTTGGCCACCAACCGCACGGCGCCGACCGAAGTCACGATCAGCACAATCAGGATCAGCGCGCCCGCCCACGCCTGGCGGTGCCACTCATCGAAGGGCGAAATCGCGTAAGTGAATATCTGCAGAGACAAGGCGGCGGTGGGCTGCTCCAGCTTCCAGTTCCAGTACTGGTTGCCAAAAGCCGTGAACAGCAGCGGTGCCGTCTCTCCCGCCACCCGGGCAAACGCCAGCATCACTCCGGTGATGACCCCCGAGGTCGCGGTGCGCAAAGTGATCGAAAGTGTGGTCCGCCAGCGCGAAACTCCCAGACCGTAGGCCGCCTCGCGCACCGCTTGCGGCACCAGCAACAGCATCTCTTCCGTAGTCCGGGTAATGGTGGGCACCATCATGATGGCCAGAGCAACGCCTCCGGCCAGGGCCGAGAAATGTCCCTGGCTCAGCACCACCAGGCCGTAGGCCACAATGCCCACGATGATCGAAGGCACGCCATTGAGAACGTCCGCGGTGAAGCGGATCAGGTTGCCGAAGCGGGTGCCACGACCGTATTCCGAAAGATAAATGCCCGCGCCGATGCCCAGCGGAACACCCATGGAACTGGCAATCAGCAGAATGTAAACCGATCCGGCGATGGCGTTCGCCATGCCTCCGCCGGCTTCGCCGGGAGGCTTGGGAATCTGGGTCAGGAAGGCCCAGTTGATGGAGCCGATACCCTTATAGATCAGGTAGCCGAAGACCGCTCCCAGGGGCATCAGCACCAGGATCACGGCTCCGATGGCCGCCACCGAGACCAGGAAATTCAGGCCGCGCCGCCACATGCTGATGGGAGCGTCTGAAAAATCGGCCGGAAGCATCGTCTTTTCAGGCATGGCTCCTCGCTGGAGTACCGCGCGTAACCGTCCACACCAGCAACTGCGCCACGATGTTGACGATGATGGTCACCAGAAAAAGCGCCAGGCCAACTTCAACCAGCGCGCTGAGATAGAGGTCTCCGGTGGCCTCGCTGAACTCGTTGGCGATCACACTGGCCATGGTATATCCGGGAGCGAAAAGAGATTTTGCAATTTCGGGACGGTTGCCGATCACCATGGTGACCGCCATGGTCTCGCCCAGCGCCCGTCCCAGTCCGAGGATCACGCCGCCCATGATGCCGGCGCGCGCGTTGCGCAGCACCCCGGTGCGGATCATCTCCCAGCGCGTGGCACCCAGAGCGAGCACGGCCTCCCGCTGCTGCTGCGGGACCGCAGTCATGACCTCACGCGTGATCGAAGAAACAATCGGAACCACCATGATGGCCAGAATGATTCCAGCCGCCAGCATGCCGATCCCGTAGGGCGGTCCTTCAAATAGACCCGTCCAGCCCAGGTATTTTGCCAGCCAGGGCTGGAGGTATTGGCGAAGCAGCGGCACCAGGACGAAAATCGCCCACAATCCATAAATGACGCTGGGGATGGCAGCCAGCAGCTCCGTAGTGAAGGCCAGGGACCCACGCAACCAGCGCGGCGCCATTTCGGTGATATAGACAGCTACCCCGACCGCAAGGGGCACGGCGATGAGCAACGCGAGAATGGAAGATACAATCGTGCCGTAAACAAAAGGCAGGGCGCCGAACTGGTCGTTGACCGGGTCCCAATCGCTCTGGAAAAAGAACCTCCAGCCGAAAGCGTGCCAGGAAAGGCTGGACTTGGTAATCAACTCATAAACAATCAATCCGACCAGAGCCAGCACCGAACAGCCGCAGGCCAGCATGGCGTAAAAAAACGCTGCGTCCGCTCGCCGGCTGTCCCCGGCGTGGATCAAGGCCTGGGCGTGCGTCGCGGTGCCCGCCGCAACTGCTTGTTCCGGAACGGGTTGTGGACCGGTCAGTCGAGGCGCTCCCATAGCTCGATTAGCCATTTCCGGCAAGGTAGCACGGTCGTGTTACAGCAGTGTTAAAATAACCGTTTGCCCCTGCCTCCGGGAAGCTTCCTGTCGAAGACCCCGGAACATTAGCTCCACTGATTCCGAGTAAACAGGTTCAACGGTACGGATCCAGGTTTTTTTGTTCATGGTTTTTGATCGTATGCCGCTACGCCCCGAGAATACACGCATTACGTTCCGCAAGCTCAGCCGGCAATTGTCGAGGCTGGCCGGAAAGCTGTCGCCGGAGAATGTCCATAAATTCCGTACTTCCAGTCGCAGAGTTGAGGTGCTGGTTTCAGATCTGGGTGAGCACTGCAGCGGCAACGACAAGAAGCTGCTCAAGCTGCTGGCTCGGCTGCGAAAGAAGGCAGGCCGGGTGCGCGACCTGGATGTTCAGAGCGCTGCTTTGCGCAGCCTGAAGATACCAGAGCAGCCCGTGCGCAAGGCCCGGCTCATGCGTACGCTGGCCGAGGAGCGTTCGCAACGGGAAAAGCGGCTCACCAAGTCCCTGGACAAAAAAACCGTCTCCGAAGTCCGCAAGCGCCTGAAGCGCGCCGCTGCCAGCCTGGAGATTTCAAAGAATGCCGATCCCGTGACCGTGGCCAGGCAAATGCTGAACGCACTGGAAGTGGACCACGGCGTGATCACTGAGAAGACCCTGCATCAGTTCAGGATTGCGGGCAAGCGGGCGCGCTATATCGCAGAACTCGCGGGTAAAGACGCGGAGGCTTCGCGCCTGATCGGGCTCCTCAACCATATGCAGGACGTGATCGGCGACTGGCATGACTGGGTGCAACTGGCGGAGAGAGCAGAAAAGCTTTTTGGCGGGGTTCAGGAATCCCCACTGGTGGCGGTGCTGCGCAACGTGACCCGCGCCAAGTTCCGCCAGGCCGTGACCACTCTGACCGAAACCCGAGCCGCGCTGACCGCCAAGAGGCCAGCTTCGATCACATCTACCCGCCGCAGTCCCTCGCACCAAGCGGCCTAATTCTTGTGTGGGTCCGACACTCCTGTCCGACGCCTTTATCTTTGGCGTTGGTTGTTGGGGTGGCATGTACGGAGACTTCCCGTGAGCGTGAGCGAGAAAAGCCGGAAAACCCTTCTGAGGTTGACAACGCTCGCTTGCGGCCTTCTAGGGTTGGTTCTGTTGCGGTGGACGCCAACAACCGGCAAAGGCATTCTCGTCTATGCGGCCCTGTTTGCCCTGGTGATTGCAATGGCTATCGTCCTTTCTCCTCGAAAGGGTGCAGGATACTGGCCTCGCACACCCGAGGATCATTGAACGTCCGAATCGCGGGGTTACTGTGCACTATCGGGGGAGGGTCAAAAGCGCGCTGTCTTTGACCTGTTCCCGGATTTCCGCACAAAGCTGAGTATGATTTCAGCGGGGGGTGCAGCTTTGGACCTGGTTTTAGTGTGGGTCTTGGTGTTGGGTTGGTTTCAGGTTGGTTTTGGGTCCAGTGGGCCATTCTGGAACTCCAGTTCAAGGGCGTCGGACAGCAATGTCCGACCCACACAAAGCTCCTGCCAATCCAATTGCCAGTGAACCTCATCTAATAAAACTGGTCGATCGACTGGAGAAAACCCAACCTTGAGGTCCCGAATCGTTGTTTTCATTGCAGTGATTCAATCCATTTTATTTTTGGCTCATTGGTTCTTGTATGAGACCTGGGAATTTTTCTGGGGAGTGCCGGTTGCATCTAAAAGTTCCCCTCTACCAATAGTGCTGGCTGTGCTCTCGGTGAGCTTTGTGCTGGCTTCCCTGCTGGCCTGGCGGTCTTCGCATGTTGTGGTACGCGTCCTGTACATCGTCTCCGCGGTGTGGCTGGGGACTTTGAGCTTCTGCTTTCTGGCGGCGTGTCTCTGCTGGGCAAGCTACGGCGGTGCCCGGCTTTTGGGGCTGCATCCGGACCGGCGTGAACTGGTGGTCGTGTTCTTCGCAATCGCCCTGCTGGCCAGTCTGTACGGCGTCGTAAACGCCGCCTGGACGCGGGTGCGGAGAGTCAGCGTCACGCTGCCCAACCTGCCTGCATCCTGGCGTGGCCGGGTGGCGGCGCTGGTGACTGACACTCATCTGGGTCACGTTCGCGGATTCCGATTCATGCGGCGCATTGTGACCACGCTCACCCGGCTGCGGCCCGACATAGTCTTTATTGCCGGCGATATGTACGACGGGACGGTGGCGCGAGTGCGGGAACTTGCCCAGCCCTGGGCACGGCTGGCCGCCCCGCAGGGGGCATTCTTTGTCCTGGGCAATCACGAACAGTTCAGCGATTCCGCCAAATATCTCGATGCGGTCGAACGCTCCGGCGTGCGGGTCCTGAACAACGAGAAGGTTACCGTCGATGGTTTGCAGATCGTTGGCGTGCACTACGGCGATTCAACCAACGACGACCACTTCCGCTCCGTCCTTCGCCATGCCGATGTGGACCGCGAGCGGGCCAGCATCCTGCTCACCCACGCGCCCGACCGCCTGAAGATCGCCGAAGAAGAGGGCTTCTCCCTGCAACTCTCCGGCCACACCCATGGCGGACAGTTCTTCCCTTTTACCTGGATCACGTCCCGAATGTACGGAAAATTTGTCTATGGCCTGCAACGTTTGGGCAATCTGATCGTCTATGTCTCCTACGGGGCAGGCACCTGGGGTCCACCTCTGCGGCTGGGGACAACCCCTGAAATTGTCCTGATCCAGTTCGACTGAGTCAGGATGTGTTGTCTGGGTCGGACCGACGCCTCTGACCTGGACTTGGTTTTGAACACAGCCGCCTTTGTCTGCGAAACCTGGCAGAGTAAAGCCTTTGACCGCGAAGGACGCAAAGGGCTCGCTAAGAGCGCAAAGAACGGCCCCGGACAATCACTCGCGTGGCCCGGAGAAGGTACAATGACCCAGATCATGCGCACGGTCGTGGACATTTTCGTGCAGATCTTCCGCAACCTGTGGGCCCACAAACTGCGCTCATTTCTTACCATGTTCGGCATCGCCTGGGGCGTGGGATCTTTGCTGTTGCTGGTGGGCGTGGGTGAAGGGTTCCGTTCAGGCAACAAGCGCGAGATGGCCGAGTTCGGCAAGGACATCATGTTCATCTTTCCCGGGCGCGCGCCCGCGGTAAAGGGCAGCATGAATTCCGCCCGCTCCTATTTGCTCACCTACCAGGACTACATCGATATCCGCACCCAGGCGCCGCACGTACGCAACGCCTGCCCTTTGCTGTCCCGTACCGACTTGCACGAGGTGAGCGAGTTCTCCAACGCCGGAGGCGAAATTCTGGGCGTCGAGCCCCAGCTCAGCGACATAAGCTTTCTTCCCCTCAAGGAAGGGCGCTGGCTCAATGAGCTGGACGGATCGCAGAGGCGCAACGTGATCGTGCTGGGGAACGAACTGCTGAAGACTCTGTTCCCCGGGCGTCCCGCAGTAGGCGCATTCGTTCTGCTGAACGGCGTCCGGTTCGAAGTCGTAGGCAGCATGCCGCACCTCGGCCGCGGCGACAACAACTGGCTGAACATGCGGGGCTACATCCCCTTCCAGGTGATGGCCACATACTTCCCGCTCAAGGGAGAAAACCACGAAAACTCCATTTCGTTTATTGAATATCAGCCAACCGTGAGGGCGGACCACGCACTGGCCCAGAACGACGTTTTCAAGATCATCGCCCGTAATCACGGCTTCGACGGCAGCGATGAGAACGCGTTCGACAGCTGGGACACGATCAAGCAGTCCCAGATGGTGGGGACGATTTTCGACGTCATGAACATGTTCCTGGGAGCGGTGGGGATGGTCACGCTGGCTCTGGGTGCCATCGGCGTCATCAATATCATGCTGGTGGCCGTGAGCGAGCGCACCCATGAGATCGGATTGCGCAAGGCGCTGGGCGCGACCAACCGCAGCATCCTGTTTCAATTTTTTCTGGAAGGGCTGCTTCTCACCCTGGGCAGCGGGCTGATCGGCATGGGACTGGCAACCGGCCTGATGGCGATGCTGGGCACGGTGCAGGGGCCGGGCGGATTTGATCCCCCCAAACTGGTGCCGATGTCGGCCGTTCTGGCGATTGGCAGCCTGACCCTGGCGGGAGTCGTGGCGGGTCTGTATCCCGCGCGCAAGGCGGCCATGCTGCAGCCGGTGGAAGCGCTCCGGCAGGAGTGATGAAATTGTAATTGGGTAATTTTGTACGTGAAGAGATCATGCGGGTTCCCGGCGTTAGAAATTATCCTATTATCTAATTACACAATTACCTGGTGAAGTTATATGTTTCGTGATCTGCTGCGCGAGGCCTACGGCGCCATGCGGCACAACCGACGCCGCACTGCGCTTACCATGCTGGGCATGGCGTGGGGCATCGCCACGGTTGTCATGCTGCTGGCTTATGGAGATGGATTTGGCCAGGCCTGCGCCAATATCTTCGCCAATTTCGGCACCAAGCTGGTCATCGTGGTCCCGGGCCGCACTTCCATGCAGGCGGGCGGTCAGAAAGCGGGGGCCCTCGTCCGCTTCACTCTGGATGATGTGGAAGCGCTCAGCACCAACCTCCCTCAGATCACCAATATCACTCCCGAAGTCAGCAAGCAGGCGCACGTCCAATACGACACCCGGGTCTTCGACTTCCCTGTCACCGGGAATTATCCCAACGTGCCTGCGGTTCGCGTCTTGAAACTGGAGCAGGGCCGCTACTACAACGCCGAAGACCAGATCCAGCACTCGCGGGTAGCGGTGATCGGCTCGGAAGCAAAGGAAAAATTGTTCTCGGGGCGCAACGCCCTGGGTGAGCACATTCGCCTGGACGGTCTGAGCTTCGAGGTGGTTGGCGTCCTCGACGCCAAGATGCAGGAGGGAAATGACGACATAAACCGCGTGATCTACGTCCCCTTCACCACCATGAGCGACCTGAAAGACACCCATTACCTCGACTCCATCTGGTTCACTTACCAGACGCCTGAGTATGAGCGTCTGGAACAATCGGTGCGCTCCATTCTGGCCGTACCGCACAAGCTGAATCAGACCGACCGGCAGGCGGTGCGAGTCTTCAACCTGATGATGCAGGTGCACCAGTTCGAAATCATTACTTTGGGGTTGAAGGTCCTGATGGGTTTCATCGGTACGCTTACGCTGGGCATCGGCGGGGTCGGCCTGATGAACATCATGCTGGTTTCGGTCACCCAGCGCACTCGCGAGATTGGGGTGCAGAAGGCGCTGGGCGCGCCCCGGCGCTACATCCTGATGCAGTTCCTCGCCGAGGCCCTGACGATCACTTTCATCGGCGGCGTGCTGGGAGTGATCCTGGCTTACACGGTCGCGCTTTCCGTTGGCAGGCTCACGTTATACAGCGCTTTCGCCAAAAATGGCGAGGCGGGCGACATCCGCCTGATCATTGCTCCCGGAACGCTGATCGCGGCCACTCTGATTCTGGGCTTCGTAGGCCTGGTCAGCGGCATGGTTCCCGCCTTCCGCGCTTCCCGCCTGGATCCCATCGAAGCCCTGCGCCATGAATAAAATGAAATATGTGTGGGTCGGACACTCCCTTCGACTTCGCTCAGGGCAGGCTTTGTCCGACGCCTTGGACTTTCTGTTCTGGTAAATTGCTCGGATAGGGTAGGAGATCAGTGGTCAGTTATCAGTTATCAGTTGTCAGAAACGATGCTGACGACTGAAGACCGACGACTGTCCTGTCAGCCATGAGATTTGCCAAAATCGTCTTCCGGATCGCTGCCATCTGGGGTGTGCTGGTGCTCACTCCGCTCTACTTCATGTTCAACCTGATCGGCCGCAACGATCCCCCGCCCATCACGCACCCGGCTTTCTACTACGGATTTATAGGGGCCGCGCTGGCCTGGCAGATCGCATTTTTCATCATTGCGACCGACCCGGCCCGGTACCGTCCGCTGATGATTCCTTCCGTGTTCGAAAAATTCAGCTACGGGATTGCGGTGGTGATTCTGGTCATGCAACACCGCACGCATGCCTCGGACCTGGTCTTTGGCGGGGTGGATCTGCTGCTCGGCGTCCTGTTTGTAATTGCCTTCGTTGTCACCCCGCGTCGCCTGGCCTGACCATCAGGCGATTTCCCGGCTAGCGGCTCAATTTGAGTTCGTGATGAAGTTGCTGCCGCAGCGTTTCCACGATCAGCCCGATCAAACCATACGTGGCAGCATTCGCAAGCAGGGACCAATACAACCCGAGGGCAAAGTGGAAATGAATGCTCGCAAACACGACGGGGCAGGTTAATTCCACGAGACTTACAATCGGGTCGGCGGAAGTCATCGCTGGAGGTGCGCTCGCGAAGGCGTACTGCGCCCAACCAACCGCCACCAGAAAGCCCGCACTCGCCCACAAAGCAATTCGGTATTTCATGAAGCCACCTCTGCCAGTTCCTGTCCTAATGGTCTCACCGATTCCTGCAAACTCCAAGCGTGATTGACCCCTGGCCCTATAATCGTACGGCTCATTGCTTAGCGAGCTTTACGAAACAAGACGTGCAACCCACTGACAATCGCGATGCCGGCAACTGGTTGACCAGCGTGCTTACCGACGTGCACTTCTGGGTGCCGGTAGCGGTCCTGATCAGCGGCCTGCTGCTTCTGGAATATATTCACTGAGCCACTGAAACTGAGGACCAGCGGAACATGCAATCGGTCATGACAACCGGTAACGAGACTGCAGCTCAGGGGATTTCACGCGCCCGGAAGCTGCAGGTGCTGGGCATCCTCTCCGGCTTCACGGCGGGTGCCTGGCTGGGTGCTGCCGAAGCACCGACCAAACTGGTTTCGATCGGCGTGTCGCCGCTGGTGATTTCGCTCATCATGGTGACCGGCGTTTTTCTGGCGCGCTGGAGCCTGCCGGCTTTGATCCTGGGCACCTCGTTGGTCCGTGCCGACCTGCGGCGCGCGCCTCACCTCATCATCTGGGCGCTGCTGGCGGGATGTCTCTGGGCGGTAGCCAACACCATGACTATCTTCGCCATCCGCGATATCGGGTTGAGCATCGCCTTCCCGCTGTGGAATTCAAACAGTCTGCTGGGCATACTGTGGGGTTTCATTTTCTTCAACGAGTTGCGCCAGGCCGGCTGGCGGCGCTGGACCGGCGTGCTGGGCGGAGCATTGGTGATGTGTGTGGGCGCGACCTTGCTGGCGATTGCGTCCTCCACCCAGGCGCCCGCCGCTCACTCCATGCGCGGCGTTTGGGCAGCGCTGGGCGCGGGTGTTCTCTGGGGAACGATGTATATTCCGTACCGCAAGGCTTATTTGTCCGGGATGAACCCGCTCTCCTTTGTGACCTTCTTCACTTTCGGAGAACTGGGAATGATGGCCGCTCTGGCTATCGGATATCTGGGCGTGGCCCCGCTCTGGCATGAATTGGTCGGTGCGCGCGACGTGCTTTTCTGGCTGATGCTGGGCGGCTTCATCTGGGTGATTGGCGACGTCTTTCAGCAGTACGCCGCGAAGTATGTGGGCATCAGCCGCGGCATTCCGCTTTCGAACTCCAACCAATTATGGGGATTGCTGTGGGGAATTTTTGTGTTTGGCGAATTGCACGGCAGCGGGACTTCCACCTACATGCAAGTCATCGGAGGCTCGCTGCTGATGATGCTCGGGGTGGGAGCCATTGCGTTTTCCTCCGCCGCGGGAAAGGAGCAGGCGAAGTGGCAGGAAGCCTCGCGGCGCGAATCGCGCCGCTACAATATCGCCGAAGACTACGTCGAGGCCCGCATGCAGGGCAGGCAAACCGCCGGAGAGGTCAGGCCGCCGCGGACGGCGTGGGATTGGCTGCTGGTTGCCGTCGCCTCCGGCATCTTCGTGTTTTTCGCTACCCTGGCGCGCGCTCCGCGCATGTCTTTCCATTGGGCTCCGGCGTTGCTCTTGATCGCCGCGACGCTGGCCTTGCTTGTGGTTTGTGGCCTTACACTGTGGCGCACCACCCGTTTTAACTGAATCCATCGTGAATGAATCGTCCAAGGTTGACCTGGTCGGCGTCGGACTGAACGCCACCGACACGCTAATACGGCTGCTGCACTATCCTGCGCTGGGGTCCAAAGTCGAATTTCGTTCAGCCGACGTCCTGCCCGGCGGCCAGGTCGCAACCGCGGTCGCTGCCTGCCAGCAATGGGGCCTGCGCACTCGCTACGTAGGCAAGATCGGGGATGACAACGCGGCGGCGATTCATCGCGCCGAGTTCGAACGCCTGGGCGTGGAGACTCACATCCTCACTGCACCGGGTTGCGCCAGCCAGCAAGCGGTCATCCTGGTGGATGACGCCGGCGAGCGAACTGTGCTCTGGAAGCGCGACAACCGATTGACCCTGCTGCCCGCGGAACTGCGGCGCGAATGGATCAGCAGTGCCCGCGCCCTTCACCTTGACGGGCATGACACCGCAGCCGCAGTGACCGCCGCAGGCTGGGCCCGGGAGACGGGCATCCCCGTGATCGCTGACCTCGACGATCTCTATCCGGGGGTGGAAGAGCTGTTAGGAAAAATCGACTACCTGATAACCAGCCGCGACATTCCAGGACGTCTTACTGGCGAATCGGATTTGCGCAGGTCGCTGCCCGCAGTTCGCAGCCGCTACGACTGCCGCCTCACCGCAGCCACGCTGGGCCACGAAGGCGTCCTGGCATGGGACGGCCTCCAGTTCCACTACGCGCCCGCCTTTCGAGTGCAGCCACTCGACACCACCGGCGCCGGCGACATCTTCCACGCCGGATTTATCTATGGCCTTCTGCAAAGCTGGCCGCTGCCCCGTCAACTTGATTTCTCCTGTGCTGCCGCCGCGCTGAACTGCACCGCCGCCGGCGCCCGCGGCGGCATTCAGTCGGTCGAAAGTATCGAGAAGCTGATCGCAACTGGCCCGCGACACGCGGCCGCTTTCGATCTATCGAAGTAATTCGACAACAGCTTCGTGGAGTACACTCAAATCCTTTGTCATCCTGAGCGATCCCGCGCCTTCGCTTGCGAAGGAGCGGGTGAGTCGAGGGACCCCTATCCCCGGAATAGCGCTCTCGGCGTTCAAGCCTGGAACGGAAGCAGCAGTTCTGAGGGTAGGGGTCCTTCGACTTCGTCGGTGCGTTCGCAAGCGAACGCACCGCCTCCGCTCAGGATGACACGTCAAAGCTTCATTGCAACGCTCCAAACAACGCTTCCTTCCAGCGACGGTTGTCGATCGTCCAGCAGACTTTGGCCTTCCCGCCCTGCCGCATTGCCTCGGCCCACACCGCCCGGTTCCGCTCGTCGGCTGCCACGTTGAGGCGATCCACAACCGTCATTCCTCGCGTCAATTCACTGCGCGCCTCTACCTCAACATAGTGCTCGCTCCACTGAGTTCCGATGGTGGGATCGAGCGCAATGCTCATCGCCACCGGGTCGGGCAGTGAGATGCCGTCTTCTCCCGTCTGCTCGTTGTAGGCTTCACGGGCACGGCTGTTGCACTCGATGGCGAAGCGGGCAAGGTCGTTGTTGAATCCCAGAATCTTTGCGATGTCGGCCTCGTTGACGACGGCTTCACCGCGGCAGGTTTGCCAACCAACGAGTTCCACTGGAAGACCACTGAGCATGACAATCCGTGCCGCCTCGGGATCGACCCAGATGTTGTACTCGGCCGCCGGAGTCACGTTGCCTTCACAGCAGGGCGCGCCGCCCATAATCACGCAGCGTCCGACCTGGGCTACCAGGGCGGGTTTGCGGGTCACGGCCAGGGCAAGATTGGTGAGCGGGCCGAGAGTGACCACTACGATTCCAGGATTGGCTTCGATGGCGTCAATCATGGCATCGACGGCGTGCAACTTTCCCGCCGGCCGGCGCGGCGCTGGATAGCCGTGATCGCCCAGTCCGTCGAGGCCGTGAAACCAGGTTGCACTCTCATGCGCGCGCCGCAAGGGCTTCTCCGCGCCGGTAAAAACAGAAACGCCCGCTCCACAGAGTTCCGCGGTGTAGAGCGCGTTGCGCGTGGCCTGCTGTACTTCAACATTTCCGGCCACGGTCGTAATCGCAACCACCCGCACGTCGGAAGCGCGCAGCGCCATGATGAGGGCAACGGCATCGTCAGAGGCTACATCGGTATCGATCAGGAAGGCGCGCGGCATCCGCGTAGGATAGCAAACCGGCTCCGTGTCGGAGGTCCGCTCTAATCAGTGACGGTGATGGTAATGGTTGCCGAGCGTGTCGCGCCTCCTCCAGCGGCGGCGATCGCGGTTATCGTCGATGTGCCCAGGGGAGTCTTGGGGCCGGCAGGAGCCGACCTGGAAATGGAGCCGCAGCCGGCCATTCCCAGAAAGAATACTGCGAGCGTCAGCATTTGCAGCCAGCGCAGTGGCGCCCACCGCGCCCTACCGGAGGGTGACAAATCTTTCCCGCGTCTCGTGATCGAGAACAATGACAAGGCGAGGAACGGAGTCAGAAGGGCCAGGATGGGCCCGCGCCCAAAATCGGAGCTGGCCGGGGAAACGAAGAGGCCGGCGGTATTCAACCTGAACTGGACAGTCTGAACTGTATTGCTGCCATTTACCTGCACGCTGGCCGGAGAAAACGTGCAGGTTGCAAACTGGGGGAGCCCGGAACAGGTAAACCCAACCGCGCCGGTGTATCCGCCCACCGGAGTGAGCGTCAAGGTTGCCGTGCCGGTCTGGCCGCGGCGAATCGTAAGAGCAGTGGGCGTAGCGGTGATCGAGTAGTCGGGCGCACTCACGGTCAGGATGGCGGCCGAAGCGTTGCTGGCGGTGAAATTTTCATCGCCGGAATAAGCCGCTGTGATGTCGTGATCGCCGCTGGCCAGGTCGCTCTTGCTCAAAACCGCGTGACCCTTGATCACGGCAACCGCCGAAGCGATGGCGGCACCGCCGTCAGAGAAGATCACGGTGCCGGACGGTGTATAGCCCCCACTGCTCGAAGGAGTAACGGTCGCGGTCAGGCTCACCGACTGCCCCGGTGCGGCGGGATCGGGTGAAATGCTCAAAGCCAGGCTGGTCGAAACTTGCGATCCGGTCAGGCTGATAAGGCTGGACACGCTCAGGGCTGAGTTGGCGTCGCCCGCGTAACTGGCAACGACGTTGTGGCTGCCGCCGCCGGGGATCGAAACAGCAGCCAGGGTCGCAGTTGCGGAAATGGATCCCAGCGAGACCACTACGTTGCTGGCGCCCAGGTTGGAGACCACAACATCGATGACACCGTCGCCATTCAGGTCGGCCAGGGCAAGCAGGTAGTTGGAGGCTGACGTGCTCGTGGACACTCCAGTCAGAAGGGTTCCATCCCCCACTCCCTGGAGTAACTCGACCGCCCCCTGCAGGCTGGTCGCCACCACGTCCGGGATTCCGTCGCCATTGACATCGGCGACCGCCACTGCCCAGGGACTGGGCACGGCATAGTCCACTCTGGCTTTAAAGGTCCCGTCTCCGCGTCCCAGCAAGACACTCACGCTGGAGCTCTCGAGGCTACAGACAACCAAGTCCTGATTCCCGTCAGCATCCAGATCCACCGCGACCAGGTTGGTGGGACTATCGCCGACCGGGTAAGTGACTGAGGTCTGCAGCGTCCCATCGCCATTCCCCAGCAGCACGCCAACGGTAGTGTCGGAGTAGTTCGACACCGCCACGTCAACCTTTCCGTCGCTATTGAAGTCTGCGACGGTCAAGCCATAGGAGTAGGAACCAACGCCAAAACTCTGCTCCTCCTGAAACGTTCCGTCTCCATTACCCAGCAGCACCGACGCACTGCCACTGCTGGAGTTCAAAGTGACAATATCCAGGTTTCCGTCCCGGTTGAGATCGGCCAGCGCGATGTACTCGGAAACTCCGCTGGTTGTACTGGCCACCATCGACTGGAAGGTTCCATCCCCATTGCCCAGCAGCACGCCCACGCCGCTGTTGGTATGGAATGCCACTGCGATGTCGGGGTATCCGTCGCCGTTCACATCACCCAATGCCATTCCAAAGGAGTATGGGCCCACGGCATAGTCCACGTGGGTCTGAAAAGACCCGTCTCCGGTACCCATCAGCACACTCAAAGTGGAGCCTCCATAGTTTGAGGTGACCAGGTCCGGTATGCCGTCGCCGTTCAAATCTCCCATCACCACGCCATAGCTCGGGTCGGCGGTCGCGGAATTCAGCATCGACTGCCAGCCACTGGTCCGGGTGGCCGCATCCAGCGGAACCGAGCCCAGCGAATAATTGCTGTTGCTCTGGTCCAGGAAAGAAACATTTCCCGTGGGTGCTCTGGAACTGTAAGCCGTCACTTTTCCGCTGAGGGTGTAATTACCGGTGCTGCCGCTGGAAGTGATTTCCGTGCCGGTCGTGGCCGCGGAAGACGCTGTCACGGTGATGGTCTGAGTAGAAGATGTGCTGCCCAGATACGAGTTCACGCGGCCATAGACGGCCTTGATCACGTGGCTGCCCGGCCCCAGCCGCAGCTTCAGATTGGCGGTGCCCAGGGTGTATGTGGATGCCACGGCATTGACCAGCTGCGCCGCGGAGAGCACCATGACGCCGTCGTAGAAAGTGACGGAACCGGTGGTGACCGCCGTTGCTCCTGACAGCACCGTTGCCTGCAAGGTCAAGGTCGTACCCTGGGTCACCGAGCCGCCGGGAGTCACGGAGAGCGTCGTGGTGGTCGCGGGGATCGGGCTGGCCTGGCATAACGGCGCGAAGATCAGCAGGGTCCCCAGCAACAGGCTGCCAGCCAAGATACAGGTAAAGGAAGATTCTGGATTGGTCACACCGGAAAGACGCATCGAGACATGCTCCTTGGAATTCTGGTCCTGGAAAGACGCATGGTACTGAGCAGCGTCCGCGCTCCTGCACGCCCGCGACGGGCCGCCCCTGCGGACGCAGATTTCGCTCTCATTGAATTAATCGGTGGATTGGAGGCGAACTTTAGGCGGCCGAGCACCCCAAGGACACACGCATGACCTCACGGCCCGCATTCACCACTTGACCATCGCCACCCGCAATGAAAGAGACTTCAAGCAGCTGGGCGCGCCGGTCCTCGATCCCTTCAAGACCATCGCGCCAGCCCACTAGCCCATACCACTCCCCGGCGCGGTACACTGTTGCCCTCGCCATGCCGACTTTAGCCGCGGTCGATATCGGATCGAACTCAGTCCGTCTGAAGATTTCCCGTCTTTCCGGCGGGCGTCTGGTCGAGATTCACGAGGATCGCCAGGTCACGCGCCTGGGCGACAGTGTTTTCCGGAACGGTTTCCTTTCGCCCGAGGCCATCGACGATACCGTCAAGGCGCTGCGGCGCTTCCATCGCGCGGTGCAGCACGAAGGCACCGACACGGTGCGCGTGGTGGCCACCAGCGCGGTGCGCGACGCGCGCAATTCGCGGGCCTTCCTGGAGTGGGTACGTTCGGCAACCGGGTGGAAAGTCGAAATCATTTCCGGACTGGAAGAGGCGCGGCTGATTCACCTGGGCCTGGTTTCAAGCCTGCGGGTCAGTCCCGCGGCCACGCTGATGGTCGATCTCGGCGGCGGAAGCTGTGAGCTGACCATTTCCAGCCAGGGTCACATCCGCGACACGGTCAGCCTGCCCCTGGGCGCGGTGCGCCTGACCAATGAGTTTCTGGCCCACGATCCGCCCCGCAAATCGGAGCTGCGCCGGTTGCGGGGATTTGTAGAAAGAGAAATCGGGCGCATCGCCGACCGGATTGCCCGTTCCCGGCCCAAGACCGTGATCGCGACTTCGGGCACGGCCGCTTCCCTGGCCGCGGTCTGTCACGGTTTGTACAAGACCAAAGGTTCGCGCGCCGCCGCCGTGTCGCGCACCCAGATGCGCCGGATCGCCAAGATGCTGGCTCGCCTTCCCATGGCGGAACGCAAGAAACTATCCGGGGTCGGGCCGCGGCGGGCTGAGATCGTGGTCGCAGGCGCAGTCGTCTATGCTGAGCTTCTCGAACGCTGCCAGTTGGCGGGCTTCCGCTACTCTCCGCTGGGATTGCGCGACGGGCAGCTGGCACAAATGGCTGCGGACTACGATCGCAGCACGCGTTCAGGAAAGCACATCGAATCGGAACGCTGGGATTCCATTCGCGCCGCCGTCGCCCATTACCGCGTGGATATGGACCATGCGCTGCAAGTTCGCGAAAGCGCCATGCACTTATTCAAAGCTTTGAAATCGTTGCATCGGCTCCCCGCCGAGTATGCGGAATGGTTGTCGGCGGCGGCGATGCTGTATGAAGTCGGCGACTACGTCAATCGCAACGGGCGCCACCGCCACGCTTACTACATCATCGCCCACTCGGAAATCCTGGGATACACGCCGGAGCAGAGACGGATCATCGCAGCCACGGCGCGCTATCTGGGCAAATCGCGCCCCTCGGCCGGGGATTCAGCCATAAAAGTCCTGCCGCCGGCCGACCGGGAATTTGTGCGCAAAGCGTCGCTGCTGCTTCGGCTGGCGCGCGCCCTCAATCTCGGACGCAGCGGCGCGGTGCGCGCCACCGACGTGCGGATAAGCCCGGGCGCAGTGAAGCTGACCCTTCGCGCCAAACCGCGCGCCAGCGTAGACCTGGAGTTGTGGGCTGTAGAAAAGGAAAAAGCCTATTTTCGCGAGGTTTTCGGGCGCGAGGTTTCCGCCGCCGCGGCATAGAGGGTGCGTAAAATCTTGGGCGTGAGGCACCAGGTCAGCGAGGCCGAGTTGCGGCTCAACTCCGCCCGTGCCACCGCGCCTTTCTTGAGGTCGATCGCCGCTTCACAGCCGCTTTCGCTGATCGCCCGCCCCAGAAATTCGCTGAGGGTCGGGTTGTGACCCACCACCATGATGGCGTCGTGCCGGATGTACTTGTCGAGCATCTTGCGGAAGTCCGCGAACGAAGCGGTGGGGCGCAATGCGTCCTCCAACTGCAGTTTGCCTTCGTAACCCATTTCATTGCCCACCAGTGAAGCGGTCTGCGCGGCCCGCTTCAGCGGACTCGAAATAATAACGTCCACCTGTACGTCCAACGCGGCCAGGGCGCGGCCCACGTAACCGCATTGCTCGACGCCGCTTTCATCCAGAGCGCGTTTTTCATCCTTCTTGGGATTGCTTACCGGTTCACCGGCGCTGGCGTGGCGCAGGAAATAGAGAATCATCTTGGTTTACCGTCCCTTCACTGTGGCGAATCGGCGGCCCTTTGGCGGTGCCGGCACCGGCATGGCATCCACCGCCTGTTTGCCTTCAGCCAGCCCCAGCAGAAAGTCCTGCGCGCTGAAGGCGACTGCTTCCGCCGGTGGCTTGCGCTTGCCCTCGGCCTGCCAGGTGCGCACATAGGCGCCGTCCTTCCGGAGTACGCGGGACTTCACATTGTCCACCAGGTAGGCATCCAGGATTTCGTGCCGCACGCGCTCGCGCCCCAGCGCGTCTTTCAGCGGGAACATGACTTCCACGCGCTCATAGAGATTGCGCGGCATCCAGTCGGCGCTGCTGAGATAGACCTCTTCCTGTCCCCCGTTGGCGAAGTGGTAAATACGGCTGTGCTCCAGAAAGCGGCCTACGATACTGCGCACCCGGATGCGGTCGCTCACCCCGCGAACACCAGGCCGCAGAGCGCACATGCCGCGCACGATCAGATCAATTTCCACACCCGCCTGCGAAGCCCGGTACAAGGCCATAATGATGTTCTTGTCCAGCAGGGCGTTCATCTTGGCGATGATGCGGGCGGGGCGTCCATGACGCGCATGCTCAGCCTCGCGTTCGATCAAACCCAGGCAGCGTTCCGCCAGGTCCAGCGGAGCTACCAGCAAGGGCCCGTAGTTGGCGTGCTCGGCGTAGGCGGTGAGAAAACTGAAAACATCGTGTACCGCCCCCGTGATTTCCGGATCGGCGGTCAGAAGGCTCAAGTCGGTGTAGATACGCGCTGTGCTCGCATTGTAGTTGCCCGTCCCCAGGTGAGCGTAACGGCGGGTCACGCCGTCCAGGTCGCGCCGCACCAGCAGGGACAACTTGCAGTGCGTCTTGAGTCCCACCAGGCCGTGAAAGACCTGCACTCCGGCATCTTCGAGATCGCGGGCCCAGCGGATGTTGGTGTCTTCATCGAAGCGAGCCTTGAGCTCGACCACCGCGGTGACTTCCTTTTTTTCTGCCGCCGAAATCAAGGCCGGCACGATCAGCGAATGCTCGTTCGTCCGGTAGAGCGTCTGCTTGATCGAAAGCACCCTCGGGTCCTGGGCCGCGGCCTCAATAAACGAGACCACGGCATCGTAGGAGTCGAAGGGATGGTGCAGCAGAACGTCGTGACGTCGCAGTTCCTCGAACAGGTCCTGCGATTTGGAGGTCAATCGCAATTCGCGCGGAGAAAACGGCCTGTACTTGAGGTCAGGGTGTGCTGTCTGCTCGTAAATATTGAACAAGCGCGACAGATTCACCGGACCGTGGACGGAAAAAACCTGCCAGGGTTCCAGTTCGAAGTTGATGCGCAGGCGTTCGATGATTTCAGGATCGGCGTCCGCCTCAATCTCCAGCCTCACCGCATCGCCTTTGCGCCGGTTGTGCAGTTCGGTGCGGACCGACTCCAGCAGGTTGCGCGATTCCTCTTCCGCCAGATAGAGGTTGCTGTTGCGAGTGACCCGGAAGGCGGCCGAGGAAACAATATCGTACCCGTGATACATGCGCGAAGCATGGAAAGCCACCAGGTCGGCGAGAAAAATAAAGTCGTCGGTCCCGTCCGAGGGCAGCCGGACCAGGCGCGGCAAAGCCCGCGGCACGGTGACCACGCCGGTATAGGTGAGCGCGGAGCGGCGGCGGCGGCGCAGCAGAAAAGCCACGCACAGCGCCTTGTTGATCACTCGCGGGAAGGGATGCGCCGGGTCCACCGTGACCGGTGTGAGCAGAAGGTCGAGTTCCTTCTCGCAGTACTCTTCGATGAAGGCGCGGGCGCGGGATTCCAGTTCGTGCAGGCCCAGAACGCGGATGCCATGATCGGCCAGCGCCGGGCGCAGCTTCTCGTTCCAGCAGTGATACTGATCGTCCACGAATTCGTGGGTGTCGCGGGAAACCACGTCGCGCTCTTCCAGAAGAGTGAGGCCGTCGGGTCCAGCCTCGGTGTATCCGTCTTCAATCTGCTGCACCAGGCCGGCCACGCGTACTTCGAAAAACTCATCCAGGTTGCTGGCCGAGATGGAAAGAAATTTCAGGCGCTCGAGCAAAGGGTTCTTGTGGTCCTGCGCTTCTTCGAGGACGCGGCGGTTAAAAGCCAGCCAGGAAGCTTCCCGGTTGATGTAGTTGGCCGGATTGTCCAGCGCGAGGCGAGCCATAATTCCGCAGAAACAACAATCCTTTAGGAGACCGCCTGGTCCCGGACGATTCCGGCTCAGGTCTGGACCGAAGAGGCCGGGGATCCACCGATGTCGCCGCCCCCAGCTTGCAGTTGATCGAAAATAAGTATAGAACAGCCGCGGGCTGCCCGGGCTTCAGTGCCCGCTTCAGACCCGTGAGATTCGATCCTTAAAAATATGGGGACGAGCTTCCCAGCCCGTCCCCGGTGGCGGCGTTCTATTCTCAGACTCCGGACAATTGCTACTGCACCATCTTGATGGCGCCTTTCACCTTTTCCGCTACGTTCTCCGGCAGGGGCGCGTAGGTAAGATCAGCTGTCATTTTCTGGCCATCATCCACCATCCAGTTCAGGAAATTAGCCAGGATTTTTCCCTTGGCCGCATCCTTGGACTTTTCCGGAATCAGCAGCCAGGTGAAACTGGAGATGGGATACGCGTCCTTGCCGGGCGGGTTGGTGATGGATACACGGAAGTCGGCCGGCATGCTCTTGGCCGACGCGGCAGCAGCGGTGACGCTTTCGAGCGAAGCCTTGATGAACGTCCCCGCAGCATTTCTCACAAGTCCGTAGTCAATCTTGTTCTGTACCGCATAGATCAGTTCGATGTAGCCGATCCCGCCTTGCATCTGGCGGATCATTCCGGCTACGCCCTCGTTGCCCTTGCCTCCCAGGCCTACCGGCCACTTTACCGAAGTTCCCTTTCCCGGCCCATTGGCCCAGCTCGAGCTTACTTTGGAGAGGTAGTCGGTAAAAATATAGGTGGTGCCGCTGCCGTCGGAGCGGTGAATCACGATGATGGTCTGATTGGGAAGGTTGACGCCCGGGTTCGCTTTGGCAATGGCGGGATCATTCCAACTAGTGATCTTGCCCAGGAAGATCCCGGCCAGCGCCTCCGGGGTGAACTTCAGTTCCGTGTTAACGCCGGGAATGTTGTACGCGGGAACCACTGCGCCCAGCACGGTGGGAATGTGCAGAATCTTGGTCTTGGCTTCGGACAATTGCTCGTCGGTCATAGGGCCGTCGCTCGCGCCAAAGTCCACAGTCTGGGCCAGCACCTGACGAATGCCGCCGCCGCTGCCGATCGACTGGTAGTTGAACTGAATTTCCGGATGGGTCTTGTGGTATTCGCTGAACCATTTCTGGTACATCGGATTAGGAAATGTAGCGCCGGCCCCATTCAAGGTCGTCTGACCGAAAGCGGGCACAGCCAGAACAACACACAAGAGCGCAATGCGGCGAATCACGAGATAGTTCCTCCTTAATTATTTGATGGGGCAGTTTTACGCTGCGAATGTTACAGGACTGTTACAAGGCAATGAATTTCCGATGAACCCCACGGTCTCGGTCTTGCGCCGGGACTCACCCGGGATGGACAGCTACCTGTGGGTGCCCCGTCCTCGTCGTTCCGCACTTTGGAACGACAGGGCGGGGACGTTGGATCGACGGAAATCCCCACCCTGTCTCTCCAAAAACCGGAGAGACGAGGGTTAGGCACCCACTGTGATTCTGCCTTCAGTGACCCGCATCCAGGCGGGCGATTTCGCGGGCGAACAATGGGTTTTTGGGAAACTCGTCCCGCAGGGCAGCCAGCACTTCCCGGGCGCGGGCATTGTCCTTGTCGCGGACGTAAGCGATAGCCAGCAGGATGCGAGCGAACGGACCCAGGTAACGGCCATGGTCGGCCGTCATCTGCAACTCCACGATTCCCTGTTTCTTGTCTCCCGAGACTCCACCCAGCCGCAACACCCAGCGCAACGGCGCCGCCATGCTCCCGATGATGTATTTGCTGAAACCAGTGGCCACGCGGGCATCGTAGCAATCGGGATCCACGGCGAGGAGTTTGTCCGCCCACTCATTGGCATCGCGGGTGTACTTCAATGACGCCATATTCCGCTTTTCGATCAGGGCGGCGTAGTCGGCCTGCAGGCCGGACGAAAGCGTCATGGCAAATAACGCATCCCGGTCCTTGGGGTTGGTAGCAAGGCGGGCGGTCGCCGCGGCCTGGGCGCGGGCCAGAACCGCGTTAAGACGGTCCCGAACCGCGCTATTCGGTTCGGGCTTGTCGCGGTTCAGAAAGCTCTTGTCGTTCTCGTAAAACTGGGCCTCCAGCACTCCCAGCCGGTGAAATTCCGAGAAAAGTATTCCCGCCGCTTCGGCCGTAGGCCCCACCGGATCCTGGGGGTGGTCGTGCTGCCAGGAAAGAAAAACCTGATGCGCCTGGTCGAAATCAAGATCGTAGAGCAGGCGAAACCCCTGATCGAGAGAAGTACGAATCGCAGGTGCATCGGCCGCGACCGCGGGCACCAGCAAGGCCGCCAGACACAACGCCCCTGACAGAACCGCCCGCATCGCCCGTCGCTTTCTTACCTTCATAGTCGTTCCCGGCAAACCGCAGTATTGTGCCTGTCTTCCGGCCCCTGTGCAACTTACTTAGAGCTTAGATGCGACGGGGCGAAAGCGCGTCCAAAGCTTGCAAAAAGTTTGTCAAAACTGTGTCCCCTACCCTCGAGTTCCGGTTATGCACTCAGGCCCAAATTGATCTCGGATCAAAGGCGAATTCCGCTTGACCGCAATCCATATTTCTGCAATTATCGAACTATGCCGGCCGCCTCACGTAAGGAAAGCACAGGGAATGTCGCCAGGTATGCCGACATGCTGTCCGCCATGGGCACCGAACCACGCCTTCGCATCATCCGGTTGCTGCTATCCGCGCATCCCGACGGCTTGGTCGTCGGCGATATCCAGTCCGAACTCGACATTCCCAACTCCACCCTTTCCCATCACCTGGAAAAACTGAAGAACGAGGAACTGGTAAACGTGCGCCGCGAGAGCACCTTCTTGCGCTACACCGCCAATACGAAAGCACTCGAGGAGCTGCTGCAATTCCTCTACGCCGAGTGCTGCACCCGGAACAAGGCAGTCAAACCACAAACCATTGTCCAGCTTTGCAAATAGGAGCCACCATGACCACTACCGACCTCAAGAGCGTCATCAAGGAAAAATATGGCCAGGCGGCCTTGCGCGTGAACCACGGCAGTAGTGCCTGCTGCGGCGCCACCGCGGCCGGCGTCCCCGGCTGCGACCCAATCACTTCTGATCTCTACAACTCCTCCCAGGCGAAACAAGTCCCCGAAGAGGCCATTCTCGCTTCCCTGGGGTGCGGCAATCCAACGGCGCTCGCGAAACTCAATCCCGGAGAAGTGGTCCTGGATCTCGGCTCGGGCGGCGGCGTGGATGTTCTGCTTTCGGCGAAGCGCGTCGGTCCCACCGGCAAGGCCTACGGTCTCGATATGACGGATGAGATGCTGGCGCTGGCCAATGAAAATAAGCGCAAAGCAGGCGCCGAGAACGTCGAGTTTCTGCGGGGCGAGATCGAGCATATCCCTTTGCCCGACAATTCGGTGGACGTCATTATCTCGAATTGTGTGATCAACCTTTCGGGAGACAAAGACCGTGTCCTGAGAGAAGCCTTTCGCGTGCTGAAGCCGGGCGGCCGCTTCGCGGTTACCGATGTTGTGACCCGGGGTGAAATCGCGCCGGAGATTCGCCAGAGCGTGCTTCTGTGGGTGGGCTGTGTGGCGGGGGCGCTCGACGACGACGAATTTCGCAGCAAACTCGCAGCCGCCGGTTTCGAGCAGATTGATATTGAGCCGACGCGGGTCTATCGCGCCGAGGACGCGCGGGAGATTCTTTCCGCGGAAGGCGTGGATGTGGACGCGATCGCGCCGCAGATTGACGGCAAGTTCATGAGCGCTTTCGTGCGCGCAGTCAAACCCGCCGGCGCGGCAGCGAAAGCATGCTGCGGACCGAGTTGCTGCAACTAGGAGAAAACGATCATGCCAGGACATTACAACGTCTTGTTCCTGTGCACGGGCAACTCCGCGCGCTCCATCATGGCCGAGGCGATTTTGAACTTCAAAGGCCGCCCGAATTTCACCGGCTTCAGCGCCGGAAGTCATCCTTCAGGCACGGTTCGACCGGAGGCTTTGAAGCAACTCGAAATCGCGCGCCTGCCCACCCAGGGTTTGCGCAGCAAGGCCTGGGATGAATTCTCCCTGCCCGCCTCGCCCCAGCTCGATTTTGTCTTTACGGTTTGCGATAACGCTGCTCAGGAAGTCTGCCCGGTTTGGCCAGGACAGCCCATGACTGCCCATTGGGGTGTTCCAGACCCGGCGGCAGTTCGCGGCAGCCAAGCCGAAATAGAACGGGCGTTTCGCGAAGCGTTTTTTATCCTGGACCGCAGGATCACCCTGTTTCTCTCGCTTCCCCTTAAGAGTCTCGACCGCCTGGCGCTCAAGCGGGAACTGGACAACATTGGCCAGACGATGACACCGGTCCGGCACGAATAGCGAGTCTTTAACTGAAGCGGCTGCGCCTCGATCAGGTTTGCCGCAGCACGAGGATTCCAGAATGAATGCAACCCGTCGTCTCGGTTTTCTGGACCGGTATCTGACCGCGTGGATCTTTGCCGCGATGGTCACGGGCGTCGTATTGGGTTGGCTGGTGCCTGGAGTCGTGCCGTTTCTGAATCGCTTCAACATCGGCACCACGTCGGTCCCGATTGCGGCTGGATTGATTCTGATGATGTATCCACCCTTCACCAGAGTGCGATATGAAGAGCTGCACGAGGTCTTTCGTAACCAGCGGGTGCTCGGCCTCTCGCTCCTGCAGAACTGGGTTGTCGGGCCGATTCTGATGTTCGCGCTCGCCATCGTGTTTCTGCGCGGATATCCGGAATACATGGCAGGACTGATCATGATCGGCCTGGCGCGCTGCATCGCCATGGTCATCGTGTGGAATGAACTGGCCCGAGGCGACACCGAATACGCGGCCGGCCTGGTGGCCTTCAATTCCCTCTTCCAGGTTTTTTTCTACTCGCTCTACGCCTGGGTATTCATTACCGTCCTTCCCGCCAGGCTCGGCCTTCGCAGTGCGGTGGTCAATGTGTCCATGGCGGAGATTGCAAAGAGCGTCTTTATTTATCTGGGAATACCATTTCTCGCCGGATTGCTGACTCGCGTTGCCCTGGTTCGTGCCCGGGGGGCCGATTGGTATAACCGGAATTTCGTTCCCCGCATAAGCCCGCTGACGCTGATCGCCCTGCTGTTCACGATTGTCGTGATGTTCTCGCTGAAGGGCGAGTACATTGTTCGCCTGCCCCTGGACGTCCTCCGCATAGCTGTGCCGCTCCTGATTTACTTCGTGCTGATGTTTCTGGTGTCCTTTTACATGGGCAAGAAGCTGGGAGCGGACTACTCCAAAACCACAACCCTGGCTTTTACCGCGGCTTCGAACAACTTTGAACTGGCGATCGCGGTTGCGGTGTCGGTATTTGGCATCAACTCCGGGGCCGCCTTCGCGGCGGTCATCGGGCCTCTGGTGGAAGTGCCGGTGATGGTTGCGCTGGTCAATGTGGCGCTCTACTTTCAACGTCACTATTTCCCCAACCCGCAAGCGATCGCCATCGAGCCGGTTTGCTCGCCCACTGCCCCCTAGAGGACGCCATCGCAGCAGGTGACTAGGACATTGCCCTTCCAACGCTAGGGCAGTGCCTGATTTTGGATATTGATGTGACCGAAAGAACCAAACCCGCCGAGGTCGGCGGGTTTGGTGAGGGCGGCTCGTAAAATGGTGGACCTGATGGGACTTGAACCCACGCTGGCGGGGATTTACATTCTGGGCCGCCCTTGCTTAATGTCCCCCGCTCTACCAACTGAGCTACAGGCCCAAAATCATTATATCACGGGTTTCTTGATAAATGTTCGAACTTTCAACGCGCTGCTAATTCGAACATCTGCTAAACTTCGAACAGTATGCACGGGGAGTGTTCGAACATGTCAATCTTTACTGTTCCAGTTGACGGCGCGCAATCTCGAAAGATCGTTGAAATTCAAGAGGGGCAATTTGCTGATGTTAAGGCCATCGAAGCTAAGCCGAGCAAGTTGACCGAGGATATTTCTGCATTTGCTAATGCCGATGGCGGAGACCTCTACATCGGGATTGACCAAGGGATTGATGCTTCTGGCAAGAAGACAAGAACGTGGCGCGGTTTCGCCGATGTGGAAGCTGCAAACGGGCACCTCCAAGCCTTTGACAAATATTTTCCCCTCGGTTCAGAGTTTCAATATGAGTTCCTTTCAAGTGCGCTCCCCGGCTTGGTGCTGCATGTCACCATCAACAAAACTGTTGGGCTGACACTCGCTTCGAACAATATCCCGTATCTGCGTCGCGGTGCTCAGAGTATTCCACAAAATACGGCGGAGCTTAGAAGGCGGTTGGAATACTCCAAGGGTGTTCATTCCTTCGAAAACGATCTTACCAATGCCGATATATCACTGGTCACGAACTCCGACGTAATAAGAGAATTTATCCGGGACGTAGTGCCAACCGCCCAGCCCGAAGAATATCTGCGAAAACAATCTCTCATCAAAGAGAACAGGTCGACGGTGGCCGCCGTGCTCCTATTCGCTGACGAACCACAGGCCATTGTCCCGAAACATTGTGGGATTAAAGTCTATCGCTTCAAGACTACGGCGCCGGAAGGTTTCCGCGATGCAGAGGCTTTCATTCCAAAGACCGTGGAAGGCTGCCTGTACAAACAGATTCATTCCGCAGTCAATCTCACAAAGGAACTGGTTGACTCCATTCCACAAATGGGTGTCGGTTCCGACTTCGGAAAGGTGGAATATCCCGAGCGAACCCTCCACGAATTCATTACGAATGCCGTGATTCATCGGGACTACAGCGTCACGGACGATATTCACATTCGAATCTTCGACAATCGCATTGAATTTCAAAGTCCCGGCAGACTGCCTGCCAATATGACCGTTCGGAACCTAACGACGCAACGCGCGGCGCGAAACGGGGCAATTCAGAGGCTTCTTAACAAGTTCAAAAATCCTCCTAACCGCGATGTTGGCGAAGGCATTAAGACAGCCACGGAAGCTATGACGAGCCTCGGACTAGAAGCGCCGTCGTTCGCCGAGGTCGGCAATTCTTTTGTGGTCACAATTAAGCACGAAAAACTGGCTACCGCTGAATTGACGATTATGGAATTTCTTGAATCCCACGAGACAATAAACAACCGGGAAGCACGAAAAATTACCTTCATCCATGAAGACTGGAAGGTGAAAAGCATTTTCCGTAGGATGGAGGAAAACAAGATGATCAAGCAGGTTCATGGCACCGTGACGAGTCAGACAAAATATCGGAAGTGGACGAAGGAAGACGATGAAGCGCCAGAATTTCAACTTAGTTTACCGGAATAGAGTTGGGGGGCCATTTTTTGCAGTGAGTTTGTGCTGCATCCTTTAGCGATTCTGCGCCGCTCTTCGCGAGACAGTTGTTCGCGATAATTTGTCGTTTGACAACCAGGGCAATTTTCAACCAAGGCACTACGCCACCCGGGCTGGTTAGGGAAGCCTAGGGAGATCGTAACCCCCAGAGTCGTTCAAGTAATAATCCAAGAAGACGGGCGGGAGCAAGCAGAGCTGGAGGGGCCAGCGGGGTTGAAGTTGCTCGACGATCTGCCAGGGCGAGAGATTTTGTTTGTGGGTATTGGGGCGGACGAGGTTGAAGTAGAGCTGATAGGTGTGAGCTTTGGCGAGGAAGTCGCCGCGGCCGGAGAACGATTCCAGATCGAAAAACTCGTCTTCGACCAGGCGGTGGACGGTTTCGACGTCGCTCTGGAAGGTGTGAGCGGCGGGCGGGATGCGGACGTGCTGGCTGTCGCCTAAAGCGGCGGGAAAGCCGGTGCGGCGGCCCTGGCGGTCGTAGCTGCCGATGAACTCGCCGCCGTTGTCGGTCTGCCAGACCAGATCGCGGAGCGAAACCCCGTAGCGTTGCAGATGTTGCTGGATGCGGGCGGCGAACAGGGCGCTGGCGGCAGCAGAACGGCGCTGGGCAAAGGCGAGGAAGAGCAGGCCGCTGCGCACCTCGCGGGCCGTGTATTCGATGACGGGCAGATCGAAGGTCTGGGCCTGGGGCCAGTAGTGGGGGATATCGTCGAGGTCCTTGGTGTCAGCGGAGATCTGCTGGAACAGACGCCAGGTGGCTTTGATGTGGGCCAGGTCTTGTTTGCGTTGATACTTTCTGCGGCGGGGATGGAGCAGGCCGTGGGCGCGCCAGATGCGCTCCAGGGCGCGGTGGCTGAGGGGGAGATCAAACTCGCGGATGAGGCGGCGAGCCCCGAAGGTGGGCAGTTGTTGACGGAGAGCGACGACTTGCTGTTCCAGGTCGGCAGGAGTTTTGCCGGGCTGGTGATGGGGGGCGCGGGAGAGTTCGAGGAGGCCGCGCAGACCGTGCTGCTGATAGCGGCGCAGCCATTTGCGCACCGTCGGGACAGTGGTTTGAAACAGACGCGCGGTGGGCTTAATGCCATGCTGGCGGGCGTGAGAGACCAGACGCAAGCGATGGTTGTAAGCGCTCCTCATTTCCCGCACCAAGGTGAAGTAGGGAGTGGGCACGGCAGCGGATTGTAGTCCCGCTCGCTGGCCTCCCGGCTTATGCGGAGCCGTCCGGCCAGCTCGCTACGGCGCTTCTCACTCATGCCCTTCAACCTCGCTAGGGGGATACGATGTGGGTAGGCTCTTCCACCCCCTAAGCTGGTTTGACTGCCCTCCCACCCTTTGTTACCTTCAAGGGTTTCCACTCCCTGAGTGCCTGCGCCTGTTCGCGGCGATGAAACAGAAACGAGAAGCTGATGGCCATCAAGTTCCGGGGAGTTGATTTCCTCGAATTCGATTCCCTGCTCACGGACGACGAACGCCTGGTACGCGATACCACGCGCAAATTCATCGAAGACAATCTCATCCCCATCATCGAGGAGTGCAACCGCGCCGGCCGCTTTCCCAAGGAACTGGTCAAGCCCATGGCGGACCTGGGCCTCTATGGCGCCAGCCTCAAGGGCTATGGCTGCGCCGGGATGTCGAACGTCGAATACGGCCTGGTGATGCAGGAACTGGAGCGGGGCGACAGCGGCGTCCGTTCTTTCGTCAGCGTGCATTCGTCGCTGGCCATGTATCCCATTTACGCCTTTGGCAGCGACGAGCAGAAACAGGCCTGGCTCCCGGTGATGCAGAAGGGCGAAAAGATCGGCTGCTTCGGCCTGACCGAGCCCGACTTCGGTTCGAACCCCGGCGGCATGCGGACCCGCGCCAGAAAGTCGGGCAAGGAATATGTCCTCAACGGCGAAAAAATGTGGATCACCTCGGGCTCGATCGCCGACGTCGCGATCATCTGGGCCAAAGTGGAAGATGAAGACAACAAGATCCGCGGCTTTCTGGTCGAGACCGATCGCCCCGGCTTCCGCGCCGAGGACATTCACGGCAAGTGGTCGCTGCGGGCTTCGGTCACGTCCAGCCTGTCGCTGCAGGACGTTCACATTCCGGAATCCAACCTGCTGCCAAAAACCGGCGGCTTGAAATCTCCTCTGATGTGTTTGAGCCAGGCGCGTTACGGCATCGGATGGGGCGCGATCGGCGCCGCCATGGCCTGTTATGACTGCGCCCTGCAATATTCGCTCTTCCGCAAGCAGTTCCGGGACCAGCCCATCGCCTCGCACCAACTGGTGCAGGAAAAACTTACCTGGATGATTTCTGAAATCACCAAGGCCCAGTTGCTGGCGCTGCAAGTCGGGCGCCTTAAAGATAAAGACAAGGTCCGGCCGCAGCACATCTCCATGTCCAAGCGAAACAACGTCTGGATGGCGCTGGAATGCGCCCGCATGGCGCGCGACATCCTGGGCGCCAACGGCGTAGCCGACGAATATCCCATCTTCCGCCACATGGCGAACCTGGAGTCAGTGAAGACCTACGAAGGAACTCACGACATTCACGCGCTGATCATCGGGCAAAGCATAACCGGCATTGATGCGTTCTAGTCCGTGTGGGGCGGGCGCCCTCGCCCGCCGCCCTTGGTTTTGACTTGCTGGAGTTCTTCCCCGTTGTACACTTTGGAAACCAAGATCAAAGGCGGCGGGCGAGGGCGCCCGCCCCACACGGAACCCGCCCCTAACTTCCCTTCACAGTCCATCGGCGGTATATTCGTTGACCGCGCTCGGATACAACTTCTTATGATCAGGGGGCAATCATGACAGCTGTCGTAAAGACCGAAGCCAAGGCCCGGACCTTTGGCCGAAATATTGAAAGTGACCTGGCTTCAAGATTCCTGCGGGTAGTGGAGACCGCGGCCATCGCCTCGGCCCACACCATGGGCCAGGGTGAACGCAAACTCTCCGACCAGGTGGCCACCGAAGCCATGCGCAAGACCATGGATTCGATTCCCATGCGCGGCACCATCGTGATTGGCGAGGGCGAACGCGATGAGGCGCCCATGCTTTACATCGGGGAAAAAGTCGGCGCCGAATTTCCCGACGGCACCGAAGTCCCGGAGGTGGACATTGCCGTCGATCCCCTCGAAGGAACGAACCTGTGCGCCACCGGCGCGCCCGGCGCCATCACCGTGCTGGCCGCTTCCGAAAGTGGCGGGCTGCTGAATGCGCCGGACTGCTACATGGAAAAGATCGTGGTCGGCCCGTCCTGCAAGGGCGCGGTGGACATTGATGCGCCGGTGATCGACAACCTCAAGAACATTGCCAAACGCATGCACCGCGACGTGGAAGACCTGGTCATCATCGTGCTCGACCGGCCACGGCACGAGAAGCTGATTACCGAGATTCGCAAGGCGGGAGCAAGGATCCGGCTGATCGGCGATGGCGATTTGTCGGCCGGAATCGCAGCCGCCGTCATCGGGACCGGCGTCCACGCGGTCATGGGTTCGGGCGGCGCTCCCGAGGGCGTGATCACGGCCGCCGCCATTCGCTGCCTGAATGGCTACATGCTGGGACGCCTGGTGATCGACAAGCCCGAACTGGAAGAACGCATCGCGCGCATGGGCATCAAGGACAAAAACAAGATCTACGAAGCCGAGGACCTCGCCCCCGGCAAGCAACTCATTTTCGCCGCCACCGGAGTCACCGAAGGGTCGTTGCTGAAGGGAGTGCGCTTCTTCGGCGAAGGCACGCGGACATCCTCGGTAGTCCTGACCCTGCGCACCGGCAAAGTGCGCTTCATCGACAGCATCCATCTGGAGAAGGGGCCGGACGTGAAAGTGAGGTTCGTGTAGGGACATGGGTGGGTGCAACAAGAGGGGTCGATCTCACGTCTATGCAGACGTGTCACCGCTCGACCATCTCGTCCCGACTGTAGGGGCCGGATGACCGGACGTGTCGAAGCCGCCGCATAAGACCGACGACGGCGGCGCCGCTTCCGGCGCGCGCCACATACCCCTCCAGCCATTCCCGGAAGGCCACGTTCAATGTCCTGCGCTGTGCCCGGGCCACCCGCCGCGCCTGTTCAATCAGACTTTTCTCCGCCCGGAAGGTAATGTTCTTCATAGGGATATAGTGCCCCCGTTCCCAGGTTACTCGGGCCACTTTCTTTTCTCTGTCCTTTTTTGTATAATCTAGATAATTAATCTAGATTGTAGGGGGATTTATGCGGACCGTGGGACTGTTCGAAGCCAAACAAAAGCTCTCCGAACTGGTGGAGCGAGCTGGGGAAGGGGAACGTATCGGAATCACGCGCCGCGGCAAACTCGCTGCCTTGATCGTCCCTGCGCATACGGAAACGGATCTGGAAACCGTCTTCGACGAGATTGAGCGAATTCGTAAGAGTGCCAAGCCGCACCGAGGTCTTAGCGCGAAGGACATGATTGAGGAGGGCCGGCGTTGATTCGCTTTGTCCTGGACGCCTCTGTAGCCCTGGCTTGGTTTGTGGATAATCCAGTGGCCGCCTACGCAGTGCGAGTCAGAAAGTCGCTTGCACGCGACGCCCGGGCGCTGGTTCCCGGACTCTGGCACCTTGAAATGGCCAACGGATTCGCCGTCGCTGAACGACGCGGCGTATTGACCACAGCCAACTCTATGGCGGCCATCGCTGCGATTGAACAGCTGTTAGTCCAATCTATCGAAAACAGCGTAGATTTCATTTCTTTGCGACAAGTTCTTACTACCGCACGCGACTTTCAGCTTACTGCCTACGACGCGGTTTACCTCTACACCGCCCGCCGCGAGCGGTTACCCCTTGCAACATTGGATCGACGTTTGCTCTCAGCTGCTCAACTGGCTGGAGTAGAAGTGTATTCCTGAACTGGCCTATTGCGGCACGGGCGGCCACTCCTGTGACACCCCTGCGAACAGGCTGACCGTTTTTTCCAGCCGCCTGGTTCCGTCGTGCACCGCGATCTTGTGCGGTTTGCCGGCCTCGTAACCATCCCACAGCGAGACGCCGGCGTAGGCGCCGTCTTTGCGCAAAGCGTAAAACGTCATGTCCATGAAGCGGAGGCGGTCCATATCGCCGTTGTAGTTCCGCACGATGCGCTTCAGAGCATCCATGCTCGCATCGAAGGGTGACATGCCGTGGCGCATGTTCTCCACAATCGTATGCGCTCCCACGACCTTGATGTTCTCTTCCCCGCTACCCGTGGCGCCCGCTGAACCTACGTCCTGATCGGTGTAACAGCCGGCCCCGATGATGGGAGAATCGCCAACGCGTCCCGGTAGCTTCCAGGCCAGGCCGCTGGTGGTGGTGCTCCCAGAAATCTCTCCCTTTTCATTCAGCGCAGAACAGTGGATGGTTCCAGTGGGTGGAAACAGTACTTTGCGGATGGCCACCATGCGCTGTTCCGGTGCAATTCCGATATCGGCGGCGACCTGCTTCATGCGCTCGACGCGGCGCTCGAAATCATCGGCGCGAGGCGACGCCGGCAGTCGCTTGTGCCAGTCGGGACTGGACAATCCCGGCCCCCACCAGTCGGAATGGGTCTCCTTCCACAGCAACCAGATCTTGCGGGAGTGTTCGGTCAGCAGGTTCTCGCGGGGAAAACCCTGGGCCACGGCAAAGCGTTCGGCTCCTTCTCCTACCAGCATCACGTGCCCGGTGTGCTCCATCACTGCCCTGGCCACCTGCGAGACATTCTTGATATTGCGCACGCCCCCGACCGACCCGGCCCGACGCGTGGGACCGTGCATGCAGCATGAGTCCAGTTCGACCACGCCTTCTTCGTTAGGCAACCCGCCCAGTCCGACGCTGTCATCGTTGGGATCGTTCTCCGGACCCTTAACGACTCTCAGCGCGGCCTCGAGCGTATCGCCGCCGCCCTGCAGAAATGCGAAGGCCTCATCGAGATAATCGAATCCGTTAGCCGCGCTGATGATTATCGGACGCTTGCCGGCTGCGGCCGCGGCCTCGCCCTTATCCGCGACGGGTTTCTTCCGCTCTTCTCCCTCCAACCCTAAGGACACAGCTCCCACCACGGCGGTAGAGAGAAAATCCCGGCGCGAAAAGGCCATTGCGCTCCTCCATTGTGTGACTGAAGTTTCTGTGACGGAAGTTGCAGGAAACCGGAAAGGATAACACGTCCGTGCGGAGCCGGAACCGGCCACGGATTTCACGGTAGTGGGTCAATTTCGAAAAACATAAACCACAAAGGGCACGAAGGTTCACGAAGGAAAACCTCAGATTGAAGCCTTCGTGATACGTCGTGTCCTTTGTGGTTGATGACCTGTGCTCGCGGTGCCGTAAAACTGACCCATTACCGATTTCACGGTTTCTCACAGATAAGATCAAATAGAACAATCCGTGAAAATCCGCGAATCCGTGGCCAGTAGAATTTCTTACGAGGCCACAGCCATCCCGCCCTTTTTCTGGCCGCTGCGGAAGCGCAACAGCGCGGCGATGCCACCCACATTTTCAAACTCGGGCTCATCCTCTACGTACACCAGCTCAACGTCGCGACGGATGGCCGCCGGGACGAGGGCTTCGCAAACATCTTCCAACTTTTCCGTGCCCCGGCCGCACACCGGACAATAGCGCACCATGTGCGCGTCAAGATGGCCGCAGCTGGGGCATTCGACCGCGTGCGCCGTGTAATTTTCCGCCATCAGCAGGGTCTGCACTTCGCCCATTTCGAGCGACCGCAGCACCCGGCGCAGGCCGGTCACGCCGCGCCCGTTGCTCCGGGCCTGGCCCAGGGCTTCACGTACCAACTCGTGCCGGTGTTGAGTGAGCGATTCTTTCAACATGCGTTCGCCCTGCTCGCGCACCTGCTCTACGCTGACCTTACCCACGTCGGCGGCGAAGCGCCCCAGCAGCCGCTGCCTGACGTAGGGGTGAAGGTGGGCCTCGAAGTCATGCCAATGGATGTCCGGGCATCCGATGATGACCTGGTCAAAAGCGCCCTTTTCCAGTCCCTGTTTCAGGACTTCCGCCACATTCTTGAAATGGTGCAGGACCTCGTCATTCACACTGCGTTCGGCGTGGCCGGCATCGTAACCCAGAAAGCCGTCGCCGCGGCGCCGGGAGAGAGTATGGAAGAGGGATTCGTGCTCCTTGACTTCATCCAGATGCAGATCAAACAATCGCGCGCGGTGACGATTCAGAATGGCCACTCGTAAACGCGGCTGCCGGCCCAGCACCACGGCCAGTTCGTTGAGGTGGAAGCGGCGGTTGACGAACAACTGGGTCTTGGCGAGTTGTGGCGGCAGTTCGAATTCGCGCCAGATGTTCCGGCCGCCACAGGCGAACACCGCTTTGGCCCGGGCGCTATTGCCCTGCCAATCCGCGGTCAGATCAAGGATGCGTTGCAGATCGGCCCGGGCGCAGCCATTGCGGCCGTTCTTCTCCGCCTCGCGCAAGGCCTGGCGGACCAGGTCCTTGGCCAGGATGGCCTGCTCACGGTGCGACTTGTTGCTGGGCCGGGCGGGCTGAAAATAGAAACTGATCGCGCAATCCGTTCCACTGCCCTGAAATTCTGCCAGCTCACGCACATCTTCGCGGGTGATCATTTCACTCTCTCCTGAGTGCGGCAGCAAAAATGACTGCCGCGGAAATCAGTCGGTGCCCGTGCTCTGGAGCGCACTTTTCTTGAATCGGCTGGCGATCGGTGGTGAGCGACGCAAGTGCTCGCGGGCAGCGATGATCGAAGCGTGGATCGACTCCGGTTTGCGATCGGTGATAGCGGAAATCTCCGCCACCGAAAATCCTTCCACCGTGTGCAGAATGAATGCCTCGCGGTCGCGCGGCCGGGCCGCGGCCAGGGCAAACTCCACCAGCCGGTTCATCTCGTCGGAGGATGCGATGTCCTCCGGCGTGGAAGTGCGGCGGTCCGCGATCACGCTTTCCCGGGTCAGGGTTTCATCCGGCTGATGGAACTGCAGCTCCGGCTCGTCGCTGGCGCGGACGTTGGGCATGCGAGCCGAGTCTTCGAGGTGGACCGACACCACGTTATCGGAACTCCGGGCCTGCAAGTCGCCAATGGCATGGATCGCCAGCCGGTACAACCACGGCTCCAGCGCCAGCTTGTCGGGCTTATCTCCGCCATCGCCCAGGGCCCCGGCAATGACCTCGTCGATCACTTCATCCTTGGTGATGGAATCGGGCACGATCTGCTCGGCCGCCTCGCGAAAATAAAGTTCGCGCTCGACGAAAAGCTCCAGGCGGGAGAGATTCGCATTCACGTAACAGCGTATGTCCTCGGCGGACACCGTCGATGGACGGATCGACGCCAGAGTCTGCTCGAACGGAACCTGCGCTTCCGGACGGGACCCAACCGAGCGGCGCCGCGTCCACTTATGCGAACTCCGCAGCAGGTCTTTGTGGCGAGTGATCTGTTGCAGTAGATCGGCGAACCCGCTCTTGATGGCCGCCACCGCCGTCTGGGCCGAGCGCTGCGCCGCCAACTGGCCCGAAGGCAGCCGCAGGTTCAACGACACGGTTACCGCCTTGCGCGGAGAGGCTTGCTCCACCAACGCCTTCAGGTGCAGCAGTTCGGGCCGAAAAACCTGCAGCCGTTTGCGCAGCTTTTCCACCAGGTGATTGACTTCTTTTTCGAGATCAGGTGTCTTACGCAGCTTATAGCTGATGTGGACATTCATGCCAAGCCTCAGAACACGGGTAGCGGGTCCCGTGAAGCTTTGTCGTCCTTACAAGCTGATTCTACACCCCGAGTGTAGAGGTACGACTTCAAAATTGGAAGGTATCAATCTAGATTTTTGCTTAGTAAAGACCGAATAGTTGGACTGGGTAGCCGCCCCGTCTATACGGCGACGGTCACTGACGTTTCGGTGCGTGTGACTGGCCGATATAAGGTGTCGCGCTCCACCGGTTCCCTGCCCGCTTCGCGGATCAGGCGAACCAGGTCCTGGCGTCGCATGCCTTGCGGAGTGGTTGCGCCGGCGTCGTGGTAGATTTTTTCTTCGATGACGGTCCCATCAATGTCGTCGGAGCCAAAGCGCAGCGCAATCTGCGCGATCTTCGGCGTCATCATCTGCCAGTAGGCTTTTACGTGCGGAAAATTATCCAGCACCAGCCGGCTGACCGCGATCTGCTTGATGTCGAGCATGCCGCTGGTCTTTGGCAAATGCTGCAGCGGAGTGTTATCGGGATGGAAGGCCAACGGAATAAATGTCTGGAAGCCATGAGTTTCATCCTGCAGGGCCCGAAGTTTGAGCAGGTGGTCAACCCGGTCTTCATCGTTTTCCACGTGGCCGTAAAGCATGGTGGCGTTCGACTTTAATCCGATCTGATGCGCCAGCTTGGCCGTATCCAGCCACTGATCGCCATCGATCTTGTGGTCGCAAATAATATGGCGCACCCGGTCGGCAAAAATCTCCGCACCACCGCCGGGCAGTGAATCCACGCCCGCAGCTTTCAGCCGTTCCAGCGTCTCTCGAATCGACAGCTTGGCCCGCTTCGACAGATACGCCACCTCGACCATGGTGAAGGCCTTGAGATGGACCTGCGGAAAACGCTGCTTGAGGCCGGAAATCAGGTCGAGAAAATACTGGAATGGCAGGTCAGGATGCAGCCCGCCGACGATGTGAAATTCCGTGACTGCCTCGGTGTAGCCGGACGCGGCGGTTTCAAAAGCTTCTTCCAGCGCCATGGTGTAGGCGCCCGGAGTGTCCTTCTTGCGCCCGAAAGCGCACAGCCGGCAAGCCGCGACGCAAACATTTGTGGGATTCAGATGGCGGTTGACGTTGAAGTATGTCTTGTCGCCATGCATGCGTTCGCGAACATGGTTGGCCATCCAGCCTACCGCCAGAATATCGCCGGTACGGTAGAGGGCGAGGGCGTCATCCACGCTGAGTCGCTCACCTGCCATAACCTTGTCATGGACCGGCCCCAGCCGGGCGTCGTCAGTCTGAAATGAATGCACCGTGGACATTACCTTGATGATACCGCATCCGGTGTTGGTCGGACACTCTTGTCCGACCCGCACAACCCATACCCAGCCTCCGGCTACTTCCCCAGCAGCAGATCTCCCGCGATGAAGAGAAAGAACACAACCGAAATCACGCCGTTCATGGTGAAAAACGCCGCATTCAGCCTGGACAGATTGTCGGACGACACCAGCGAATGCTCATAAGCCAGAAGCAGCGCCACCACGATCACACCTGCCACTGCCAATTTGCCCAGCCCGAAGGCCACCACCATTCCTATCAGCAGGACCAGCATGAACAGGTGGAACAAGCGCGCGATCCACAATGCACGCCGGATCCCGAAGTAACGCGGAATTGAGTGCAGGCCCGCCTCGCGATCGAATTCATAGTCCTGGCAGGCATAGAGCACGTCAAACCCCGCTACCCAGAACGTGACGGCGGCGGTGAGCAGGAGTATTCGTGGATCAAATGATCCGCGCACCGCGATCCACGCTGCAGATGGAGCAATACCCAGCGCCAGGCCTAAGACCAGATGCGACCAGCGCGTAAATCGTTTGGTGTAGGAATAGAGCAACACCACTGCCAGTGCAACCGGGGAGAGCAGCAGGGCCAGGTGAGTCAGGCGGGAGGCGGCCAGCACGAACACCGCGCAGGAGCAGACCACGAAGGTTGCAACAAATGCAGGGGTCAGTGTCCCGGCCGGCAAGGCCCGGGTTTGGGTACGCGGATTGGCCGCGTCAATGGAAGCGTCGGCCAGCCGGTTGAACGCCATGGCGGCGGAGCGCGCCGCTACCATGGCCACGATGATCCACAGCAACTGCTCTGCCCCGGGCAACCCGTTCGCCGCCAGCATGGCGCCGCACAAGGCAAAAGGAAGCGCAAAAACCGAATGCTCCCACTTGATCATTTCCAGCGTAACCCGCAAATTGCGCAGCAGAGCCACTCCTGAATTGTAAAGCACACTAGTGGGGGTCGGACACTCCCTTCGACTTCGCTCAGGACAGGCTCTGTCCGACCCACACTGCGCAGCTCAAGCCCGATCCCCGCCGCTGATCAAGGGCACAAACCGGCAACCTTCGCGGAGAACTATCAGCGCCTTCCCGCCTTGCTTGCGAACCAACTGCAACTCCTGCGCCTCCGGCGGCCCCACTGGGATGATCATGCGACCGCCCTCGCGTAACTGCTCAAACAGCGCCGGTGGGACTTGCACCGCCGCCGCCGAGACAATGATGGCGTCGAAGGGAGCATGTTCCGGCAAGCCCCTGCTTCCGTCCCCAGTCACCACGGTGACATTGGTCAAACCCAGGCGGGACAGATTGTCCGCCGCCTGCCGCGCCAGCTGGGCATGACGCTCCACAGAGTAAACGTGCTTGGCGAGCTGAGTCAGCAAGGCGGTCTGATATCCCGAGCCGGTTCCGATCTCCAGCACTTTCGACGAGGGCTCCAGTTGCAGAAGGTCCAGCATCAGGGCAACGATGTAGGGCTGCGAAATCGTCTGACCCGCAGCGATGGGAAGAGGATGGTCTTCATAGGCCTGGTCGCGGTAGCGCGCCTCCACAAACTCGTGACGCGGGACCGTCGCCATCGCATCGAGCAAGCGCTCGTCGCTGATGCCGCGAGCTCGCACCTGGGTCTCCACCATGTGCTGGCGTTCGACCGCGAAGCGATCGGATTGGAGTTCAGCAACCAACCCGGCTCCAGAATACTCCTCCGGACAGAAACACCGATGCGGTGGACTGTCTGATTACTTCTTGCGCTGCCGTATCCGCACGTCGATGCTGACCACGCCGTTCTGGTCTCGCACTCCCACGATGGAAACGTTGCGGGTGATGTTGTATTCCGCCTGGATGATCTGCTGCGAGGCCTGGGCCACGTTGGTGGTGTAGGTAAGCGTGAGGTTGTTTTTCACCTGCTGCTCGATGGTGACCGCGGGACCCGTTTGCGTGGATGAGGTTTCCGAGTTCAGCCCCTGGGGATCGATCTTGATACGGCTGACGCCAAACAGTTTCTGTACCCGGTTGCTGACCGTCGCGTTCAGGGCCGCGCTCAGGATCGCGCTGGAGGTTTCCGAGTTGAAAGCCGACTGCGACTGGTTCAGTTGCGCCGATTCCTCCGACGTCTGCCCGAAGGCCAGCAGCCCGATGATGTCAGAGGTAGGTAGCGGCGGTTCCGATCGGTAGGTGACGTTGGGCCGGTCGATCTGGCCGTTCAGGTTCAGCGTAATGTCATAGTCGCGCACCCGGGTGGAAGCCTGGAGATCAAGCACCGGGGTCGTGGTCACCGGGTTGATAAAGGTGATGTCCCCGCGTTCCAGGCGATATTTTGTGCCGTTAAACTGCACCTCGCCCTCGATGATGTCGGCGCGGCCCAGTATGACGGGCTTGCCGGCCGTCCCCCGGAGATGCAGGTCGGCGTCGCCCGAAAGCCGCAAACTGGCAGTCTGCATCTGCAATTCGGGAGTGGTAGCGATATGAACATCCAGGCGAATACGGTTCAGCATCCGGTTGGTCGGCGGCAGCGCCGAACCCTGCGAGCGCTCCAGGTACGCCCCGAAATCGAAGCCCGGAGTCATGGCCAGTTTCGTAACGATGATTTCGCCATTCAACGTCGATGCGGAAGAACTTCCCACAAAATGTAGATTCGCATTGGCGGTGGCGCTGACCCCGGGGGGATAGCGCAGGCGCACGTCATCGCCGCGCACGGTCAAGTCGAAGTTCAACTTGCCGTTGTAGGCGGTGGCGTAGCCCCCAAATGTGACCAGGCCTCCGCCGGTGTGGGCGGTGAGACTCTGGACCTGCAGCCGGTCCTGATTGAAGATCAGCGAGCCGTTGATATCGCTCAGTGCGCTGGGCAGGTCAATATAGGCGATGGCGCCGTGGTCAACTTTCAGCTGGCCCTGGGTAAGGGGTTTGGCCACCGTGCCTCCCACCGACAAATCGACCGAGACCACCCCGGAGGAAGTGAAGTCGGGATTGAGACTCTCGATCAGCTTCAGGTTCACCCGGCCCTGGGCGCGCAAGTCAAGTTCGCGGTCTCCGCTCAGGCGCGCCTTGCCGGTGGCCGAAATATCGGTGTCCTCTCCCACCAGATGGAACTGGTCAATCTGCAGCGTCTGCTCGGCCATCGAAAAGCGGATGGGGCCCTGGTTCTTGATCTTTACGTCTTCGACGTCGGCGTCCAGGTTGTCCACATTGGCGGTGAATTGCAATTCGCGGGGCCGCCGCAACGGACCCACCATGTGCACTTCACCGTCCGCCCGCGAATGTCCGTTCACCGCCCCGCGCAGGTAGGTTTTGAAAATCGCGTCCAGCTCCAACTGGTGGAAGCGGAAATACACGTCCGCGGGCCAGTCCTCGCGCAGATGCACGTCGCCATCGATCTTGAGGTCCGCCTGTTCGAACTGGGATTGTCCCGTGATGCGCAGTTCCGGCCCCTGCGACACCGCATTAATGGTGAAGTCGCCGGCGCGTTCCTGGTCGAACGTAAGATCATGAAGATGAATGGCCGCGTTGAGCCGGGGAGCTTCCAGCGTGCCGGAGCCTTCGGCGGTGAAGTCCGCGCGGCCGGTCACTGCTATGCGCGCGCTCTGCAGCGTGGTAACTCGCGCCAGGTCAAATTTGTTTCCGGTGAGATTGAAGCGATAGGCATGACTGGATAGATTGTAGGTGGCCCCGCCAGCGACGTTGGACTCGCGGTAGGCCATCTGAATATTCTTGAGCTCGACTTCCTCTCCTTTGAAGTTCAAGTTCGAGGTCAAGCGCTGGACCGGTTCGCCATAGATACTTCCGTCGCGCAGCTGCATGCTGCCTTCCCCTTGCGGAACAGAGCGCGTTCCCGACAAACTCATGTGAAGATCCACAATCCCCGTCACTGGATAGGAGTAACCCGCCAGGGCAAGAATGCCGGTCAAGTCCGCATTCTGCGTATCCAGGTGCGCCTGGAAGGGACTGCTATCGGTGAACTGCCTGGCCGCAAGTTGGACGTGAAAATCAAATTTGAGCGAATCGGGATCGCGGCTCAGCGTGCCGTTGCGCACCGCGAACACTGAGGGTGACAGTTGAATGTCGGCCTGCAGGGCGTTCCAGTTGATGGTCTTCTCGGGGGTGTAAGCGGTGGCCGGAATCGTGGTCTCGAAGTCCTGCGACTGCAAGTTGCCCGCGATGGCGATCTGGCTGAGCTTTCCCGTGGCTGTACCGTTGAACGAGGCGTGCCCTTTGAGCTTTACCGGGATCTCTCCCGCGTAACCCGCGGCGCTGAAAACCGGCTGCCATTCGCCGAGGTTCGTCGTGTTAACCGCGAGTTTGAGCGCTGCACTGGAGGAAAGCGTGCCGGAAGCATGCACCTGGGTTGCGCGGGTGGCGGCGGTCAATTCCGCAAGTTCCAACTCGCCCGGACCGAAACGGTAGGTGCCCTGGGCGTGCCCGGTGAGCGGAAATTGAGCTTTCGTTGCCGGCGGCGGCTCCACATCGGCGACGAACTGGGCTTCTGTGTTGCGGATGCTGTCCTTCCAGCTGGCATCCACCTTCCCGCTGACCAGGCCGGCGGGTTTGATTCGCTCAAAGGGACGTGAAGCCGTGGCCACCGCCGCCGCAATTTCCGACGCGGACAAGTCTTTAAAGCGAAGCCGCACGCTCCCGGTCTGCCGGTTGGTTTGCTTTTCTCGGGCGTTGATGCCCGCGGGTTGCGGGAGCCACTGCGCTACATCGGCATCGCCCGTAACGCTTCCACCCAGTACTTGACCCTGTACCAGGGAGAGTACCAGCCGCCTCGGATCCATGGCATATTGCGCGCTCAGGCTGGCGTTGTGCACACCGATAGGAGCGTCCCGCCAATCGAGATTCGACAACAGGGCCTTGCCGATGGATGAAAAATCTTCCGCCGACCAGGAGCCATGCCCCGTCAACTGCAGGACGCCGCGCCGCACCTCGGGACGCCGGATGATCGCGGCCGCCTCGGCCAGATCGAGGCTGAGTTCGTAGTCGGCAACGACTTTAGGCTGCCTGAAATTCTCCACCTGGCCGGTGGCCTGGAGGCGCGAGCGCCCCGAGGTCGCCTTCAGCGATCGCAGTTGGATCCGGCTCCTGCCCAGGGTGAAGTGGGCTTCCGCGGTCCAGGCAATTGGACGATATCCGCTGAAAGCGGTGTCCGCTTTACCCAGCAGGACGTTTCCTTCATAGAGGCCGCGAAACAGCGAATAACTCATATCGGCCGACACATCGCGCAGGGCAAAATCCAGCGGCATTCTCTGGTTTCCCCAGATCAATTCGCCGCGACGCACTTCAAAGCGACTGATGGACAGCGCGAAAAGCTGCTCCGTCGTCTCCTTTGACGACGTCGCCTTCACCTTCGGCTCCGGCTGGTTGGTGGTGCCGTCGGGATAAAGAATGATGTGGACGACGGGATGATCGAGCACCACGTAGTTGAGCCCCAGCCCACTACGCAGGAGGGACCAGGGTTTGACCTGCGCCATCAGGCTGTTTACGTGGGCATACGGAATCTCTCGCGGCCCTTCCCGGCCATGGATGGTCAGTTCGCGGACCTCCACCTGGAAATGGAAGGGGACAACGTGGATGCTGCCCAGCTCAACTCGGCCGCCTGTGCTGTGCTCCAGGGTAGCGATCAAACGCTGCCGCACCAGCGCCCGGAAGGACTCCGTGGTGCTGTACCAACCCACGGCCAGCAGCACCAGCCCGCCCGCCAGCATGAGCCAGAGCAGATACTTCCAGATTCTGCTCCGTGCCGGCCTGGCGCCGGTTTCACTCATTGGCTCCGGCCTCCGGAGGCGGGCGCAAACGCCTCGGCGCGGATCTGGCTTCCCGCCCGCAGGTTTTGCAGCCAGGTGATCAGCAGCTGGCTGATTTTCTTCTGGGTGAGAAGTTCCTTGATCTTCCCCGTCACTTCCGCCAGGGGCACGCTCTGCGCACCGGATTGACTTAGCTGGGGCAGGAGTTCCTGCTTGTAATAGCTCTCGATGCTTTTGGAATCTACCGTCACCGATGGCCGCAGGCGCGCATCCACCAGGCGCATCAGATCAAGTTCCAGCGCCACGTGGCTCTTCAGGGTTTCTTCGCTGAGCCGGTACTTGTCGAGCAGCGCCTTCCAGCCCAGATCGGTTTCGGCGTCGGCGTACTGCTTGCGAATCTCAGCCACGCGCTGGGCCACTTCTTCCGGCGAGGCGTGCGGGGGGTCCGTGGCGGGCTGTTGTTCGCGCAGCAACTCCTGATCAATCAGGCGATCGAGCGCAGCCTTGCGCTCCTCAGCGGTTATGCGGTCCAGGGGACGTCCGGCGCTGAAGGCTTCGTAGCGCAGCGAATCTTCCCAGTCGCTCAGCAGGATGACGTGCCCGTTCACGGTGGCCACAATGCGGTCGATCACTTCGGCCGCGCCGGCCCGGGAAGTGAGCCCCAGAAACGCTCCGATGCAGATCAGGATGGAGATCCTTTTACCCATCAGAAAGTCTGTCCGATGCTGAAATAGACGTTGAAATGGCCCACACGCTTTGGAACGAAATCAGTCGCCGGGCAGGACGCACCTTGCGCTGGCACGCTATTGCATTGCGGGAACGCTGGCGGGTTCAGATTGTATCCGAAATCGAAGCGCACCGGGCCCACCGGTGTCTTGTAACGCACTCCGATTCCGATGGCATGCGAAATGTAGTTATAGTCGCACTGCTTCGCGGTGGCAGAATGCATACAGAAGTCAGGGTCTCTCTGACTCCAGCGCAGCAGGTTGTGGAACAGGTCATGTGCGTTGGTAAAGACGTTTCCGGCGTCGTGGAAAATCGCGAAGCTGATGTTGTCCTGGAAGAAGGGCAGAGTCGGCGGAGGCATGCGCAGCTCAATGTTGTTCACAAACAGGGCCGTGCCCCCCAGCGGAAATCCGGTATTGGGATCGCGGGGCCCGGCCTGATTCAATCCGAAGCCGCGGTGCGAGTTTCCGCCGCCCGCGAAAAAACGCTCGGCCAGGGGCAAGCAAATCTGAGGGGCCGGGCAATCGCCTCCCGGTTGGGCCTGGGCATGATCGTATTTCCGTAGGGAACTTCGACTCCAATGCGAGTGGAGCGGGCCAGAACAAATTTCTGGTCCGAGTTCCGCTTTCGCCCGATGGAGTAGTAGGTGGAATTCTGGATCAGTAACCGGCCGAAATCGGTCTCCGAACCAAAATGACTGTCGGCCACGCCGCCGTCCACCGTGGTGTAGTTTCCCTTGGTAGTTTCCAGATCATTGTCGCGCTTGTTGCGAATATAGCTGAAGTTGGGAATGGCAACCCGGGTGGGCAGGGACAGCAGCGGAATCTGGTCCGAACTGACGTTTCACTAATGTCATTCGCCCGCACCCGCCGGTAGGTAAGGCGATAAGTCATGATGCTGGCCTTGTTGATGATCTGTTCGGCCTGCACCGATCCCTCCAGGCGCTGCGAGGTAAAGGTGGTGACGTCCACCGTGTTGTCGTAGAAAGCGGTAAATGTGAGTCGCCAGTTGGGATTGTTGAACAGGCGCGGAGCGTCGTAGCTCATCAGTCCCCGCTGCTGCAGGCCGCCGACATTGGCCTTCAGGTTCACGGTATGGTTGCGGCCGCGAAAGTTGAGCCGGGTCATGCCGAACGAGACCCGCGGGCTGACTCCCGTCTCCCCCAGCGGCTGGGTGCCGCTCGAACTCGGCTGTCCCGTCTGGAATTCCAGTCCCACGCCGTAATTAAATGTGTAGCGTCTGGCTTCCTGCACGTTCACCAGAACGTTCTTCTTCCGCTCGCTGCTCTCCGGGTTCTGCACCGCCGTATCCACCTGGCTGAAGATACCCAGATCGTAAAGCCGCTTCTGGGTATTCAGCATATCGACCTGGCTTAGGGGATCTCCCGGCTTGATCTGGATTTCGCGCTGCACCACAAACGGGCGGGTGTGATTCAGTCCAGCCGTGAACACATGGTCCACGATGACCTGTTCGCCGGGATGGACGGTGTATGTGACATCCCGGGTCTGAGGGTCAGTGGGGGAACGCTTCGCGGACGCCTCGAATGTGGCATTGGGAAACCCATTGTTGAAATAGTAATTGAGAATGATTTCGCGGTCCTCGTTGATCTTGGAATAGGAAAACCCCTGTCCGGGAGAAATATTGAGATCGGGGAGTGGGCTGGTCAGGGCGGTCTCGTTGCCGACGATCTGTAAGGTCCCTACCCGGGTCTGTGCACCTTCTTCGATCTGCAGCGTGATTCCCAGATCGTTCTCACTGCCTTGATAGTTGTCTTCCACCTTGGGAGTAATTTTGGCGTCGAGGAAGCCGTTGGCGCGATACGGGTTGGCGATGAGGTTGCGCACATCCGCGTTCAAGAGCGACTGGCTGTAGCGCCCATGCGCCAGAAAGCGCCCGGCCGGCTGAATCTGCATGCGGGCCCGAAGCAGGTCTTCGCTGAAGATATGGTTGCCCGTGATCGCCAGCCTCACCAGCTTGTGCCGTTCGCCCGGGTCGATGTTGTAGGTGACCCGCATTTCTCCGGTCGACACCGGGTTCCTCTTCACCGTCACCTTGGCATCGAAGTAGCCCAACCCTTGCACGTAGTTGAGCAGGTTGCGCCGGCCTTCATTCAGCAGGTCATCGTCCAGCGCATTTTCTTCGTACACCGGAACGTTCCTCTTGATCTGGCCGCGGCTGATCTTGAGACCTTCGACTGCGATCTCAACCTTCGGTCCGGGCTCGATGTCAAAGGTATAGTCCACGGTGTTGCTTGCCGGAAGATAGACCCGGCCTGCGATCGCCACCTGGGACAAGAGGCGATTCTGCTTTTGATACTTTTTGCGCAGCCGGTCCAGGGCGCGGCTTACGCGTTGCACGGTCACGTAGTCCCCGGTGTGCATCTTGGCAATGTCCTGAATCTGTCCCACGGAAAATCCCGCCGGACCGTTCACCGTGATGCGGCCGACCCGGGCGTGGTCCCCCGGGACGAGCCGGAACAGCACATTCATCTGCTGGGTCTCGGACTTGCGGCTGCTCCTCGTCCGTGACCGACGAGCGATAGTATCCGTTCTGCTCCATCAGTTGTTTGATGCCGTTCAGCCCGCGCTCCAGTTTTTCCCGGGTGAATAATTCTCCCAGCTGGAGCTTGGACGCATTCACGATCTGATTGGCCGCCGGAGGATTGGGGGCGCCTTCCACAAAAAGCTGGCCCACAAAAAAATTGGGCCTCATGCGAAACGTCAACCCGACCTGGCCGTCCGGCGTGCGCTCCGCTTCGGCTTGAATATCGGCAAAACGCCCGGTGGCGTGCAGGGCCTGAATGCTTTGCCGCACCTTCTCGCGTTCCAAAGGGGCACCAGCCTGTTGCGGAATCAGATCGAGCAGACCCGTGGTATTGGCTGAGGGCAGGTCGGCAAAGTCAATCTTCTGAACGATAAGTCCCTCATAGGAGGCCATCCCTCCCACCACGGGCACGGGCGGGGCAGGCTCCTGGACCGCAGACGGCTGCGCGGGTGGCGCCTGGGAGAGTCCCTGGGGCGAAGGCGATTGTGCCGCCGCGCTCAGGCAGAGGGAAACCGCGAGCGCCAGCCCTGCCAGGATCCTCCCTATCGCTCCCTCTAGACGCAAACCGGCTCCTCGCAAGTGCAGGCGATGTTGGTTCGATGAATGGCGATCAGACAGTGTTGCATTTGGCTCGGGATACCGCGCGGCAACTATAATAAAGGTTTGCAGGCCGGGAACTGGTGACCTCTTTGGAACTGGAAGAAAGATACTCGCGGCAGGTGCTCTTTCCCGGAATCGGCCGGGAGGGGCAAAGCCGGCTGGCCGCCGGCCGCGTGGCCCTGGTGGGATGCGGCGCCACCGGGTCCGCTCTGGCTTCCCTGCTGGCCCGCGCCGGCGTCGGCACCCTGCGCATTATCGATCGCGATTACGTCGAGCCCAGCAACCTGCAGCGCCAGTCCCTGTTCGATGAAGCCGATGCCGCCGAGGCGCTGCCCAAGGCGATTGCGGCCGCGCGCAGGATTTCCGCCTTTAACTCCCAGATTGTGATTGAACCGCAGGTAAGCGACCTCGTCCCCGCCAACATTGAGGCTCTGCTCGGGGGATGCAGTTGGTCCTCGACGGCACCGACAACTTCGAGACCCGCTACCTCATCAATGACTTTGCGGTGAAAACTTCCCTCCCCTGGATCTACACTGCTGCCGTCGGCAGTTATGGCATCACCATGAACGTGCTGCCGGGAAAGACCGCCTGCCTGGCGTGTCTCTTCCCCGATCAGCCGCGAGGAGCATTCGAGACTTGTGAGACCGCCGGAATCCTTAACTCAGCCGTGAACCTGGCGGCGTCCATTGCCGCGACTGAAGCCATCAAGCTGCTGGTAGGAGCCGATGTGCAAGTCCGGCGGACGCTGCTCTCCTTCGACGTGTGGAGCAACCAGCGCGCAGAGGTCAACGCTGATAGGCCGCGCCCGGGATGCCGCGCCTGCGGCGAGCATGACTTTGTTCATCTGGCCGGCGAAGGCCGCCCGCACATTACTCTCTGCGGACGAAACTCGGTGCAGATCCACGAACGCCACCGGCCGGTTGATTTCCTGGAAGTAAGCGCCCGGCTTCAGCCCCACGGCCCGGTGCGGCACAACGATTTCGTCCTGAAGTTCTGGCCCCAGCCCTACGAGATGACGCTCTTCCCCGACGGACGGGCCATCATCAAGGGCACAACGGACACAGCCGTGGCCCGTAGCCTGTACGCCCGATATGTAGGAAGTTAGGTAGCGCCGGCGTCCCGCCGGCTGTCGGGCGGGCATCTTGCCCGCCCCGTGCGGAATCTGAGGTAGAGTTTGACACGGAGGAAAACACAAATGCGCCAGCTAGTCAGTATCTTGATGCTAATTGCTTGCTGCGGCTTCGCTGCCGCTCAGAGCGATCAGGTCCTTCGCGGAACCTACGCTCAGCCCTTCGCCCCGCGCCTCGCCACACCTTCGACTCCCCCTGAAGCCCTGGCGACGCCGACTCTGACTCTGGACACACCGCATCTTACCGTCGGCACAAGCACGAGCACACTGAGTGCGGCCGGCTCTCCCGTGTACGTCAACCAGCCGGTCTGGTATGAGCCGGGAGTGCGGTTCACTGCGGCGGTAGAGGAACCGTCAGCCTCGGCTGCACCAATCACCGCTGGAGTCCCTGGTCGCGGAATTGAACTCGGGGCGGCCATGTTTCAGAGCAGCTACGGCGTTGCCCAGCTGGCGAGTACGATTTCCCGAGGGAAAGCGAAAAAAATTTATACCAACCAGGACGTTGCCAGCGTCAACGACACCAATGGCCTGATCAAGTTTCGCGGCAAGCTGGAACGCGCAAACTAGGTCTGGCTGAGATGCATTGCGGAGAGCGGCCATGGCGGCGAGTGCCGCTATCGCCGCCGCTTTCGCGATTACACTGATGACCTTGTTGTGAGTGCAATCGTCTCAAGAATTGATCCTGGAACTTTGCTTTTCGCCGGCCTAACGTGAGGAAATCTTGTGGGTCAGGGCAAGTTTGGACTTGCAGCAGTGGCATACGTCGTGTTGTTTGGGGCATGTGCCGTTCTTGATGACTTGGCGCCTGCGTTCTTACTGACTGCCGCGGTATCTCTTGTCTTTCTGCTCGCCGGACTTGCTTTCTTGCCACGAATCCGACCCGCAATCAATGTCGCCATCGCTAGCGCGGGAGAGGGAGATTCCGACGCCATTCCTGTTCGGATTGCCGAAACCGAAATCCCGATGCGTCCGTACGTCCAAGTAGCGACATGCACCTTGACACTGCGACACATTCCGGAACTTGTCGCTTCCGGTCTGCTTGCCATTGGGACAATCGCGGTTGTTGCTTCTGGCGCCGCTTCGTATCGGACGCTGCTTGTAAATTGGGGACTCTTCGCGCTTCAAGGCGCATGCATCGCTGGTGCGGTCATCTTGCTTATGTGTTTGCGATGGGCCAACGAGTGCTGGCTTCTGAGACGTGCTCACGCTGTACTGGCACCCATCACTGGCATGGAAAGCGGCTTGGCATACCGACAAGCTAGATATGAATTTTCTGATAGCGCCGGGAACCGCTTTGGTGGATACAGCCGCATTTTTGGAGAATCCGCTGAAAACGCCGTTGTCGTCTTTTATGACCCGACTGACCCGGACGAGAATCGAGCGCACTGTTCGTTGAATTTTCGCCGGCTTCGCATTCACGCGGTTGGCGCGCTAAGACTTGGGAAGGAATCAACGACGGAGAGCGCGTCGTCGTAACTGATGTCATAACGACGTCGGCCCCACAACGGACCGAGTAAACTCTGCGGTATCCAACCAAAAGGCTCGGGACGAAGGAGGCCGAGATGAAAATTGTAGGCTGTGATCTGCACGCAAGACAACAAACCATAGCTATGGTCGACACCGAGACCGGCGAGTTCACGGAGAAAACCATTTCCCACGAAGGGAATGCAGTACGAGAGTTTTACGCGGCTCTGGCAGGTCCGGTGGTGGTGGGCATCGAAGCCACCGGATCGATGCAATGGTTCTTGGAACTGCTGGAGGAGTTGGGGATCGAGTGCCGGGTGGGTCATCCAGCAAAGATCCGCGCGAAAGAGACGCGGAAGCAGAAACACGATCGACGGGACGCAGGCTTGATGTTGGATCTGCTCATCGAGAATCGCTTTCCGGAGATTTGGATGCCGTCGACCGCAGAGCGGGACTTGCGAACCTTGCTGCGAGACCGACACCAGTGGGTGAGGATGCGAACGCGATTGCAGCACACGTTGCAAGCGATCGCACTCAATCATGCCTTGCGAAAAGGCCATGCTCTCTGGAGTGCAGCGGGGCAGACCGCACTGGAGGCCTTGTCTCTGCCTACCTACACCGGTCAGAGACGGACGGAGTTGCTGAGCTTGTACATGCAGTTGCAGCAGCGGATCCAGGAGCTGGACAAAGAAGTAGAAGCACAGGCCCAACAAAGACCCCAGGCACGTCGGCTGCTGACGCATCCCGGCGTGGGTCCGGTGACGGCCTTGGCAACCGAGGTATTTCTCGGCGACCCGAGTCGCTTTACCACAGGCAACCAGGTGGCTAGCTATATCGGGATGATCCCGTGTGAGCACACCAGCGGGAAGCGGCAGCGCTTGGGGAAACTGACCAAGCAAGGCAACTCGCTGCTGCGCTACCTGTGGACCGAAGCGACGATGCACGCAGTAGGGAAAGACCCAGAGCTGAAACGCTTCTATCGGCGCAAGCTCATCCAGAAAGGAATGGGCAAGGCGAGGATCGCGGCGGCACGGAAACTGGGCATCCGGCTGTGGATTATGTTGCGCGATCAGATCGATTACGGAGAGTTCTGCCGCCGTGGAAAGTTGCGGCAGAGTGGGGAAGCCCAAGCGGGGATGCCTGATTTCAACAGTGGTCCTGCGCTGCAGTGACCGGGTTAACTGAATAGGCCACCCGCCTCCCCAAAGGGAGGGGAGTTTGCATAACACATCATGATCGACGGTGACCGAAGAGATGTCTGGTGGGTTACGCCACCACAATGATGAAGAAAACGGGCCGAGCCATGCGGTTGGACACACAAATCATCGAAGTAAGGCCGTTACTCCTTCGAAAGGAACAAGTGCGTCTGCGCTTACGTGAAACGTGTGCCCGAAACCACAAAAACAAGAAGCCCAAGTCCCTTGACACAGCTGACGTCGTTAGAGATGTTGATAAATGACCATTGCACTCCCGTCCACGCCTTTGTGCCCTCTTCGTAAATCAATCGGGGGGGCGCTGGTCCGCCGTGCTTGGGATCGTAGGACCAGGCCACCAAAGGGGGGCCCTGTTGCATGTTGCTTTCAGCGCTGCGCTACGCTCTCCAGTGCGTCGAAAAATCCGGGATAGGAAATTACCGCCGCTTCGGCCCCCCCGATCCGCGTCTCCCCTTCCGCCCGCAGCGCAGCTACGGCCAAGGCCATGGCGATGCGGTGATCGCCCAGAGACTCGACTTCGGCTCCGCGTAGTTTCTGCTTCCCCGGAATTTTCAAACCATCTTCGCGTTCTTCCACTTGCGCTCCCATGGCGCGCAGATTGGTGGCGATGGCGGCAATGCGATCGGACTCCTTCACCCGCAACTCGCGTGCGTCACGAATCTCAATCCCTCCTTCGGTATAGGGCGCGACCGCAGCCAAAACCGGGATTTCGTCGATCAGGGCGGCGGTATCGGCTCCGGCAATCGTGGTCCCTTTCAGGCCGCGCCCTTCCACCTTCACCGTTCCCCGCAATTCCCCGTGCTGCTCTTGCAGTTGGGTCACGGAAATTCCCACTCCCATCTGGATCAGGATGTCCAGCAGCCGCGCCCGGGTCGGATTCATCAGCAGGTCCTCGATGTTCAGTTCCGCACCTGGAAACAGCGCCGCCGCACAGAGGAAGAAAGCCGCGCTTGAAATATCGCCTGGAATCGCAGCTTCAATGGCCCGCAATTGTTGCCCGCCGGCAATCCGGGTTTCATTTCCCATCTGGGTGAGTTCCGCGCCAAACCCGCGCAGCGCCAGCTCGCTGTGATCGCGAGTACGCATGGGCTCGCTGACCGAGGTTTCGCCGCTGGCCAACAAGCCGGCAAACAGCACACATGATTTAACCTGCGCGCTGGCCACCGGCATGGTGTAGCGGATCCCTTTCAATTTTCCGCCGCGCACCCGCAAAGGCGGACGGCCGCCGGCCTGGGCGGTAATCTTCGCTCCCATCATTTCGAGCGGCGTGATAATTCGCGCCATGGGACGGCGGGAAAGGGATTCATCGCCGGTAAGCTCGCTCTCGAAGTCCTGTCCCGCCAGGATGCCGCTCAACATCCGCATGGTGGAACCCGAGTTGCCGCAATCGAGAGGCGATTCCGGCGCCTGCAATTTGTGGCCGCGGCCGCGAATGAGAACGCTGTTCCCGGTACGCTCGACCTCCACCCCGAGGGCGCGCACGCAGCCCAGCGTGCTGGCGCAGTCCGCGCCGGTGGAGAAATTCTCCAGCCGCGTATCGCCTTCCGCGATAGCGGCCAGCATGGCGTAGCGGTGCGAAATCGATTTGTCTCCCGGCAGCCGCAGCGCTCCGGCGACACTGCGAGCGGGACGCACAACCACGATTGAGCCAGTTTTCATTCCCGATTCAACATAGCAACGCTAAGAAGATTGAACCACGGAGGACACGAAGGACACTGAGAACTTCGCGCATCCCCCTTGTTTCGAGGCAGTAGAAAAGCTCAGGCCAATGCCTTGGCTTCGGCCGTGGCTTCCTTCAGAATCTCCGGCGGCACTTCCCGGATGGTGAGGTGGAATTCGAACATCGGCGTTTCCGTGCCCCGGCCCCAGCGGTTGACTTCCCAATGAGCGCGAATGAACTTCACTTCCGCGTGCCCGCTCACATCCAGCAGCATGGGATGCTGGCCGCGGTAGAACTTCTGGGGAAACGCGATCAGGGGCTTCGCCCCCCAGACCGTCCCGTCGGCGGAACCATAGACGCTCAAGTCCAAAGCTTCCTGCTCGATGATGTTGGTGATGTCAAGGGTCAGCAGAAAGACGCGGCTGGTTGATCCGCCGATATCGAGCGCCGGCCCGTCGCCTTTGGCGCTGGCCACGGTTTTTTCGGGGACCAGGAGAGTATTGATCGTTGTCGGTGGCATGCCGGAAGAATTGTAACAAAGGCCGCCAAGTCGCATGTAGCCGCGAGCGTCCACGCTCGTGCGGCAGCGCCAGGACGGCTTGCACGAGCGGGGCGCTGGGACGTACATCGAATCGCTCTAGCCTGCACGAGCGGGACGCTCGCGCCTACATTGAATCGCGTCGGCCCTGCACGAGCGTGGACGCTCGCGCCTACATGCTGTCGAAGAACTGGCGCAGCAGCTTGCCCACTTCCGCGGGTTGCTCCCATGGTGAATAGTGTCCCGCATGCCGGATGATCTTCAGTTCGCTGCCGGCGATATTTTGCCGCATCAACTCCGCTTCCGAAGGCCCGGTGAGCGTGTCTTCGTCCCCGGTAACAATTAACGTTGGGACGTTGATCGTCTTCAGGTCGGGCACCGAGTCCGGCCGCTCCGCCATGCCGCGCTGCACCTCGGCAACATTTCCGGCTGACATCATTCGCATCATCCGTAGGGCGCCATCCACCAGGTCGGGACGGCTGTCCCGCGTAGTGTTGCCCATCAATTTTGGAACCATGCTCTCGAAGAAGGGCTCTGTGCCGCGTTCCAGCACCTCGGCGGCAGCCTGCAATCGCCCCGCCTTCGCCTCCGCAGAGTCGGGCGGCGCCTTGGTGTTGCACAGCGCCAGCGCCGCCACTCGCCCACGATAACGCCGCCAGAACTCGAACAGCACATAACCGCCAATTGAGACTCCCGCCAGCGGCACCCGCCCCAGTTCCGCGTGGTCAAGAATCCTGACGATATCGGCCGCATGCTTCGCCATGGTGGCCGGCCCTTCTCCGACCGATGACTCACCATGTCCGCGCAGGTCGGGAAGAATGAGCTGATAGCGCGAGGTCAGGGCCTGGGCCGCGGGCAGCCAGAATTCATGATGGGCAGGAAAAGGATGAAGCAGCACCAGCGGCGGTCCCGTCCCCAGGACCCAGTATGCAATCTCGGCGTCGCCACTGGTGATGTGAATCATCGCTCTATGTGGGTCGGGTTGCGTGGGTCGGACGCTCTTGTCCGACGCTTTTGCCTCTGACTTCGAGGTCCAGGAACCGGTGTCAAACCCACCCAAAATCCAACTTCAACCAACCCCAAAGGCGTCGGACAGGAGTGTCCGACCCACACACACATCCAAATTACGATGCCTCAGCCTGGTGCCCTTGCGGGACTTCAGTCCTGAGCGGTTCCTCCGGCATCACTATCCACGCGATGGGATACGAAAGCAGACCGATACCAGTCATCACCGCCGTAATCAACCACACCAGGCGGACCAGGGTCACATCGAGATCGAAGTATTCCGCGAACCCGGCACAGACTCCTGCAATCTTGCGGTCGCCACGAGGACGGACCAGACGCCGGCGCGAAACCGCGCTTCCGATCCGCTTGCCGCAATAAGCGCAATGGCTGGCGTCATCCTGAATCACCTTGCCACAGTAGTTGCAGTACATAATCTCCTCCACGTAGCGCCGGCGTCCCGACGGCTGTCCTAAGGGCATCCTGCCCGCAGTCCTGAGCTATCTACTCAACAATACGTACAATGACACCGGAAGGTTCCCAGATCTAGTTCTCCCGATAAGCCTCTTTCATCCGCTTGCGCGCCGTCTCGGCCGGCAGGGAGTTGGAATCCCTGGCCACCACAGCCTGATATTTGGCCAGCGCCAGATCGCGCTTCTGCAGCAGATCGTACATCTCCCCGGCCCCCAGGTTGGCCTTCTGCAACGCGTCCTCTTCCGGCTGCGAGGCCTGCCCCACCTGTTCGTACGCGGCAGCGGCTCCGCCGTAGTCCTTCTGAGCGCGCAGCAAATCGCCCAGGCTAAGGGCGGCGATTTCGTAGTGCAGTCCGGGATAGTGCCCTTCCTTCCCAGCCTGCCAGATTCTTCGATAAACCGCCGCTGCCTCCTGGTTACGCCCGGCGGCGCGCAACAGGTGGCCCTCCTCCAGCGCCAGCAGGATGTCCTGGGGAAAGCGCGGGACCAGCGAGCGCACAATGGGCAGGGCTTCATCGTAGCGGTGCTCGCGGCGCAGAAACACCGCCAGCAGGATCTGGGCATCGATACTGGTCTCGCCGTTCCCCTGGGCACACTCTTTGAGATACTCCAGGCCCTTCTCCTTGTTTCCTCCCAGCCCCACCATCGAAGCTGCCACCTTCACTCCCCAGGGCAGACTGCCGACCACATAGTTGTGCGCCCCCACGATCAGCTTCGCTTCCACCGTGGAAGGAGAAAGTTCGAGCACCCGCTCGTGATCGCGGCGCGCCCCCACAGCATTCCGCAGCGCCGAAAACCATGCGCGTTCGATCAACGCGGTGTAGGTGGCGAACTGCGCCCGGGTCACGCCGCGGGCATACAGAGCGTCCACATCATTCGGGTTCGCGGCCAGGCGTTTTTCCTCCAGCTGCAGGGCGCGATCCACCAGATTCTTGATCTGCTCCTTGACCTTCGGATCCGCCGGACGGTGCGGCGCGGAAATAAAACTGTCGTTGGCGTACTCTCCCGTGTTCAGCACTCCCATGCGATAGAGTTCCCGGAACAGGGTCGAGGTCAGGAGATGATTGACCGCGAAGGGATCGTCGGGATGCCGCGCCAGCACCTGTTCGAACTCCTGCACCGCCCGGTCGTAGTCGAGGTTGTAGAAATGGTTGAACGCGGTCAGGTTCAGCGGATCATGAGGACGATAGGCAAGGGATGTGGGGTTGGCATCTGAGGCCGCCATCGCCTGCGCAGCCAGCAGCACACACACCAGAAGCAGAAAGGCGCGGCGTGGAAGGGAACAAAACAAATTCTCTCTCGTCGGAGTCTGCTGAACTTTAGTTTACCTGAAGCGGGCTGCCGTCCGCCGCGAACCAAGAAGGTTAAGATTCGCGTGCAATACCAGACTGAAAGTGTGCCTATAATCAGCGTCCAGAATTAACTTTTCATAATCAATCGAGCGCATCTTTCCTAGTAGCAGCGGTAATTCTTGCGCGATTTGAGACGGTCACCTTGGGGCTCGATCGGCGAAGAATCGGCGTTTCAATAACTTAGCCATTTTTGGTTTTTGGTTACCGGCTTGCGATCTGGGAAGGCGAGGATTTTCATGTCCAACGTCGTGCACGATGCGCAACATGAGTTCTGGCGGCCTCCCGTAGTCCCCGCCGACGCACCTCGCCCCGCCAGGGTGGAGGTCTGCGACAGTTGCGCCAGCGAGTTCATGGTGGGCTCGCTCTTCTGCCATGTCTGCGGGGCTTCTCGCGAAACACGGCCTGCGACTGCTTCTCATTGGACGCTCTACCTGGAGTTCCACAACATCCAGCGCGCACTTGGACTGCCCACCGCCTCGCTGGTCGCTTTCCTGATCGGAATGGTGTGCCTGATTATGGCCGGGATCGCGGTTGGCCTGATCTACAGCGTTCAAACCTTCAACGATTTTCAGGCCGTACAACTCTACCGCATGCAATGGCTGCTGGGAGCCATTGCAGCCTTCGCCGCTGGCCTGCTGCTCAAAAAGTCGCCCGAGAAGAAGCGCTAAAAATTACGCAACCTACGTAGGCCCGGACGCCTCGTCCGGGCGGGCGAGCAAAGCTCGCCGAGGGTTCTCCCCGTCCATCAGTCCTGATATGTCACGGCAACTGCATCAACCACGAAGGACACGAAGTATCACGAAGGTTCTGTTTCCTGGGTTTCCTTCGTGTTCTTCGTGGTTCATGGTCTCCGGACTGACCACTCACCCAAAAACAGCCGGGCGGGTGAGGGCACCCGCCCCTACGTGGGATCGTTGATCACCACCCGCCTCTGTTGATGCATGCGGTAAAGATGATGGACCGGTCCGGTGCCGCGGCCCAGGGGATGGGCGTTGGCAATCGCGGCGGCGACGTAGGCCTTGGACAACAGCACGGCCTCGGGCAGTCCGCGGCCCCGCGCCAGATGGCAGGCCATCGCGGTAGAGAATGCACAGCCTGTGCCATGGGTGGATTTCGACTCCAGCCGGTTGGATTTGAACACTTCCTGTTCCGTCCCGTGGCGACTGGTGAAACTCAAAAGATCAATTGCCTTGTCCAGGTGGCCGCCGGTGATGACCACCGCCGTCGCACCCATCTCATGCAGCCGTGCGGCCGCCACCCGCATCTGCTCCAGGTTCGTGACCGCGAGCCCGGTCAGGGCTGCGGCTTCGTCCACGTTGGGTGTAATGACGGTAGCCTGTGGCAGCAACCTATCGACTAGAACGCGTAGGCCCGCCGCGTCGATCAGATCACTGCCGGATGACGACTTAATGATGGGATCGAGAACGACATTGCCCAGTTCCGATTTTTCCAGAAAGTCGCTGACCACCCGGGCGACCTTCCCGGAGCCCAGCATACCGATGTGGACCGCTGAAATCTCAAGATCAGCTCTCATTTCCTGGAGGGTTTCCGCAATCAGCTCGGGACTGACCGTTTCAACCCGCTTCACCCCCGCCGTGGACTGGACGGTCAAAGCCGTGATACAAGCCACGCCGTAGCAACCGTGGGCGGCGATGGTCTTGACGTCCGCCGTCACCCCTGCTCCGGAAGAGGGGTCGAATCCGGCAATGGTGAGAACCACCGGTGGAGACTGCGCCATAGGGCAAATGTAACAGTTTCAGATGTAGGCGCGAGCGTCCTCGCTCGTGCGGCGGCGGACACGCCGCCCCGGGGTGGATCCTATGCCTTCGACAAGCCATGCCTTGACGGGCGCGGTCGTTTGCGCCCCGACCCCCTTGCCCCGCGCACGAGCGGGACGCTCGCGCCCACATCGAGGCAAAACCTAGAGCCGCAAATATTACCTCAGGGCAAACTGAGGTAATGTCGGTAACCCGTTGAAACCAAATGGAAGGTAATAAATTCCTTTCGTTACACTTTGGACTGTATTTACTATTATGTAAACATATAAGGCCATTGACTACAGCAATATGGGTAGCATCAGTCAAGATTAACAGTATGTTACGTAAGACATCTATTACTAGATAAGCATCTTGCTAGGGTTAAATCCGCATTGACAGGCGTCCCTCCCCCCGGTAGCCTTGTCAAATCCCTGGCGACGGTGGGTGCGAAGACTGGCAACGACTTAGAGATGTGGAGGTGACAATGCGAGGACATATAGCTCATATCCTGGCGACGGTTTTAATGGTCGTCAGCCTAGGGGCGGCTCAGCGACCGACCAGCTCGGAGTCCGTGAATACCGGCAGTAAGGCAATACCGGGCAAAGCAGCCCGGGCAAAGCCGTATCAAATTGGGACGGCGTCGTGGTACGGAAGCTACTTTCAGGGCCGAGCCACGGCCAGCGGCGAGCCCTACGACATGTACGACCTGACCGCCGCGCACCCTACGCTACCCCTGGGCAGCTGGGTACGGGTCACCAACCTGCATAACGGGCGGGCGGTGGTGGTGCGTATCAACGATCGCGGCCCGATCGTCCCGGGACGGATCATCGACCTTTCCTACAACACAGCGCGCGTGCTCCACTTCGAGTCCAAAGGCTTGCAGCGGGTGCGGCTGGACGTGGTCAAGACGAGCAAGAAGACCACCAACAGCCCGCAAATGATGGCCGCCCTGCACTACTAGCCTGCACGCTCTAAATCCCTTACACTTCCCCTAGGATGTACGATCCGAGACAGCATCTGATCGTGGCTTTGGATGTATCCACCGCGGCCGCCGCCCAGAAAATCGTGGCGGCCCTGGGCGATTCCGCCTTGACCTACAAAGTCGGCATGCAGCTCTACACCGCCGAAGGTCCCAGGGTGGTGCGCGACCTGATCGCTTCCGGTCGCCGCGTCTTCCTCGATCTCAAATATCACGACATTCCTAACACAGTCGCGGCCGCGGTGCATCAGGCGGGCGAACTAGGGGTGGGAATGCTCACGGTGCACGCCGGCGGCGGCGGCAAAATGTTACGCGCGGCGGTCGAAGCAGCACGCAGTGTGAGCCCGGCCCTGATGGTGTTGGGAGTCACCGTGCTCACCAGCATGGACGATCAGGACCTCGACAAAGTCGGGGTGCGCGGCCGCGTCGTGGACCAGGTCTTGCGCCTGGGGGCTCTGGCCCTCAATAGCGGCTGTCAGGGCGTGGTCGCTTCCGCGCTGGAGGCTTCCGAACTGCGCTCGGAACTGGGCGACCACTTTCTGATTGTGACTCCGGGAGTGCGTCCGGCGGGTCAGGACCACGGCGATCAGAGCCGGGTGGTGACGCCCTCAGAGGCGATCGCCGCCGGCGCCACTTACATCGTGGTCGGCCGCCCCATCACCGCCGCCCCTAATCCCGCCGCTGAAGCCCGATCGATTCTGGAGCAGATGAGCCTGGCGGTCAGCGCTTAGCGGCGAGTCTTCCCGTCTTCCTCGTTGTGAAGGCAATCGCCCGAGAAGCAGGCTATGAACGATGCGAGATTTCTGATCTTTTGTGTTTTGGGATTGGCTCTCCCCACTATTCTCTTGGGAATCGCCTGGCGCCGATATGACCGGCAGATGAGGACGGCAATTATCGTCCCAACCCTCAGCGTGGTTCTTCTCCTGTTAGCCATTCCGCACGACTTGAGGTGGATTATTCTGGGCCCCGACTACAGCCATCGTTTGTTCTTGACCATCGAGGTCAATATAGTGCTGGTAATTGTCGCGGCCCTCTATTGCGCGATAAAGAAGCGATGGATAGGTGCAGCGGCTTCAGCCGTGCTTGCTCTCGCCTGGCTCTGGATAGGAGCCATAAATTCCGTAGTCTGACCATCCTTCGGACAACTGCCTTAAAACGCTGTTGCACTCCGGCGCCGCTCATGAGCATAATCGTTCGCAGCAGTTAAAATCGCTAAAGCTTCTCGTAAAATTCGCAGGCCGAGCAGGAAATAAAAATCCCACCGGGAACACCGCGCTCGCGATCTTTCACCCGCTTCACGATGCGTGTAGGTTTGCCGCACTTGGGACAATCCGTGCTCTTGGTGGTGTCCATTTCCTTCTTACGGTCTGCCGTCTTCGCAATCTTCATTGCCATTTCCTGATCTCCTTAAGGCCTTACGGTCTAATGTCTTGTGTCTAAACTCAGTAATATTCCAGTCCCAGGTGCGTGATCAGTTCTTCGCCCTTCAAATGCCGCAGCGTGTTCTTCAGCTTCATCAGCTGAATAAACAGATCATGCTCGGGATAAAGTCCGGGCGCGCTCATGGGCGACTTGAAGTAAAAGCTTAACCACTCCTGGATTCCCAGCCCGCGCAATTGCTTGCTGCGCTTCGCCAGGTCGAGGAACAGCACCAGGTCGAGCACCAGGGGCGCGGCCAGAATCGAGTCGCGGCACAGGAAATCAACCTTGATCTGCATGGGATAGCCCAGCCATCCGAAGATATCGATGTTGTCCCAACCCTCTTTGTTGTCGCCGCGCGGCGGGTAATAGTTGATGCGGACCTTGTGCGTGAACTTGCCGTAGAGCTCGGGATAAAGCTCCGGCTGCAAAATGTGCTCCAGCACCGACAGCTTGGACTCTTCCTTGGTTTTGAAAGACCCCGGGTCTTCCAGCACCTCGCCGTCGCGATTCCCCAGAATGTTGGTGGAGAACCAGCCGTTCAGCCCGATCATGCGCGCCTTGAATCCGGGCGCCAGGATAGTCTTGATCAGGGTCTGCCCCGTCTTGTAATCCTTGCCGCAGATGGGCGCCGAATTCTCCCGCGACAGCTCCTGCATCACCGGCAGATCCACGGTCAGGTTGGGGGCGCCATTGGCGAAGGGCACGCCCTCCATCAGCGAGGCGTAGGCGTAGATCATCGAGGGCGCGATCATTTCGTCGTTCTGGGTCAATGCCTTCTCGAACGCCTTCAGCGACTGGTGGGCCGCCGTCTGCTCGATGAAATGTTTCGGTCGAACCGCACCAGATGGTGACCAGCCGCGACGCGCCGGAAGTCTTCTTGAACTCCCGCATGTCAGCCCGCACCTGCTCCGCCAGGTCCATCTTGTTCTTGCCCTTTTTGACGTTGGGGCCGTCGAGCTTCTTCACATAGTTGTGATCGAAGACCGCCGTGCGCGGCTTGATGGAGGTAAGAAACGGCTTCACCTGGTCGAGCAGGTCCCGCTCCAGCACGCCGGCCTTGGAGGCGGCCGCGTACATGTTGTCGTCAAAAATGTCCCAGCCGGTAAAGACCAGGTCGTTGAGTGACGCCAGCGGAACAAATTCCTTGATCTTGGGCGACAGCGCATCCGTGCGCTTGCCCAGCCGGATCGTCCCCATCTGCGTAAGCGATCCGATGGGCTTGGCAATGCCCTTGCGCACCGCTTCCACGCCGGCGACAAACGTGGTGGCCACGGCCCCCATGCCGGGAATCATGATGCCCAGTTTGCCCTTGGGCGCCTGGATCTCAGCTGCTGGATGACTTCGACTCCGTCCTGCTTCTTGCGTTCTTCGGCCGCGTCGGCATGTTTAAGCTGCTTCCTCTTGGCTTATGGGAATTTAAGGCGAACCGCTATGTTCTCGTATTGAGTCAGCATTTGCAACCGCGCGACCAGCGAATGGCTGCGGAAGCAACGTGAACGGCTGCATCCCGGAGTTCTTTAACCACGGAGGACACTGAGGACACAGAGGTAAACCGCCTTCTCCGTGTCCTCTGTGTCCTCCGTGGTTATGAATCTTCTACTTCTCGAGATCGAGGGTCTTCACCGGCAAATCCCAGTGGGCATCCAGAATCTCAAACCTTCGCTGCTCCTCGCGTTCATAGGCCGCCTGGTCGGGCCAGAGCTGCTTCTTCAAGGCCTCTTCCTCGAAGGGTTCGTTGGCCACGGTCGAGTTCTTGAACACGATGGTCACACGGTAGTCCCAGCGTCCGTCTTCGGTGGTGTGATAGCGGGGCTGGTCCATCCAGACTTTGAGCATGCGCCCCATCTCGACTTCTTTCTTGAGCAGGGGGTAGTGGTTCTTTTTGAACAGGCGGAGAAATTCGTCCGCGTGCCCCCACTTGGTCTTGTAGTAATACTCGACCACAAAGGGCTGGCCCGGCGCGGGGGTCGCGTTCTGCGCCACGCTGGCGGTAACGGCAATGATTGACATCACGAGTACAAGCAGAAAGCGCTTCACGATTGATCTCCTCAGCGAAGGCATTGCAGATTTCAGATTGTAGATTTCAGATTGTCAGGCAGCAGCAAATCTGCAATCTGAAATCAAAAATCTGAAATTTTGTTGGTGAGCTTACTCCGTCCGCATCCGGTTCTGCCAGTGCGACCACACGAACCAGATGATGCCGGCGGCGAGCGCGATTCCGATGACCAGGTCAAGCTGGTGGAAGTATTTCCCCAGCTCGCGCCAGTGCTCGCCCAGCTTCATGCCCAGCCAGGCCAGACCGAAACACCACGGCCACGACCCCAGAAAAGTATAGATGTGGAAGCGGCCGCGAGGCATGCGGGCGACTCCGGCAGGCAAGGCAATGAAGGTGCGGATCACCGGCAGCAGGCGCGCGATCAGTACCGCCAGGTATCCCCAGCGCAGAAAGAAGCGGTCGGCCCAATCGAGTTCGCGCCGGCCCATCAGGATCCAGCGGCCGTACTTCTCCACCAGCGGCCGGCCGCCGTAGTAGCCGATTTCGTAAGCCACCAGCGACCCCAGATTGCAGCCGAGAGCTCCCGCGGTCGCCACCCACAGCAGTTTCATCGAACCTTCGTAAACCAGATAGCCCGCGAAGGGCATGATCAGCTCGGAAGGCAGCGGGATGCAGGCCGACTCGATGGCCATGAGCAGCGCAATCCCGCAATAGCCCGTGGCTGCCACGACGGACTTGATGAACACAAACAGGATGGCAAGAATTTTTTCGGTCATGCCGGGGACATGATAAATGGAAACGCTGGTTTGGAAATGGGCCGGAAGCTGTTTTGGGCGAGGTCGAAGGGATTCGTCCCACGGACGGAAAGGCTCAGAATGCGCCTTCCTGGGTAAAGGTGTATCCAGGAAGCGAAGCGCCGCTGGCGTTCTTGTTCACTTTTACCCGGACCGTGGCTACATCGGGCGCCGACAAACCCGCCGGCCGCAACACCGCGTACTGGGTGAACACTTCGCTGTACATCTTGGTGACAAGATAGTCCTTGCCATCGCTGTCGTTCCGCCACACCTGGCCGAGCTGGATGGATTTCACCGCCACGTCAAAACTCCTGCATCGCTGGAAATCTCTTTCAGGGTACCGGGACAGGCCCAGCCCGTCAATTAGGCCGGTGGTTCGGCAGCATTACGAAAGGCTAGGCAGAGGCCCTGTGGGAGGAAAGAAACGCGTGGGGACGGGCACTCCTGCCCGTTCAGGCCGTCCGCAGGACGGCTGGATTTCGTCAGCACTACTACAGTTCACTCTTTGCTAAGATTGTCCCTCGCTTTGGAGGAATTTTCATGCCCCGCGGCATCACTCCGCGCCAACCTGCCAGAACCGGACGCCACGAAGGTGCTCGCAAGGCCGCTCCCCGGGGGAAGCATGGCGTCCTTCGGACGCCCCGGACGGGCAAGAGTGCCCGTCCCCACACGATCCCTGCTGCCCCGAAGAAATCAGCCAGCAAGAATACCTACATGCCGACCGCACCCGGCCGGGTCCAGGAAATTCTTCAGCGGCTCAACTCTCTCTATCCCGACGTGACTTGCGCCTTGCAGCACCGCAGCGCATGGGAACTGCTGGTCGCGACGATTCTCTCCGCCCAGTCCACCGACGTTCGCGTGAACATGGTTACGCCCGAGCTGTTCAGAAAATATCCCACGGTCGAGGACTTCGCGGCGCTCACGCCCGAACAGCTCCAGCCGGACGTCCGCTCCACCGGCTTTTTCCGGAACAAATCGAAATCGGTTGTGGGAGCCGCGAAAAAGATCGTAAGTGATTTCGGCGGCCAGGTGCCCGATCAGATGGATAAGCTTCTCACGCTGCCCGGCGTAGCCCGCAAGACCGCTAACGTCGTCCTGGGCTCATGGTTCAGGAAGAACGAGGGCGTGGTCGTGGATACGCACGTCCACCGCATCAGCCGCCGCCTCGAACTCACGCGCAATGACGACCCGAAAAAGATCGAGCAGGACCTGATGCAGATCATCCCGCGCGAAAAGTGGACCCTGTTCTCTCACCAGATCATCTGGCACGGCCGCAAACTATGCATCGCCCGCCGCCCCAAATGCGCCGACTGCCCGCTGGAAAACATCTGCCACGCCGCCGACAAGACCTGGAGCACGGTCGAGATCCACAAGAACGCCAAGTAGCCTCATCAGTTCCAGTAATGTCATCCTGAGCGGAACCGGTCCATTCGCTTGCGAATGGACCGGTGGAGTCGAAGGACCCCTAGCCGCAACGATGCCCCCCTTCAACTTGCTGCGGGCCGTGAGCACGAACCGACCGTCGCGGTATGGTAGGGGTCCTTCGACTCCGCAGCTTCTTCGCTGCGCGAAGAAGCTACTCCGCTCAGGATGACAGCTGCTACACTTTTCCTATCACCGTATGCGCACGCTTATCCTGTTGGCTATTGTCATTTCTATGAGCACTCTTGCCCTGCCTCAGAAGCTTCCGGCCCCCCAGGCGATCACCGATCCCAAACTGATCACCAGCAAACCCAACGCGAACGTGGAACAGAACCAGCAGAGCCTGTCCATCGAACGCCTGTTCATGACACGTTCGGTGGGAGCCAGCACCTGGTCTCCGGATGGCAAGAGCATCGCCTTCGTCTCGAACATCAGCGGCCGCAACAATATCTGGCTGGTGCCCGCCGACAGGCGGCTGGCCTACGCAACTCACCGTGAGCGACCAGCGCCAGACTCAGCCGGCATGGTCGCCCGACGGCAAATGGATCGCCTACATCTCCGACTACGACGGCGACGAGCAGTGGGATATTTTCTTCGTCTCGCCCAAGACCGGGCAGGTCATCAACATCACCAATACGCGCGAGATCGCCGAAGAGAGTCCGACCTGGTCGCCCAGCGGGCGGTATCTGGCTTACACGGTGAAGCCGAAAACGTCGTCGGTGTTCGAAATCGACATCTTCGACACCCTGATGCGCGACACCAAACACCTGACGAGCGGCACGCCCAAGGACAAGATGAATGTCAATCCCATCTGGTCCGCCGACAACAAGTGGATCGCCTACACCCAGCAGCAGGCCAAAGGGACAGATTCCAATATCTTCATCGCCGAAGTCGCCACCGGTAAGAGCACGCTGCTCACGCCGCACCAGGGCGAACAGCTCTACACCGCAAACGAAATCTCTCCCGACGGAAAGCGCCTGCTAATTACCTCGAATGCGGGCAACGGCTATGACAACGTCGGACTGCTCGATATCGCCACCAGGAAAATCGACTGGCTCACCCAGGACAAATGGGAAATCGAAGGCGGCAATTTTTCTCCCGACGGCAAGTCCGTCACCTGGACCGCCAACGTGGACGGCAACACCGACATCTATGTGCACGCTCTGGCTTCCGGAAAGACCACTTCCCTGCCGCTGCCCAAGGGAGTAAACCTGCCGGCGGGCGCGGAGTCTGCCTTCACGCGCGATGGTTCGCGCCTGCTGTACTCTCACAATGGCCCGACTTCACCCAAGGATGTCTGGGTCTATTCCACAGCCGACGGTAAGTCGCAACAGATTACGCATTCCCTGGTCGCGGGAGTGCGCTCCGAGGACATGGTCGAACCGTTCCTGGTGCACTATCCCAGCCGCGACGGCAAGTGGAGCATCTCCGCGCTCGTGTACGTGCCTTACAACATGGCGCGCAGCGGCCAGAATGCGGCTGTAGTTTATGTTCACGGCGGACCCACATCGCAAACTGTGAATTCGTTCAGCCGCATCATTCAGCACCTGGTCAACCAGGGCTACATGGTGATCGCGCCCAACTATCGCGGCTCCACCGGTTACGGCAAGGAATTTCAGCACGCCAACCTGTTTGACATGGGCGGGGGCGACCTGCAGGATGTGCTCGCGGCCGCCGACTGGATCAAGCAGACCGGCTATCTCGATCCCAAGAAACTGGTCCTGATGGGCGGCAGCTACGGCGGCTACATGACCATGATGGGCGTGACCAAGGCGCCGGAGGTGTGGGCAGCGGGCGTTCCCATCGTGCCCTTCGTCAACTGGTTCACGGAAATCGCCAACGAAGATCCGGTGCTGCAGCAATCCGATCTCGCTACCATGGGCGACCTGGAGACCAACAAAGACCTCTTCCACGACCGCTCCCCGATTTTCTTCGTGGACCAGATCAAAGCGCCGCTGCTGCTGCTGGCAGGCGGCAATGATCCGCGCTGTCCCAAGGAAGAGGCCCAGCAGGTGGTGGATGCGGTCAAGAAGCGCGGCGGCGTGGCCGAGTACAAAGTGTACGAGAACGAGGGCCACGGCTTCGCCCGGGTGGAGAACCAGATTGACGCCTACCAGCGCGTGTCACAGTTCCTGAAGGCCCATGTCCCGCCGGCCAATTGCGGCTGCTCGCTCACCGAGTGAAATGTAGGCGCGAGCGTCCTCGCTCGTGCTGGGTCAGCGGTGAAGCTGCACGAGCGGGACGCTCGCGCCCACATCGTTGTTATTTCCTGGCGAACTTGGCGAAGAAATCTCCCGCATTCCAGTGTGGACGCTCGGTCTGTTGCGCGATCTCATAACCTGCGGCCAAATCGACGCGAGTGCACTTGACCGTCGCATTGAAGTCGAAGGGCTGATTCATATCATCGCTGGGCTGGTGGTAGCGCTGTGTTTCCCAGTCGAACTGCATTTTCTTGCCGTCAAGATCCGGACTTACCGTCTGCAATCCTTCTCCGATGTACAACGCCGGCACCCCTTGCAGGATGAAGGAATACTGATCGCTGCGTATGAAATAGACTTCTTCCGGCGCCGGGTCTGGACTCACGGTGAGGCCCATGTGCCTCGCCACATCATCCGCCACGGCACCCAGGCTGGAGTGCTCGCCTCCCAGCGGCACGATGTCTTTGAAGTCGTAGAGGAAGGAAACTTCGTCCATATTAACGTCGGCCACGATCTGCGCCATCGGCACCGTGGGATAGTGCGCGTAGTAATCGGAACCCAGCAGGCCCTCTTCCTCGCCGGTGACGGCGAGAAAAAGAAGCGACCGCCGCGGAGCGGACTTCATTCCGGAAAACGCACGAGCCATCTCGATCAGCGCCGCCGTGCCCGACGCGTTGTCAGCCGCCCCGTTGTAAATGCTGTCCCCCTTGACCGGATCCCCGATGCCGAGGTGGTCGAGATGCGCGGTGAAAACCACGTATTCATTCTTGAGCTGGGGATCGGAGCCGGGCAGAATGGCTGCCACGTTCGGACTCTCCAACTCCGAATAGCGGCTGACCACGTGCATGGAGACGCTGGCCGCCAGCGGAAACGCCTGGGGCTGGCTGTTCTCTGCCGCCTGCAGGGTGTCTTTCCAGGATTTCGGCGCGCCCTCAAACAGGGCCGCGGCAGTGGTGGAATTTATCCGGACATAACCTTTGATTTTCGGTTGGACATCATTTGGAATTCCCTTGTCATCCAGCCAGCGCAGCGCCGGCCCCTTCGAAAAACGCACGTATTCTGAAAACGGAGTGCGCTGTTCCGGCTTGCCTGCCCAGATAGTGATAAATCCGATCGCCCCGCGCTCCGCGGCCATGCGCAGTTTCTGCTCCGAGGAAGAAAAATGGGCGCCTGGGGCGGACGGAAGTTTCGACGGGGCGCCATACAGCGCGGCCACGATCTTGCCCCGCACGTCGATTCCCGCATAATCGTCGTAGCCGAACTCTGGCGCGCTCACGCCGAAACCTACGAACACGACCTGGCTCTCAACCTTGCTGTCGGTGGAAAGCGGATCGCCTCCCATCACGTAATCCTTGTCGAGAACCAGAGACCGGACCGAGCCGTTGTGTTTCAGGGTGACCAGGCTCTTGTCTTTCAGGAGTTCGATCTTGCGGAAGCGAACTCTTTGGAAGTATGTTCCGTTCCCTCCCCCCGGCTTCAAACCCATTTCCTCGAATTGCGCCCGAACATAGTCGGCCGCCAGTTGATAGCCGCGCGTTCCGGTACCCCGGCCTTCCAGCAGATCGTCCGCCAGAAAGGCCACATGCGCCCGCAGGCCCTCGGCAGTGATGCGCTGCAGGAGCTCGTCCGGCGGAAAATCAGAAGAAGTGGTCTGGCCAAAGGCGAAGGCAACCACCAGCACAAGACCAAGCAGCACGACAAAACGCCTTAGCGACAAACCTGCCTCCCTGGAGCGACAGCCGCGTGCGCTGCTACCGTTCGCAGCGCACGATGGCTTTGATAAGGCCTGGAATCGTATATTCACGGGCTTCGATGTCAACCGGCAAGCCCAAGGCCCGAAGAGTTGACGAAGTAACCGGCCCAATGGAAGCAAAGCGCACCCGGTCAGGTTCCGTGCCCATGTGGACGCGGGCGACTCGCCCGCGGCTTTCCGCCAGCAGCGCCACGAAATTCCTCACCGTGGAAGAACTGGTAAAAGTAATCCAATCAGGACGCCGCTTCTGAGATTTCAGGGCCGCACGCAGCCGTCGCCGTGAGGACTCCGGAATCACAGTCTCGTAAGCCTCGACCACGTCCACCCGCGCTCCCAGCTTCCGCAATTCACGCGGGATCACGTCACGCGCAACTTTCGCCCGCGCCAGCAGCACGCGCTTCCCTTTCACCTTCCGCCGCAAGCTTGCTACCACTGACTCCGCCACATACTCCCTGGGCACAACGTCCACTTTCATTCCGTGCTGCTCGATGGCCTGTCGGGTAGCAGGGCCGATCGCAGCGATCTTCAGATGACGCATGGGCTTCCCGCCCAGCCGGAGTTTTCGCAACCTCTCCCACACTGCTTCGACTCCGTTCACGCTGGTCAGGATCAGCCAGTCATACTGGGAAAGATTCTTTAGGGCCCCGTCCAGCCCTTTGTAGGAGCGGGGCTTGCGGATTTCGATGAAGGGAATTTCCCGGACTTCCGCGCCCAGGTCGCGCAGGCCCGCGGAAAGCGCGCTAGCCTGATGGCGCGCCCGGCCCACCAGAATGCGCACTCCAGCGAGTCCAGGTGCGTTCCTGATTTCTGGCTTGATCTCATATCTCGAAAAGGGGCCGCAACAGCGCGGGCGAGTCGCCCGCGGCCACACTAGATCCCGGCAGACTACACCTCATGGTTGCTCTGGCGCCGCCGTTGCTTTGCCGTACACTTCCTGCAGAATCGCATCTCCGCCGCGACGGAGCAACGCCTCGCCCACCGATTCTCCCAGTTGCACGGGATCGTCTCCTTCGTCGGATTCGCGCAGCACTATTGTCCCATCCGGACGCGCGACCACCGCATCAAGGTACAACCGGCCGTTGACGACTTCCGCCAGCGCCCCGATCGGCACCTGGCAGCCTCCCCCCATTTTGTTCAGCAAGGCGCGCTCACATGTGGTGGTACGTGCGCGCGGCGTTGTCATCCAGGAAAACCACGTGCCGCTGCACGGCCGAGTCGTCCTTGCGAATCTCGACTGCCAGCGCGCCCTGACCCGCCGCCGGACACATCAGCTTCGCCGGGAGCACCTGCCGTATGGATTCCCGCTTGCCCAGGCGATTCAGCCCGGCGGCGGCCAGGATCACAGCATCGTAATCGCCGGCCTCGAGTTTCCGCAGGCGGGTGTCCACATTTCCGCGCAAGGGATGAATGTCGAGATCGGGCCGCAGCGCCTTCAACTGCGCCTGCCGCCGCAGGCTGCTGGTGCCGACTCTGGCCCGGTTGGGCAATTCTTCAATGCTGTTGTATTGGCGCGAGCAGAAAACATCGCGCGCATCCTCGCGCGTGGTTATGGCGACAATTTCAAACCCCGCCGGGATTTCGGTGGGCAGGTCCTTCAGGCTGTGCACCGCGAGATCGACCCGCTTCTCCGCCAGCGCATCCTCAATCTCCTTGGTGAACATGCCCTTGGTGCCGACCTGGGCGAGAGCGACATCGGTGATTCTGTCGCCGGTGGTCTTGATGATTTCAATTTCGACATTGTGCCCGCGTTGCTCAAGCAGCGCTTTGATGTGGCTCGCCTGCCACAGGGCAAGTTGCGATCCGCGGGAACCAATGCGCAGCCGGGCCACTACTCTCTTGCTCCGGATTCTCCGCCGCCGGGCTTCGCCGCCTTTTTGTCGTCTTTCCTCCGCCTTTGCAGGTCCTTCTCTTGCACACCTTTGTCATGAAGATCGAACAGCCGCCGCACGATATCGACCACGGTGGTGGCCTCCGGCTCCCGCACCGCTGTCTTCAACGTGGTGATCGGCGTGTGCATGATTTTGCTGATGATGCCGCGGGTGAGCGCTTCCACCGCCAGCTCCTGCTCTGGCGAAAGCGGCCCCAGGCGGCCCCGCACCCGGTCAATCTCCGCCTGGCGAATGGTTTCCAGGTGGTCCTGCAGCGAGACGATGGTCGGCACCACGTCCAGCGTCTGCAGCCGCACTTGAAAACGCTCCACCTCGCCGGTGATGATGGCCTCGGCGCGCTCCGCTTCTTTCTTGCGGTCGGCGACGTGCGAAGTGACCGCCTGCTGCAAATCGTCGATGTCATAAACGAAGATGCCGTCCAGCCGGTTCATCTCCGGATCGACATCGCGCGGCACGGCGATATCGATAAAGAACATCGGCCGGTTCTTGCGCCGCGCCAGAAACAGCTCTCCATGCTCCCGCCTGAAGATGGCATGGGGCGCGCCGGTCGAGGTAATCACGATGTCGGCGCGGTCGCAGGTTTCGTAGAGTTGCTCAAACAGGATGGCCTGTCCGTCAAACCGCGCCGCCAGTTGCTGGGCCCGATCGTGTGTTCGATTGGCCACAAAAATAGATTCTGCCCCGTGCGCTATCAGGTGGCGCGCCGCCAGTTCGCTCATCTTGCCCGCGCCCACGAGATAGACGTGCTTGCCCTGCAGCGATCCGAAAATCTTTTTCGCCAGTTCCACCGCGACCGAGGCCACCGAGACCGCGGACGAACCCACGGCGGTTTCCGTGCGCACCCGCTTGGCCACTGCGAATGCCCGGGTCAGAAGCAGATCAAGCTGCGAATGCACTGCGCCCACGGCGCGGGCCGTGGCATACGCCTCCTTCACCTGCCCCAGAATCTGCGGCTCACCCACCACCATCGAGTCCAGGCTCGAGGTCACGCGGAACAGGTGGCGGACCGCATCGCTCTCGCGGTATTCATAAAGGTGAGGCTCGTAGTCGGCGGGATTCATTTGGAAGTAGTCGCGGAGAAAGCCGCGCAGGTCCACCGCGCCGTTTTTCGTTTGCGCCAGCACTTCCACCCGGTTGCAGGTGGACAGGATCATGCCTTCGTCCACGCCAGGATGCCCAGCCAGGCGCTTCAACGCCTCCGGCAGCCGCGACTCGGGGATGGCGAAGCGCTCCCGCACCTCCACCGGCGCCGTCTTGTGGTTCACCCCGATGAGTTGGAACTTCATGATTGGACGAACCCGTGAATCGCGCTGTAATAGTTCGCCGACCAGGCGATGACTGCCGCAATCACAGCCCCGGTAGCCAGATACGCAGCGCGGCGCCCCCGCCAACCCGCATTCCAGCGGGTAAACACCATCACCATGTAAACCGCCCACATCAGCAGCGACAGAAAAATCTTGGGATCGAGAAAGTCCAGACGCCCGTAGGTGGCCTGGGCCACGATGCTGCCCGCGATCAGTCCCAGCGTCATAAAGGGAAAGCCGAGGAGCAGCGAGCGATAGCCGATCTGGTCAATCACCTCGAGAGCGGGCAGGCGCAACAGAATCGCAGCCGGCTTTTTCGATTTCAGGCTGCGTTCCTGCAGAAGATATAGCAGGCTGGCGGCAAAGCTCAGGAACAGCGCCGCGTAGCCAATGAAGATCATGGCGATGTGGACGAAGAGCCATCCCCGGCGCATGCCCGGCGAAACCTCCAGAAACGGTTGCTGGGTAGTGGCCGCGACAAAAGTCAAAACAAAAACCAGCGGAAACACCACAATGCCGGGAGAAGTCGTGCGATACACGAGATACACAATCATGAACGCCGCCATCACCAGCAGCGCCAGGAGCGACTCCGAATTATGCACGGAGGCCAGGGTCAGCTGTCCGGAAAGCAGCACCGCCTCGGTCAGGGACACGAATTGAAACACCATGCCCAGGCTCATGGCCGGCAGCGCCACCCGGTTCAAAAGCGAACTGGTGCGGGTCAGCGCCAGCAGCGCGTAGAGCAATCCCACCGCGTAGCAGCCCAGCGCCACTCGGAGCCACAGTATTGGCATAGTGATCGACAATGAAGGTCGAACCGGTCGAGCCAGTCCGTCCCGCTGATTATAGTCTGCACCGCAGCCAGGGCAGAACAGTAAGAAGGGCGCCAGGTAGCGCCGGCGTCCCGCCGGCTGTCCGGAGGGCGTCCCGCCCTCCGCTTGTTAGCGCGCTCAAAAGCCGCAAAAAAATGGCGGGCTCTGCCCGCCCATCGGGCCGGCGAGACGCCGGCGCTACTGTAACCCGTTACTGCACGCCCAGCGCATCGAGGGCTTTCTCCAGGCCATCGGAACTTACAACCAGCCGGCGCCCGTCCGCCAGCATGTCCTCGATTTCATCGAAGGCCTGAAACAGCCTGAGCTTCACCGCGCCGTATTGCTCGGCATCGGTCAGTCCGCGTCCATGCGCCGTTGCCCAGCTCTGCACAGAGTCGTCAGGCAGGAAGACGCTCACCGCAAAGGTGGTCTTGCGGTCCGAAGTGACATCGAAAATATATTCGCTGGCCGGGGCTTCAGGAGAATCCGCCAAAGCCGCTCGCTTGCCCACGAAATAGTATTGATAGACGTATCCCTGGCCACCGGTGTACGTCTTCATGCGACGCAGAGTCATAGGACAGTCGTCGGTCGTCAGTCTTCAGTCGTCAGGCGTTTCGCCCTCAGTCGAATCAGTCTTGGCTGACGACCGATGACTGACGACTGACGACCAGCCTCACTTGCCATTTCCCGGCGAAACTACGCGCCCATATTCGCTTGCCCGGGCCAGCCGGTCGAACATGCGGTAGGCGGCGGCGGAGATTTTCGCGATCGCCTCCTCGCCATCCCGTTCACGATGCAGGTAGGTCGTCATGACGCAGATCACGTAGGGGCGACTCTCGACAAAGACGACGCCCGAATCGTTTCGCACGCCCTCCAGTTCGCCCGGCTTGTTGGCAATCTTCAAGCCCTCGGGCAAGTCTCGCGGGATGAAACTGTTCTTGGGCGTGCTGAGCATGACGAAGAAGTCGGCGGTCATTTCTTTATTCAGGACTTTGCCGCGATAGAGGTCTTCGAGCAGGGTCATCATCTCCGCCGGAGTCGATATGTTCTCTCTGCCCTCGCTGGCCGCCTTCAGGTCCATCATCTTGCGGCGCAGGCGGGTATGGGCAAGGCCCAGCGAATCCATCAGGGCATTTACATTCTCCATGCCCACGCGATCAATCAGAACATTGGTTGCGCTGTTGTCGCTGACCGCAACCATCATGGTGGCGAGATCACGCAGGGTAATCCGGGTCACGCCCGGAGTGAGTCCGCCCATGATGGTGCTGTCCGGAACCAGGTCGGCTGCCTGCACGGTGTACAAATCGGTGAGCCTCAGTTTGCCGGCTTGCGCCTGGCGGTAGAGTTCCGCCAGTACGGCGATCTTGATGGAGCTGGCTTGGGGAAAAACATCGTCGCCGTGCAACAGGAATTTCTGCCCGCTGCTCAAGTCTAGGATGGCAACGCCCAGCACGCCGTCAAGGTCGTGATCCACATCGCTGATATTCGTTTCGAGTTTCTGCCAGAGAACTTGCTGCTTGGCGGGAGCGGTTTGGGCTAAAGTGATACTTGCCAACAGAAACAGGACGAAGAAACTTTTCAAGAGTCCGCTCCTCCGGAAACCACTCATTATAGGCACTGTCATGCTGAGCGACTGAACCCTCTTTGCTTTCGCAAAGAGGGTGAGAGAGTCGAAGCACGCCCTGCCTCACTTCGGCACCGCCGGGCATAGGGGTCCTTCGACTTCGCACCTCCTTCGCCGTGCGAAGAAGGTACTGCGCTCAGGACGACAACTTAACTCGAAACTCACCCTTCAATCCTCGCTTCCCGCAACCGCTTGACCGCGGTCTCTGAAGTCACCGGCGAGTAATAGACTTCCTTGAAGGTGTATGACCTTGCCCTGCCTCCGATCACGGGGAGGATTTCAATGTGCCAGTGGTAGTCGTCGTCGATCGTCTTCCAATAGTCCAGGCTCTTCGATCGAAACGAGGTGTTGGGCGAAGTGTGCAGCACCAGGTGAAATTCCCGGGTTACGGTGCGAATCCTTTGCAGGGTGCGCCGAAGCAACGCCGCCAGATCGATCAAGTTGGCGGGCCGGGCAAACCCGAAGCGGCCGAACGCGGCTTCGTGGGTTCGCGGAATGATCCAGGTCTCATAGGGCACGCGGGGCGCATAAGGGCAAAACGCGACAAAGTCGCCGCGCACTTCGACGACGCGCTGGTTCTGCTGAATTTCCTGCGAAATGATGTCGCAGAAAACACAGCGCTCCTTGGCATTGAAATAATCCCGGGCGGCGCGCAATTCATAGAGCACGCGGCGTGGAACGAAAGTGGTAGCGGTGAGCTGCGAATTGGGATGCTCGAATTCCTGGCCGGCATTGACTCCGTGATTCTTGAAGATGCTGACGTACTTGAAGCGCGCATCGCGCTTCAAGTCCTGAATGCGTTGTGCCGCCAGCAGCAGGAACTGCTCGATCTCGGCATCACTCGCGTTCCACAATTGCCGGTCGTGATGCACATTCTCCACCAGCACTTCGTGCGCGCCCACCGAGGACATGCGATCGTAGATGCCGTCGCCGCGGCGCGCCGGCTCGCCTTCGATCCGGTACAAGGGTGCGGGATGCACCACGGCGCGCGCCGACCAGGGGCCGCCCTCGATCCCCGGCATGTTCGAAACCAGCTGCGCCGCCACCGGCGAGTCCGGACAAAAGCGGCAGAAAGCCTCCGCGCGGGGAGCAGTGTCGGGAACATCGTCCCCAGTGATGACCCACGAGCGGGTAATCGGATCCTTGCGCAATTCCATGGCTGTAAGGAAAACATCGGCGCAGATGGCTCGTCAACTGCGATTGCCGACTGACACCCCTCGCCTTTCTTTGCGACCTTTGCGCTAGCCTTTGCGTTCTTTGCGGTTAAGGGGTTGATCTGTCCGCAAATCAAACAAAGTCTTAAACCGCGAAGTTCGCAAAGAAATGCCGCAAAGGACGCAAAGGCGGCTGAACTCTGGGATGTAATTGTGGGCACAGAACGGCAACCCTGCCTTTGTTATAATCCGCGCACGAAGCCCGTTGAAATGACCGAGCCGTCCACCCCGCTGATGCGGCAGTATGCCGCCATCAAGAAGGAGCATCCCACCGCCCTGCTGTTCTTTCGCCTGGGAGATTTCTACGAACTTTTCTTCGACGACGCGGTCCTCGCCGCCAGGGAACTGCAGATCACGCTGACCTCTCGCAACAAGGAAAAAGGTGTCGCCATCCCCATGTGTGGCGTGCCGCACCATGCGGCCGAGGGCTATATCTCGAAGTTGATTCGCAAGGGATTCAAGGTCGCGATCTGCGAGCAAGTCGAGGACCCGCGCCTGGCCAAGAAACTGGTGCGGCGCGAAGTCACCAGAGTAGTCACTCCGGGAACCGCGGCGGATTCTTCCCTCAGTTCCGAGGAAAACAATTTCCTTGCCGCCATCGCGCAGACGGGCGAGCGCGTGGGCTTCGCCGCCCTCGACCTCTCGACCGGCGAGTTTCGCGCCACCGAATTCCAGGGAGAAGACGCCGGCAAAAGAATTCAGGAAGAAATCCAGCAGTTGCGCCCCCGGGAAGTCCTGTACGCATCATCCGCGCCGCTGTTCGAGTTGCATCGCCAACCGTGTGGGGACGGGTCTCAGACCCGTCCAGGCCGCCCAACGGGCGGCTCGGGTTACGCCGAAACACCGCTCGATGACTGGATCTTCGCCCCCGACCACTCCATCCCGCTGCTGGAAAATCATTTTGGAGTGCTGTCGCTGGAAGGCTTCGGCCTGTCCGGCAAGCCCGCAGCCGCGGCTGCCGCCGGCGCGATCCTCTATTACGTCCGCTCCACCCAGCGCGGAACTCTCAGCCATGTTGACCGCATTGGATTCTACGAACGGCAAACCTGCCTGGTGCTGGACGCGGTCACGGTGCGCAACCTCGAACTCATCGAACCGCTCTTCGCCGGCACCGATGCCGGCATCACGCTGTTCCGCTCGATCGACGCCACCGTGACTCCGATGGGCAAGCGCCTGTTGCGCTCCTGGCTGCTGCGCCCGTCGATCGAAATTACGGAAATCAACGCCCGTCTCGATGCCGTCGAGTCTCAGGTAAAGGAAACCATCGCCCGCGAGGAACTTCGCCGCGCGCTCGATGGCATTCTCGATCTGGAGCGCCTGCTCAGCCGGGTCACGCTTGAAACCGCCAACCCGCGGGACGTCCTTGCGCTCGCCGCTTCCCTGGCAAAGCTGCCGGCGGTGCGCAAAGCTCTGGAGCGCGGCGCAGTTGTGGCCGCGGCCGACTCGGCCGCGCACGCTACACTATCCACTCACAGCCAACGGCTCACCGTACTCCATTCTTCAGTGGACGAACTCACTGACCTTCGCCAGCGCATCGAAAGCACCATTATCCCGGAGCCCCCAATTTCTCTGAGCGATGGCGGCGTCATTTCAGCCCGGTGTCGATCCAGAACTCGATCAGCTCCGCGACCTCAGCCGCAACAGCAAACAATTTCTCGCCCAGATCGAACAGCGCGAACGCCAGCGCACCGGAATCGCCAGCCTGAAAGTAAAGTTCAACTCCATCTTTGGCTACTATCTCGAGATCTCGAAGGCGAACTCGCACCTGGCCCCGCCCGATTACGAACGCAAGCAGACCCTGGTCAACGCCGAGCGCTTCACCACGCCGGAGTTGAAGGAATACGAATCGAAGATTCTCGATGCCCAGGAAAAGATCGTCGATATCGAGCGCCGCCTGTTCACCGAATTGCGCTCGGCGATTGCCGGAGAAGCCCGCCGCATCCGCCAGACCGCGCTGGCGCTGGCCGAGGTGGATGTGCTGGCGGCGCTGGCGCAGATCGCCGCCCTGCGAAATTATTGCCGCCCGAAGTTTGACGACTCCGCCGACCTCGAGATTGTTGCCGGACGCCACCCCGTCATCGAACAGCTCGAACTGGGCAGCGGAGACCGCTTCGTGCCCAACGATCTTTTTCTGAACTCAACCACCAACGCCATCATGGTGCTGACCGGCCCCAACATGGGTGGCAAGTCCACCTATCTGCGGCAAGCCGCGCTCACCGTGATCATGGCGCAGGCAGGATCGTTCGTGCCCGCGCGTTCCGCCCGCCTGGGGCTGGTCGATCGCGTGTTCACCCGCATTGGCGCAAGCGACAACCTGGCCCGCGGTCGCTCCACTTTCATGATCGAGATGACGGAAACCGCCGCCATCCTGCACACAGCGACGCCACGTTCTTTAATTCTTCTTGACGAAGTCGGGCGCGGAACCGCCACCTACGATGGCCTGGCCATCGCCTGGGCCGCGGTCGAATACATCCACGCCCGCACCCGCGCCAAGACGCTCTTCGCCACTCACTATTTCGAATTGACCGAACTGGCCGACCAACTCTCGGGCGTGAAGAATTATCACGTGACGGTAAAGGAAACGGGCGGCGGAATCGTGTTTCTCCGCAAAGTCGCGCCTGGGGCCGCCGACCGCAGCTACGGAATCGAAGTGGCGAAGCTCGCGGGCCTTCCCCACGAGGTCATCGTGCGCGCACGCGAGGTGCTGGCCGAACATGAGAGCGCGGAACGCCAGCTTATGGGCCATCTCTCGCCTGGTTCGACCCCACCAGCAGCGCAGTTGACCATTTTCACGCCGCTGTCACAACCAGTGCTGGACAAACTGCGCGAAGTCGATTTGAATTCTCTGACTCCGCTGGAGGCGCTGAACCTGTTGGCACAGCTGAAAAAACAGGTCGAATGAGGTCCATCCGACAATCTGATTTCGGGATGAGTTTCTTAGCGGCCTTTGCGGGGTTCTTTGCGTCCTTTGCGGTTAAGAGCTTTTTACCGCAAAGGACGCAAAGAACCCCGCAAAGAACGCAAAGAAAATCTGAGTTAACTTGAATAGTTACCCATAATGTCCAGACAGAACAACCCCTCCGACCTGCGTCACAGCGTCGGACAACTCCTCATCGTCGGCTTCGACGGCACTGAGATGTCGTCGGCCCTGGCCGATCTCCTGACCCGCATTCAACCCGCTGGCGTCATCCTGTTCGCCCGCAACATTACGGGAGGAGAGCAAACCTACAGCCTGCTGAAAGACTGCCAGGCCTGCGTTTCCACACCCCTGTTCACCGCCGTGGACATGGAAGGAGGCCGGGTCGATCGCTTCCGCAACATCAACGGCTCAAGCCCTTCCGCCGCCGACGTCTTCGCCACCGGCGACCGCAAGCTCTTTCGCAAACACGGCAAAGTCATCGGCGAATCCTGCCGGACCTTGGGATTCAACACTGACTTCGCGCCAGTGGTGGACCTGGCCTTCGAACCATCAAAAACTGTCATGAGTTCCCGCGCCGTTTCCGCCGATCCGAAACAAGCGGTCCTTTATGCCCGGGAATTTCTCAAGGGATTGCACGCTGCGCGAGTCATCGGCTCGGCCAAACACTTTCCTGGCCTCGGTGAAGCCAACCTCGACACTCACCAGGAACTTCCTTCGATCAACAAGTCGTGGAAAAAGCTCTGGGCGGAAGACCTGTATCCCTACCGGACTTTGCGCCGTGAGCTGCCCATGGTGCTGATCGGACACGCCAACTATCCCGCGATTACTCACGACGCCAGTCCTGCATCGCTCTCCAGAAAGTGGATCACCGATGTCCTGCGAAAAAAGATCGGCTACCGCGGCCTGGTTGTCTCCGACGATCTGGAAATGGGAGGCGTGCTGAAAGCGGCGCCCATCGAGCAGGCCGCGGTTGAGCATGTCCGCGCCGGCGGCGACCTGTGCCTGATCTGTCACATCGAGGAATACGTTACGCGCTCTTACGAGGCCCTGATCCAGGAAGCGGAGAGCAACCGCAAGTTTGCCCAGCGGGTAAGGGAGTCGGCCGCACGCGTGCTGGCCTTCAAGAAGAAATCTCCGGAGTTAAAACGAAGAGCGCCGGCACCCACCGCGGCGAAACTCGAAAGATTGTCCCGCCAGGTGTGGGAGCTCGGCGAGCAGGTCAGGCTGGCTAAACTGGGGGCGGCGACTTCATGATCGTCGCCGGCATCATGAGCGGCACCTCAGCCGATGGCATCAACGTGGCCCTGGTCAAGCTGGCTTCACCCCAGCCCATGTGGTCGCGGGCGACTCGCCCGCGAGTTTTTGACCCATCCAACCTAACTTTCAAATTCGTAGCCCAGGCCGAGTACCCGTATCCTAAGGCCGTCCGGCAGGCGGTACTGCAAGCCATGAATGCCGCACAAATCAGCGTAGCCGACCTTGCCCGCCTGAATTTTCTGCTGGCCGAACTCTACGCCGAGGCCGTCCTCGCTACGCAAAGCCGTTTCCGCCTGAAAGTAGAACTCATCGGCTGCCACGGCCAGACTCTCTATCACCAGGGCGAGCCCGCAAAATATCTCGGCCGCAAGCTGGCCGTCACCTGGCAGACTGGAGAAGGCGCCGTGATTGCCGCTCGCACAGGCGTTCCCGTCGTATCCGATTTCCGTCCGGCCGATATGGCCGCCGGAGGCAAGGGCGCGCCCCTGGTTCCCTTTCTCGATTACCTGCTCTACCGTGATCGGCAAATCGGCCGCATCGTGCAAAACATCGGAGGGATCGCGAACCTGACCGCGATCCCTGCTGGTGCGTCTGCGAAAAATGTCACGGCATTCGACACCGGCCCCGGCAACATGGTGATCGATGCGGTCACGGAGCGCCTCTTCGGCCAGCCCTACGATCGCGACGGCCGTATCGCAGCTTCGGGCACGGTAGTCGAGCGGGTGGCGTCCGCGATTCTGCGCCGGCCATTTTTCCGCCGCCAGCCGCCGAAGACCGCCGGGCGGGAAGAATTCGGACGCGAGTTCGCGCAGCAATTCATCAAGAGTTGCGGGCGGGCAAGTAAGGCAGATGTGGTCGCCACGGCCACGGCGTTGACGGCACGTTCGATCGCCGACGCCTTGCGCCGCTTCGTGCTACCGCGTCGCGGAAATTATCGGGAACTCGTGGTCTCCGGCGGCGGCGCCAATAATCCGACACTCCTCGCCATGCTGGCCAACGAACTTCGCGCTCTGCATCTAACCATTCGCGCTTCCGACGAATTCGGATTGCCCTCCGCGGCCAAGGAAGCCGCCGCCTTCGCGCTCATGGCCTACGAAACCTGGAACCATCGGCCGTCCAATATTCCCTCCGCCACCGGGGCCAGGCGGCCGGCGATCCTGGGAAAGATCTCGTATGCGTGAGCCGTTCCAAGCAATCCTGTCATCCCGAGCGAAGGTGGAGGCGCGCTCGCGCGCCGAAACGAGTCGAGGGACCTGCTGTTTGTTCTTTCCTGCGAAGACGCTTAAGGCGCTCGCCGCAGCCGCCTTAGTCGCCTTCACCCTTTCCTGCTCCAGCAAACCCGATCCCAACACGCTGGTGATGATCATCGAGAGCAGTCCGACCAACCTCGATCCCCGCATTGGCCTGGACGCGCAATCGGAACGCATCGATGATCTCATCTTTGACGACCTGCTTACCCGCGGCAACAACCTTGACGTCGCCCCCGGTCTAGCCGAGCGCTGGGACATTCCCGACCCGCTGACCTACATCTTCCACCTTCACCACGGCGTCAAGTTTCATGACGGCCGCCCCTTGACCGCTCGGGACGTCAAGTGGACCTTCGACTCCTTGCTGCAGGGAAAGGTGCGCAGCGCAAAAGCAGCCGTTTACCGGTTCGTGGACCGCATCGAGGTGACCGACGACTACACCGTGGTCTTCCATCTCAAAGAGCCTTTCGCTACTTTGCTGTGGAATCTCTCCGACGGCGCCATGGGCATCGTTCCCTATGGCAGCGGCGACGAGGTCGGCCGCCAGCCAATCGGATCCGGTCCATTCCGTTTCGTCAGCGCGGAGCAGGACAAAGAAGTTGTGCTCGCCCGCAATGACGACTACTGGGGGGAAAAAGCGCGTCTCTCCAATGTCCGTTTTATTGTGGTGCCCGATACCACCACGCGCGCGCTGGAATTGCGCAAAGGCAGCGCCGACATCGCCATCAACGCCCTGACTTCCGACATGGTGTTAACTCTCGAGGGCGATCCCAATCTCGCCGTCATGCACGCCCCCGGCACCGTGCTGGCTTATCTGGCGTTCAACCTGCGGGATCCTATTCTCAAGGACGAGCGGGTCCGGCAGGCCTTGGCGTATGCCATCGACCGCCGTCCGCTGCTGGAATATCTGCAACGCGGTTTTGCCCGGCCCGCCAACAGCCTTCTGCCCCCGGAAAGCTGGGCTTACAACGGTGACGTGCCAGCCTATGATCACGATCCCGACCCGCGCCCGCCAGTTGCTCGAGCAGGCTGGATATCCGGAGATAAACGGCGTCCGCTTTCATCTCACCATGAAGTCGTCCACGGAAGAGAGCACGCGTCTGATGGCGGCGGTGCTGCAGCAGCAACTGCGCCAGGTGGGAATCGCGCTCGATATTCGCACTTTTGAATTCGCCACTTTCTTTTCTGACGTGACCCACGGCCTCTTCCAGGTCTATTCCCTGCGCTGGATCGGCGGCAATGAAGACCCGGACATCTTTGAATATGTCTTCCACTCTTCCAAATTTCCTCCCAACGGCGCCAACCGCGGATACTTCGCCGACCCGCGCGTGGATGCGCTGATCGATCAGGCCCGCCACGAACTCGACCGCAACACCCGCAAGCAGCTATACGCAGAACTCCAGCGCACCCTGGCCGACGAACTGCCGTACATCAATCTGTGGTACTTCGACAATGTGCTGGTGCACTCGAAACGCGTACACAACCTCACGCTGAATCCTTCCGGCAACTACGATTTTTTAAAGACGGCAGAACTGGATGGGAGTCGTCAGTCGTCGGTCGTCGGTCGTCAGCAAGAGCGGTGAGCATTTCCTGACGACTGACGACCGACGACTGACGACTAGTCAGTGTTACCATCGAAATGCACCTTCCATCATGAATATTCTTTTCATCGGCGACATTTTTGGCCGGCCCGGGCGCAACATCGTCAAAGACCGTCTGCCCGGACTGGTGAAGGACCGCGCCATCGATCTGGTCATTGCCAATGGTGAAAACTCGGCTGGCGGCTTCGGTATTACGGGAGCGCTGGCGGAAGATCTCTTCGACCTGGGCATCGATGTCATCACCACCGGCAACCACATCTGGGACAAGCGCGAAATCATCGACTACTTTCAGAGCGCTGACGGCAACCAGCACAGCCCCGCCCGCCGCCTGCTGCGCCCGGCCAACTATGCGCCCGACCTGCCGGGATGGGGCGTGTACGAAGGCCTCAAGAACAATGTGCCGTACGCGGTGATCAATCTCCAAGGACGCGTGTTCATGGCGTCGAACGATGACCCCTTCCGCATCGCCGATAAATTATTGAAAGAGATCAAGGCCAAGGTGATTTTTGTCGATGTGCATGCCGAAGCTACGTCGGAAAAACTGGCTCTGGGATGGTATCTGGATGGCCGGGTCACGGCCGTCGTCGGCACGCACACGCACATTCCGACCGCCGACGAGCAAGTCATGCCCGGCGGCACGGCCTACATCACGGACGTCGGTATGACCGGCCCCTACGACAGCGTCATCGGAGTGCAGAAGGAAATGATCATCGCCCGCTTCCTGAGCAACATGCCCGCGCGCTTCGAGGCCGCCACCGGCGACGTCCGCCTCTGCGCTGTGGTTGTCGATTGCGATGAAGCAACGGGCCGCGCCAGGAAAATAGAACGACTCATGTTGACCTGAAATAATCCCGTGTCATCCTGAGCGGAGCAACTTCTTCGCTTCGCGAAGAAGTTGCGAAGTCGAAGGACCCCTATCTGCACTCGCGGCTACTTCGCTCAACATCTTCTCCAGTTCCTTCCGATTCCCCGCCGGCAGATACCGCAGCGCTGCCCGCGCCAACGCGCCGTAAACCTCCCCAGCTCCTGGAATCTTCTTCAACTCCGATAGATGCTGCCGCACCACCTGCGCATCCCCGCGCACAATTGGCCCGCTGAAGGCCTCAGCCGCACCAAGCTTCGCGTAGTTGGCCAGGGTCTGGCGCAGAATCGGCATCATCTTCCGGCGGGCTTCAGCGCCCGAAAGGCCGGCGGCGCGCGCCACCCGTTCTGCTGTCACCAGCAAGGCAATCAGCAGCGGAGAAGTAAATGCTCCCCACGCGTGATAGGCCAGCTTCCTGTTCTTCGAAATGGAAAACGGTTCCGCTCCGAGGTCGCGAACCATCGTGTGCGCGACTCGCAAGGCAGCCGGGTCGCCCTCCAACCCGACAGGCACGCCTCGGAACGATGGCATCGATCCCCGCACAAAAGTCATCAGCGGATGTACCGACGCCACGGCCGCTCCGCGACGCCGCAGCGCCTGCAGTTCGTCGCTCGCGAGGGCGCCACTCGAGTGCAGCGCGATCCTGCCTTTCCACTCGACCAGCTTTTCGAGCCGCCGGGCAGCCCGCGCAATTTCGCGGTCAGGCACACAGAACCAGACCAGATCGGCTTCAAAGGGCGTGCCCGGCGCGCTCCACCGGGCATTCACCTGCCGGGCAAGCACCTGTCCTTTTCGCCGGGATGCGGCGCTATTTCCAGAGACGATTGCGCTGACGCGATATCCCGCGCGCCGAAGTTCCAGGGCCAGCGCGCTGCCCAGCCTTCCCGGCCCCACTATCGCGATACGCGGCTTGACGGCCATCGCCGCAGCATAGCATCTGAGGCTTGCTCATGGAGGCCGGGCGTCCCCGCCCGGCTGGACGGGCGAGACGCCCGTCCTCCATTCTGCGCAGGGCCAGCTCATGGGCAGTGACGAAAACCTCCGTGTAACGGCGGCGCTACGAAAATCCAGTAGCCCCGTGCTTTATAGTATTTCCCATGCCTAAAGCCCGTAAGAAAACCAACCAAGCGCGCGTGCTCTCTTCGCGCGAGGTCTATCACGGACCCGCCTTTCGCGTCACCGAGGAACATGTGCTCGAACCCAGCGGCGTGCGCACTCGGCGCGACATTGTGCGTCACTCCGGATCGGTCGTGATCCTCGCAGTTGAGGACAGCCGCTCCGGGCCTCGCATCCTGCTCGAGCGCCAGTACCGTCACGCGGCTCGCCAACTTCTGTGGGAACTTCCCGCGGGACGCATCGACGACGGCGAAAACGATTTGACCGCCGCCAAGCGCGAACTCCTGGAGGAGACGGGCTACACCGCATCGCGCTGGCGGCGCATTCTGTGCTTCTACGCCAGCCCGGGTTTTCTGGCCGAGACCATGAATCTGTTTCTGGCGCGTGGCCTGCGCCCCGGCCCAGCCCAGCCGGAAGCCGATGAAGTCATTCACCTTCGCATGGTGCCGCTTTCGGCTGCGGTTCGCATGGTCATGCGCGGCGCGATCAAGGACGCCAAGACCATCTCCGGCATCCTCTGGCTCAACCAGTCCCTCGCTGGTCCAAAGCCACACTGATCGCGGCCTTTCTGTGCCGCAATTGCTTGACACCATCCCCCGCTGGCAGCACAATTGCCTCAAATGCTAGGGTACGGCCTCGCTTCGCAAGAGAACGTGCCCGAGGGGGCGTACGTGGAACGTTTGAAAGGTACGGTAAAGTGGTTTAACAACGCCAAGGGCTACGGTTTTATAGGACGTGACGATGGCAGCCCTGACGTGTTCGTGCACTACAGCGCGATCTCCTCGGAAGGTTACAAGAGCCTTCAGGAGGGCGATCAAGTCGAGTTCGAAGTTACACAAGGACAAAAAGGCCCACAGGCCGCCAACGTCACCAAGGCTTCCTAAGTCTTAAATTTCAGCCCAGGCTCTCGCGATTACTACCGTTGTCGGAGAGCCTGATTTCTGTAACGCCGGCTTCCCGCCAGCTGTCGCGAGGGCCTCTGGCTCTCGTCCGCGATCATAGGCAAATTGTCTCAACCACGACACCACCTTCCCCTCACGCCCCAACTTGTTTAATCTTTAGCGCAATGGACAACAAAGCCATCGCCGGCATTCTTTACGAAACCGCTGACCTGCTCGAAATCGACGGCCAGGATTCCTTCCGCATCCGCTCTTACCGTAACGCCGCCGAAGCCATCGAGGCCCAGACTCAACAGATCGCCGACCTGATCGGTGAACCCAAGAGAGTGTTGGCCATTCCCGGCATCGGCAAAGGCATGCTGCAGAACCTGCAGGAAATGTTCAAAGAGGGCAAGCTTTCGCTGCACGCCGACTTGCTCAAGAAATATCATCCGTCAATGCTTGACCTGCTCAAGATCCAGGGCCTGGGCCCGAAGACTATCGCTCTGATCTGGAGCGTCTATCAGGTGAGCGATGTCGATGGCGTGGCCAGGCTGGCCAAAGAGGGAAAGATCCGCGAACTCCCGCGCATGGGCGAGAAGCAGGAACAGAAACTGCTCAAGGCCATCGAGGACTATCGCCGCATTGCCGGCCGCTTCCTGCTCGACGCTGCCGAACAGCAGGCCGATAAGATCATCGAGCACCTCCGCGATTATCCCGGGGTAGAAAAAATAACTCCCGCGGGATCGTTGCGCCGCGGACGCGAAACCGTCGGCGACCTTGACATCCTGGTGACAGGCAAGGCCTGCTGTTATGACGGAGCCCGCCAGGACCTCATCGACCACATCATCAAACTTCCCGGCCTGATGGAAATCATCGCCCGCGGAGACAATAAGATCAGCTTTCGTCTGCGCGGAGGCATGCAGGTGGATGTACGCCTTCTGCCTCCGGACTCCTTCGGCGCAGCCATGCAGTATTTCACCGGCTCCAAGGCCCACAATGTGGCCCTGCGCCAGCGCGCGCTGAAAATGGGTTACACCCTCAGCGAGTACAGCCTGGCCGACCTCGATACTGAAAAACCAGTCGCGGGAAAAACCGAGGAGGAGATTTACGCCAAACTCAAGCTGGATTACATTCCGCCCGAACTGCGCGAAAATCTCGGTGAAATCGACTCCGCCGCAGCCCATTCCCTGCCCAGCCTGATCACCCAGGCCGACCTGCAGGGCGACGTCCACATGCACACCGTCGAAACCGACGGCCGCAACACCATCGAACAAATGGCCGCAGCCGCCGAGGAGTATGGCTACAAGTACATCGCCATCACCGACCACTCGAAGAACCTGGCATTTGCCAACGGCCTCGACGACGAGCGCGCCGTCGAACATATCCAGCGCATTCGCGCCGTGAACGACATGCTCGGCGAGCTCACAATTCTTGCCGGCATCGAAGTGGACATTCTGGCCGACGGTACCCTCGACCTCTCCGACTCCGTTCTCGAACAGATGGACATCGTCATCGCCAGCGTGCACTCCCACTTCAACCAGAGCGCGTCCGCGATGACTGACCGTCTGCTCAAAGCGGTGGAGAATCCCAACACTTCGCTGATCGGCCACCCAACCGGACGCATGCTGCTCCGCCGCGATGCTTACGCCTTCGATATCGACACCGTGCTGAAGGCGGCCGCGCGAAAGAAAGTGGCCATGGAACTGAATTCCTACCCCGATCGCCTGGACCTTAACGACCGTCATCTCCGGCTCGCGAAACAGCACGGCGTCAAGATCGTGATCAATACCGATTCCCACCACACCTCGCACCTGGACAAAATTCGCTTCGGGATACTGCAGGCCCGCCGCGCCTGGCTCACGAAGCAAGACGTATTGAACACCTTGCCGCTGCCGAAATTTGCCAGGGCCATAAAGCATGCCTGGTAAAAGAGTGTGGCCAGTTTGGCTGATGTGGCCGCGGGCGACTCGCCCGCGAGCCCTGCGGTCAACGTCAAAAGCCGCGGGCGGGTCGCCCGCGACCACATATGATGCGTGTGCTGTGGAACTAAAGACGCATCCCTTCCCGCCGCCTTGCATCTATTTTCTATGGAATTCCGACAGCTGGGCCGCTCCGGCCTGAAAGTACCCGCACTCAGTTTTGGCACTGGCACATTCGGCGGAGGAACTGAATTCTTTCGCGCCTGGGGCTCGAGCGATGTAGCCGAAGCTACTCGCCTCGTCTCCATCTGCCTGGAAGCCGGCGTTAATCTCTTCGACACCGCGGATGTTTACTCCAATGGCCTCTCCGAGGAGATTCTCGGCAAAGCCATCGAGGGACGCCGTCAGGATGTCCTGATCTCGACCAAGACCACGTTCCGCCTGGGTAAAGGGCCGAACGACGTGGGATCGTCCCGCCATCATCTGATTCAGGCTTGTGAAGCCAGCCTGCGCCGCCTGGGCACCGAGTACATCGACATCTACCACCTGCACGGATTCGACGCGCTTACTCCCGTCGAAGAAGTCCTGAGCACGCTCAACCACCTGGTCGTGAGTGGCAAGGTGCGTTACATCGCCTGCTCAAATTTCTCCGGCTGGCATTTGATGAAGTCTCTCGCCGTTTCCGATCGCTATGGCTGGTCTCGCTACGTAGGGCACCAGGTCTATTATTCGCTGCTGGGAAGAGAGTACGAATGGGAACTCATGCCACTCGCGCTTGATCAGGGAGTGGGCGCGCTGGTCTGGAGTCCGCTGGGCTGGGGCCGTTTGACGGGAAAGATTCGACGCGGCCAACCCCTGCCCGCCGCCAGCCGCCTGCACCAGACCGCCGACAAGGGGCCGCAGGTAGCAGACGAGCGTTTGTACAAAGTAGTCGATGCCCTGGAGCAGGCGGCCAAAGAAACTGAAAAGAGCGTACCCCAGGTGGCGCTGAACTGGCTTCTGCAGCGGCCCACCGTTTCCACCATCATCATCGGCGCCCGCAATGAAGAGCAGTTGCGTCAGAACCTGGCCGCGGAAGGCTGGTCGCTCTCGGCGGCGCAAGTCGCGGCGCTCGATCGCGCCAGCGAACAGGAACCGGTCTATCCGTACTGGCACCAGTGGCAGTTCGCCGAGCGCAACCCGCCGCCCGTCTCCCACTGACTCACGATGGAAGACGGGCGTCCTCGCCCGTCCGGTCGAGCAAAGCTCGACGATCTTCTGTTTCATCCGGAACCGACGATGGAACCAGAACAGCGGAGCGTTGCTCCGTCGGACCGCCCGGGGCGGCCGCTGTCCCCACGAGTCTCAGGTTCCTCCCGCACGAGCGGGACGCTCGCGCCTCCATTCTGATTTCAGGAGATTTCCATCGGCAGCTTCAGAAGCGTATAGAATTACCGCTGCCGAGGCCTGCCATGCCTGAAGACATCTCTTCTAACCCGTCGCCCGCTCCCGCACCGGAGCCAGGCACAGAACCGCAGTCCACTCCGTCCGTAGATCTCGGTCCCGGACCAGGCATCAACATTGCTGAAGAATTTGGTACCGCGAAACGCAATCTTCCACCAGCCAAGATCGTGGCTATCGTCCTGGGCGCTGCCGCCATCCTGCTCGGCATCTACGCTTTCGTGGCACGCGCCCGGCCCCAGGGCGGAGGCTCGGTGGACAATATCACCGCGGTCGAAATTCCCGACCAGAATATGGTTATGGTGGCAATCAATGTCACCGTCCACAATTCAGGCGAGAAATCGCTGTGGATCCATGACATCAAGGGCAAGATCGCGACTGACAGCGGCGAACTCAGCGACGAAGCCGCCTCCGCCGTGGACTTCGACCGTTACTTTCAGGCTTTCCCCGCCCTCAAGGAGGGCGCCCTGGCGCCCCTGCCGCCAGAGACGAAAATCCCTCCAGGCGGCCAGGCCCAAGGCACGATCGTGGTGACTTTTCCCGTGACCCAGGACGGCTTCGACAAGCGCAAGTCTCTGAGCGTGGTAATCCAGCCCTACGATCAGCCCCTGCCGCTGGTGCTGACGAAATAAGAAAGTCGCCACCGATCCACACGGATTTTCACGGATTTTATTTTTTAGATTCTAATCCGTGAAAATCCGCGCAAATCCGTGGCCGGTTTTGCGTTTACTCGCGCTTCTTCATGAATTTTCGGTGCGCCAGGTGAGTAGCGGCGGTGGGCTTGATCTCGTCGTACTTCAGGCAACTGATGGAGCCATCGACTTCGAGGACCGCGAGGGCCACGTCGGGCAAACCTGCAATGCCATGCTCCCGCAGAGACTGGTGTAACTCATCCAGGCTGACGTGCTCACGGGCCATGTGGGCAGCAATGATTTTTCCGTCATGCACCAGCAAACTGGGCTGGCCTTGCACGAATTTACGAAAACGCCGGTTCCCGCCCGAGAGTTCTGCAATCAGGTAATTGAGCAACAGGAGGGTGGCGGCGGCGACGACTCCGCCCAGAACCGACGTATCCGGACCGGTCATCGCGTTCTGCACGGAATTGCTGAGCAGCAGGAGCAGGACGAGGTCGAAGGGCGTCATCTGTCCCACTTCGCGCTTGCCGCTCAGCCGCATGCCCAGCAGCACGACTGCATAAATCACCGTCGTCCGCAGTGCGATGCCGACCAGAACATGACCGCCAGGATACATACGTTCTACTGCGATGCCGTGACCGGCGTCGGCGCACCCTTGGGTGTGCTCAGGTATCCGGTGGCTTTCTTCTTGTCCACGCTCCAGACCACGAGCTCATAGAGCATACGATCGCGTCCGCTATAAAACTGGATCGGCTCGCTGATGTTGCGGTCCTTTTTCTCGATGGTCTTGTCGTCCGAGGTCACGTTGAGGGTGAATTTTCCCTTTTTCATGTCGGTCTTTTTCAGTTGCAGGGCCACCGTGGAAACCGGCTGAGGCTTGGCCCCCTTGATCAGGGTGAATTCGTAGTAATTGCGGTCGCCCTTGTGCTTGAGGACTTCCAGGTCGCCGCGGGTGTTGGCAATCAGACCGCTTTGCACGCCCAAGTCTCCAATCGTGCTCTGCAGCTTGGCCTTGGTGGCTTCGAGGTCGGCCTTGGTGGAAGCCACGTCGGTCTTGACTCCGCCCACGTCGCTCTTTACGCCCGCCACTTCCCCGCTGACCGCGCTGATCTGCTGCTTCTGCTGCTCCGCCAGACGCGCTTCGGCTGCGCGCTGCTGCCGCTGCAAGTCGGCAGACCGGGTCGCCATCTCTTTCTTGGTCATACCCAGTTGATGGGCCAGAGTCTCGTCGTCGGCTTCCGCGGACTGCATGCGCTTGCTCAGGTCGGCAATCTGCGTGCTGCTGGCCGCCTGGTCCTTGCTCATCTTGTCGATGCGACCGCGCAGATCAAAGATGAAATAGAGCGACCCGGCGACATAAAGCACCGCGAGCGCCAACAGGATCCACTTTCCCGCACTACCTTCCGACGCGACGTGAACCTCGCCCTCGTCCGCCATAAAGAGCCCCTCCGCTGGTTGGATTGGATTGTTGAAGCAATTGTTGAATACGGCCCGCCTAGTGTCAATTGCCAGAATGGTGCAGTCACATGACCTTAGGGCCTATGCTTCAGGGCCGATTGTCAGTTTCTGTCAACCGCCCACGCTGTCGCGGATCACCGCGTTGGCCGAAGGCAAAATCCCGAGATCGATATAGATGGGTCGAATCAATTGGCGGATCGCGCGTACCTGGGTGGCGAACCAGATCGCCCCTGCGAGACAGCAAGCGCCGCTCAACATGACGGTGAGTGGAGCGCCGATAGCGTGAGCGCTGATTCCAGCCAGCAGGCTTCCGAACGGGGCCATGCCCACGAAGGCCATGGCATAGAAGCTCATCACCCGGCCGCGTTTGTCGTCTTCGACAATGGTTTGGATGATGGTGTTGCTGGCCGCCATCTGTTGCATCATGCCGAAACCGCAGAACAGCATCAGCACTAACGACAGCCACAAGACCCGCGACATCCCAAACAGGATCAGACCCACGCCCAGGCAGGCGGTCGAGATGGGAATCATCCTGCCCAGTCCCAGCACGGTCTTTCGCAAGGCCAGCGAAATCGCCGACACCAGCGCGCCGATGCCCACGGCGCCCATCAGAAAACCCAGCGTGTGGGGGCCGCCGCCCAATATCTTTCCCGCAAAAATTGGCATCAGCACAGTAAATGGCCAGCCCATCAGGCTGACCATCGCGAACAACAGCAGAATGGTGCGCACCGGCGCGAAACCGGAGACGTACTTCCAACCCTCCATCAATTGGCCGAGCATCGAGACAGTTGTGGCTTTTGCCGCCCCAGGCTGCAGCCGCATGGCCAGCAGCGAGGCAATCACCGCGATGTAGCTGACGCCGTCGATCAGGAAGCAAGCGCCTTCGCCGGACAACGCGATCACCGCGCCAGCCAGCGAAGGGCCAACCAGCCGGGCCAGATTGACCATCGACGAATTCAGCGCGATCGCATTTCCCAGGTCCTGCTTGTCTTCCACCATCTGCACCAGAAAAGCCTGCCGCGCCGGCATGTCAAACGCGTTGATCAGACCCTGGAAGGCGCTGAGCCAGATGATTTCCTGAATATTAATGTGCCGGCTCAGGGTGAGCGCGGCCAGAGCCAGCGATTGCAGCATGGCCAGAAATTGGGTCACCACCAGCACCCGTCGTCGATCCAACCGGTCCACCCAAACCCCGGCAAATGGGGCGAACAAAAACGTGGGGATCTGCCCCGAGAATCCCACGATTCCGAGCAGGAGCGCCGAGCCCGTCAGCCGATAGACCAGCCAACTGGTCGCCAGTCGCGTCATCCAGGTGCCGATCAGGGAAATCGTCTGCCCGGTGAAGTACAGGCGAAAATTCCGCCACCGCAGAGCCCGCCAGGCATGCGAGATGCCGGTCTTGCGGACCGGAGATGGCGGCGTCGAAGGGACCTGCGCGCTCACAGCGTTCTATTGTGCCACTGGCGCGCAGGTGCCGGACGCCCAATCACCCGGAAGCTTATGGGTTTCCTTCGTGTACCTTAGTGTCCTTCGTGGTTATCGCTTTTGGATTTGACGGAGGATTTTGAACTGCGCCGGTTCAGGAATAGAAAAATGGCATCATAAATGGCATTTCATATGGTAAAATGCCATTGTGAATGCCACTCTGACGATCGACAAAGCGGGTCGGATAGTCCTGCCCAAACCTGTGCGAGACGCCCTGCAGATCAGCCCCGGCGATTCCCTGGAACTCGAAAGCTCCGAAGACCACATCGTGCTGCGTCCCGCGCCCACCAAGGGTCGCATGTACAAGAAACAGGGCATGTGGGTCTTCGACTCCGGTTCTGACGTTCCACTCTCCGCCGAAGTGGTAAACCAGACCATTCGCCGGGTCCGTGCCGAGCGCGACCGCCACGTCTTGGGAAAGTTCAAGAAGTGAAGGTTTTCTTTGATACCTCAGTCCTGATTGCAGCCATCCTGCTCCAGCATGAGCACCATCGGCCCAGCGCGGCTGCTTATCTGAAGGCTGACAAGAAGAATGCCTGCTGTGCTGCCCACACCCTGGCGGAGGTTTACGCCAGCCTTACCCGCATGCCGGGCGGGCAGCGGATGGGCGGAGAGCAGGCCCTGTTCTTCCTCGACCAAATCCGGGAGCGCCTGGCGATCATTACTCTCGATGAAGAAGATTACTGCTCGGCGATTGCCTCCGCTGTGGCGCAACGAGTAGTGGGAGGAACCATCTATGACGCCCTGCTGGCCAAGTGCGCGCTCAAAGCCAACGCGCCCACTATCTACACCTGGGACCTGGATCACTTTCGACTTCTCGGGCCGGAAGTTGCTCGGAGAGTTCGAACCCCATAGCCCGTGCCCTACAGCTTCACCTTCCGCAAGCGCAGCGAATTCGTAATCACCGAAACCGAACTCAGGCTCATCGCGGCCGCCGCCAGAATCGGGCTCAGCAACAGGCCAAAGAGCGGATAAAGCACGCCCGCCGCTATCGGTACACCCAGCGAGTTATAGACAAACGCAAAGAACAGGTTCTGGCGGATATTGCGCATGGTCGCCTGGCTGAGCTTGCGCGCCCGCACGATGCCGGCGAGATCGCCCTTCACCAGCGTGATGCCGCCGCTCTCCATGGCGACGTCGGTGCCCGTTCCCATGGCGATGCCGACATCGGCCTGTGCCAGCGCGGGCGCGTCATTGATGCCGTCGCCTGCCATCGCCACCGTCCGCCCTTGTTTCTGCAGTCGCTGCACCACCTCGGATTTTTTGTCGGGCAGTACTTCCGCCTCAAATTCCTCGATGCCGAGAGTTTTCGCTACTGCTTCCGCCGTGGCACGGCTGTCGCCGGTCAGCATCACCAGTCGCAAGCCCTCGGCCTTCAGATCACGCAGGGCCCCGGTCGCCGAAGCCTTGATCGAATCCGCGATTCCGATCAGGCCCGCGGCCTGCCCGTCCACCGCAACCAGGATCACGGTTTGACCCGAGCGCCGCAGCTCCTCGGCCTTCTGCGTCAACGCCGCCGCTGAAATTCCGCTCTCCTCCAGAAGACGCTCGTTGCCAATCAGAACCTTGTGGCCGTCCACTCGGGCACTCACTCCCCGCCCGGTATGAGATTGGAACTCATCCCCAGTCGCTAAAACCAATCCCCGGCTTTTGGCGGCTTCGATCACCGCCGCGCCCAGCGGATGCTCGCTTCCCTGCTCCCCGCTGGCCACCAGGCGCAACAGTTCATTTTCACTCCGGCCCGATTCATTCCCGTCAGACACGGCGACCACGGAAACGACGCGCGGCTTGCCGTCGGTCAGCGTGCCCGTCTTGTCGATGACCAGGGTGTCAACTTTTTCCATGATCTCGAGCGCTTCCGCATTCTTGATCAGCACGCCGGCGTGAGCGCCGCGTCCCGTCCCCACCATGATCGCAATCGGAGTGGCCAAACCCAGCGCGCAGGGACAGGCGATGATCAACACCGCCACGGCATTGACCAAAGCGTGCGCCAGGCGCGGCTCCGGGCCGAAGAGACTCCACGCCGCGAACGTAAGCACGGCAATCGCAATCACCGCCGGAACGAACCAGCCCGCCACCCGGTCGGCCAGGCGTTGAATGGGAGCGCGGCTGCGCTGCGCCTGTCTCACCATGCGCACAATCTGCGCCAGCAGGGTTTCGCCTCCCACCCGCTCGGCACGTATCACCAGCGATCCGGTCCCATTCACGGTCGCCCCAATCACCGGGCAGCCCGGTGCCTTGCTTACCGGAATCGACTCGCCGGTAATCATCGATTCATCGATTCCGCTGCTGCCTTCGAGCACCGTGCCATCCACCGGCACTTTTTCTCCCGGACGGACGCGCAACCGGTCACCCAGCACCACCTGCTCCAACGGAATATCTTCCTCGCGCCCATCGCGTAATACTCGTGCCATCTTCGGCGACAAGTCCAATAACGCACGGATGGCCGCTCCGGTGCGGCTGCGGGCGCGCAATTCGAGCACCTGCCCCAGCAGCACCAATGTCGTGATCGCGGCCGCCGCTTCGAAATACACAGGAGGCCTTCCTCCCATCTCGCGAAACGACGCCGGAAATACTTGTGGGAACAGGGTCGCCACCAGGCTGAACAAATAAGCCACGCCTGTCCCCATCGCGATCAGCGTGAACATATTGGTGGAGCGATTGACAATGGACGTCCAGCCCCGCTGGAAAAATGGCGCTCCTGCCCACAGCACCACCGGCGTGGCCAGGAGCAGTTCGATCCAGGGCTGCCAGCCTTCCGGCAGCAACCTGGGCATGCCCGGCAACATGTGACCCATCGCGATCACCAGCAGCGGAGCGGTCAACGCCAGGCCGATCCAGAAGCGGCGTGTCATGTCGCGCAGCTCGGGATTGTCTTCTTCCTGCGCGGTGACGGTGCGCGGCTCCAGCGCCATGCCGCAAATCGGGCAACTGCCCGGCCCCGGCCGCACAATTTCCGGATGCATCGGGCAGGTGTACTCCGCCCGCGTTGCCGCCACCGGCATCTCCGGTTCGAGCGCCATACCGCAGCGCGGACAGGCGCCGGGCTTGGCGGATCGCACCTCGGGACACATCGGGCAAACGTAGGCAGCGGTGGCGGCGGCACTCACAGCTGCGGATTTAGCCGGGGCACTCTTTGCCGGCGGCGCCGGAGCGATGCCGATCATGTGCAATCCCGCGGCGGACGCCGGGCGTGCCGCCGGGTAGTCCTCCGGGTGCGCACGAAATTTTTCCAGGCAATGGGCGCAGCAGAAGTAGTAGGTCTTCCCGCCATGATCCATCGTGTGCCTGGCCGCGGAGGGCTCGACGCTCATTCCACACACTGGATCTTTCACCATGGTCGCAGATTTCGGGGAATTTTCCATAGTCACAGTCGCCAGCTTCGTAAAATTCAACCCAACCATATTAGATTCATTCGCTTATATAATCGATTGTTGTATCTTCAAACCTCGGGCCGAACATGCAGCGCCGCGCACGGAAACTGTCCGAGGGATATTCCGCGGCGTAATGCGCTGGCCTGATCCAGGAAAAGCCAAATGACGCAATTAGAAGTAGCGTACCGGTACCACACCCCGCCCACGCAAGCCACCATACGGGCGCTCGACAGCATGCGCGAAGTTTACGGCGTCCGCCGGATCGCATTCGACGAGGCCGAGCGCACGGTCCGCGTAGAGTTCGACGCCTCGCGCCTGAAGGAGCCGGTGATTGCAGGCCTTTTGCGCCGGACCGGGCTCGACCTGGGCGAACAATTGATCCTCGCCTGAAATAATCCTGGAATACTGCCGGGGCTTGGAGAAGGACGCCATCTCAGAGCGAGCCGAAGCCTCGATTTCGTGCTGATCTTTGGAAAGGGCAAGTTTGGGAAGGACACCGACTTCAGTCGTGCCGCTAAGCGACGAAAATTGATGGCGCTTTAGCGCCTGAGGTTCGCTGTTGGCTTGAGCGTGACACACACAACTAGCAGGATTAAATGGGGGGAGGGCTGCGGGCTGCGAAAATGCAAGGGGCGCTCAAGAAAACCTCTGGCCGAAGTTTTTTCTCTGGAGCGCCCCGTTGCGCGCCACTTCGTCTGTTGAGCGTTAAAGCATCCCCGCTGCCACTCTCAAGTGGCTGAAAACGCTCGACCCAAACCTTCCGTAATCGAGTAGGAATTGCCCCTTAGGGGGAAAGTTTTACGTTGAGCCGGGCCCTTGGCACGAACCCTGCCGAACCTTGTGGAAATCCTCCAAACCCGTTGACAGTGGCCCGTTTTGCCCTGGTTGTGTGGGTCGGACACTCCTGTCCGACGCCTTTGTTGTTGCTTTTGGGAGCTTGCCCTGCGGCTCCGGACCCAAAACACTACCCATGCGAAGTCAGCAATCAAGGTCAAACACGTCGGAGAGGAGTGTCCGACCCACACGAGATTCCTACGCCCCAGCGGCGCTCCCGGCAGATGCTCCGCCTTCCAGCGCATCGCCGCCGTGATTCGGGTGCGCCCGCTGGGATGATCGAAGAAAATAAATTCCTCGATCGGCCCCGGATCCAGCTTCCGATATTCACCCAGCATCAGATCGACTTCCGCTTCTCCATCCGGCTGCTGGCTGGCATTGATGCCGTACATGTCGGCTTCGTATTCCATGGTGCGAGTGATGGTGTTGTCGAGCGGAGTGGTCACAAAGGAAAAAACTGACAGCAGCAAAACTGCCAACGGCACAACGGCCAGATCGGTGATTCCCCTGATTCCCCACCTTTCTCCCCAGCGCGCCAACCCGGCGTTGAGCCCCCAATTCAAAAACGCAAACGTGATGACCACCACGATTCCGTTGAGCACCAGGCCTTTGAACACATGGTTCAGGACGTAATGCCCCATTTCGTGGCCCATCGTGGCCTCGATTCCAGCCAGCGAGCAGCGCTTCAGCAGATTGTCGTTGAGCGAAATCCGCGTGGTCCCGGCAAAGCCGCTCACGTTGGCGCTTACCCGGTTGGACTGGCGCGAGGCGTCAAATTCGTACACTTCGGTGGCGGGAATCCCGTTGGCCCGCGCCAGGCTCAGGATCGGCACTTTGAAGCGCGGGTCTTCCAGCGTGGTGTACTTGTTGAACAGGGGAGAAATAAAAACCGGCGCAATCATCACCACGAAGGCGGTGAACCCTATCACCACAGCGCTTCCCCACACCCACCAGTTCCTGCCCAGCCGCCTGACTACGCCGAACAAGAGCACCACCAGAAGGGCGCCCAGCACCGCCACCAGCGCCAGCCCGACCAACTGGTCGCGCATCCATTCCCAAAAGGTCTGATTGGAGAGGCCATACTTGTGCTCGCGAAAATAGCCCTCATACACGGTCAGCGGAAAAACGATCACCGCAAACAGGACGACGAATTGCGCCCAGTACAGCGCCGCTTGCAGCGGTTTGAAGCGGATCAGCCGCTCCGCCAGATCGCGCATCCGCGCCGACCAGCGAAAGCGCAGCATCATCCACATCACAACCACGGTGGAGAGAAAGTCCCACAACAGAAGCCAGTAGCCGCCTTCAAAATAGGCGTCAGAGCGGGCGCGCTGATCGGGAGGGACCCGGGCCAGATAAGCATCCACCGCGGCTTTAACGTCAAACGGCTGCACGGCCGCGACACTTCCACTCCCGGCCGTCATGTTGGCCGCACTAACCTGCGCGCACGCTGACGGGGCCACCCAGGTCGAGAGCAGAACGGTGAAACCAAGGAACGCCAGAACAAACACGGACGAAAGCCCTGCTCGTTGGATCCAGTGCACGCTGCCCCCGGTGGCGGAAATCACGCTCCGCGCCGGGGCATCTTATCAAGAACTCAAGCTTTCGCTATAATCGAAGTCGCTGCCGGTCACACCGCATCGCGCCCTTAGCTCAGCTGGATAGAGCGTCTGGCTACGAACCAGAAGGTCGGGAGTTCGAATCTCTCAGGGCGCACCATACCTCTCATACACTTACGCTACATTTTTGGTTTCTGGCATCACTGGAAAAATCCTCGGTGCGCCCTCAGTGCGCCCTAAAAGGTCTTCTCCGCATCACCAAAGTCACCCCCGGCCATCGAGAACCTCCCGTCCTCCGTGCTATACTGATGTTGCGTCTAATACCACGGTTGTGGTGCGGTTGCTCTGGTTTCTACCTGAATCCCCGCCTAATTTGTCTCCGTAAGTCTTCGGCGTAAATACTGGCAAATGCTGGTTGCTGCCCGCCCCGGAAGCTCGTGTGCGCGCCGCCTTGCTTCCGCCAACAGAAAAAGAGAAAAAACATCAATGCAGAGTTTTTCAGAATTACCAATCTCCCCTTATACCCAGGAGAGATTGTCGTCCCTTAACTTTTCCATCCCTACGCCGGTGCAGGCCGCGGCCATCCCGCAGGCCCTTGCCGGCAAAGACGTGCTGGCCACGGCCCAGACCGGAACCGGCAAAACCCTGGCCTTTCTGATTCCGATCATCGAGCGCCTGCTTCAGCCCGCAAAAGCGGATTCCGGAAAATCCGGAATCGCCGCCCTGGTCCTGGTTCCGACTCGCGAACTGGCCATGCAGGTGGTCGATCAGTACAACGCCTTGCGCGGCGCGAAATTGTCGCCCGCGGCCCTGGTCGTAGGCGGCCTGGCGGAGGGAAACCAGCTGACTGCGCTGCGCAGAGGAGCGCGTATCGTGGTGGCCACTCCTGGCCGTCTCGAAGACTTCCTCGATCGCCGCCTGATCAGTTTCCAGAGCCTCCAGGTTCTGGTGCTCGATGAAGCCGACCGCATGCTGGACATGGGATTTCTTCCCGCGCTGCGCCGGATCGCAAGAGTTCTGCCTAAAGATCGCCAGACTCTGTGTTTCTCGGCCACGCTGGAAGCGTCGGTCGCCCACCTGGTCAGTGACTACACCAGAAACCCGGTGCGACTGGCCTTCGGCTCCACGCTGAAGCCGTCGGAGAACGTCCGCGTCCAGGCCTTCGAAGTGGATAGCGACCGCAAACAGGAGATGCTCCACCGCCTGCTTTCAAAGGAAAGTGGGCGCTGTCTGGTGTTCGCCCGCACCAAGCGCGGCACCGAGCGCCTGGCCCGGAACCTGAACCGTGAAGGCTTTGCCGCGGCTATGATCCACGGTGACCGCTCGCAATCGCAGCGCACCGCGGCCCTGACGGGATTTCAGCAGGGACGCTTCCGCATCCTGGTGGCCACCGACCTGGCCTCGCGCGGCATTCACGTACAGGACATCGCCCACGTCATCAACTACGACCTGCCCGAGGTGGCCGAGAACTTCATCCACCGCGTAGGCCGAACTGGACGCGCCGGTGAGCAGGGCGTAGCCTCCACTCTGTTTGGCCGGGAGCAGCGCTCCGAGCTGCACCAACTGGAACGCACCCTGGGCATCCGCATGGAAAGAATGCAGGCCGATGACATTCCGTTAGGAAAACCGGCCCGCATCCCGGTCCACATCGATCCCGCCGAAGCCCTGGCTCGAGGGAGGATGGCCCGCCTCCCCGGAGAAATCCTGCAAGTCCAGATGGGAAGCTAACGCCACTCACGTAGGGGCAGAGCCTGTCCTGAGCGAAGTCGAAGGATGTCCTCACCTGCCCAGCGGAGCGAAGCTCCGCCGACCCGCAAAATTAAACTGAACTCCCGCCCAGGGCTCTCCGTACATATTGGGGATACCGCTATGGCGAGTCAAAGGCGTCGGACAAGAGTGTCCGACCCACACTTACTGCTTCCGATCCTCCTCCTCGCCGCTTGCATGCCGCAGGCGAAAGCAGCCGAACCTCTGACCGCCGACGCCATCATGGCCCGCGTAGCCGCCAATCAGGACAGCAGCGAAAAGCTACGCAGCCAATACCTCTACCAGCAGCACATCCAAATCATCTCCAGAAAGACCAACGGCAAAGTCCTGCGCGAGGAGACCGCCGATTACCAGGTTGTCCCCAAACCTGACCGCACCGAGAGAACGCTGCAGCAACTCACCGGCCGCTACTGGCACAAGGGGAAGTACGAAACCATCAGCGGCGAGCCTGTGCCCGAGGCCGACAGCACTGACGGAGAACTGATTCACGACTTTCGCGACGACCTCATCAACGACAAATCCAAGGACGGTATGGCTCGCGACCTCTTCCCGCTTACCACCGACCAGCAAAAAGACTACAAATTTCGACTTATGGATCAGGAGCCATTCGAAGGCCGCCCGTCCTACCACATCGCTTTCACACCGAAAGACGACGATGACACGGATTGGGCCGGCGAGGCCTACATCGACGCCCAGGAGTTTCAGCCGATGTACGTATTCACCAGGCTGTCGCGCCGCCTGCCCTTCGGGGTGCGAACTTTCCTGGGGACAGATCTTCCCGGCATCGGATTTGCCGTGCACTACCGCAGACAGGAAGATGGAGTCTGGTTCCCGGTCAGCCTGGGCAGCGAATTTCGCATTCGCGCGCTGTTCTTTTTCAATCGCAACATGACCGTGTCTCTGGAAAACAAAGCCTTCGAACACACCCACGTGCAAACCAGAATCGTGGGAGTCACGCAATGACGAATGTGTGGGTCGGACACTCTTGTCCGACGCCTTTGACTTTGATCTCATGTGCCAATGACTAAGGCGGCGATGAGCAGTCTGCCGGTCGAAGTGCACGGCAAGATCAAAATCAACTTCAAGATCAAAAACGTCGGACAAGAGTGTCCGACCCACACCAAGAGACGGGTTCCCGTATAATTTTTCCCGACACTATCTCAGGAGGCAGCCAATGGCAGGTGGGTCGGACAGTTTTGGGGAGTTGAAGCAGCGGCTGCGGGCCAGCTGGATGGCCGGCGACTTCGGTGAAATCGCAAAACTGAACGTCCGCGAGGGAGAGGGCTTCATCCAGCGCATAAATCTGAAGCCCGGAATGAAGGTCCTGGACGTGGCCTGCGGCACCGGAAACCAATCCATTCCCGCCTCCCGAGCGGGAGCGGAAGTCATCGGCCTCGACCTCGCCCCCAACCTTCTGGAGCAGGCCCGCAAACGCGCCGCCGCTGAAAATCTGAAGATCGAATTTATCGAGGGCGACGCCGAGAAGCTGCCTTACGATGCTGCCCGCTTCGACGTGGTGATGTCGATGTTCGGCGCCATGTTCGCGCCGCGGCCGGAGGTTGTGGCCGCAGAGCTACTGCGCGTCTGCCGCCCCGGCGGCATGATCGCCATGGGCAACTGGACGCCGGAAGGCTTCGTCGGCCAGATGTTCCAGATTACCGCGCGTCACGCTCCGCCGCCTCCCGGCATGCTGCCGCCATCGCTTTGGGGCGTCGAAAAGATCGTCACCGAACGCCTGGGCGGAAAAGCGCGCCTGGAAATGACCCGGCGCGAACTGCTCTTCGATTATCCTTTTGCCCCGTCCGAGGCCGTCGCTTTCTTCCGCAAATATTTCGGCCCCACTCAAATCACATTCGCGCGCCTCGATGAGGCCGGGCAACGCGCCCTCGCCGACGAGCTCACTCAGCACTGGACCAGCAATAACCTGGGCGACGCCAATCGAACCGTAATCAAAGCGGAGTACCTTGAAGTGCACGCCACGGTAGTGTAGAGGAAACATCACCGACCACGTGGGGACGGGCGCCCTCGCCCGTCCGGGCCGAGCGACGCTCGGCAAGATCTCCGTCACCCACCCTTTTCGCAAAATGCGCGAATGAGGGTGGGGCACTCCGCTTGACGGACCCACCTATTCCTACGCTGCCGCAGTGGGATCAATAGTCACACCGATTTCCGTCACCCTGGTGGCCGGAAAGCCGCTCAGATCTGCATGCCGGCGGATGAGCGCCTCATCCTTGGCCAGATACATGCAATACATCTTGTTGGCGGTAACGAACGACTCTAACCACTGGATGTCCGGTCCCAGCTGGCGCAGCACCTGGTTCGACTTGGCCGCGCCCTGCTGCAACTGCTCCCGCTCCAGACTTCCGATTTTCGGAATCTCGCGCTCAATCATGTATTTCTTCATAGCATCCTCCGTTAGGTAGTCGTCAGTCGTCGGTCATCAGTCATCAAGGCCCCGTCGCCTTCGGGGGAATGGCTGAAGATAGAACGACTGACAACTGACAACCGGCAACTGACAACTGCCTTCCTTACTCTGCGAGATTAGTTAGAAAAGACCCTTGCCACAAGATGGCAGATTTGCCATTATACGTATGTGATTACGCCATTTCATTTCTGCTTGCAGGGGAAGACCAGCCATGACCGATGTCACCGTCCTGTTTCTTGACGGAACTTTTTCTTCTACCGCGATCGGCCCCATGGAGGTCTTTCGCCATAGCGGATCGCTGTGGAACGTTCTTACCGGCAAGCGGGCAGATCCCGGGTTTCGCGTGACCACCGCCTCGGCGGATGGACGCGCGGTCCATTGCGACGGAGAAATTCGGATCCAGCCCTCGGCAGCACTGGCAGATGTCCGCAAGACCGACCTCATCTTCATCCCGTCCAGCGGCATAAGCCTGGACGACGTGGTCGAGCGCAATGCGGCGGTCGTGCCCTGGCTGCGGCGCTGGCACAAACGGGGTACGCCCATCGCCAGCGTATGCTCAGGTGTGGGGCTGGTCGCAGCCACCGGCATGCTCGACGGCAAGCGCGCCACCACGCACTGGGGGCTGGCTGAGCGTTTCCGCGAAAAATATCCCCGAGTGAAATGGATGCCGGAGTTGATGGTGACCGAGGACCACGGCTTCTACTGTGGTGGAGGAGTGAACGCCTCGCTCGATCTGAGCCTGTATCTGGTGGAGCGGTTCTGCGGCCACGAGGTTGCCATGCAAAGCGCCAAGGCACTGCTCATCGAGACCTCGCGCGCCTGGCAGGCCGGGTTCGCCATCGTCCCCTTGAAGACAGATCATTCTGACGACAGTATTTCCAGCGCGCAGGAGTGGCTGCACCAGAATTTTCACCAGACCTTTCCGCTCGAGGCTCCGGCCCGCCGCGTGGGCATGAGCTTGCGCAATTTCGTCCGGCGCTTCAAGCATGCCACGGGAGACAGCCCACTGATCTATTTGCAGAAGCTAAGAGTGGCTGCCGCCAAGCGCCTGCTGGAGAGCGACCATCGCACCATGCAGGAAATCAGCGACGCAGTCGGCTATCAGGACCCAGCCTATTTCCGCAGCCTCTTCCAACGCCACACCGGTGTCTCCCCCAGCGCCTACCGCCGAAGGTTCGGAACGTAGCACACGGTGCACGCGTGGGGATGTGGGCTCAATTTGTCGGAAATCCTGACGGTGCCCCATTCATTTCGCGTACCTTGCGAAATGAGTGGGGAATGTCATCCGTCACCCATGGCCCGCGAATTGAACAGCCGTACCCCACTCATTTCGCGGAAAACGCGAAATGAATGGGGCACCATCGCGAGATCCAATCCCCTCTAAAGAAATTTCCACTCAAGCGGGAGCTTGGAGCCCTTCCATGGTTATGGAATTCACGCTCCCGCCCAGATGCTATGATTACTCCTTCGTCTCAAGCGTTCTGACCCTCATCTTCCGGCCGCGTATAGAAAGGTGAACGAAGCAGTCGTCCTCTAACGAATCAATGAATCGCCGATTCTCCATCCTCACCCTGCTCATTCTGTCTCTCGGAATTTACGTCGCCACCGCTGCTCAGCCGGCGTTGCTCGATGATGCCGACGCTTCGCACGCACTGGTTTCCCGCGAGATGCTGCAGCGCGGCGACTGGGTGGTGATGTATCAGGATGGGATCCGCTATCTCGAAAAAGCCCCGCTGCACTACTGGATGGTGGCGGTCAGCTACAAACTTTTCGGGCAGGGCGCTTTCCAGACCCGGCTGCCGCTGGTGCTTGGGGTGGCGGGACTGGTCCTGATGGTCTATTTTTTTGCCCGCCGATTTTTCGGCGAGACCGCCGCGTTTTACTCCGGGCTGATCACTTGTACCAGCGTGGGAACGTGGCTGTTCACCCGCGTGATGGTTCCGGAAGCTATCTTTGCCCTGGAACTAACCGCGCTCTTCTACCTTTTTCTGCGCGGCTGGCAAGGCAGCCTGGACACTCGTGTCGCCTATTGGGGTGCCTCGGTCGTGATGGCCCTGGCCGCGCTTACCCTCGGCCTGATTGGGGTTTTGTTTCCTCTCGGCGTGGTTTTTTTCTTCATCCTGTTCACACGCAGCTGGGGACGCTGGCGCGAACTTCGGATTTTTTCCAGCGCCCTGATTTTTCTGGTCATCGCCGTGCCCTGGCACTGGGTCGCGGAAGAACGCTCGCCCGGATTTTTGTGGTCTTACTTCATCAACGAGCACTTCAAGCGCGCCCTTGGCACCCGCTACCCGCCGGACTATGAAGCCGTGCCGCTTCTCCTGTGGTGGGCGCTGCACCTGGTGTGGTTCTTTCCCTGGAGCTTTTTTATCGGCTACGCCCTGCGCGAATTTCCGCGGCCGAAGACCTGGGGTCCGAAGATGGAGCATGTCCAGGAGGCCCGTCTGCTGCTGTTCATCTGGGCGGGGCTGATTCTGTTTTTCTTTTCGCTGACCTCGGGATCGCGCATGGAGTACTACAGCTTCGGTGCCTGGCCGGCCATAGCCGTTCTGCTGGGGATTGGCCTGAATGATGCCGAACAGGCACGCGACCGCTGGTTGCCACGCCTGCAGGCGGGACTGGCCGTGATCGGGTTCCTGGCCTCGGTCTGCCTGAGCTACCTGGTCCTGACTTCGCTCGACGTTTCTTCCACGGGCGGCATCTCGCACCTGCTGCAGTATCACGACCTGGATACGTACCGCCTCTCGATGGCGCACATTTTCGATCTGACGCCGCAAACTTTTGCCGCGCTGCGCGGTCCGGCGGTTTTCGCCATCCTCATCTTTATTATTGGATTTGGCAGAGCATGGCTATTGCGCCGGCGCTGGAAGAACTTCGCCGCTACGCTCACCCTGGCATTCGCCATGGCCCTGTTTTTCTTTGCCGCCAACTGGGCGTTCAAACGGTTCGAGCCCCGCATGTCATCGCGGGCGCTGGCCGACGCGATCCTTCCCTACCTGCGGCCGCAGGACCATATCGTGCAGTATGGCGATTTTAATTCGGGCTCGAGCATTCCCTTCTATACTCATCGCCATGTATGGATTTACAACGGACGCTTCGGAACCAACCTCGAAATCGGCTCGAACTATCCCGACGCGCCGCCCACGTTTCTGGACGACAAACAGTTCCCAGCCTTCTGGAAGGGGCCGGAGCGGGTATTCATTTTTGTTCCGGAAGAATTTCGCAAGGACGCGCTTTCCCGGTTGCCTCCGGATTCCAGTTACCTGCTGGCGGAAAGCGCTGGAAAATACATCTTCGTGAACCAGCCGGTGCGCCCGGACCTGCCCAGGCTCGCGTCGGTGCTGAAGCGGCATCCGGTGGAGTAAGCCGTTGAGCGACGCAGAAATTCCTCCCCGAACCGACGAAGCTGCCAGCGACGAACTGTTGATGGAGGAAGCTTTGCGCTCGGCGCAGCGCGCGCTCGAAGCGGGAGAGGTTCCGGTGGGCGCAATCGTTGTCTGCGACGGCAAGATCGTGGGACGCGGCAGCAATCGCAACCTCGCCGATTCCGATCCCACCGCCCACGCCGAGATCGTCGCCGTGCGAGAAGCCGGTGCCGCCCTCGGCAACCACCGCCTGGAAGGCTGCGAACTGTTTGCTACAATTGAACCGTGCGCCATGTGTGCGGGCGCGCTGGTTCATGCCCGGCTGAAACGCCTGGTGTACGGGGCCGATGACCTCAAGGCAGGCGCCATCCGGTCGGTGATGCAGGTCCTGAACCACCCCAGTCTGAACCACCGCATGGAAGTCCGCAGCGGTGTTCTGGCGGGACGTTGTGCCGAGTTGCTACAGCTTTTTTTTCGCCAGCGGCGGGAAAAACAGCCCTCGGTCGTCAGTCCTCAGTCGTCAGAGGCCGAGGAATTTCCTGACGACTGAAGACCGACGACTGACGACTGCTTTCCGGAGAGGTGCGTGAGTGGTTGAAACGATCCGCCTCGAAAGCGGACATACCTTAACGGGTATCGGGGGTTCAAATCCCTCCCTCTC
>CAWBPS010000033.1:0-70004 GCA_963790645.1 Terriglobia bacterium | reverse complement strand
TTTTCAGCGCGTCCTTGTCGGAGTCAGAGAGGTTGGCTCCGGAGTGCACGAATTTCTTGTAATACAACTCCACCAGGCGCAGCGATTCCGCATCGAGTTTCAGCGATTCGCGTTGCTGGTAAATCGCGGCCACGCGCTGAAACAATCTGGAATCGAGATAGATCGCATCGCTGTGCGCAGCCAGCCGGGGAGCCTCGTAGTCCTGCACTTTCCGCAATTCCGGATTCAGGTTCGCCCCGGTAACGCCGTCGAATGCGGCCATGGCGCGGTTGAACAACTGGCCAGTCTTTTCCAGCGCGACAAATGTGTTCTCGAAGGTCGGCGGAGTTGGGTTGTCGGCAATCGCCCGGATCTCCTGGCGTTGCTCCGCCATGCCGGCGTCAATGGCGGGCTGGTAATCGCTGTCCTTGATCTTGTCAAAGGGTGGCGCGTGAAAGGGCAAAGTGCTTGGCGCGTAGAACGGGTTATTCGGCCCAAAGTCCATAGGTTTATCCAAAGGGGAAGCACTGGAGCCCAACATCATGGCACGGCTGTGATGAGGATCGCTAATCGTGACCACATGAGTTCAATTGTAGAATTGTAAATGACGGGCAGGACTTGTGTGTGGGAGTTGGGTGTGTGGTGGCGGGTGTGTGGGTCGGACACTCTTGTTCGACGCTTTTGACCTTGAATTTGAGTCTTGTAAGTGGAGGCCCAAAATCAAAATCAAAGGCGTCGGACAGGAGTGTCCGACCCACACGTTGATGTCAGACGGCCTGGCGGCTCAGCGCCTCGCGGTTCGCGGCCCAATGCATGATCTCATCGATCACTCGGCCGACCTCTTCATTGGTGAGCTCGGGATACATGGGCAGCGACAGCACGCTGGCGGCGGATTCCTCCGTGACCGGCAGCGAACCGAGGCGCGCCGGACGTCCCCAGGGAAAGCCTTCCTGCTGGTGGATCGCGATCGGGTAGTGAGTCAGAGCGGTGATGCCCTTCGATTGCAAGTACGCCTGCAGCCCGTCGCGGTCGTCGCTATCGACCACATATAGATGATAGACGTGCTGGTAGCCGGGCGGCGTGAAGGGCAAAGTCATCCCTGCGCCGGCCAGGCCCTGGTCGTAGAGTGCGGCAATCTCGCGGCGGCGCTCGCTCCATTCGTCCACGTGCTTCAGTTTCACGCGCAAGACCGCGGCGTGGATATCGTCCAGGCGGCTGTTGTAGCCGATGCTGTGATGAGAGCGCTTCATCGAGCCGTGGTTGCGCAGCTTGCGGATTTCGGCAGCGAGATCTTTGTTATTGGTGGCCACGGCGCCGCCGTCTCCAAAGCATCCCAGGTTTTTCTGAATGATGAAGCTCAGGCAGACCGCGTCGCTGAGTTCTCCGATGGCAAAAGTGTCGCCTCGCGCCCCGATGCCCTGGGCGCAATCTTCCACCACGAACAGGTTGTGGGCTTTCGCAATGCGCGCGATCGCAGGCATGTCCGCGGTCAGGCCGTACAGATGTACAGGCACGATGGCGCGAGTTTTCGAAGTGATCGCGGCTTCGATCTTGCTGACATCGATATTGCGGGTCCGGGGATCGGAGTCCACGAACACCGGCGTGGCGCCGGCCAGCCAGATGGCTTCGGCGGTAGCAAAGAAAGTGTTGGAAGTGGTGATGACCTCGTCGCCGGGTCCGAGACCGAGGGCCAGAAACACCAGCAGCAGCGCGTCGGTGCCGGAGTTCACGCCCACCGTTTCCTTCGTCTTCATGTAACGCGCCAGCTCTTCTTCAAACTTGACCAGTTGCGGGCCGAGCACATAGCTGCCGCTTTCGAGCACATCCAGAATGGCCTGATCAATCTCAGCCTTCAGATTGTGATACTGCTTCACGTGGCCATAAAAGCCGATGTTGGATTCGGGCATGGGGGATTGCCTCCTGGAATTCTGTCGTGGATCTGACGAAGCCGGACTCTGTCTATTAAAACGATTCACATACCGCAAAAATGGGCTGGTCAAGACTTTGTACCCCCAGCAGGGCTCTTTCGCTAAACTCAAAAATCAGATGGCGGAAAATCAAAAAACTGCTAGCCCGTTGCACGGAGTTGCAAACCTCTTGAGCAGGAAACAGGAACCGCTCGGTGGGCGGGGACGCCCACCGGACAGCCGGCGGGACGCCGGCGCTACGGAACTACGGAATCAGTAACGCGAAGCGAAGGTTGACGGAGGTGCGTGACTTTGCGGCGCTAGGGTAAGCGCACATCCAGACTGTAAATCTCCTGCGTGCTTTTATCCCGCATCAGCAGAGGCGAGTCGTCGGGCGCCAGACCGACCCAGAATTCCCAGGGATCGAAGCCGCGCGGAACTTCCTTCAGGCTGAACAGGCGTTCCATGTTGCCGGTGGCGGCATTCACGCGCACCAGGTCGTCGGTCTTGTCGGAATAGTCCTCGGCATAAAGATACTTTCCATCGTGTGACCAGTTTTCGAAACCGAAGCGTGACGAAGCCAGCTGCGTCCAACTCTTCCTCTCCCTGTCGTAGAGCATCAGTCGGGTGGAGTCCCCGGAAAGGGCCGCTACGTAGCGTCCATCCGGCGAGCAGCGGGGGCTGAAAAGATCTTCGGAGCCGGGCAGATCCGAAACTTGCGAGGTCTTCAAGTCAACCACATGAATGTTCGGGCCTGGCGTCGATCCGTATTCCAGCCAGGGCATTCCGGCGAACACGATGGAATCACTGTTCGGCATCCATGTGGGATCACCCTGATTGCGGTCGCCTGCTGTTACCTCCTGCGGCGTGCCACCCTCGGCCGGCACTACGAAGATCTTCCATGGTCTTCCTGGACGCGAAGCCATAAAGGCAATCTGGGTTCCATCGGGTGACCAGTGCGGCATGTGAGCCTGCATGGGGGCATAAGTGAGTTGGATGCGGGAACTTCCGTCGGGCTTGCTCCGCCACAGCGTGAGTTCGGGATGGGTGACGTATGTGATCCACTCGCCATTGCGCTGAAAGTCGGCTTCGCCCGCAGAAACGCCGGGAAGGTAAACGGAAAACTGCTGCGACTTGCTGTCCAGGCGCACCAGATCGAAGCGGCGCTGCTGGCCGATTACGAACAGCTTCTTTCCATCCGTGCTCGGAGTGGGATTGCTGAACAGGAGTGGTCCCACGGTCAACTGCATCGGCTCGGCACCCGCCTTGCTGAAAAAAGACGTGCTCTCACGGCGGGCCCAGATGTTCTGGGTATGATCACGGGTCGATTCAAAGAGGAAGTATTTTCCATCCGGCGTCCAGGCTCCGCCAAATTCTTCCGGCGGCTTGTTCCAGTCCGGCAGCACTGGATGCAGCCCCTTCCCGTCGGCAGAAACCTCCCACAGAGATGACGTGCGCTGGTTGGTGTCGCGAATGGTGAAACGCAAGCGGCGCCCGTCGGGAGAAAATCGCGGCGCAAAAGGAACTCCCGGCACGGTGACCAGTTCCCGCGAATCGGTTCCATCGGCATTGCAGGTGTACACGCTCGACTTCCTGACATACACGATGCGCTGGCCATCCGGCGCCCAGGTGGCCCCGTGCGCGAGGATGTCTCCTACCTGCCGAAGCGAGCCCGCGGGGAGCGGCAATATCCAAACCGGCCACTCCGTCTCCGAGCCTTCGGCCACGCCTTTCACCAGCAATTCCGAGCGGCCCGGAAAGAAATCATAGATGTCGGCACTGACCAGGGAGATGGGCACAGGGGCGGTCTCTCCGCCCGAGACCGAAACTTGCCTCAGCACCGAATGGCCGCTCAGATATTCGGAAAAGTAAACCCGGCTTCCGTCCGTGACCAGAGATCGCTTCGCGGTGCCGTCGCTGGTGATCTGCAGCACTGAAATCACGGCGGGTGGGCCCTGGGGCGATCTCAGGAAGAGAAAGAGTACAACCAGCGCGGCGGCGGCACAGGCAGCCATGACCAGTCGGCCGGCCATACCAACTCTGGGTTGGGGCTTGAGGGCGGTGGTGGCGGCGGCAAAGAAAGAACGGATTCGCTCTTTCGAGTCCGGCGCTGATTTCGCGGCTGGCCTGGTGGCCTCGGAGAGCCCTGACTCCGTGGCCCGGCGGAGGTTTTGCAGATCGGTCCGCATTTCCGCCGCGCTGGCATAGCGACGATCTGGATTCTTCTCCAGAGCTTTCCGCACGATGCCCTCAAGCCCGGGAGGGGTGCCGGATCGGATCCCACGGGCCACTCCGGCACGCGGTGAATAATGGAGTCGAAAACCGCGGCCGCTGTCTGTCCTTGAAAGGGCTGGACGCCGGTGGCCATCTCGTAGAGTACGACCCCGAAGGAGAACAAATCCGTGCGGGTGTTCAGGGGCTGGCCCAATGCCTGTTCCGGCGACATGTAAGGAATGGTCCCCAGGGTCGTGCCCCGGCGATTAAGGTCGTCCGGCGACCGCGTGTCGCCCCCGAAAGTGTCGCCGCTGATGCTGCCTTCGTCTCCCACGGTGAACTTCGCCAGACCGAAATCCAGAATCTTGGCGTGGCCGCGCTCGGTTATAAAAATATTTGCCGGCTTGATGTCGCGGTGCATGATGCCATGGGTGTGGGCGGCATCAAGCGCGTCGGCGATCTCGATACCGAGGTCCAGCAGTTGGGGCAAGGGCAGTGGACCTTCCGCGATGCGCTGCCGGAGCGTCATGCCGTCCAGAAACTCCATCGCGATAAAGCGCCGGCGCTGCGCCTGACCGACTTCGTAAATCACACAGATGTTGGGATGATTCAGGGCCGATGCGGCCCGCGCTTCCCAGCGGAATCGTTCCAATACCGCTGGGTCCTGGGCCACGAGGTCGGGCAGAAATTTGAGCGCCACCAAGCGGCGCAACTCGGTGTCCTCAGCTTTGTAAACCACACCCATCCCGCCGCCCCCCAGCTTCTCGATGATGCGGTAGTGCGAGATGGTATGGCCGATCATCTGGGGGCTAGAATGTTACGTATAACAAACAAGGTCAGTCAATGAAGGACGGTGGAGGGTAGTGGTGCAGTTTGATTTCCACAGAAGACTCGGGTTTCAATTTCGCAGTGGGTGCCCGTTGGCTCGGTCACCCCAGAGGGCATCGTATATCTGACTGGCGCCTTGGTAAGGAAGCAACTTTGTGCCCACCAGCTTTCCCTCAGCATCGAAACCCTTCGCAAAAATGCCTGTTGCGGACAGCGGTCCTGATGGGATGGGGAATACCCATACCTCTTTTTGCCCTGCAGCATTGCGGCGGTTCGCGGTGCCAAGGAGGGAATACTCATCAGGCGTTATCCCTGTGCCCGTAGGAATGGCCCAGACCTCAACCTTTGACAAATTCGCACCTCGCACCACTATGTTGGGCCGTTTGACTCCAGCGCTGCGAATAATCGCACGTTGATGCGACGGCTGAGAAAAACCATTCAATCCGAATGCAAGCACCGAAAATATTAGCAATGAATGTCGCATAGCGTTATCTTAGAAAAGCAAAGGACCCGATGCCAGTCCGACGCTCGTACTTCTTTTGTCGTTCACACTCCGGTGGTGGCTGAACCTCTCGGACTCCTGTAGCACGGCGATTATCCTCGGGGAGTAGGTCAGACGGTTCGCCATAAATCTTCTGCAATTGTGCGCAGTCAATATCCGCACCAATGAGCAAGGTGAGCCGCCGCCTGTTCCGAAAAAAACTGACCGACTCCATTGCGCCCCGAGCGCTCCGCACATCCCAAACATATAAGATGAAGCAGGTTTAGTTCGAGCCGCGGATTGTAGTCAAGACACAGCATCCAGGAGAAAAGAAAGCATGCACTACCGAGCACTCGGTCGTACGGGATGGAAGGTTTCTGAAATCAGCTTTGGCGCGTGGGCGATTGGAGGGTCATGGGGCCAGGTTTCGGACGAAGAATCGATGGCGACCCTGCATAAGGCCATCGACAGCGGCGTCAATTTTATCGACACCGCCGACGTGTATGGCGGCGGCCGCAGCGAGCGCCTGATCGCCCGCCTTAAGAAGGAGCGCAAGAACGAGGAAATCATCGTTGCCACTAAGGCGGGACGGCGCTTGCCGCGCCAGACGGTGGATGGCTACACCCGCGAGAATCTTTCCGCCTGGATCGAAGACAGCCTGCGCAATCTTGCTACCGACAGGCTCGATCTGGTCCAGCTGCACGGCCCGCCAACGGCGCTTTACTCCCGCCCCGAAGTTTTCGGGATGCTCGATGATCTGGTGGCTGCCGGAAAAATTCGCTATTACGGCGTCAGCGTGGAGAAAGTCGAAGAGGCGTTGCTGGCGATCAAGTCTCCCAACGTGCAGACGGTGCAGATCATTTTCAACTGCTTTCGGCAGCGTCCCGCGGAAGATTTCTTCGTAAAAGCTAAAGAGAAACAAGTGGGCATTCTGGCGCGGGTACCGCTGGCCAGCGGGCTGCTTACCGGCAAGCTGCGCCGCGACTCGACGTTCGCGCCCGACGATCACCGCAACTTCAACCGGCGCGGCGAAGCCTTCGACGTGGGCGAAACATTTTCCGGAGTGGACTACGAGACCGGCCTCGCGGCTGTGGAAGAGATTCGGAAACTCCTGCCCGCCGGGGTCTCGATGAGCCAGTTCGCGCTGCGCTGGATACTCATGTTTGACGCGGTCGGCTGCGCTATTCCGGGAGGCAAGCGGGCGGAGCAGGTGGCTGATAACTGCGGTGCTTCCGATCTTTCCCCGCTCGCGCCGGAGGCGATGGCTGCGGTGCAGCGTATCTACGACGAAAGGATCCGCCCGCTGGTGCAGCATCGCTGGTAGGTGAAAATAAATGGAGGACGGGCGTCCCGCCCGTCCTGGTTTGGGACGAGACCTTGCGACGAGACCAGGACGGGCGGGACGCCCATCCTCCATTTATCTTCATATCTTCCATTACAATGGCGGCGCATGAACGTACTATTTATCGGTGGCACCGGGATCGTCAGCAGCGCCTGCACCCGGCTGGCGCTGCGGCGCGGGATCAATCTCACGCTCCTTACCCGAGGACAGCACGCGGCCGACTGGCTGGCCGGCGCGGAGGTGGTGCGCGCCGATATCAACGATCCTCCATCGGTGGCGCAGGTGTTGCGGGGTCGGCACTTCGATGTCGTGGTCAACTGGATTGCGTTCACTCCGGCGGACATTGAGCGCGACCTGGAATTATTTCGCGGACGCACCCGGCAATACATTTTCATCAGCTCGGCCAGCGCCTATCAGAAACCGGCTACCGATTATCTGATCACCGAATCGACGCCGCTGGCCAACCCGCACTGGGACTACTCCAGAAACAAGATCGCCTGCGAAGAGCGTTTGCTCAAGGCCTATCGCGAGGAAGGATTCCCCATCACGATTGTCCGGCCTTCGCTTACTTACGGCGAGACTCTTATCCCGCTCGTCATCAACAGCTGGGAGCGCTCCTACACCGTGGTGGACCGCATGCGGAAAGGGCAGAAGGTAATCGTGCCGGGCGATGGCTCATCGCTGTGGGTAATTACGCACGACAGTGATTTTGCCAAGGGCTTTGTCGGGTTGCTGGGTCACGAGCAGGCAATTGGTCACGCCTTCCACATCACGACCGACGAAGTGTTGAGCTGGGACCAACTCTATCGCATCGTGGGTGCGGCGGCCGGAGCGGATCCGAAGATCGTGCATATTCCGTCCGACTTCATGGTGGCGTGTCTGCCCGAGATGGAAGGCACGCTGATCGGAGACAAAGCGGTAAGCGTGGTATTCGACAACAGCAAGATCAAGCGCTTCGTTCCCGATTATGTGGCTACCACCCGATTCGCGCAGGGCATTCGCCAGTCGCTGGCCTGGTTCGACGCCGATCCTGCCCGCAAGCTGATCGATTCCCAGGCCAATGCCACATGGGACAAGCTGATCGAAGCTTACGAAAAAGGACTGCAGGCCTTTTAGCGTCCAGATGTGGGCGCGGGCGTCCACGCCCATGCGACGGGCGGGACGCCCGTCCTCCATTACTTACTGATTTTTTCCAGAATTCCACAGCAGCGCGTTGGGTCCGGTGGTTTTTACAATTTGGAGACATCCTCCGAAACTGCCCAATCTGCGCCACTTCCAAGAGCTTGTCCCTTCCGGGAAGGCGGGCGCACAAAAAGACGAAAAAGGGGGTTGGCAGCGCGCAAAAGATGATCTATCTTGGCAGGCACAAAATCTAGGCTCCGGGGGCGAATGAAATTGCGGGCTTAGTTCGAAAGCGGCGCGGTGGCGGTACTCGGGCCCGGGTCAGCAACCTGACGTCACTCGCTGGCGAATAATTCTTCAGTCCCTGGCATCCCGTTCGTTTGGATCGCGAGTCTAAGATTCGAAAGAAGGGCCAGCCGTGAAATCTCCTTGTTTCCTGCTCAGGGCTTCTCTCCCCGTCTTTTTGTGCCTGTGTGCAAGCGTTTACAGCGCCGCGCTTGATTCGTCATCCGGTTCGGGTTCGGACACCACCACCAGCGCGAAGTCACCTGACGTTCCGCAGCCGGCGCCGGTAACGGGTGCAAGCGTCGCCATCCCGGGGCCGCTGCGTTCGTTTCTGCGCATGGCCGGCGTGAGTCAAAAGATATCCATCGAAGAGGTGCTGCCTCTGCTGGCGCGCAACGTCGCGGTTGAAGGTTATCAGGGGCGCAAGGACAAGGCGGGCAGGCCCACGGAATTCCTGATCTTGCTGAAACGGTATGTGGAACAGGCCAGGGAACTGGTCACGCTGGCGGGCCCGGAAGGGGTCATTCGAGTGTCCACTTGCGATCAAGCCGGGCCATTGCTGAATATTCTTGGCTACCGGCTGCGCGGCTGCGGCAAGGATGCCGCTCTCGAGACCGCCGATCCTGAAAGCGCCTTTCTGACCATCGATTCGGGATTCCCTCTCGCCGAACTCGAGCAAACCCTGCAGGGCGGCCAGCCTTTTAGCTGTCATTTTGCCCCCACTCCAGTTCCACTGTTGTTCTCGCCGGACGATTGGATCCATGCCGGCATGAGGGACCCGCAAGACAACAAGAATGACGTACTGGACTCCTTGCTCGATGATCCTGCGCTGGCCCGGCTTTACTGGGCCATGGCGCGGATGGACACCGAAACCAGCGCTAGCTTCCGGCAATTCGCGGGAATACCCAGGCTGCTGCCTTTCGCTCCCGTTCTCGACTTTTACGGCAGCCACATCTCGATTCGAAATGGACGAGTGATGGTACCCGGCGGAGGGGCTGCAGAATCCGCCTGGAAGGAACTGGCGGGAGCGGATCCGGAATCGCCGAAAGAGTTCGTGGCCCGTCTGCTGGCGAAAGATGACGGCTGGCTGGCCGCTTACTTCGACACCCTCTCGCGCCTGACCCCGGCCCAGCAGGTTTACTTCACCGACGCTCATCGCTTGCCGCGATTCTACGAAGCCTTACGCGGAAAAGACATTGGCGCGGGCCCGGCCCGTCCCGTGTTCCGGCCCGATCCCGACCTGCTGTTGCTGGTGACCCGCCTGGAACTGGATGCTTCGGGCCAGCCCATGGTCCCCGGAAATCTGCAGGTGTGGGAGCAGATTCTTCATTTGAAAACCGATTCCAAAGTAGTTCGGCAGTGGGCCAAGCGCTCTAGCCATTGGAAAAATCCCGATCAGCTGGTCGAGGCCCTGTTCGCCTTCTCCAGGCAGACTTCCGAAGACGGGCCGCTGCCAATTTATCTGATGCTTAGTGCGATCGACGGCGCCCGGCCGCCGGAGCGGCGCTTAAGTCCGCAGACGGTCCTGCTGCTGGCGCAGAATTTTGCCCGGTACGGCAATCAATATCTGACTTTTTCCGAGTTTGGTGGCCTGAACGATGATTCCATTACCCGTTTTCTGCAGGTAGCGGCCGTCATTGACCGGGTTTCCAATGTCACTCTGCGGGCCAATGCGCTGGGCATCTTTCAGGCCAACGTGGGCCTGTGGCAAATCCTGGCGCGGCAGGGTCAGATCCCCGCCGCCAATTTGAATCCGTCCTGGCAGGCGATGATCGCTCCTTTTGCGGCCGGGGTCCCCTCTTCGACGCAACTTTTCGACTCTGCCCGGACCTCGTTGCGGGAACTGTGGCGGGCAGCCGCTGGCCGTCCCAATCTTTCCCATGACGAAGTGGTCGCCTTGCTGGCCGGTCCCAGTCAGTCGAATCCCGACGGGCAAAGAGTCCGGCAGGAACTGGCCGAAAGAATTCGCTCGGTGCTCGACGGCCAGCGGCTGGTTTCTCTCGACACCCTGCTGGGCCTGGGAGAAGGACTGAATGAACTGGCGCAGGGCAAGGACGTGGGCGATACCCTGCTTCCCCTGGCCGGACAGCTCAAGGAATTTGAGATGCCGCGTCCCATGTTTACCAGTGGCGAACGCAGCGAGTGGGCAGCCGGGTTCTACAACGTGCGCCACAGTTCCCTGCAGACGCGGACCGATCTGGCCAGGATCATCAAGTCCAGCAAATCGAAGAAGGAACTGGTGGAGGCGCGTGGACTGGTTGTCCCCTTCCTCAGGGACACGCTGGTGGGCCTGAACTATGCCTACTACGCACCGCCGGGAGCGCAGATTCTTTTCAATAATCCTCTTTTCGTGCGCTCTCACGACTTTTCGGGAGAGATGGCGATGGGAGGCGGACAGTCCTGGCGTGTGCCGCACGTGTTCGGGTCCGGCTTGCCGGCGGGCGGCGGCGCTCACCTTGCGGGTTCGCTGGCGGACTTGCCTTTTGTCCTGGCGGAAGCCGAGCAGGACTTTATCGTTCCGGAAAATGTTCAGGCCCTGATCTGGCATGAACTGGTGCCTGGCCTGGTCAGCAGCGCGACCCTGCCGCGCTGGTGGGGAGTCACCCGAAACGAGTTGCACGCCGTCACTCTTTATCAGCGGACCGGGGAGGAACTTCTGACCGCCGCGGCGCAGGATGAAAAACTGCGCCAGACGGTGCTGGATATTCTTTCCGAGCGCATGGCTCCGCAACGCTCCGAGCAAGTAGAGAAGGCCCTGAGTGCCGGCGCCGTCGAAGATGCGCTTTCCCGGGTGTTGCCCGGCGAAACTTTCTACCTGGCGGCGGAATTCCGCCAGAAGTTTCCCGGACAGAGCGGTCACTGGGGAAAAGCCGGGGAGGAACTGGAGAGTCTCTCCACCCGCTATCCCGCGGAGGTCAGCTGGAAGCGGCTGTCCGACGATTTCGGGGTGCCGCATCCTGCCCTGGCGCAAAGCTATTCCCTGGAGTTGCTCAAGGTGAAGCCCTTTCCGGCGTTCATGGGTTATTCCAGCCGCCTGCTGGCGGAGTCATGGGATTCCAACAATCTGTACTGGGCCCGGCTGGCCGATGAACAGGGCTATTCGCCGGCCATGATGAACCGTCTGGTCCCCGAACTCACCCATCGCATGGTGGAGAAGATTTTTGCCACCGACTTCGAGGATTGGCCGGCCATGCTGCGGGCGATGCGGGAAACCGGCGACGAGTTCCGGAGCGGCAAGATCGCCACGTTGCCGAAAGTGGCCTTGACCACGACCGTTCAATAAAGACTTTTTGGTTGTACAAAACTTATCAAGTCCCGGTCCGGGTGAAGAGGGCTGGGACAGGTGAACAGGCTTATGGCAAAACGATTCCTTCTCTTTCTCTTGCTGGTTGTGGTGGTTCTCCCCGGCTCCATCAATCGGGCCCTGGCCCAGGAGACTGACTCCGAAACCAAGATTCGCGTCGAAGTCGATATGGTGCAGCTGAACGTCGCGGTGATGGACCGCAAGGGGAACTACGTGACTGGACTGCGACCCTCGGACTTTGTGGTAACCGAGGATGGGATCACGCAGAAGGTCGCCACCTTTGGCGAGGGCAACGAGGCCACCCGAAGAGTTACCTCCAACGGGCCCGACCGGAACCAGGCGGGGGACCGTATACGGTTACAGAACGGTTCCGCGGACCCGGAAACCTCGTCAGAACTGGGATCGGAACTCGGATCCATGATGGCAGGCGCCAACGTCTTCATCCTGTTCGACACCAGCAACTACATGTACCGGGGATTTGTTTTCGCCCAGGATGCGATTGCCGAGTTTGTCCGCTCTCTCGACGGTCCGGACCGCGTGGCGTTCTACTCCTACAGCCGCGATCTTTCCCGCGGGGCCACTCTGACCGCAGACCGCTCCCAGGTGCTGCGTGGAGTGCGCACCACGGTGGCCGGCGACGATGCCGCTCTGTACAACGCGCTGCTGATGACCGTGAGGGACGCGGGCCAGAACACGGGCCGGAAAGTTATCGTGGTATTTTCCAACGGCCCGGACAATGCCAGCATGGTGCCGCCGGAAGATGTGGCCGAACTGGCGCAATCGAAGGGCATCCCCATTTATATGATCAGCACGCGCGAAGCCAAGCTGGAGCCGGTTTCGAGCACGGTCTTCAAGCGCATGAGCGCGGCCACGGGCGGTGAAGCCTACTTTGCCAAAACCTGGAAACAACAGCAGAAGGCGTTCGCCTCCATCCGCAACGACCTGGCGCACCTTTATTCCTTGAGCTACTACCCGCAAGCCAACCCGAACCGGGGATGGCGTTCGATCACGGTAAAGCTGGTGGGCGCAAAGGCGAAGGGCTGCCGCGTCCGCACGCGGAATGGCTACCGGCCGCAGTCGGCACGGGTGGCCGCCGAGACGGTCACACCGGCATCTGGAGTAGAGCCGGCGCAGGGGCCAGGTTCGTCCAACTGACAATGCGCGATCGAATTGAATCTAGAACAAAGTATTTGCGGGCACACGAGTAAACGTTTACCATTTCCCCGCCGCATCATCCCAGGAGGCAATCCGCATGTTCTCCGCCAATCGACGACGTTTCTTGCGTCAAGTTTCTTCCGCCGGAATCGCATGTTCCGCCAATCTTGCCTTCGGACGCTTCCTGTCGGCCCAGACTCCTACATCAAACGCCGGTGATCTGGTCAAAGTTTACGTGGACTCGCGACGCACCCTGGCCGCGCTGGATCGCAACCTGTTTGGCTCGTTTCTGGAACATCTCGGTCGCGCCATCTACGAGGGAATTTACGATCCCGGCTCGAAACTTTCGGACGCGAACGGCTTCCGCAAGGATGTGATGGATGAAGTGCGCCACCTGGGAGTTCCCATCATTCGATATCCCGGCGGAAATTTTGTTTCTGGGTACAACTGGCTCGATGGCGTTGGTCCCAAGCAAGACCGTCCGCGAGTGCTCGACAAGGCGTGGAATGCGACTAACACCAACCAGTTTGGCACCAATGAATTCATGGCATGGTGCAAGGCGGTCGGCGCCGATCCCCTGATGGGCCTCAACCTGGGCACTGGAACCGCGGAACAGGCTGCCGCGCTGGTGGAATATTGCAATGTGGAGAAGGGAACGCAATGGAGCGACCTGCGCCGCAAGCACGGCTTTGCCGAGCCTTACAAAGTGAAGCACTGGTGCCTGGGGAACGAAATGGATGGTCCCTGGCAGATCGGTCACATGACGGCCACCGAGTACGGGCTGAAGGCGCAGGACGCGGCGCGTCAGATGCACGCGGTTGATCCTTCTCTTCAACTCATCGCCTGCGGCTCCAGCGGACCTTTCATGCCAACCTACCTGGAGTGGGACCGCGAGGTCCTGGAGCAATGTTACGAGTACGTCGATGCGCTCTCGCTGCATCGCTACATCGGCAACACGCCGGCCGAAACCGGTAGCGACAGTTCGAAGTATCTGGCCATGAATCTGAGCATGGAAAAGCAGATCGCGGAAACCATTGCGGTCTGCGATCTGGTGCAGGGCCACAAGCGGTCTCCGAAAAAACTGTGGCTCTCGTTCGATGAGTGGAATGTCTGGTACCGCGCGCGCAGCGGGGACGCGGTGAACGGGCACGGACAGGAAGCGCCCCACCTTCTCGAAGAGGTTTACAACCTGGAGGACGCGCTGCTGGTGGGCGGGATTCTCAACTCGCTGATCCGCCATGCTGACCGGGTAAAGCTGGCGTGCCTGGCCCAGTTGATCAACGTCATTGCTCCTATCATGACCAACCCGAGCGGCATGTTCCGGCAGACGATTTTCTATCCTTACAGCTGGGCGCTGCAGTTTGCCCGCGGCTCGGTGCTCAACCTTCTGGTGGAATCTCCAACCTATGAAGTTTCGGGAATGGGCCAGGTTCCTTACCTGGATGTTGCTGGAACGGTCAGCGCGGACGACGGCAAGAGTTTCCCTGTTCATTCTCAATCGCGACCTGGCGAAGGCGCACGCCATCGAAGTGAACTGGCAGGACAAGGCGCCGGCGCGGACCCTGTCATCGGTGCTGTTGACCGGTGATGATCTGAAAGCGTTCAACAGTTTCGAGACGCCGCAAAAAGTGTCGCCGCGAACTCTGGACAAACCTTCGATCACAGGAGGGCGGGCGAAGTTTGAGGTGCCGGCCCGCTCCTACGCGGTCATTCAGTGGGGAGCGTAACGTGATTGGACGCAGAGAATTTATCCGCAGCAGCGTGGCCGGAGCCGGCTACTTATGGCTTAACCGGGCGGCGCCGTTCGCCGCCACCGGCGCCGTGGGCGACGACTCGCAGATCGAGGTCCTCCTGGGCGAGCCTCTGGGAACGATCTCACCCAACATCTACGGCCACTTCGCGGAAAATCTTGGAGGAGTGATCTACGACGGAGTCTGGGTAGGCGAGAAGTCCAAAGTTCCCAACGTCAATGGCATCCGCAAAGAGCTGGTCGAGGAGATGCGGAAGATCAAAGCCCCGGTGGTGCGCTATCCCGGCGGATGCTTTGCCGACAGCTATGACTGGCGCGACGGCATCGGCCCCGCTGACAAGCGTCCCCGGCGCACTAACTTCTGGCAGCAGGTGGAGAGTGCGGCCGGCCCCGCCAGCCATAAGTACGATCCCAATCAGTTTGGGACCAACGAGTTCATGCAGTTCTGCAAGCTGATTGGAAGCCAGCCTTATCTCGCGGCCAACGTGCGCAGCCTTCCCGCGGCTGAATTCTACCGCTGGGTGGAGTATTGCAATTCGCCCGCGGGCAGCACCACGCTGGCCGACATGCGCGCGGCAGCCGGTTACGCCGATCCCTTCGGCGTGCGCTATTGGGGCGTGGGAAACGAATCGTGGGGTTGCGGCGGAAATTTTACGGCGCAGGAATATGCCGTGGAATTTCGCCGATATACGGCATGGGTACCCGAGTATGGACAGAAATTGTCATTCGTCGCCTCCGGGCCCAACGACGACAAGTGGGAATGGACGCGCGGGTTTCTGGAAGAGATTGTGCGCCATTCTCCGGGAGACATCCGTTCCATCTTCGGCCTGGCGCTTCACTACTATGCCTGGAACCTGAGCCGCGGCCGCACCAGCAATTGGTTAGAGGGCAAAGGCGACGCGCTCAAGTTCGATGTAGTGGACTGGTACGAACTGCTGCGCCAGGGCGACGTCATGGAATCTCTGATCAACGGGCACTGGCTGGTGATGGGAGAATTCGATCGCGAACATTCCATCAAACTGGTAGTGGATGAGTGGGGGCCCTGGTACCGTCCGGGCAGCGAGGCCACGCCAGACGACATTCTCGAACAAACGCCGACCCTGCGCGACGCGGTGTTCAGCGGCCTGACGCTCGATACTTTTAATCGTCATCCCGAAAAAGTCGCCATGGCCAACTGCGCTCAGCTGATCAATTGCCTGAACAGTCTGTACCTGGCGCATGAAGACAAATTTTGCGTCACCCCGGTGGGCCATGTTTTTGGAATGTATGCCGCACACCAGGGCGGGCAAGCTCTGCGGACGATGTTCTCCGCTCCCTCGGTGAACTATGACCGCGACGGAAAACCCGCGTCATTCTGGGGCCTGCAAGGTTCGGCTTCGCTGCATGACAAGGAGTTGGTGCTGACGGTGGTGAATCCGCATGTGAGCGCGGCCCGTGAAACCAGGATTGGGGTTCGCGGCGCGAGTTTGAAATCGGGTTCAGCCACGACCCTCACAAGTTCGGATATTCACGCCCACAACACTTTTGCGGAACGGAACGCAATCAGTCCTCAGATGAAGACGCTCGATTTACAGCGGGGAAGTCTTACCTACAACTTTCCTCCTGCTTCCGTAACCAAGCTGACGCTGGCGCTGGAGTAGAAGGCGGCGAAGGAAATTCCATGCCGCCCCAGCAGCCGTGACCGGGTCAGTTTCCCGATACGAAATACAAAACGCATCAACCACGAAGGACACGAAGTATCACGAAGGCAATTGTTTCCTTCGTGTACCTTCGTGCCCTTCGTGGGTAAGCCTTTTTACAAAACTGACCACCAAGGAGCAGTCGGCTTTTCGGGACGGTGTTTCACTTCCGCTTTTCCGCGGGCTTCGACGCACCCGCCAGCAGGCCGGTGGACTCGCGCAGCACAAGATTTGTCTTGAGCACGTAGTCGGTTCCGTTGGGTGCCGGTACATCGCGCTCCACTTCAGCCAGGAGTGCGTTGAAAGCCAGCCGGGCCAGTTCGGGTTGCGACATCTGCACCGAGGTGAGCGGCGGCAGCATGAACTGGGCCAGGCGGATGTCGTCAAATCCGATCAGTGAGAGGTCGCGCGGAATGGAGATGCCGGCGTCATGGCTTTCGCGCATCACGCCGATTGCGGTCATGTCATTGGAGCAAAGAACCGCAGTGGGGCGGACGGGGCCCGCGAGCAATCGGGTGAAAGCCGCCATGCCTCCCTCCAGGGTATGGTCGCCTTCGACCACCAGCCGCGGATCGGCTTCGAGGCCGATTTCCTGCATGGAGCGCAGGAATGCCTGTTTTCTGGCCATCGCGGATTTCAAGCGCAAGGGGCCTGTGATGAACGCGATTTTCTCGTGGCGGAGCGCAGCCAGATGCTGCACCGCCTGGCGGATCCCGTTGAGATAGTCGATTCGGATGTTGCTCACCCGGGGGCGCGGCGGCCCGACATCGACAAAGACCAGGGGCACTTTCCGCAGCTTCAGGTCTTCGAGCAGCACCTCTTCCATGCCGAAGGTCAGAATGGCGACGCCCTCAACCCGGCGTTCGATCATCCGGCGCACCGCGCTTTCCATGCGGGTGGGATCATTTCCAGTCGAGGTGAGCAGGATCTCGTAGCGGTGCTGGACTGCGATGGATTCGAAGACCTGAACAATTTCCGGAAAGAAGGGGTTGGTGATTTCAGAAATGATGAGGCCAAAAATCCTGCTGCGACCGGAAACCAGGGCCCGCGCCTGAGTATTCGGATAATATCCAAGTTCTTCGATCACGCTCCAAACGCGCTTGGCCAGGGCGGGACTGACAGTGGGGACGCGGTTGATGGTGCGAGAGACGGTGGCGGTTGACACCTTGGCCCGTTTCGCGATTTCCCGAATGTCCATAGGTTACTACGGCAGGTGGAGCGATGGCGGAATTCTAGCACGGCAAACGTTATCCCCAACACCGTGCGACAGGCGACGGAGTTGGGCAAGAGAGGCGAGGGAAACAATCACAACGGCGCAGCGCCGGCTGCGATTCGAGATTGGTGGTGTGCTGCCTTGTCGGGGTTCTCCGGAAGCACGAAGGCGCAACTGATGTCTGGGGACAGCCAGGGAAAGAATTGGGAAAACGTTTGCTTAAAGTCCTAAAAATACCGATGGCAGGACAGCTGAAGGCGGCTTCTCGCCATTGAAATTAAGCACTAACCATGTTGGATCGAGAGAATTCTCCCACCGCTGGTATTCCGTGATTGACAAAAGCGGTTACGTACACTATTTTGAGTTTTCGCATAGTAAACGATTACTCATCAGAATCGCGCTTTCCTCGGAAAAAGCTCACTATGCTGTTGCCTCGGTTGCGGGAAGAGGTGCTGGAAGCCAACCTGGAGCTGGTGCGAAGGGGATTAGTGCTTTATACCTTCGGCAATGCCAGCGGCATTTCCCGGGACCAGAAACTGGTCGTCATCAAACCCAGTGGCGTTCCCTACGAGGCCATGAAACCAGAGCACCTGGTGGTCACCGATCTCGAGGGCAAGATAGTGGAAGGCAATTTACGGCCCTCCTCCGACCTTCCCACTCATCTTGTCCTCTATCGGGCCTTTCCGGGAATTGGCGGCGTGGCCCACACTCATTCCGAATATGCCACTTCTTGGGCGCAGGCGCGCCGGCCGATCCCATGTTTTGGCACCACCCATGCCGACTACTTCCATGGCCCGGTCCCTGTGACCGGGGTGATGGAGGACAGCGACATTGCCTCCGAGTATGAGAAAAACACCGGACATGCTATTGTTCGTGCCTTTGAGAAGGTGGAGTATGCCTCGGTGCCGGCGGTGCTGGTGGCCAATCACGGCCCCTTCGCCTGGGGGCCGGACCCGGCCGCAGCGGCGCATAACGCGGTGATCCTGGAGGCGGTGGCGCGGATGGCATACTTTACTGCCACCCTGAGTCCGGAGGCCGAACCGGTCGGCGGCGGGTTGCACGACAAGCACTACTTGAGGAAGCACGGGTCCAGCGCGTACTACGGGCAGGCAAAGGAAACGAAATGATGCCAGCTTTCGCGATGTGGGTCGAAACGCAGCTTGTGCATTTGTCCGGGGTGGATTTCGTCATCATTGGCTTCTACTTCGCGCTGGTTCTGGCGATTGGTTTTTACCTGCGCGGGCGGGCGAATACCGGCGAAGACTTCTTCATGGCCGGACGCGAGATGACAGCCTGGGTGGCCGGCCTCAGCTTTCTCTCGGCCAACCTCGGCGCTCTCGAGTTGATGGGCTGGGCGGGTTCGGCCTACCAATACGGCATTCTGGCCACCCATTGGTACTGGATTGGCGCCATCCCTGCCATGCTCTTCCTGGCGCTGGTGATGATGCCGTTCTACTACATTTCCAAGACCCATTCAGTCCCGGGATACTTAAAGTTGCGTTTCGGCGAGCCCAGCCGCGCCCTGTCCGCCATTTCATTCGCCTTCATGACCGTGCTCATGAGCGGCGTCAACATGTTTGCCATGGCCAAGGTCATGCAGATCGTGTTGGGCTGGGACATCAATTTCAGCATCTGGGTTTCATCGATCACGGTTGCCATTTATGTCACGCTGGGCGGACTGCGCTCGGCCATCTTTAACGAAGTGCTGCAGTTCTTCCTCATCTGGGCGGGCGCGCTGCTGATTCCGATCCTGGGATTGTACGAAGCCGGAGGCTGGGGTCATCTCAAGATACTGATCGCGCAGAGAGCTTCGGAACAGTACGTCCATCTCTGGTCGGGGCTGGGCTCATTTACCTCCAACCCGATGGGCATTCACTGGACCGGCATTGTATTCGGACTGGGCTCCGTGATCTCGATGGGCTACTGGACTACGGATTTCCTGGTGGTGCAACGCATCCTGGCGGCGAAAGACATTCGCAGCGCGGAAATGGCCCCCATTATCGGCGCCGGATTCAAGATGCTGGTTCCGATCATCGTGATCCTCCCTGGTCTGCTGGGACTGGGCCTGCTGCCGGTGAAACTGGTCCCGGAATCGGTGGCGACGGTCACTGGAGGCCACAGCTACAACGACGTGCTGCCTCTCATGCTGGCCCGCTACTGTGGCCCTGGCCTGCTTGGCCTGGGGATTACGGCGCTGATTGCGGGGTTCATGTCGGGCATGGCCGGCAACGTCAGCGCGTTCACCACCGTCTGGACTTATGACATCTACCGTCCGCTGATCAACAGCAAGGGGACCGACCATCACTACGTCAACATGGGACGCTACTCCACGGTGTTTGGAGTGCTGATCAGCGTAGGCACGGCGTACCTGGTGATGCGGTCGGCCAGCATCATGGACTACGTGCAGGCGTTGTTCAGCTTCTTCATTGCGCCGTTGTTTGGCACGGTCATCCTGGGAATGCTGTGGAAACGCGCGACCGGCCCGGGCGGTTTCTGGGGATTGCTGTGCGGGACGGTTTCATCGGTCGGAATGTGGGCCTGGGTCAAGGTTGATCCCAGCGCGCTGCGTTATGTGGCGCTCTCGCCCCACGCCAAAGCTCTGGCGCAGGATATGTACCAGGCGCTCTGGTCTTTTCTGGTTTGCGTGGTCGTAACCGTAGGGGTGAGCCTGGTAACGAAGCCTGTGCCGGACAGCCAATTGACCGGTCTGGTGTACGGGCAGACGGAAATTCCCTCAATCGGGGACGTGCCCCTGTACCAGAAGCCGCTTTTCTGGGCCGGCGTGGTGGTGGTCGTGTTCTTCGTGCTGAATATTATTTTCTGGTAAGGGTAGCGCCGGCATCTTGCCGGCTGTCCCGAGGGCGTCTCGCCCTCGAGTCGGCGGGCGGGACGCCCGCCGGACAGCCGCCGGGACGGCGGCGCTACGGAAGACCGTAGGTTTTTAAAAGCAGAGGTGCGCAGCATGATTTCTATCTGGTTTTTTATTGGCGTCTCGCTGGCAGTGAACGGCTTGTTGATTTGTGCGGCAGGAATCTACCAGGTGGTGAATCCTCCAGCGAATCCGGACGTGGTGCTGTTCAGCTTGCACGCCAATGTGTGGTGGGGCGCCGTGCTTCTGGTCATCGGATTGATCTATTGCGTGAAGTTCGCTCCCAGGCGGCAAGTCTAAGCGAAAGGTTTTCATAAGGGCTAAGTATGGCGACGAAAAAAATGACGATGGGCCTGATCGTGGGCAACCGCGGCTTCTTCCCCGATCATCTGGCGAAAAGCGGCCGCGAGGAAATGCTGCGCGTGCTGACCACGGCGGGCATGGACGTGGTCGCGCTGACTCCGGAAGAAAGCAAATACGGCGCGGTCGAAACCCGGGAAGAGTCCCGGCGCTGCGCCGACCTGTTTAAACGCAACCGCGATCGCATCGACGGCATTATCGTGACCCTGCCCAACTTCGGTGAAGAGCGGGCCATCGCCGATGCCTTGCGCCTGGCCGATTTGCATGTGCCGGTGCTGATCCAGGCCACGCCTGACGATCCCGGCAAGATGACCATCAAGTTCCGTCGCGACAGCTTCTGCGGCAAGATGTCGGCCTGCAACAATCTGCGCCAGTACGGCATTCCGTACTCCATCACCACGCTGCATACCGAAAGCCCCGATTCGCCCGAGTTCGCCCAGGACCTGCAATGGTTCGCGGGAGTTTGTCGCGTGGTCAATGGATTCCGCAACCTACGCGTAGGAGCGATTGGGGCGCGTCCCACGGCTTTCAATACGGTCCGCTACAGCGAGAAAATTCTCGAAGGGCAGGGCATCTCGATCGAGACGCTCGACCTCTCCGAGGTGCTGGGCCGCATCGAGCGCATGAAGGACAACGACGATGCTGCCCAGGCCAAGCTGGCCGTGATCAAGAAATACGTGGACTCAAGCGGCGTGCCGGCGCTTGCCTTGATGAAGATGGCGAAGCTGGGTGCTGTGGTTGACCAGTGGATGGCGGCCACGGAAGTTTCCATCAGCGCGGTGCAATGCTGGACTTCGATCGAGGAAAATCTCGGCGTGGTGCCGTGCACGGTGATGAGCATGATGAGCGACAGCCTGCTTTCGAGCGCCTGCGAGGTGGACATCTGCGGCGTGCTGGGCATGCATGCCCTGCGGCTGGCGTCGGAAACGCCTTCCGCGCTGCTCGACTGGAACAATAACTACGGTTCTGATCCCAACAAGGCAGTGTGCTTTCACTGCTCCAACCTGCCCAAACACTTCTTCCGCTCGGTGAAGATGGATTTCCAGGAGATCATCGCCGGCACCGTGGGCAAGGAAAATACTTTCGGCACCTGCGTAGGCTTGATCAAGCCGGAGAAGATGAGCTTTGCCCGCTTCTCCACCGACGACACCGCGGGCAAAATGCGGGGCTACGTGGGCGAAGGCAGGTTTACTGACGACCCGCTGAATACTTTCGGCGGCGCTGGCGTGGTCGAGATTCCGCAGCTGCAAAAGCTGCTGCACTACATCTGCGAAAACGGTTTCGAGCATCACGTGGCCGCTAACCTGTCGAGTGTTGCTCCCGCCGTTTACGAGGCCACCACCCGGTATCTGCATTGGGACATGTACCAGCATCCGGGGAGCAACGGGGCCTGCTGATGGCCATCGTGGCGGGAGTCGATTTCGGAACTCTCAGCGTACGCGTCTCCATCGTGGACAGCGAGCGCGGGCTGCTCGAATCCGCGGTCGCCGAATATCCTCTCCACCGCAAACGCGAAGACCCTGAGTACGCCACTCAGGCGCATGAAGATCACATGCGCGCCCTGGCCGCCGCTACTCGCGAGGCAGTGAAGAAAGCCGGCATTTCCGGCGATCAGGTCGAAGCCATCGCGCTCGATACGACCGGCTCCTCGGTGATTCCTGTGGGCGGAGACCTGCAGCCTCTCGGCGAATACTACCTGTGGTGCGATCACCGGGCCAAGGGCGAGGCGGCGGAGATCACGGCGGCCGCGCATCGCGAAGGACTGGAAGCCATCAACTGGTGCGGCGGCGTTTACTCCTCGGAGTGGGGATTCTCGAAACTTCTGCACTGGCTTCGTCACAACCCCGCGAAGCGTTCGGAGTTCGTCTCCGCCTTCGAGCACTGCGACATGGTGGCGGCGACGCTGTGCGGCATCACCGATCCTAAAAGAGTAAAGCGCAGCATCTGCGCCATGGGCCACAAATGGATGTGGAACCGGGCCCTCGGAGGTCTTCCTTCCGAACAGTTTTTGGTCAAGGTCGATCCGCTTCTGGCCGGTGTTCGCGAAAAGTTGGACGGCGAATACGCTGCTTCCGACCAGATCGCGGGAACACTCTCCGGGCACTGGGCTGAAAAGCTCGGCCTGAAAGCCGGCATTCCGATTCCGGTGGGGGCGTTCGACGCGCACTGGGACGCGATCGGGGCCGGCTGCGGCACCGATGACATGGTGAATGTGGTCGGGACCTCCACCTGCATCATCGGGATTACGCCGTCGGTCAATCTGGTTCCGGGCGTGTGCGGCGTGGTGCAGGGAAGCGTGCACCCGCTCCTCACCGGCATCGAAGCCGGCCTCTCCGCCGTCGGAGATATTTTCAATGCCATCGCGACCCGCGCCGGCACCGACGTGAAAACCCTGAGCCAGGGCCTCGAGAAGTATCGAGCCGGACAAACCGGGCTGTTGCGCATGACCTGGGACAATGGCGACCGCACGGTGCTGGTCAATCCGAACTTGCGCGGCATCACCCTGGGGTGGAACCTGCAAAGCACTGCCCAGGACGAATTGTTTGCCGCCATCGAAGGCACGGCGTTTCACACCCGTGTGATTCTCGATCGCATGGCTGCCAACGGGGTAAGCATCAAGCGCGTCATCAACGCGGGCGGCATTCCGCAGAAAAATGACGTACTGAACCAGGTTTATGCCAACGTGCTGGGGCGGCCGGTGCTGGTGCCGAGCAAAAGCGTGACCAGCCTGGGTTCGGCGATTTTCGCGTTTCTGGCGGCGGGGACTTTCAAGACCATCGAGGAAGCGCAGAAAAAGATTTGTCCGTCGCACCGGGTGTTCGAGCCTGATCAATCCGAGCAGGCCGTATATGAAGAGCTGTATCCGTTGTACAGCAAAATCTATTTCTCCTTTGGCGACCCCCAGAAGGATGGCTTTGGAGCGGTGCTTCCTGCGTTGATTCGCGTGTCTGAGTCCGCGCACAGGTAGCCACAACCTGTGTGGGGACAGCCGCCCCCGGCTGTCCGGCGGAGCAGGGCTCCGCTACCTTGCGTCCCCCAAAACCTGGTCGAGCTGCGCTCGACTGGGCGGGTGAGGACACCCGCCCCTACGTGTTCTTCGGTGCCCCGGCACGAGCGAGGACGCTCGCGCCTACATTAGAATGGGCAGTCTTGCCTGCCTCTCTTAAACTCGACCGTCTGCGCGTGGTGCTGGTATCGTCGCGTAACCCTCTTAACATTGGCGCCGCGGCCCGGGCCATGAGCAATTTCGGCTTCTCCCGGCTGCGGGTGGTGAATCCCTATGAAAAGGCCTTTCGCACGGCGCGGTCCGCGGTCGGCGCCGCGGAGCTGCTGGCCAGCGCTGAGGAATACAACAGCGTTGCCGACGCCGTGGCCGACTGCACGCTGGTGGTGGGAACGACCGCAGTACGGCACCGGGAAGTGCAGCATCCCCTGCGGCGACTGGAATACGGCGGGCGCCTCATCCGTAAACACATGAGCTCCGGCCCTGTGGCCCTCTTGTTTGGCTCGGAGAGGTACGGGCTCTCGAAGGATGACTTCAGCTATTGCCACTGGCTGGTCCGCATTCCCACGCGGGAACAGCACATCTCGATGAACCTCGGCCAGGCGGTTGCGGTCTGTCTGTACGAATTAATTCGTGACAGCCGGGCGGCTGGGGCAGGGGAGAAGCAGACACTGGCCACGGCGGGCGACATCGCGCGCATCATGCCTTTGCTGGCCGATGTTCTGAGCACCAGCAGTTACATGCTGCCGCAGCGGGCCGCCGATACGGAGCAGCGAATCCGTCGCATGCTGCGCCGCCTCAAACTTTCGACCCAGGATGTCGAAGCATGGCTGGGCATTCTGCGGCATGTCCAATGGCGGCTGCGAGCGGGGAAAAAGCAGGCGGAGTGACCTGTCCCTTCGGGATTCCCGGAAACGCAAAATCATTTACACTAAGTCAAATGTCTGACCGGATTGTGTGTTCGTGCATCACTTGTCCCAAGTGCGGGACCTGGGTTGTGGTCGAACGGGAAATGACGCGGGAAACCAACAAGGAAAAGCTGAGTGCGACCTGTCCCGGCCCCGAGTGCGGCAAGCAATTTTCTTTTGCCCCTGGGGAGACCAAGGTCTTCGAATTGCCTATGAGCCTTTTTGAGCGGCGCCACTTCTACCGCTCCGAATTATCGTAATTCCCCCCGGCCATTCCCGATTGTGCCGCCGCCTATTAAGCGTAAACTTGGTTGAGTGTCGCGTACGCCCACGACAACAGAGGTCCCATCCCCCAACGCCGGGTCACCCCCGGGTCTTGGGTCCTTTCTGCTGCTTGTCATCTGGTTTGCGATCATCGCCGGCCTGGTGGAAGGCGTGGGCCTGCTGCTTTTCCAGAGAATCAACTGGGCGCGGTGGGGGCCGACCCTGCACGTCTCCGAACCAATCATCTGGATTTCGCCCATCGTCGATCTCATTCTGTTTGGCGTATTGACGTTGGGATTGTGGATGGTGGCACGGCTGATCCCGAAACTCCGCCTGCTGCAGGCTGCCATAGCCTTGTTGACCGCGCTCACTCTGTATGACTGGCTTACAGTAACGGCGCGTCTGTCTCATCTCAGTTGTCTGTTGCTGGCGGCCGGCGTGGGTGTAGCTTTCAGCCGCTGGGTGGCGAAGCACGAAAACGCCACGCTGCAATTCGTAAGGCGAACCTTTCCCCTGGTTGCCGGGGCAGGGGTACTGGCGTTCGCCGGAATCCAGGGTGGACACTGGCTGCTCGAAGCGAGTGCCGTCAGCAAATTGCCGCAGGCGGCTGCGGATGCGCCCAACGTGCTGGTCATCGTGGTGGACACGTTGCGTGCCGACCATCTGTCATCTTATGGATACGCCCGGCCCACCAGTCCGAATATTGATCGCGTCGCCACCCAGGGCGTGCTGTTTGAGAATGCGGTCGCTACATCATCATGGACGTTTCCCTCGCACGCTTCGTTACTCACCGGCCGTTATCAGTACGAGCACGGCATGGACAAGATAAGGCAAATGTCGGTGGCCGGTGGGGAAGCATTGAGTGCCAACGGGCTGCCCATCCTGGGCGAAGCCCTGATGCAAAAGGGATACCGCACCGGGGCTTTTTCCGCCAATCGCACCTACTTTACTCACGACCTCGGTTTCGGGCGCGGCTTCGTCCACTTCGAAGACTACTTTCATTCGGCCAGCGACATGTTCGTGCGCACGCTGTATGGCCGCGAGTTTGCTCGAATCTATCTCAAGCGCAGCGACCGCAGCCTGGTCAAGCGTGCGCTGCGCAAGCTTGGTTTTACATCCTTGCTGGACCAGGGCGCAGAAGGCTCGGGCAGCTATGGCGGTGCTTTCGGCATCCGCAAACGCGCCGACGCGGTCAACCAGGAGACTTTGGACTGGATTGATCGCGATCGCCGGCGCCCATTCCTCGCCTTCCTGAACTATTTCGATGTGCACGACCCTTACGGCGGACCGCGCACCTACGCCAAACCTTCGTGGCCGCAGCTGACCAATGTGGACGCGTATGACGATGGCGTTAAGTACGTTGATGATTACATCGGGCGGCTGATGGATGAGCTGGACCGGCGCGGTCTGACCAAAAATACGCTGGTCGTGATTACCGGCGATCACGGGGAATCGCTGGGGCAGCACCACCTGCGAACCCACGGCAAAGCGCTCTACTGGGAACTGATTCATGTTCCCCTGGTGCTCCGCTATCCGGGACACATTCCGGCGGGTATTCGCCTGGATGTGCCGGTCACCAACTCGGCCCTTCCGGCCACGATCATGCAGTTGCTGGGCTGGGGCAGGCATGAAACCTTCCCCGGACCCTCGCTGAGCGTGCTCTGGCAATCTCCGGCGACGCAGCCCGCCTGGCCTGATGCTCTTTCTGAAGTCGCAAAACACAACATCGTTACCGATGAGAGCAAGACGGTCGGAAAACTGGTAGCGACCACGGCGGACGGTCCCATGAAATCCGTGGTGACCACACGCTGGCACTTGATCGTGCACAAGGAGCTGGGAGATCAGGTCTACGATTGGGTGCATGATCCGGGTGAGACGAACAATCTGATCTTCACTCCCCTGGGCCAGCAGGTGGCGCGTGAACTGAACGCAGGGCTGGAAGCGCTGCTGGCGCGGTCCGCGGGGCGGGACCGGGCGCCAACCTCTATCGCTTTGCGCGACGGCCGGTTCAACCTGCAGCAGAGCACTGTTCATGCGAACCGGCCCCGGCACGGACCACGAATGGTTGACGATTACTACCGCATGGAGGCGCAGGCTGGATCCACACTGGTTATCGAGGTCAGCGCCCAGCAACTTGTTCCGTCGGCCCGGCTGGATCCAGTGATCGCGATTGTGGACCAGAATGGGCAGCCCTACCAGACCTGCCGCAATCCAGGCGACGATCACACTCCGGAACCTGGAATCGCCGACCCAACGCCGAACGCGTTCGACGATATCTGCGTGAATGATGACATCAATCCTGGAGTGAATACCGACGCGCGGCTGGAGATTTTGGTGCCGAACGGCAGTAAGTCTCTAGTAGAATTGAACATCCGCGTATCAGACTGGAACGGGCAGTCGGGGACCGGATTGCCCTACCAGATGCAGGTCCAGGAAGCAGGAGCCCGGCCGGAGTCGGCCCGCGCGGCGAATCCGTAAACCTCGGCGCTGCGTCCTTGTTCCTCGAAGCGGGAGCTTCTCTGCTACTGGGGAGCGCCACGCGAGGGATGTTAAAATCATAGGAAATATCTATAGCAGAGGAGCATCATGAGAATTGAATTGCTGGCGCTTTACGGTGGTCCCGACCAGGTCATGACGGTGACTTCGGGGCTGGCCAGCCTGCTTGGCCTCGTGCTGCTTTTCTGGAACAAAGTCGTCGGGATCTTTTTCAAGGTCGTACGCAAGTTCAGCCGCTCGGGTACGCCTGCCGCCGTTGATGCTCCCAAGGAAACTCCTAAAGGAACTCCGTAACTTCGGGTCCGCCGCTTGCGCAGAAAAGTTATCGTCATCGGTTTGGACGGGCTCGAACCCGGCATCGTGGAAGCGATGCTGGAACGCGGCGAGCTTCCCAACCTGGCAAAGATCAAGGCCTCCGGCAGTTACTCCCGCCTGAAGACAACTTATCCCGCGCAGACTCCGGTGGCCTGGTCATCGTTTGCGACCGGCACCAATCCGGGCGGACACGGAATTTTTGATTTCATCTGCCGCGATCCCAAAACCTATTTGCCCGATGTAGCGCTCACCCGGTTCGAGCGGCCGAAAAATATGCTGGCCCAGCCGCGGGTGGTAAACCGGCGAAGCGGCGTGCCGGTGTGGCAGACACTCTCGACGGCAGGCATTCCTTGCACCATTCTGCGGTGTCCATGCACCTTTCCTCCCGAAGCTGTACAAGGCCGCATGCTGGCCGGCGTGGGTGTGCCGGACCTGCGCGGCAGTCAGAGTAAGGGGACGTTCTACACGCAGGACAGAACGGCGGTTGCGCAAGAGAACGAGCAGCTCATTTTTCTGGACAACGCGGCTGAGATTACAACGCGAGTAATCGGACCGCGCAACACCAGGGTTTCGCCCGCGGCCGACACTTCCTGCGAAGTGCGGGTCCACGTGGACAGGGCGGCGCGCAAGCTGGTGATTCAGACTGGCGGCTCACCCGCGAATATTGAAATTCCGGAAAAAGGCTGGAGCGACTGGGTACGATTCAAATTCAAGTTCTCCATGCTGCAATCAGTGACCGGAATCGCGCGCTTTTATGTCCGCCAGCTGGAGCCGCATCTCGAGTTCTATGTTTCCGCTGTCAACTTCGATCCCGCTGCGCCCATGTTTCCAGTTTCGGCTCCGGCCGATTACGCCCGGGAATTGGCCGACAAGATTGGCCTGTTTTCCACGCTGGGCATGGCGGAGGACCACAACGGCTTGAACAACGGCCGCCTGGATGAAGCGGCGTACCTGCAGCACTGTGAACTGGTGCTTGGCGAGCGCGAGCGCACGATGCGTTTTGAACTGGACCGCTTCAGCGAAGGCCTGTTCTTCATGTTGTTCGACACGCCCGACCGGGTGCAGCACATGCTGTGGCGTTTTCGCGATCGTGAACATCCGGGCTTTGAGCCCGACCTCTCGCCGGAACTTGCCACCCGGATCGAAGAACACTACCGCCGCTGTGACGCATTGCTTACCCCGGTACTCGAGAAGGTGGACGAGAACACCCTGCTGATTGTGCTTTCCGATCACGGCTTCGGAACTTTCCGGCGCGCTTTCGACACCAATAGCTGGTTATGTCAGAACGGGCTGATGGCGCTGAAAGACGGTCGCAAACCGGGAGAGGACATGGGCGAGGGATTTGCCGCGGTTGACTGGTCGAAGACCTACGCCTACGCCGTTGGCCTGGGCGGCATTTATTTGAACTTCAAAGGGCGCGAAGCTGGAGGGATTCTGGACGAGGGAAGCGAAGCCGAACGGGTGCGCAATGCGATACAGACCGGCCTGGCTGATTTTCCCGACGCGCACACGCAGCGCGCGGCCATTCGCAATGTGTCGCGCCGCGAAGAGTTATACTCGGGGGCGTTTGTGGAGAATTCGCCGGACTTGCTGGTAAATTTTCATCGCGGCTTCCGGGTTTCGTGGGCAAGCGCGGTGGGGGGCTTTGCCCATTCCGTGCTGGAAGACAATATGCGCCGCTGGAGCGGAGACCACATTGTCGATCCAGAATCGGTCCCGGGAATCCTGTTCATGAATCGCGCGGCCTTGCACAATCATGCGCGAATTATCGATCTGGCGCCCACGATCTTGAACTATCTCGGAGTGGCCAGGCCCGGCACCATGGAAGGCGCGTCGTTACTGTGACCAAGGCGCCTCTGACAACATGAAAATCTGTGTACTCGGCCTCGATTGCGCCGCACCCGAAATCGTCTTTGGCGATGAGCGCCTGGTGAACCTGCGCCGCCTGATGGACCTCGGGGTTTACGGACGGCTGGAAAGCGTGGTCCCGCCCATCACGGTCCCCGCCTGGATGTGCATGAGCACCAGCCAGGACCCAGGTTCGCTCGGCGTGTACGGATTCCGCAATCGCGCCGATCATTCTTACGACAAGCTCGCCTTCGCAAACTCGGCTTCCATCAAGGCGCTTGCCATCTGGGACCAGTTGGCGCGTGAAGGCAAGAAGTCGATCATCGTGGGAGTGCCGCCGAATTATCCGCCACGCAAGGTGAACGGCATCAGCATCGGTTGCTTTCTCACGCCCGACACGGTCAAGAATGACTTTACTTATCCTCCGGCGCTGAAGGCGAAGATCAACGAACTGGTGGGAGAATACCCGGTCGATGTAAAGAATTTTCGCACCGACAAAAAGGACTGGCTCAAGCAAGAGATTTTCAATATGTGCGGCAAGCAGTGGGCGGTGGTGCGCTGGCTGCTGACCGAACAGGAGTGGGACTACTTCCACTTCGTGGACATCGGTCTCGACCGCATGCATCACGGCTTCTGGAACTATTTCGACCCCCGCCACGTGCAGTTCGAGCCGGACAATCCCTATCAGGAGGCGATTCCCGAGTACTACCGTTTGCTCGATGAGCAGATCGGCAGTGTCCTCGAATTGCTGGATGATGAAACCATTCTCCTGGTGGTCTCAGACCACGGAGCGCAGCGCCTCGACGGCGGGTTTGCGATCAACGAATGGCTGATCCGCGAAGGCCTGCTGGTCTTGAACGAATACCCGAAGACCTTGACACCATTTGAAAAGCTGAACGTGAACTGGAGCAGGACGAAGGTCTGGAGCGAAGGCGGATACTACGCCCGCGTCTTCTTCAATATGCAGGGCCGCGAGCCGCAGGGCGTGATTCCTGCGTCCGAATACGAGTCTTTTCAAAACGAAATGAAGACACGGCTGGATGCGCTGCCTGGTCAGGACGGTCAAGCGATAAAATCGCTGGTGTTCAAGCCCGAGGAAATCTATCGCAACGTCCGCAACGTGGCTCCTGACCTGATCGTGCACATCGGCGAACTTTACTGGCGGTCTATTGGAACTGTCGGCCATGCCAAGCTTCATGTTCAGGAGAACGACACCGGCCCCGACGGCTGCAACCACGCACAATACGGGATGTTCATTCTGACCGCCCCGAACTGTCCGCTGAGCGGCGAGTATGAGGGCGCCCGCCTGCTGGACATTGCACCAACTCTGTTAGACCTCGCCGGATACGAAATTCCCGAGACCATGCAAGGCCGTTCGCTGGTTTCCGGCATGGAAAAGAAGGGCTCAGGCGGAGGCTCGGATGAGGAGTCAGCGAGAATTGTTCACGACCGCCTGGCAGGGCTGGGATACGTTTAGCGGTTGCGGCGGAAATGGTTTCGATAACGGGTTGGGAAGGGCACGACTTCAGTCGTGCCACCAAGCCTCCGATCGAGGGCGGCTTCAGCCGCTGCGGTTAGCTTTGGAGGAACGATGCTGAGAAAGTCTCTGTTGTCCCTATGGATCGCTGTTTTCCTGGCTCCTGCGTTCGCGCAGCAGGGCAATGCGCCCTCATTCGACGGGAAATCGTGGTGGGAACACATAAAAGTCCTGGCCGCGGACAACATGGAAGGCCGCGACACGGGGAGTCCAGGGCTGAAGAAGGCAGAGGCTTACGTCGTCGGCCAGTTGAAGAGCGCAGGCCTTCAGCCTGCGGCCGTAAGGGGCTTTTATCAGCCCGTTAAATTCATGTCGCGGCAATTGGTGGAGCAGGAATCAAGCGCCGCTCTGCTTCGCGATGGCAAAGCGGAGCCGCTGACCCTGGGAGAAGATGCGATCTTCAGCACGCGCGTGGACCTGGCTCCTGAAGTGGAAGCGCCGCTGGTGTTTGTGGGTTACGGCCTGAGCATCCCCGAAAACGACTTCGACGATCTTGCCGGGCTCGATCTCAAGGGCAAGGTTGCGGTCCTGATCAGCGGCTCGCCTTCGCAGATTCCTTCGGCGCTGTCGGCGCACCATCAGACAGCCGCGGAACGCTGGAAGCCTTTTTTCGCCGCGGGAGCAGTCGGAATCGTTACGATTCCGAATCCCGCATCGATGGACGTGCCCTGGTCCCGCATCGCCTTGAACCGGCTGCACCCGAGCATGGAACTAGCGGGCGCAGAATTCAACGAGACCGAAGGCGAAAAGCTCGCGCTCTATTTCAATCCTGCGCATGCGGACAAATTGTTTGCCGGATCGGGCCATAGCTTCCAGGAGTTGGCGGAATTGGCCAAAGACCGCAAGCCGCTGCCGCATTTTCCCCTGACCGCTTCCATCCGGGCGAGGGCCAGACTGAAAACGAAAGTTGTGATGTCCTCTAACCTGGTGGCCCGCCTGCCGGGGAATGATCCGCAGCTGAAGAATGAATACGTGGTGCTCTCGGCGCACATCGATCACGTGGGCATCGGCGAGCCGGTCAACGGCGACCGCATTTATAACGGCGCCATGGACAACGCAGCCGGTGTGGCCGTGCTGCTTGACGTCGCAGCTTCGCTCAAGCAGCATCCCGCACAATTGAAGCGTTCGCTGCTGTTTGTGTTCGTTACCGGAGAAGAGAAGGGACTGCTCGGCTCGAAATATTTTGCCGCCCATCCCACGGTGGACCCGAAATCCATGGTGGCAGACATAAACGTTGACATGTTTCGGCCGCTCGTACCGCTGAAGTTGCTTACCGTCCTGGGATTGGCCGAATCAGACCTGGGAGACGTGGCCCGCCAGGTGGCGGAGTCAGATGGTATTTCCGTGCAGCCCGATCCCCAGCCGCTGAGAAATGTTTTTGTCCGCAGCGACCAGTACAGTTTCATCCGGCATGGCGTTCCGGCGCTGGCCATGGACGTTGCTCCAAGCACGCCGGAGCAGAAGCAGATGTTCCAGGACTGGCTGACTAAACGCTATCATGCGCCGTCTGATGATCTGGACCAACCGGTTGACCTGGCGGCAGCCGGCAAGTACGAAGAAATCATCCAGCAGCTGCTGGTCAAAGTGGCGGACGATCCGCAGCGGCCGCAATGGAAAGCCGACAGCTTCTTCCGCCGCTACGCGAAGAACTAGAGCGCAGAAGTGTGGGGCGGGCGCCCTCGCCCGCCGCTCTTGACTCTGCTTTCCTGGAAGCTTTCCGGAACCTAACAGATGACGATGGTTTATGAAGCAAGATCAAAGTCAAAGCAAGATCAAGCAACATCAAAGTCAAAGGCGGCGGGCGAGGGCGCCCGCCCCACACAGGGTGGTTGTCAGCGTCCGGAATTTGCCGGCAAGTATTCCTTTACCAGGGAGAGCAATTCATCGCGCAGGAAGGGCCCGCCTGCCAGCAGGCCGGGGAGCAGTGGTGACTTGCGGTTGCAAAGCAGTTGAGAACCCTCCAGCGTGCTGATGAAACCACCAGCGCTCGTGACCAGGGCCGCGCCGGCTGCAATGTCCCAATCATGTTTCGGAGTAAGGGTGAAGGTCACATCCGCGAGGCCCGCCGAAACCAGCGCCAGTTTGTAGGCCACGGATCCCATCGGACGGACTTTTACCGCGGCGGTCTCGAATCGCTTCCACTCCCCGCGCTTGATTTCGCTGCGGCTGGCTAAAATCACCGCGCCCTCAAGGCTGGTCCGCTGGCTGGCGCTGGCCGGCTTTCCGTTGTAGGTGATGCCTGAATCAAGAGAGCCGAGAAAGATCTCGTTGGTGGCGGGATTACAGATTCCTCCGGCGACGGGAACTCCATCTTCCACCATCGCCACCGAAACGCAGAACTCGGGAATGCCGGCCACGAACTCGCGCGTGCCATCGAGAGGATCTACGATCCAGACGCGCTTCTTCTCCAGGCGGGACAAATCGTCCACGCTTTCCTCGGAGAGCCAGCCTTCGCCTTCGCGCAGTAGTTCGCGGCGCAGGACGGCGTCCACCGCGCGGTCAGCTTCGGTGACCGGATCGTGGCCGGCCTTGTATTCTGCTTCGATCGCGCCCGGCGTGAAGCGCGCGAAGATCTCGCGGGCGGACTCCAGCGCCGAATGGATTCGTTGCAGGGTTTCGGCCTGAAAAGAACTACTCATAAGTAGTTTAGCGTTGCTCTTGTTTGCGTCTTTTGCGGGCTTCCCTGGCGACCTCTGCGGTCAAAATCTTTAACCGCAAAGTTCGCAAAGGACCCGCAAAGTTCGCAAAGAAACCTGCGGAGCTTCGCTCCGCTGGGCGGACGAGGGCGTCCGCCCCTACGTGGTCTATGGTTAAGCGCGTTCTCCGATGGCGCCAAAGAAGCCCTCGCGCTCGAGATGCAGAATGATCTCTTGCGCCGACTCTTCCGGAGTTAGATCCGCGGTGTTGATGACGACCTCGGCATCTTTCGGTTCTTCGTATGGATCTGAAATGCCAGTGAACTCCTTGAGAATTCCAGCCCGCGCTTTGGCGTAGAGACCCTTGCGATCGCGCTGCTCGCACACCTCGACCGAAGTGGAGACGTGCACCAGGATGAATCCGCCCAGAGGCTCGATCAATCCGCGCACGTGTTTGCGGGTGGCGTCGTAAGGGGCTATGGGGGCGCAGATTGCGATGCCGCCATTCTTGGTGATTTCAGAAGCCACGTAGCCGATGCGGCGAATGTTGATGTCGCGATGCTCCTTGGAGAATCCGAGTTCGGAAGACAGATGCTTGCGCACCAAATCGCCGTCCAGCAGCGTTACCGGGCGGCCGCCGGTTTCCAGAAACTTGGTCAGCAGCACGTTGGCGATGGTCGATTTGCCGGAACCCGAGAGCCCGGTGAAGAAAATAGTCACGCCCTGCTTGTGCCGTGGCGGATAGCTGCGCCGCAGCTCCTGCACCACTTCCGGATAAGTAAACCAGCTGGGGATGTCGCGGCCTTCGTTCAGGCGCTGGCGCAGTTCGGTGCCTGAGATGTCCAGTACGCGAGCGCCTTTGGGGACCTCGTCAGTGGGAAAATATTTGTCCTGATCTTCCAGGTACACCATCATGTTGAAGGGCACCATGGTGACACCGATCTCGGCCTCGTGCTTCTTGAACACTTCCTGGGCCTCGTACGGGCCGTAGAAGGGCTTGCCGTCGATGTCCTTGCCGGGGCCGGCATGATCGCGGCCCACGATGAAGTGGGTGCAGCCGTGGTTCTTGCGAATCAGCGCGTGCCAGATAGCTTCGCGCGGTCCGCCCATGCGCATGGCCAGCGGCAGCAGCGAAAGCTTTACCGTTCCCGGAGGATATTTGGACGATAACAACTGGTAGCAACGTACGCGGGTGAAATAATCCACGTCGCCCGGTTTGGTCATCCCCACAACGGGATGAATCAGGAGGCTGGCTTCCACCTGCTTGGCGGCGCGGAAGGTGAGTTCCTGGTGGGCGCGATGCATGGGGTTACGCGTCTGGAAGGCGACGATGCGGCGCCACCCGAGGCGGGCGAACTCGGCGCGAAGCTCCGCCGGAGTCAGTCGCAGCGAACGGAAATCATAGTGGGAGGGAGATTGAGTGCCTTCGATACGTCCGCCCACATACCAGGGATTCGCCTTGTTGATCGTGTAATCCGCGCCGGGATGGGCTTTGCTGGTGCTGTTGAATACCGCCTTGGCCTCGGCTTGCCGGTCGGGCTGCCAGACGTCCTCGACATGCAACACCGCGAGCATCACGCCCTCGGCATCGCGCAGGGCGACTTTGCTGCTGCCTGGCTTCAGGGACCTGGCAAACTCTTCGCTCACGTCCAGCGCGATTGGCATGGGCCATAGCACTCCGCTGGCCAGCTTCATGTTGCTACATACGCCGTCGTAGTCGGCGCGATTCATGAATCCGCGCAGGGGAGAAAACCCGCCGCTCAGCAGCAGCTCAAGATCGCAGAGCTGGCGCGCGGTCAGGTCCCACGAGGGCCACTCGCGGGAGTGGGATTTCAGCTGGTTGACGGTTTCCGGTTGGGCGATAAGATCGACTAGTTCTCCACCGTGCGGCGGGATCAGATGACTACTCGAAGTGCTCAAACTTTGTGGCCTCCTGGAATTTTTGTGAGATTCCGACGTCAGCAATTGTAGGGGTATTCCGGCAGGTGCGGAAATCCTGCCACTCAGATGTAGGGAAAGCCGCGACGGTTGCGCCGTCTCCCGCAGCTGCCCCTGGAATCAGGGGCGTTAAACCGCCGAGCAAGGCCCGAAAACCCGATTTCGCCAAAAAGGAATCCTGTCCTGAGTGCCCAGCTCGAAGGCCATCAGGGAAGCCCGTTCCTCCAGTTTAAAGCAAAAATAGCAACCTGCCAGGGTAACCATTGCCGAAATGGCCGGCTCCGAGCCTACCCGGCGTCTCCTTCATTCTTCTTGAACTGGATTGGGACGTAGCTTCAACGGCATCCACGGATATGACTCGGGGTTGCTCATTTCGTCATCGGGTAAAAGATGTAATTAGTTCCAATTTCCCAGGTAGTCGGGGGAAAATTTTTCTCGCCCGTAACTGCGCTTAGCTTGAAGATAAAGCACTTAGCCTTGTCGGAGCGTTTCCCTAACCATGCCGAAAGGTCGGCAGAACGGCACGGACAAGCCGTAATTTTCCTCTTCTGTCGGGAAATCCACTGGGCAGATGGATCATCCCGATGTTGTCCCATATTTCTGCTCCCGCGGGAATGAGGCTGGATTCCGCATGGCAGCTCAATCGATAGAGCTATTGTACAGAAAACAAATAACTTATTGTATGACCGATGGTCAATGTTGGAGTTCGGACAATGCCCATTGAGACTCGCTGAAATATCCACATTTTCCGCCGAAAAGGGAAATCCACGGGCAGCTTGGCAGTGTGCATGCTATGAATTTTGGGAGAAATCAATAAATCTGAGGAGTAAGTCAGTGATTCGGACGCCGCACGCGGCTTCGGACACAAGCTACTTCTATCCACAACTGCCCGAATCGGGCCTGAATGCAATAGACCAAGGGGGGAAGCCGGAATGAACGAAAGCTCTATTCGGCTGGGTCCGCGGGAACAGCAGATTGCCGAACTGCTGCTCCAGGGTTGCGACAATGCGGAGATTGCCCGACAGCTCAAGATGGCCCGGCGCACGGTGAAGGCGCACTTTAATCGTCTTTTCTTACGTTTTGCAATTACTGGCGGTATCAAGCGAGTCAAACTCGCAACCATTCTTTACCGGAGGCAATTATGTTCGGAGAACAGCGTTACGGAAACCGGGTCCCCAGCGAACGAGAACATCAAGTCATTGAACTCGTCGCTCAAGGGCTCAAAAACCGCGAGGTCGCGGACGCCATCGGCACCACGGAGCACGTCGTCAAAAACTACCTCCGAATCATCTACGACAAGCTCGGACTCTGGAACCGCGTCGAGTTGGCTCTCTGGTACGAAGCCCGCCGCCAGCAAGTCCCGGCGCACGCCTGAGGTTCTGGAAACCTGGGAGCAGAATATTCTCAGTCTCCATCAACCCGGCCTCCGCCGTAATCACCTGCAACGCTGAATCCGAAAGCAAGCATAAGAAAGCAGAAGACCCTCGCAACCTGCGGGGGTCTTCTGCTTTTCGATGCTTGCGTGATGCTTTACCGGCAGCCCTGGGATTCCAGATCGCGCAGCTGTTGCGCCGCCTGCGGGGCCCCGCGCCGGGCGGCAGCGATAAGCAGAAGGCGCGCCTGATCGCAGCTGCGGGGAACGCCGTCTCCGCGTAGGTAGAGGCCTGACAGCAAAAGGGCTGCGGTGGCATTTTGTTTCCCGACCGCTTTCCACAGCAGCTTTGCGGCTTCGGAGGAATCGCGCACGCCCATGCTGCCCCCGAGATAGCGCTGGGCGAGCCGCAGATCGGAAGCACCGCTTTCGTCGCCCGCCGGCGCCGGCCGCGATGGTTGGGCGCCGGGCATCGGAGATTTCTGAGAAGCCGGCTGCAGTCCACCCCGAGCGGCTGCCGGTTCATGGGCCGCGGTGGTTGCCGAATTCTGGGCCTCGGGCGTTTTGGGCTCCGCCGAAATCGCTTCTGGTGGATTGGATTCGGCCGGCGAAGAAGCTTGCGGAAGCGAAGCTACCGGAGCACTCACCTGCGAGGACGTACTAGACGTACTGGATGACGCTACTCCTGTCCCGGGTCTCGGGGCCCACTGCAGATAGGCGAAACCCGCCAACACAAGCACGACCGCGCCCAGCAGATATTTCCATGCTCGCCTTTGCGGACCCTCAGATCCGTCCAGACCGCTAAAAGCCCGGTCGCGCAGCCACTGCACATCGGCTTCGGACTGCGGGGGCGTCGCCTCGCCAGCTTCGGTCGCGCCCAGGTGATTTGCCGCACCGGTTTGGGACGGCTGAAGCACCTGGCCGCACCGGCTGCAAAACTTGTGGCCGGGCGGATTCTGGTGCTGGCAGACAGAACAAAGGGCGCTCTGGAATTTTAGGTCACGGGCAAAATAGGGGCGAACGGCTTTCTCCACCGGGTCCGCGCCAGTTTCCCGTTGGATTTCTTCCAAAAGTTTGCCCACGGCCTGTTGCCGTTTCCCGGGAGGATTGCTGAAATAAACCTGGGCCCAGCGTCCGAGATTGCGCTCCAGAGCTGGGTTAGTCAGCGGGTTCAGTTCGGACGGGAAGGGTGGTTCAGACAATTTGTCGTGCAGCTTGGGCACGTGCATCCTCCAACGGCAAGATTATCAAACATCACACTCTGAGTCGGAGGTTGTCAATCCTGAGATGTGGAAAAAAATTGCTGTAGATTCCCTTACCGGATTTACGGGCAGGCCTTTCCTTTGGCGGGCCGAAACTGGTCTTGTTGAGCATCGCGCTGGCTGGAAAACTTTCCGTCAGCGGTCTTGCCATACAGGTCGCCGCCGGGGCAGTAGTACAGGGCGGTGTGGACATCGACCCAGACCTGAGTTTCGGGATTCCCCATATCGACGGGCGGAGGTGGGGCTTCCGCCAGGCCAAGACTTACCAGAAGCTTTTCAAACAGGGTCAGCTGCGGTGGAGGCGGCGCCTTGTGGTGGCTGGGTGCCGGAGTAACGTTTTCCGCAGTGTTCCCGGCTGGTCGAGTACCCCAGCCAGAGATCACGATCAAGAGCATCACGGCCGCAACCACCACGTAGAAGTTGGCTCGTCGTCTTCGCCACTGCTGCGCCAGCCATTCCGCCCGGGAGTGCGTTTTGACTGTCTCGAGCCATTCCTGCGCCTTTTTTGCCGAATCCCAGGGATAGGGCGCAACTTCAATCGCCGCTCCCACAGCGTCGGGCGGCGGAGGCGGATCTGCCGGAAACGGGTCTGCCGGAACAATACGCAGCGAATCCGGGCCCGGGACTTCAGCCGGCGGCGCAAAAGGATCCGGTGTCCAATGCAGGGGGCTGCTCAACCCGGATTCGGTCTCCAAGGCGGGCTTCGAATCCGGTTCGGATGGCTTCGCCGGGAATTCAACGACGCTCTGAGCCGCCGGGGCTGGTGTTACTTGAGGCTCGGAAACCACGCCCGCTGGCAGAGTGGCCGGAACTGCTTTGTCCTTGAGAACCGTGTCCCTGGTCTGGGACACAGCGGTCCCGGAATTCCCGTTCGTGGGATTTTCCTGGCCATAAGGTGTAAGCCAGGGAGTGTCGTTCTTATTGGCAGAGTCCAAGCCAGGGACGGGGAGTGCGGAGCTTACCGCACGCGCAGTGCCGCAAATTCCGCAGAAAGACTCACTCTCGTCAAAAAAGTCACTGCCACAGGCGGAGCACACGTCCGAGCTGCGAAGTGCCGGAGGCTGGGCCCTGATCACCGATGGCGCCGCGGCGGGCGCGACAGGCGTGGCTGCCGCAACATTCTCGACGGGCGCGGATTCGCTGCCCAGACGTTCGATCTGGGGCTTGATTCTCTCCAGAGCTTCCAGCATGCTCTGCCGCTCCGATGCCAGCGCCTCCTTCCACTTCATCCGGGCCGCAGTCACCATGGCTTCGCTTAACAGGCCCGCCATAAGTTCAGCGGTGCGGAGGTCGGCTTCGCGAAAGGAATTGACGCGGGCAAAACGCAGCTCGAGAACGCCGGCCACCTGGCCTGCGTGGTAAACCGGGACTGCGATGAAGGCCTTTACGTCGCGACTGCGGAAAAGGTCGGCGTGCAGGTGCAGGTTCGAAGTGACGTCGGGATAGTTGAGCGCAGATCCCTTGCTCAGGCAGTCTGCCGAGAGCACGGAATTCAAGGGCACATGCGTTCCAGCGTCGAGGGCGGCGGTGCCGGTGGCGGAGCGATAAAAGAGCTGGTCCTTTTCGATGATCCCGATGGCGGTGCCGGAGGCGTGTGTGATCTTCTGCACTCGCTCCGCCACCAGTTCGGCTGCGGCCGCCAGGTCCAGTTGCAGGGTCTGGATTAATTTTTGGGTTTCTACAATCGCCGAAAGATTTTCCGCGAAGTCAGCTTGATGCCCCTTCGCCCGCAAGCGATCGTTGTGCTCCTGGAGCACGTAGGCCGCGGAGAGAAGTTGTTGAAACGAAGCCTCGTCGAGCATAGGCTTTCGTTGCGGGCTGGTAGCAATCTGGGTCACGAGCGTATTTACGCGCCAGCCGGTGGGGGACCCCGGAAGCTCTATTGTAATGCAATCCATAAACCAAACCGGCTTACCAAAGAATGCACTATAGCTCCCGCTGGTTGTATGACGGGAGAAGAGGCCCGACTCTAAAGCGGGGGTAAGTCGCTGCAAAGTATAAGGCATGTTGCCTTGAGTTCGGCAACTTGAAGGCCGTCGGCGCGCGCCTGCTGGGGGTATCAAAAGGACACGCCCCTTCTCTTGGACGTGGGTGTGCAAAGTTGTGCACTTTCGTCTCGGGATGAAACCGGCCAAACAGGCCAAAAGCTGCCGATTGCGCCAGCCGCCAATGCTGACCTTAACGCCCTGCAGTCCTTGGCGAAATCTGCGGTTTGAGATTCTTCAACGACTCAGGTCAAAGCCTTTACCGCAAAGGACGCAAAGAAAGGCCGCAAAGTTCGCCAAGTAATTCCGCACATGTGACACTATCCCGGCTGACGCCCGGTCTGCCGGCCGCGCAGGTAGTAATGCACCGCGGGGGTGATGATCAGCGACAGCGCCATTGAGATCAGAACGCCTCCGATCACGGCGATGGCCAGGGGTTGCAGCATTTGCGAGCCCGCTCCCAGCGCGAAAGCCAAGGGCAACATTCCCGCCACCGTGGCCAGGGCGGTCATGACGATGGGACGCAGGCGGCGGCGTCCGGCTTGCAGCATGGCATCCTCCGCGGAGAATCCCACGGCGCGAAATTTCTGGTCCGCATCCAGCAGAAGAATTCCGTTTTTCGCCACGATTCCCACCACCATGATCATTCCCATGAAGGAAGACACATTGAATGTAGTGCGCGTGATCATCAGCGCTATGAAGACTCCCGACGTTGATAACAATGCGGAAGCCAGAATGGCCAAGGGAGCGGCGAACGATCCGAATTCAAAGAGCAGAACGATGAACACCAGAACGATCGCCAGGAGCAGCACCAGCACCAGGTCAGAGAATGATTTCTGCTGCTGCCTGTAGGTGCCGCCGTACTCCACGCGAATGCTGGAGGGAAGATGCAAAGCGTCCACCGCTTTCTGCACGGCGTCGACGGCGCTTCCCAGGTCGGTGCCTTCGAGACGTGCCGTCACAGAGACGTCGCGCTGCAAATTCTCCCGGCGAATTTCGGTTTGCGGAGGAAGCTCGGTGATGGTGGCCAGGGCCCCGAGGGTCGCGGTTTTTCCCGTGCTGCTGGTCAGCAGCGTGTCGCGCATGGCCTCGAGCGAGGCCCGATTTCCCACGGGAAAGCGGACGCGCACAGTGTAGGGACGATCGGCGCTGATCACGGGCGCAGCGGCTGGTTCGCCCCCCAGAATGGCCGCGGCATCGGTGGCGATTTCCTCGGGAGTGAATCCGGCGCGGGCGGCGACACTGGGGTTGATCTGAAAGGTGGTGGCGGGCCCGCTGATGGTATTTTCGATGCCGTCGAGTACATCCACTACGCCGTCGATCTTGCCTATGGCGGCCGCGACTCGCGGGGCCCAGGCATCGAGGAGCGCCGGATCTGGCGAAAACAGCTTGATCTGGATAGGCTCAGGTTCGCTGGTCAAGTCGCCGATCATGTCCTGCAGGACTTGCACGAACTCAACCCGCACGGCCGGTTCCTGGGCGGTCACTCGACTCCGGACTTCTTCCATCACGTCGTCGATGGAGCGACTGCGATTTTTTTTCAGTTTGACCAGAATGTCGCCGCGATTCGCTTCTGTCACCGCCGCCAGTCCCAGTTCCAGGCCAGTACGCCGCGAAGTGCTCTCGATCTCGGGCACAGCATTCAGGATCTGTTCCATGTGGCCCACCATGCGGTCGGTTTCCGCGAGCGAAGTTCCGGCGGGCGTCCAGTAGTCCAGGGTGAATCCGCCTTCGTCCATCTCCGGCATCAAGTCGGAGCCGGAATAGCGGTAGCAAACGTATGAGGCGGCCACCAGGAGCAGGCTCAAACCCGCCAGCCACGCGGGACGGGCCAGGGCCTGTCGCAGCCAGCGGGCATGGAAGTCCACGATCTTTCTGAAGAATCCCCCGAGAGAAGCTTCTTCGGCGGCCAGCAATCGCGCCATGGAAGCTTCTTCCGTCTCCTCTGCAATCCCGCTCTCTTCGTTCTGCTTATGGGCCTGCTTGCGCCTGCCGATGAAGTACTGGCTCAGACTCGGCGTCCAGCTCAGGGCCAACGCCAGGGAGGTGAACAGGGACACACTCATGGTCACGGCCAGGGCGCGGAAGAATGTTCCGGTCACGCCGGTGATCGAAATCAGGGGCAGGAAGACGACGACCGGTGTCACCGTCGAGCCGATCAGAGGAATGGTGATCTCCTTCAGAGCGCCATGGATGGCTTGCAGCCTGCCTTCGCCGGCATCGCGGTGAAGCACGATGTTTTCCACCACCACGATGGCATCGTCGATCACCAGACCCACGGCTGCGGCCAGTCCGCCCAGCGTCATCAGGTTGAAACTCTGGCCCAGGAGTTTGAGCGCGATGAAGGTCACCAGCACAGTGACTGGAATTACCAGTCCGGCGACAATCGATGTTCCCCAGTCGCGCAGGAAAACCACCAGGATGATGGAGGCCAGAATCAAGCCCAGCAGAATGGCGTCGCGCACGCTCCTGATGGAATCGCCAACGATGATGGACTGGTCGTAGAACGGCTTGATTTCGATTCCGGGTGGCAGCGACTTGCGAATCTCGGCGACCTGGCTGTGTACTTCATCCGCAACCTTCACCGTGTTGCTGTCGGGCTGGCGGTTGATGTTGAGGAGCACGGCAGGTTTGCCGTTGGCCGTCACCAGCGTATATACGGGCTTGACCCCGGGTGCGACGGTGGCCACGTCTCCGATGCGAACGGGAATTCCCGCGGGCGTGTTCCGGATGACCGTGTCGGCGATCTGCTGCGGCGTCCGCACCTGCCCGCTCACCAGCGCCAGGACAAGCTGATGGTTGCGTTCGAAGAGTCCGGGGGAGTCGATGAGGTTGGTGCGGCGCATCGTGTCCAGGATGTCGGTGACGGTGACGTTCGCGGTGAGAAGCTTCGCGGGGTCGGGAGTGATGTGGAATTCCGGCTCCTGCCCGCCCTGCACCAGGACCGTGGACACGCCGTCCAGCCGGTTCAGTCGCGGCTTCATCTCATAGGTTGCCATCTCCCACAGTTGGGTTTGCGGAACGGTGGCAGAAGTCAGGCTGTATCCGATGATGGGAAAGCTGGCGAAAGTCATGCGGTTGGCCACCACACTCGCGGTCGGCGGCAAGTCCGTCTGGACGCGCGACAGGGCGGCGTTAACGTACTGCAGGGTGAGGATGGTATCCACGTTCCAGTCGAAGAACAGATCGATTTCGGCGGAGCCGCGGCTGGTGATGGAGCGCACGTCCTGCAGTCCGGGAACGCTGTTCACGGCTTCTTCGATGGGACGGGTGATGGTAACCATCATCTGATCGGTGGGCATGACTCCGTTGTCCACGGCGATCAGGATGCGGGGGAAGTTGGTGGCGGGGAAGACTGCAACCGGAATGCTGAAAGCCAGGTAGCCGCCGACCAAAGCCAGGGTCAGGATCACGAAGATCAGCGGTTTGGAATAGCGCGAAAACCAGTAGGCCGAGTCTGGCGAATTCGTTTCCCGGCTACTTTTCATTCTGGCTTTCCACTTTGATCTTGCTCTTGTCCGGCAGGCCGTAAGCCCCGGAGGCGACCACGCGGTCTCCGGCCTGCAGACCCTCGATGATTTGTACGGAATCGCCCTGCCGAATTCCGACGCGCACGTTCTTCTGGTATGCGTGATCGTCGGCGCTGACCTGCATGACCGACGTGGTGCCGTCCTGCGCGGTCAGCAACGCCACCGAGGGAATGACCAGGGCATCGGGAACAGTCTGGGCCAGCATGGAAACCTGCACGCTGGTGCCGGGCTTCAGGCGCTGATCGGTGTTTTTGATTTGGACCCATACTTCGACCGTGGTGCTGTTGGGATCGAGCGCCGGGCTGACCACCGTGATCTTGCCTTCGATTGGATTATCCTCGCCGGGGACGTTGATGGTTGCCGGGTCGCCGGCTTTGAGCAGCGCGGCTTCGGGTTGGGGGATGTGGGCGCGGGCGATGACCTGCGAAGTGTCCATCACGGTAAGCAGTGGAGAACCGGCCGCGGCCATCTCACCCGGGTAGAGGGGACGGTCGGCTACCACGCCGTCGATGGGGCTGCGGATTTCGGAATAGCTGAGCTGTGCCGCCGAGCCCAGGTATTTGCCTTTCGCGGATTCGAGCTGTCCGGCCGCGGACTTCAATTGCTGCTGCTTGCCTACTTTCATCAGCGCATCGAGATGCTGTTGTGCGATTTCATACTGGTTGCGCGCGTTAGTCAGGTCCACTCCTGCCTGGTCGAGTTCCTTGCGCGGTATTGCGCCCTGCTGAAAGAGTTCCTGCCGGCTGTTAAAGATTTTCTGTTGGGCGGACAAAAGTTCCCGGGCGGCTTGGGCGTCGAGTTGAGCTTTCTGGACCTCCTGCGGCAGGGCGGAAGCGGTGGTGGTTTCATATGCGGCCTGGGCCTCGTCGTAGGAACCCTTGTTCTCCTGGGCCGCGGCTGCCAGGTCGTTGTGCTCGAGCACCGCCAGCAACTGGCCTTGGCGCACCTTGCTGCCACGCTTGATGTAGAAAGCTTTCACCGGCGCGCTGATCTTCGGAGTGATGGCTGCCTGCTGCAACGGGAACAGAACGGCCTCGGCGGTGACCGTGCGCCGCAGCGTCTCCTTTCTTACCGCGACCACCTGCACCGGGACCGCGGATTCCTTCTCAGAGGAATTGTTGGAGCAGCCGGGCAGGGAGAGTAAAGCGAGGATCGCAAGGGAAATTGCACCGCGCCGATACGATAATTTGTGCGCGAAGACCCCGCCCTGTCTCTCCAAAGGACGGAGAGACGAGGACGGGGCACCCTTGCGAGTTTTTATTTCTGGGGTCAGAAGGTTCCTGTCAGGGTTTGAAGGTTCGCCAGGGCAACGCGATAGCGCGACTGGCCGTCACTGAATGCGTTGCGTGCGAGGGTGGAGGTGTTTTGTGCGTCCACTACTTCGAGCACGGTGGCCTCTCCGGACTGATAGCGCAGTGTGGTCAAGCGCAAGCTTTCAGCGGCCAGTTCCGCCGACTGACTCAGCGAATCAAGTTCCGAGCGGGCGATTTGAGCTTCGTCGTACAACGTGCGCAATCTGGCCAGCAGCTGGCGCTGGGTGAATGTCAGTTCGAGCTGTGCCTGCTCGCGCAGCAAGCCGGCCTGCTTCAATCGGCTGCGATTCGCTCCCCAGTTCCAGACTGGCAACTGTAGCGTCGCGGTGGCAGCGTATCCGAGATTGCGCACTGACAGCTGCGAAGCTGGATCGAACTGGCGGGTAGCAAAGTGGGTCGCGTCAATGCCGTAAAAGTAATCCAGCTTTAGCGCAGGCAAGAAACCAGACCAGGCCACGCCAACTTCCTGGCGAGCTTCCTGGAGCGCACCCACGGCGGCCCGCAGATCGGGGTTCTGGCGGGCGGCAGCGGTCTGGACTTCAGTGAAGGAAGGAATCGGCTCGGGGGTCTGCAGGTCGTCCACTACACTGAAGTGTTCGTTGAAGTCGGGGAAGATGAGCACCGCCAGCTCGAGGCGGCTGCGATTCATCTCGAGCTCCGCTTCCTGCAGGTCGCGCGCCAGCTGCTGAAACTGGATCTGGGCCTTGATCACATCCGAGTGCGCAACCTCGCCGCCCTGTTCAAGCTTCTGGCTGATATCGAGAAAGCGCTGGCCCTGGGTCGCAGCGCGCTGGGCGGTGTCATACTTACGCTGCGCCACCACGAAGTGGTAATAGGTTTGGACCACGGTCACCACCAGCCCGCGGCCGGCAATTTCGGACCGGGCCCGCGCCACTGCTTCCGCGGCCCGCGTGCGCCGGTATTCCGCGATCCCCTGCAGGGAAATATCCTGGTGAACATTGCCCTGGCTGAGGTATTCGTGCACTCCATTGGCGCCCACATAGCGCCCGGTGGACGTGCCATTGCCCTGGGTATAAAGAAATCCGGCGTCGTAGTTCACACCCGGGAGCAGCGCGGCCCGGCCTTGTACCCGGTCTTCTTTCGCGGAACCATAAGCGGTCAGGGCGGCGTGATATGCGGGATCATTTTTTCGCGCGCGGGCGATGGCATCCTGCAAGGTTACGGTCAGGGGAGCAGAGTTCGTGGCCTGATTCGGATTGCTATCGACATCTGCCGCGGGGAGGGAACTCTGGGCTGATGCGGTTGCGAACAGACCCAGCATTGCGAGGACGATCCTCATTCCTGTGCCGATATTGCCACTGCGAAAATGATTGGACATAGGCGTCACCGTGCTCCGGGCCGAACCGCAGATGTTACCGCAACCTACCTTAAGAGAAACTGAAGCCGCCCGACGACAAAGTATCGCCCTCGGGACTGCCGGCAAGATGCCGGCGCTACCGTCTGGACTGGGCTATAACCTGGGAACGGGCAACTCAACCGTCATGCGGGTGCCCTTACCTGGGCTACTCTCCGCGGCAATGCTTCCGCCGTAGGCTTCCACCAGGGCTTTGGCGATGGCCAGCCCCAGGCCGAACCCGCCCGTGGCCCGGGCCCGGGAATGATCTCCGCGATAGAAGCGCTCAAAAATCTTGGGCAGATCAGCGGCGGCAATACCGACGCCATGGTCCTGAAAAGAAACTTGCGCCTGGTCCCCTTTCCGGGCCACCGCGATCTCGACTGTGGTTCCCTCGGGACTGTAGCGGACGGCATTCTCCAGCAGGTTCGTCCACACCAGTTGCAGGTCCTCGGGATCGGCGCGGATGGGAACCGGCCCGTTGGTGGCCAGATGAATCGTGGTGTTGCGGGACTCGGCCAGTGCCCGAATTCTCTCCACCGCTTCTTCGCAGGTGGAGTTGAGGTCGATGAGATCGAGGTTGCGGCCCTGGGAATTCTGCGCCCATTGCTCGGCCCGGGCCAGCCGAAGCATCCACTGCAGCAGTTGCTCCAGCCGGTCGAGGTCCTGGAGCGATGCCTGCACGCCGGCGCAATACTCTTCCGAACTTCGGGGACGCTGCACCAGCGACTGCAGGGTGGACTTCAGCACCGCCACCGGCGTCTTCAACTCGTGGGCTGCGTTGCCCACGAATTCCCGCTGCTGTTTGAAGGAGTACTCAAGACGCGCCAGCATCTGAGTCATGGAATCGGTCAAGGGGCGCAGTTCCTCGATCTGCTCGGCTTCCCGGGGAGGCTGAAGCTTCCAGCTTTGGGTGGAGACCAGGGCTGCCTGCCGGGCCAGACTCTGCAGAGGCAGCAGGCTGCGTCGGATTCTCCAGGAAGCCAGCCCGGTGGTTGCGCCCAGCAGGAGAAGGCTGGCCAGAGCAATGGCGGCCCCCGCGACCTTGACCTGATGTTGAATCCGTACCAGGGGCGAGGCATAGACAATGGTCAGGGTCTGAGGGTGGAAGGCCGCGCCCTCTTCCCGATCAAGTATTGGAACATGGTTCAGGCGCACGGCGTGATAAGGGACCCCGGCCCAGATGAAATTCCAATGTTCACTGGGGCCGGGCTGGAACTGCAGGCCGTCGGGCCAGTCTTCGGAGCGGGTGAGAAATCCAGTGCGGTCGGCCCAGACCGTGAACTGGTCGGGATGATTGGGATCAATCGACTCGGGCAGCAGGCTGTTGTCGAAGTACACGTGTCCGCTGCCGTCTTCGGTATAGCGAACCAGCACGGCCACGCTGGTGGCGTGGGCCTGCATGCTGGTGTCGAGCGTGGAGATCAGGCGCCAGTAAGTGACCAGAACGCCTATGATCACCAGCCCGGCCGTGAGGATGATCTGCGACAGCAGGACTGAAGCGATGAGCCGCCGTTGAATGGAGTCGCGCCGCATGTCGGCCATTTCGGAAATCAGTCCTGCAACATATAGCCCTGCCCGCGCAGGGTGCGGATCAGCTGCCGCGACGAGCCCTGGTTCAGTTTGCGCCGCAGCCCGGAGATATAGACTTCAATCACGTTGCTGAATTTTTCCCAGTTGTAATCGTAAAGATGTTCGAGCAACTCGGTCTTCGAGACCACGGCGCGCGGGCGGTGCACCAGATACTCGAGAACGCGATATTCCATGGCGGTCAGCGTGATCGGTTTACCGCCGCGCTGCACCGTGCGGTTGACGGTATTAAGTTCGAGATCGCCGATGACGACCACCGGGGAGGGCTGTCCCTTGCCGCGACGGATCAGGGCCTTGGTGCGGGCCAGCAGTTCGCCCAGATCGAAGGGTTTGGTCAGGTAGTCGTCGGCCCCGGCATTGAGCAGGGCGACAACGGAATCCTTGTCGTCGCGCGCGGTCACCACCAGCACAGGCGTGTGCTGTCCGGCCTGGCGGATTCTGCCCAGCAGTTCCATACCATCCAGTTTGGGCAGCATGAGGTCGAGCAGCACTACGTCGTAAGGGTTCGATTCCGCGAGGAACAGTCCCTCCTGGCCGTCGGCGGCAACATCTACCGCGTAGCCGGCGCTCTCACGCAGACTGCGGGCGATATTTTCGGCGAGCCGGACCTCATCCTCGACTACCAGCACGCGCATACTGTCCCCCTCGAGGCCATTCTATCCGGCCCGCGCCCATTGTGGGACAAGGTGTTCCGGATCAGGCTTGGCGGCGCCGCCCGGGACACCGTGGGCCATAGACCAAAATGTAGCATTCGCAAGGCTTTGTCCCTTTGTGCAGGGCAGCGAAGCTTTGGCGAAGCAGTTGCTTCTGTGTAATTCCGATCGCAACCCAGGCGCAAGCCTAAGCGCAGCGGGTAAACGCGATCAAGATCAATGAGGAATCGCTATGCTGAGCCTGAACCAGATCAAGATTACACCGCGCGATGAACAAGTCCTGCAGCTGCTGATACAGGGCTGCAGCAACAAAGAAATCGCGGCGCAACTGAAGATCAGCCCGCGCACGGTAAAGCAGCACCTGCGGACGCTTTTCTTGCGGGCGGGCATCCGGGACGGCAGAAAACGGGTGAAGCTGGCGACGGCGATGTTTGCCAAGGAGCAGATGAAACATGCAACCCCGTGAGCGGATGACCGCCAAAGAAATGCAGGTCGCGGGCCTGGTCTGGGAAGGCCAGACCAACCGCGAAATCGCCCGAGCCATTGGCACCACTGAACAGGTCGTGAAAAACTACCTGCGCAACACCTTCGACAAACTAGGGGTATGGAGCCGCCTGGAACTGGCCATCTATGTCGCCCGCCACGGCGGCGAGAGATGGCAGGAGGAGACCGCCATGCAGCCGAGAGATGTCATGTCGGGGACGATTGCTTCCTGAGCCGGCAGTACGGCGTGAGAGATGCCAGGAAAGACCACGTGGGGACAGCCGCCCCCGGCTGTCCGGCGGAGCGAAGCTCCGCAGTTCCTTGCGCCCCTCGGAAGCACATCGCCTGGGCCATGCCCAACTGGTGGGGCTGGACCAGGAAAGATTGGCAGATCGCCACCCATCTTCGGTCTCCAATGTCATTAATTACTTGTCATTGTCATGAGTGCCTCGCCCTTACTTTCCTGCAACAGTGCGGTAGCGATAGTCGTCGTATCGATCTTGATTTATTTCCGACGTTTTTCGTCTGATGTAGGGATGGCCCCAAGGCGCCCACCCTTTTTCGCGAAGGGCGCGAAAAGAGGGTGGGGCACCCGAGCGATTGGGGGAAAAGGCTGCAAAAGCTTGCATTTTGCCGGCGGGTGGTCTTTTTCGATATCCGGTAAGTAGTTGATGATTAATGACCTGCGTCCAGCCTCTCAGCGGTTCCATCCCGGCAGCTGAATTGCATTCCTCAGAGTGGGGCGTAGTCCCAGGACCCTCCGGCGCTTTCTTCTAAGCCTGCCCAGTCCGACCCCACGAGGCAATAATGGCATACAAGGAAACGTTTTGGATGGCCTGCGATTCCACCGAGCAGATGCGGGCCGAGTATGGTCCCTTTCACACTCGAGCCGAAGCTGAACAGGAAGCCAGAAAGCTGGCCTTCGGCTACCTGCTGCGCTACGAGCACATCATCGGCGACAACGAAGACATACAGGAAGTGCGCTGCATCTTTGTCGAACTGCCAGTCGGCCCGGTTGCCGTCCCCGCCCGCCTGGTTCGAAAGCTGCACACCCGCTGCGCTACCTGTGGTGAAACCGCAATTCATGATGAAGCCTGGCAGGCTGAAGTTTGGGCGGACATCCATGAGTTTGAGCACTCGCGCCACCGGGTGCGGCTCTTCGAGCAGACCCGGGCCGACGGCCTCAAGGAAATCTCCGACTGGCGCGACACCTGCGCCTGAAATCGAGTTTCGAGGTTTCAAAATTGCAGTGTCAAGGTTTCAAGTTTCAAGGTTTCAAGAACGAGAGTTTGAAACTTTGAAACCCTGCAACTTTTTAAAACCTGCCTTCCCAAAAATCGCACTTTCAAGATTTCAAGTTTCAGGCTTTCAAAAACGAAACGCCATGAACCCTGAAGCTTTGCAACCTTAAAACTTTGAAAGCTTGAAACCTGATTTTTTGCTAATCTGTTGGCCGTGAGTCCCACCTTTAACGAGCGCTTCCGGACAAAATCATGATGCTGGTCATCTCGGTGCTTTTGGCGCTGGTTCCACTCCTGGGCATTGCCTGGATCGTGCTCTACGGTTCGATCACCACCGTGGACGGATTGTTCATGTCGCTGATCCTGGCGGCCATGTCGGGCATTGTGGGTTTGAACATTCTTATCGAACTGCGCAAGAAGGGCACGGGAAAGCAAAGGTCCGCGACGGCAACTGCGACCATCGCCGGCGGGGTCAGGCAACAGGGCAAAGTGCAGAGCGTTCAGTTCTACGAATCCGGCGTGGGACAGCCCAACAAGTCCGTGGTAACTCTGTCTGACGGCGGCGGTGCGTCAAACCTGCTGGTGCTCGAGGGCGACATGCGGAACGCCTTGCCTGTGGGCCAGAAGGTTCTAGTCACGTTCCGCAAGGAAAGCGGACACAACGTACTGGTGGATGTCGATTACCCTTAAAGGGTCCTGGTTCCGATCCCCGATTACGAAGGTAATCCCGGAGAAAGTTTTCCCGCTCCTTGCCCGCCTCAATTGCGATACAAATTCTAAGAACGAGTGTTCCAGATCAGGGAAACCTGTGTTTACAAGGAGGGGGAATGTCGCAGTCCGATGAAGAGCGCACAGCCCAACCCTCCATGCTGGTGCGCGCGGACGAGATTCAGCAGCAGATTCAGCAGCTTTCCGGACGCGACCTGCAGCTCTGGTCAATCGGAATTCTGGTGATGCTGGTCCTGACTTCGGGCCTGCTGGCAGTGATTTTGCCGAACCTTGTGTGGTCGCAGCTGTTTGTTCACATCGACCGCTTCTATCTGCCCCAACTCTTCTTTGGACTGATCTCGCTGGTCCTGCTGTTCAATATTTATCTGTTGTCACAGAAGCGGACGCTCAACAGCACCCGCCTGGCTTTGATTCGCGAACTGGTTTTGAACGAGCGGCTGGAGAGCCTGTCGCTGATTGACCCGCTGACCCAGCTGCTGAACCGGCGGGCCCTGAATGAACTGCTGCCGCGAGAAGTGGCGCGCGCCAACCGGCTGGGCAGCAGCCTGACTTTCATGGCCATTGACTTGAACGGTTTCAGCGCTATCAGCTCCAAGTACGGCGCGCTCGAAGGCGACAAGGTCCTGATCGATTTTGCCAGAATATTGAAGGCCGTCTTTCGGGGCGCCGACCTTGCCTTCCGTCAGGGTGGAGACGAGTTTCTGATTATGATGCCGGACACCACCGAAGAGCAGGCCGATTGCCCGCTGCAGCGGATCCTCCGGGAAGTGGAGCAGTGGAACCTGGCCAGCAAGAAGGGCTTCGAACTCTCGTTCAGCTGGGCCCTGGCCCCTTACGTCACCGGCTCCGACGCTGAGGATGTTTTGCGGGCGGTCGATCGCAAGATGTATTCCAAGAAACATAACCTGACGCCGGTGTTCTAGAAGGCATTTCCCACGGGAGCTTGGAATGCGCCCCGGCCTGAGCTACTATCCATCGGGAGTTTCTGTCGTGCGATCTTCGCTTCGATGGCATGCCCGCCCGCTGTTTCTGCTGGTGCTCACCCTGAGCGCGGTCCCTGTTGTGTTCGCCGGCGATGCGCAATGGATTGAAGTCAAGTCTCCGCATTTTTCCGTGGTGACCGATGCGGGAGAAAAGCGCGGACGGGAAACCGCCATGCGCTTCGAACAGATGCGCGCTGTCTTCGATGTCCTGATGACCAGGGCCAGCGTGAATATTCCCGTACCGCTGCAGATTGTGGCCTTTCGCAATAACAAGGAAATGCAGCAATTCGCGCCTCTGTGGAACGGCAAGCCGGTGCAGGTGTCGGGTCAGTTTGCGGGCGCCGAAGACCGCAACTTCATCATGCTGGACATGTCAGTGGAGAATCCATGGAGCGTGGTCTTTCACGAGTATGCCCACCAGTTGATGAACGGAGTGCTTACCTCAAGAGTGGATTCGTGGTTCGAAGAAGGGTTTGCCGAGTACTTTTCCAGCATTGAAGTGGACAGTAAAGAAGCCCGGGTGGGCAAGATCCCGGAAGATGAGTACCGGGTGTTGCAGCAGAACGGAATGATGAAAGTGGCCGACCTCTTCCGGGTGCAGCAGAATTCCTCGACCTACAACGAGAGCGGCAGCCGTCGTACCGTCTTCTATGCCGAATCCGGGATGGTCGTGCACTATCTCTACGACAACAACCTGATTTCCAGGCTTTCTCAATACTTCGATTTGAAGCTGGCGAGGAATGTGCCGGTGGAAAACGCCATCCAGCAGAGCCTGGGCATGAGTGCAGCTGATTTCGACAAGGCATTGCGCAACTATGTCAGCAGCGGACGCTTCAAATATTATCCGATACCAAAACCTGCAAACATCGTCAGCAGCGAATATGTGGTGCGGCCGCTCAGCCCGGCCGACAGCGGCGCCGTGCTCGCCGATCTTCACCTGCACTCGCTGGATTACCGCGAGCAGGCGGTGGCGGAGTTCAAGGAAATTCTAAAGGCCGATCCCAACCATGCCGCGGCTTGCCGCGGCCTGGGTTATGCCTACCTGCAGAAGCAGGCCTTTACCCAGGCCGCGGAATACTTCAAGCGCGCGGCCCAGGCCGACTCCAGGGACCCCCGCGTTCACTATTACTCAGCGCTGCTGATGAGCCGCGAGGGCGGCTTTTCGAACCCGGCGGATTTGTCGGAAATGATCCGGCACCTGGATGCCGCCATCGCGCTCGACCCCACTTTTGCCGACTCTTATAGCCTCCTGGCGTTGGCCCAGATGTCCGCTGGAGATCCGGCGAAGGGGCTGGTCAGCATGCAGAAAGCCGTGTCGCTCAGCCCTCGAAACGAGAAGTATCAGTTCAATCTGGCGCAAATCTATCTGAATAACCGGCAACCCGATCCGGCGATTCCAATATTGCAGGTGTTGGTCAGGAACGGCAGCCCCGAAGTGGCGGAACGAGCGGGCAGAGCGCTGGAGGAGGCGTTGCAATTTAAAGCGGCGGTCGAGGAACGGAGGGCAGCGGGCAGCGGGAGCGTAATCGGGAACGATGGGGAAGCACATGCCTGCTGCTCTATTGGATCGGGTATCGATGCCGGCTCCGTCGTTGAAGAGCATGTTCGCATAATTCCAAGTCAGACCCCGCCCAGCTTTCTTAAAGGCACAATCATGAGCATCGACTGCTCAACGCCGCCCGAGGCAACCCTGACCGTGGTTGCGGGTGGGAAAACCTGGAAGATGCAGGTGCCGGACAACAAACATGTGGCGCTGATCGGAGCGGACGCATTTTCCTGCTCCTGGAGCAGGCAGAGAGTCGCGATCAATTACCGGGAAACCGGGACCGGCGCGGGACGGGTGGTCTCGATCGAGGTCCAGTAGGGCCGAGAGCCGTGATCAAAGACGTCTGCTGGGGAGTCTGCTGGAAGAGTCGGCGTGGGGAAGTCTGAACGCAGCCTGCGCTGATTCATTCGTCTTGCGCTCCGGCACCACGAGGTAACCGGTCGCGCCACATCCATAGACGCGATTTCGCGCCCCAGCCCAATACCACCAGTGCGCGGCAATGTAGGCACAGAGTACGGCATCAATCTGGTCTTCGACAGGTTTCAGATTGCCGGTTGTAGGCACGGACGGCAGACGCAAGGGCAGAGCAGGATCCAGCAACGGAAGACGCGACAGCATCAGGGCGCGCAAACGGCCCAGTTCCCGAGCGCGAGCCGCGCGCCGGCCACGCTTGTACTTCACAATGCGAGTCAAATCGAAGAGATTCACCGTGGCCGCGTGAGGGTGAACTTCGATTTGAAAGCGGCCTTGCGAGCGCGCGGCCATCGCATCGCCATGAGCGAAGCCCAGGGCCGCGAGCTGCCGACTGAATGACAGCACATCTCCGGCGAAGGGACGCCCGAGATTGGCGGCGTGGCATCCGGCATGAAAGCGGCGAAATTCCTGGTTCAGTTCCCGCTCCGCATCACGGATTCCCCCCTGGTTACGAATTACCAGCGGAGCGTCAACCGCTACCACGGCGTTGCTGCTTCCAGCCTGGTTCTGGATCCAGGCCAGAATCTCGGCGGATTTTTCCAGGCGGGTCAGATTTTGAAGAAACAGTTGCCCCTGACTGATTCCGATCGAGGCCAGGCCGCTCGGCTTTCCATACCAGCCCAAATCTACTCCCAGAAACACGACATTGCCGGGACCGTTCATGACCGAGGCAACAGTTCGACCGGGTCACCGACCGCAACCCGGCCCGGAGTGATGACGTAACTGTTCAGCCCCAGCACGCCGCCAAATTCCCTCTGGATGCGGCGCAGCACGTTGACGTCCTGTTCGCCGGTGTCAGGATCGTAGGTGGTCATAATGCAGCGGGCCCTGAGATCGTCCATGCCGATGACTGTTTCGTTGATGCGCAGGCGTGCTCCCTCCCACTGGCGTTCCGAGAGGCCTTCCACGCCGGCGATGACCAGGTTCGGCCGAAAGCGCCGCCGGTCGTAACCTACAGCGGCAAACATTCCGTCAGTTGTGACCAGCAGGGGAAGAACATCGAAGCGGTCCCCGGCGTCGCTGCGGACCAGGCGGGTCCCCGCGCCCGCAGCCTGCTCGACCTCGAAGGCAACCTCTTTTGAGTCCCAGGGGCGTCCGTCCACCAGCACATCACCATTCGCTTGCAGTACAGCCTGGTGCCGCAGCAATTCGGGCCGGGTGCGCGCGGAGAAGATTCGGCCCGCGGCATTTCGCACCTGGATGATCCGGTCGCCGGCGATGCCCTGTTCGGTAATCTCGGCGTTGTCCAGTTGCTCGCCGGCCATGGACTTCACCGGATACCGCCAGAGTTCTTTTATCAACATGAGTTGTTGCCCTTTGCCGTGAACGCGTCTTTCAACTTGTTGAACCACGGTTTGGAGGCCGGGCGTCCCGCCCGGCCGGACAGGCGGGACGTCCGTCCTCCATTCACTATGGTCACGGAAGGATCTTATTAATGCAGAGATCCCGTCGCAGTTCAGGTCAGACAATCGGACGTGACAGAGCGGCCGCCGCCGGCCCATCGATCAGCCAAAGCAATTTGCCGTTGGATGGATGCACTCGCTGAGACGGCAGGTCCGCGGAGCTGTTCTCCAGAACCTGGTGGAGTATCGCCGCCTTGTCGGGTCCACTGGCCAGAAAGATGACACAGGCGGCGGCATTCAGGACCGGGAAAGTGAAAGTGAGACGGGAAGCGCTGAATTTTGGCACGCAGTTCGCGACTACCAGGCGCTGTGTTTCGTTTAGCGCCGCAGTGCCGGGAAAAAGGGAAGCGGTGTGCCCGTCGGTCCCAATGCCCAGAAGGACCAGATCGAATCGCGGAAACTCGCCCGGGGACAAGTGGAAAAAGTCCTTTAGCGCTTGCTCGTATTGCAGCGCTGCGGCGAGCGCATCTTTTTCCTCGGCATGAATCCGGAAAATGTTTTCCTGCCGCACCGGGATTTTGGAAAGCAGCGCTTCGTCGGTCATGCGGTAGTTGCTGTCAGGATGGTCGGGTGGAACGTGGCGCTCGTCGCCCCAGAAAAAATATATTTTGTCCCACGGAATATTGGACTTTGCGGCCAGCAACGAGTACAGGGCCTTGGGAGTGGAGCCGCCGGAGAGAGCCACGGTAAATCTTCCGCTGGCCTGTACCGCCTGAGAAGCCCTGGCCGCGAACTCTGCCGCTGCCGCTTCAAACAATTCCGCGGCGGTCTTCAAAATACGGATTTCAGGTTGGGCCGGCATGCAGAAATTATTCTACGCTGCCGTGGTTTTAACCAGGGCACACCGGGCAGCGCCAATCAGAGCAATGCGGTCGTTGGTGATCACCCGGACCGGCATGGATTCCAGCAAAGCCTGCATCCGACCCTTGCCGGTGAAGGCCTGCATGAATAATGGCCCGGAGAGTTTCGAAAGCATTTTGGGAGCGATGCCGCCGCCCAGATAGATTCCGCCCGTAGCCATGATCTTTAGCGCCAGATTGCCCGCCTCGGCGCCGTAGATGGAGACGAAGAGGTCGAGCGCCTGCTCACACAGCCCGCACTTGCTGTCCATGCCGGCGCGTGAGACCGCGGCGGCGGGATCTGAGTGCGACATTTCGTCAACCAGCCACGGCGGCGGCGTCCCACGCCCGGTGTCGCGCAGAAAATTGAAAACATTTACCAGGCCCGGGCCGGAAACTATTCGTTCGTAGCTGACGTGGCCGAAGCGAATTTGCAGGTAATTGAACAGCTCCACTTCCAACTGGGTACGCGGAGCGAAATCCGCGTGACCGCCTTCGCAGGCAAAAACGTGATGTCTGGTGCCGTCCCAGTACATTCCGGCTTCGCCCAGACCGGTTCCGGCGGCGATCACCGCCTGATTGCCCACCGGTTGTCCCTTCACATGGTTGAGCGCGACGACGTCCTTGGCATCGAGAGCCGGAATGCCCCAGGCATTGGCTTCGAGGTCGTTAATCAAGAAGGCCTTTTTGATCTTGAGCTCATCGGCCAGACGCTTGGACTCGATGATCCAGGGAAGATTGGAAGCCTCCACCCGCCCGTTGCGCACCGGGCCCGCAATACCGAAGCAGGCAGTGTCAGGATGCAGGTTTGAAGTATCCACGAATTTGGTAACGATCTCATCCAGGCCCGAGTACTCGCGGCTGGGAAAGATGGATGCGGAGACCAAGCTGAAGCGGCCATCGACCGCGTCGAAGAATGCCAGCCGGGTGTGGGTACCTCCAATGTCGCCTGCCAGAATCATTTCTCGAAATTCCTCCAGTGGCGGCCGTCACGTTCCAACAGGTCTTCGGCTTCTTTCGGGCCCCAGGTCCCGGCGGCGTAGTTGGGAAAATTGCGAGGCGGCAGAGCCTTCCAGACGTCCAGCACGGGACTGACAACACACCATCCGGCTTCGACCATGTCCGCTCGCTGAAACAGGGTGGCGTCGCCGATCATGCAATCGTGCAGCAGGCGTTCGTAGCCGGTGCTGGGGATGGCCCCGAAATAGTCGGAATATTCGAAGCTCATGTTTACCGCGCCCAGCCGCATCGCCGGTCCCGGCACCTTGGCGGCAAAGCGCAGAGAAATGCCTTCTTCGGGCTGGATATGCAGCACCAGCTGGTTGGGCATCAGGTTCTCCACCGGAGTGTCGCGGAACAGAACAAACGGGGCGCGGCGAAACTGGATGACGATGCTGGTACTGCGGCTGGGGAGATGTTTGCCGGTGCGAAGATAAAAGGGAACGTCGGCCCAGCGCCAGTTATCAATCAGGAGCTTCATGGCAACGAAGGTTTCGGTTTTGGAATCCGGCGGCACGCCAGGTTCCGCGCGATAGGCAGGCACGCGCTCACCGCCACTGGTGCCCTCGCCATACTGCCCGCGGACCGTCCGGACCAGCACGTCCTCCGAACTCATGGGCTGAATGGCATGCAGAATCTTGCCTTGTTCGTCGCGGACGGCGTCGGCGCGGAATGAAACCGGCGGCTCTATCGCGGTCAGGCTGATGAGTTGCATGATGTGGTTGGGCACCATGTCGCGCAGTGCGCCCGCCTTGTCGTAGTAACCGCCGCGCTTTTCCACACCCACGGTTTCCGCCACCGAAATCTGCACGTGGTCGATGTAGCGCCGGTTCCAGATGGGCTCGAAGATTCCATTTGCGAAGCGCAGGGCCAGGATGTTCTGGACGGTTTCCTTCCCCAGGTAGTGGTCGATGCGGTAGATCTGCTTTTCGCTTGCCACCCGCAGCAGTTGCTGGTTCAGCAACCGGGCAGACTCGAGATCGTGCCCGAAGGGTTTTTCGATGACCACCCGCCGCCAGTGCTGATTGTCTTCCTGCATCAGGCCGACTTCCGCGAGTTGCTCAACGGCAGGACCAAAAAATTCAGCCGCGGTGGCCAGGTAGTACATGTGATTGCCGTGGGTAGAGTGGTCGTGGTCAACTTTGTCGAGCAGATCTTTCAACTGCAGGTACAGGTTCTTGTCGCTCATGTCGCCGCTCAGGTAGTAAAGGCCGCGGACGAACCGTTCCCAAATTGCGGGGTCCACCTTGTCGGTGGCGAATTGCTTGATATCTTCCGAAACTTTGTTGCGGAAATCCTCGTGAGACAGTGGAGAACGCGACACACCGATGACGGCGAATTCCCGCGACAGCAGGTCGTATTTCGCCAGATTGTAAAGCGCGGGAATCAGCTTGCGGCGGGTCAAGTCGCCGCTGGCGCCAAAAATCACCATGGTGCAGGGATCGCCGAGCTTGCCGATCCGTTGCTGCTCCACTGCAGGCATGACTTCAGTCTGGGCCATATCTACTTCTTGAGCGTCCCCGGCTCGACGTGACCACCGAACTGCTGGCGCATCGCAGACAGCATTTTTTCCGCGAAGGTGTGTTCCTGCCGCGAACGGAACCTGGTGTAGAGCGCCGCCGAAAGGACATCGACCGGAACGGCTTCGTCAATCGCGGCCTGGATGGTCCAGCGGCCTTCGCCGGAGTCCTGAACGAAGCCGGTGTACTCGGCGAGCGTGGGATTTTCTGCCAGCGCGATCGCGGTCAGGTCGAGCAGCCACGAACTTACGACGCTGCCGCGCCGCCAGACTTCGGCGATGTCGGCGAGATTCAGGTCATAGCGATGTTCTTCCGGGACCTCTTTGCTGGTGGCATTGCGGAAGATATCGAAGCCCTCGGCGTAGGCTTGCATCAGTCCGTATTCGATTCCGTTGTGCACCATCTTGACGAAGTGGCCCGCGCCCGAAGGACCGCAGTGGATGTAGCCGTCCTCGGCGGTTCCCGCCATCTTCTCGCGCCCAGGCGTACGATCAATATTGCCGCGGCCGGGGGCCAGCGTCTTGAAGATCGGATCCAGTTGCTGAACCACGTCCCTGGGCCCGCCGATCATCATGCAGTAGCCGCGTTCCAGGCCCCAGACTCCGCCGCTGGTCCCGACGTCAACGTAGTGAATGCCTTTCTGCTTGAGCTTGGCGGAGCGGCGAACATCATCTTTGAAATAGGAGTTGCCGCCGTCGATGAGAATGTCGCCGGCCTGCATGCGTTGGGCGAGGGCATCCACGGTCTGCTCGGTGGGACCTCCGGCTGGGACCATCAGCCAGGCGATACGGGGCTTGCCCAGTTTGGCGACGAAGTCATCGAGAGAAGCGGAGCTGATCGCGCCTTCGCCGGAAATCTTCTTTACATTGTCAGCGCTCAGATCGGTGACCACCAGTTCGTGCCCGCCGCGCATCAGGCGGCGTGTCATGTTGGCGCCCATCTTGCCCAGACCGACCATTCCCAGACGCATAAATCGGCTCCTTGTCCAATATTAAATCGTTTCTATAGACCACCGCCACTGCTTTCGGCGGCCCTAGTGTAAACCAGTGTAGTATCCCGGGACGAAAATCAGGTTAGAGCTTGATGAAACGCTGCCGCCAGCCGATCGAGGCCGGCTGCCAGGTCTTTGCCCAGATGGACCCGCAACGCCCGGCGTCCACGTTCCGCCAGCACCTGGAAGTCACCCCGGGCCTGCGCTGCTTTGACCACGCCAAAAGTGTACGTCTGCCCGGGCACGGGCAGGTCGGCGGCATCGTCGCAGGTGACTTGCAGAATGACTCCGCTGTTCGGTCCGCCCTTGTAGGCCTGACCGGTGGAATGAAGGAATCGCGGCCCGAATTCGAGACAGGTGGCCACTCGCTTCCGGTCGCGCAGCGCCAGACGCAATTTCTGCAAGAGCGCTTCGTGCCCGGCATTCATCTCGATGTAAGCCAGCAGGGCAAAGTAATCGCCGGCCCCCGCGCGCTTGATGTGGGCGCGCAGATATCCCGCCAGGGTCTTGTCGCTGCCTGCGCCTTTCGCCAGTGCATCGGCATTGACCGCATCCGTAAACAGCTTGATGCCGCTGTCTTCGAGGACGGGCTTCTCCGCGGGCAGGGAGCCGGTCTTCTCGTATTCCGTGGTCAGGTTGCGGGTCGCGATCTTGCTGGCCTCAACATCGGGCTGGTTGAAGGGATTGATACCGATGATGGAGCCAACCACGGCGGTGGCGATTTCCCAGCGGAAGAACTCCTGACCCAAATCGTAAATGTCGCCAAGAGGAATGCGGACAACGGGATGCCCGGCCTGCTCCAGCGCCGCAACCTTGGCGTCCTGAGTCTTGTCCGGCGCCGATTCCAGACGTACGTAAGCGAACATGCGATCGTCGCCGTAAACGTCGGGAGGCCCAATGTCTTCGCGGTCCACCGGGACGATGCCCTTGCCTTGCTTGCCGGTGGATTCCGCCACCAGTTGTTCGAGCCAGGCGCCGAGAGCGGAGATTCCAGGCGAGGCGACAAGGGTGAGCTTGTCGCGCCCGTTGCGCGCGGCTGTCCCGAGGATGATTCCTAGCAGAACACCTGGATTCTGTTCTACGGCGACACCAGCTCCGCAAGCCTCGACCATTTCCTGAGTGCGGGCCAGAAATCGGCCCATGTCCAGACCCATGAGCGCGCCGGGCACCACGCCAAAATTCGAGAGCGCCGAATAACGGCCGCCGATGCTGGGCAGTCCGGGGAAAATATGCCGGAAGTGATCGGCTTCGGCAACCTGCTGCATTTTCGAGCCGGGATCGGTGATAGCGATGAAGCGGCTGCCGGCCTTGTCCGGGCCGATGGTCTGCTTCACCTTTTCGAAGAAGTACTGCTTGAAAATGTTCGGCTCAAGCGTGGTGCCGGACTTGCTGGAGACGATGAACAACGTCCTGGTCAGATCAACTTTGTTTTCCGCTGCCTTGACCTGCGCCGGATCGGTGGAGTCGAGCACGTGCAGCCGCGGGAAACCTGCGATCTTGCCGAAAGTCATCGCCAGCACATCAGGGCACAGACTGGAACCGCCCATCCCCAGCAGCAGGATGTCGGTGAAGTTCTCTATCTTGACGTCGGCCACCGCGGCCTGGAGGTTGTCGCTGTGGGCGACCTGCTGGGCGGTGATGTCGAGCCAGCCCATCCACTTGGCTTCGTCCGTACCGGTCCAGAGCGAGGCATCGTGCTGCCAGAAACGGCGGACCTTGTCGCCCGCGCGCCAATCCTCAATGTTCGCCTTGACCGAGGCCCCCAGGACCTCGGGTAGTTTGGAGGTCTGCAGACTTACTTTCGGACTCATTTGGATTTCGAGCTCTTTTCTACTGCCGCAAGTAGTTTGTCGAAAGCCTCGGAGAAGAGACGCACCCCGTCATCGGTCAGCTTGTCCGTAACTTCTTTCATCGAGATACCGAGCCTGGCCGCGGTTTCCATGGTCTTGTGGGCCGCCGGCAGATCTTCGGTGAGGCTCTGGCGTGGCTTGCCGTGATCGCGGAAGGCGTCGAGCGTGGCGGGCGGAATGGTGTCCACCGTGTCCGGCCCGATCAGTTCTTCCACGTACAGCACATCGCGGTAGGCTGGGTTCTTGGTGCTGGTGCTGGCCCAGAGCACGCGCTGGGTCTGCGCTCCCTTGGCGGCCAGGGCCTTCCAGCGAGGCGTGCTGAATATGGCCTGATACTTCTCGTAAGTCTGCTTGCCATTGGCAATCGCGACTTTTCCCTGGATGCTCTTCAGTTGTTCCTGTTCACGGGCATCTTTCGAAGCCTTGAGCCGGGTCTCAATGATGGCATCCACGGCGGAGTCAATGCGGCTGATAAAGAAGCTGGCCACGCTGGCCATGCGGCTGACGTCGCCACCGTTTTTGGCGAATTGCTCCAGCCCTGCGATGTAGGCTTCAGCCACTTTCACGTACACATCTTGCGCGAAAAGCAAGGTGATGTTGATGTTGATGCCTTCGCTGATGGCCTGCTGGATCGCAGGGAGGCCCTCGGCGGTGCCGGGAATCTTGACCATCACATTCTCGCGGCCGACGGACTTCCACAGCCTGCGCGCTTCTTCGAGCGAGCCCTTCATGTCGCGGGCGAGGTAGGGCGATACTTCGATGCTGACGTATCCGTCGCGCCGCTTCGTGCTTTCGTACACCGGGCGGAACATATCGGCGGCGTCCTGGATGTCGCGGATGGCCAGGACCTCGAAGCGCCCCTTGGCATCGAGATCGGTCCGCGGCCGCAGGGAGTTCAGCAAATCGTCGTACAGCTTGCCGCCTGTAATTGCCTTTTCGAAAATGGTCGGGTTCGAAGTCATGCCCCGCAGTCCATCTTCGTCAATCAGACGCTTCAGTTCGCCGCTGGTAAGCAGGTCGCGGCGGATGTAATCCAGCCACACCGACTGACCGAATTTCAAAAGATCTTTGAGTGGATTGGTGGCTTTGGCGGTGTCGAGAACTCCTACTGGCTGCATGTGAACCTCTCTTCTAGTCGTCGGTCGTCGGTCTTCAGTCGTCAGGAAAAACCTGGTTCGGCTTTGCTGACGACTGAAGACCGACGACTGATGACTTCTTATTTCCCCAATGCTTTTCGGGTCGCCGCAACTACGTTGTCCGTGGTGAACCCGAATTTCTTCTGCAAATCCTTGATTGGCGCCGAGGCCCCAAAACGGCGCATCCCTATGATGATGCCGGATGGGCCCACATATTGCGACCAGCCAAAGGTGGAGGCCTGCTCTACCGCGACCCGCGTTTTTACGTCGGGCGGCAGAACTTTGGCCTTATATTCGTCACTCTGGTGATCAAAAAGATTCCACGACGGCATGCTGACTACCCGGGCCTTGATGCCCTCAGCTTTGAGTTGCTCGTAGGCGTTCACGCACAGCGAAACCTCGCTGCCGCTGCCCATCAGAATAACCTCCGGCTTGCCGTCAGGGGCGTCGGCCAGGATGTACGCACCCCTGGCAACCCCTGACGCCGCGCCGTATTTCGAACGGTCGAAGGTGGGAACGCCCTGCCGGCTGAGCACCAAAGCGGCAGGCTCATGCTGCATCGCCATGATGACCTTCCAGGCTTCGACGACTTCGTTAGCATCCGCCGGACGCATCAGCATCAACCCCGGCATGGCGCGCAGCGATGCCAATTGTTCAATAGGCTGGTGAGTGGGACCGTCCTCGCCGAGGCCGATGGAATCGTGGGTCCAGACATAGATGGTGGGAATTTCCATCAGGGCGGCCAGCCTGACCGAGGGCCGCATGTAGTCACTGAAATTGAAAAAGGTGCCGCCGAAGGCCCGGATCTTCGAAACCGCCATGCCATTCAACGCGGCCGCCATGCCGTGCTCGCGCACGCCAAAGTGCAGGTTGCGACCGCCGTAGCTGCCCGCCTGGAAGTCGCCGGCTCCTTCGAACTTGAGCCGCGTCCGATCGGAACCCGCCAGGTCGGCGGAGCCGCCCACCAGCCAGGGAACGCTTTCGGCGATTACGTTCAAGACTTTTCCCGAACTCTCGCGGGTGGCCATGCCTTTTGCGTCGGCGGGAAACGTTGGCAGGTTCTTGTCCCATCCGTCGGGCAGTTCGCGCTGTTGCATGCGACTGATCTGGTTCGCCAGGTCGGGATACCTCTTTCCGTAGTCCGCGAACAGCGTCTCCCACTTCTGGCGGAGCTCGCCGCCGCGCTTGCCGATCCCGTTTTTAAAATTGTCCAGCACGCCATTGGGGACGAGGAATTTTGCGTCCTCGGGCCAGCCGTAGAATTTCTTTACCAGCCGGACCTCTTCTTCCCCCAGGGGTTCGCCGTGAGCTGCGCTGGTGTCCTGCTTGTGCGGCGATCCATACCCGATATGGCTGTTTACCCGGATCAGAGTGGGACGGTCTTTGGTTTTCAGAAAGCCGTTGTACGCGTCGGCCAGCATCTGCAGATCGTTAGCGTCAGTGACGTGTTCCACGTTCCAGCCGTAGGCTTCAAATCGCTTGCCTACGTCCTCGGTGAAGGACACATTTGCCAGGCCATCCAGCGTGACGTGGTTCTCGTCGTAAATCCAGCAAAGGTTGGAAAGCTTCAGATGGCCGGCCAGGGATGCGGCTTCGCTGGCCACGCCTTCCATCATGTCGCCGTCGCCGCACAAGGCGTACACGTTGTAGTCAAAAATCTCAAAGCCGGGCTGGTTGAAGTGCGCCGCCAGCCACTTGCCGGCAACCGCCATGCCCACGCTGTTGCCCACACCCTGTCCCAGCGGGCCGGTGGTGGTTTCGACGCCGGCAGTCCAGCGATATTCGGGATGTCCAGGAGTCTTGCTGTCGAGTTGGCGAAACCTCTTGATGTCGTCGAGCGTGACCGCGAATTCGCCCAGGCTTTCGTACTCTGGGTTTACGCCACGCACCTGGGCCAGGTAGAGCATGGCGTACAGCAGCATGGAAGCGTGGCCGTTCGACAGAATAAAGCGATCGCGATTGGGCCATACCGGGTCGGCGGGGTCGTAACGCAGGAATTGCTGCCACAAGCTGTAGGTTACGGGCGCCAATGCCATGGGCGCGCCCGGATGCCCGGAGTTCGCCTGCTGTACCCCATCCATCGCCAGGGTGCGGATGGTGTTGATGCACAGCATGTCCAGTTGCTTGCCGGTGGCTAAAGTCTGCTCGGTCGCTACCATGAAAACTCTCCCTCTGGAGGGTACGTCATCAACCGACGCGGATGGAAGTGCACTATCCCTTAATAATTCGTTAGGAACGGGAATTCTCAATACACCTATTTCAGTTTATCAATTTCTGCCAACCCGTGCTGTGCCAATGGCTGGGTGCGGCTCGGACACTCCCTTCGACTGCGCTCAGGGCAGGCTCTGTCCGACGCCTTTGACTTTGATTTAAGGTTTTGAGAGGTGATGCGGCCGGTCATGACCACAGGAGAGCCACGAGCAAACAAAACCACACAAACACGAGCAAGAACAACTTCAAAGGCGTCGGACAGAGCCTGCCCTGAGCGCAGTCGAAGGGAGTGTCCGACCCACACATGGCCCTGCTTGGTTGTAGATGATTGGGAGGTAGGCTAGCGCTTCAGCTGGGCCAGATACCCGTTCTCGCTGTTGTAGCCCTTGGTCGTGCTTTCGACGAATTTGAGGAAATGACGCAGGTTCTCGCGCTCAGTGGGCTCGAGTTCGGAAAATTTGATGCGTACACCAAAGGACGGACTGCTCTTCGTAACAATTCCAGTAAGAATGATGCCTTTGATCCAGATCTTGCCGTTGGCCAGCCATAGCCCGATTTCCACGTTTACCCCGGAGGGCACGGGCGCCGCGGTTTCGACGAAACATCCCCCCATGCTGGTATTGGAGAGATTTCCCCAGATGGGGACGGCGGAGTTACTCAGCTGCAACTCAACCGCAACGAAGCACCTCATGCGAGCATGGCGGCGGCGATCCTCGCCCCACGTGGGGGTGAAAATGTCTGGTTCGAATGGCGGACTGGCGGCCGGGCTGGTTGCCACCGGCGATGCCGGCGCCGGCTGCGCCGCTGCTGCGGGCTGGGCCTCTGGTGCTGACTCTGCCGCCCGCAATGTGACTGCAGCCTTGGCGGTCCCGCCCTTGATGTTGCGCATGGCCTCAAGCAGCGCCTGATCACGCTTCTCGGCCGGGGCCTCGCGATAAACCTGCAGCAACTCTCCCAGATGGCTCACCAGGGCAGGATCGGTTAAAAGCTGGGTCCAATCCGCACCGGTGCCGGAATACTTAGGGTCACTCATAAGATAGAAATATTCCCAGGAACTTTGGTTATGCCTCCCTAGATTGAAGCAGAGTGGCCTCCGGAACAAGATGACTATAGTCACTGGTCTGTGTGACCAGAGATGATTACCAGCCTGGCCAGCACGACTGGCGGCGCCCGGCTGGGGTCCTGAGGAAAACGCCAGGCCGGCAATTGTCATCCAAGCAACATTCCAAACAGGATTAAGGAGCAGCCTTCATGCAGAAAATCACCCCGTTCTTATGGTTCGACAACAACGCCGAGGAGGCGATGAAGTTCTATACCTCGGTCTTCAAGAATTCAAAGATCGGAAAGGTCACTCTTTATCCAGAGGGATCGCCGGGTCCGGCGGGAACCGTGATGGTAGGCACCTTCCAGATCGAGGGACAGGAATTCATCGCACTGAACGGCGGCCCAGTCTTCAAATTTACCGAGGCCATATCATTTGTGGTGAACTGCGAAACCCAGGAAGAAGTGGATCACTATTGGACCAAGCTCACGGCGGGAGGTGGGAAGGAAGTGGAATGCGGCTGGCTCAAAGATAAGTTCGGACTGTCGTGGCAAATCGTTCCTACGATTCTGGCCAAATTGATGGCTGATAAAGACCCGGAAAAAGGTAAGAGAGTCATGCAGGCGATGCTCAAAATGAAAAAGATTGATATCGAGGGCTTGAAGCGAGCATACCAGGAGGGATGACAGAACTCGCGAAAAGGCGGCCCTCGGCTAGACCGTTATCGGTCAGGAAATCTGGTGCGCCCGGAGAGATTCGAACTCCCGACCTATTGCTCCGGAGGCAATCGCTCTATCCATCTGAGCTACGGGCGCGCATATTCAGTTTACATGCCGCGGCTGGGGCCATCAATCGGGCCTTCGTCTTCGGGAGGGCAGGACAGTTCTGAAGCGCGAGATCTGCGCCATGGGTCGCAGTCGCCGGTCTGCTGGAAAATTGAGAAGCCGGAGGCCGGCTGAACGAGAGAAATGACTAGTAGCGACCTCGGCCACCACCGCCACCGCCCCCACGTCCGCCCCGGTCGCGGCCGCCACCGCCGCCTCCTCCGCCGCGCTCCACCTTGGGGCGGGCTTCGTTGACGTTCAGCGTGCGTCCGCCTACCTGGGTGCCGTTCAGGGCGGCGATCGCCTTATCTCCCTCTTCCGCGTTGGTCATCTCCACAAAACCGAACCCGCGTGAGCGTCCGGTGTCCCGGTCGGTCATGATGCTGACGCGGTCAACCTGCCCGTGCGCCTCGAACATCTGCCGCAGTTCTTCCTCGGAGGTATTGAAGTCAAGGTTCCCAACGAAAATATTCTTCAAGCGAGTCGCCTCTAGTTGAGCTATCTGAGAGTGACTGACTTCGGCGGAAAAGCAAAGGCTGGTTGGCCGTCTTACAGCCGGAGCAGGCGAACAGTCAAATGCGTGGGGAAGTATAGCAGGTCTTTTCCCTGTGGGAAGTTATTCCGCGAACCCCGCTCGGGACGCTGGTTTTCGTTGGGGGAAGGGCGGGCCAGCTAGCAATCATCAACCTTCCAATAGCCTTCGCGCTGATACCCGATCTGCAGCAAGCGGTTTTTGGGGTCGTGCCGTTTCTCGCAGTTGGGGCACTTCAGATAGCGGTTCCAGGCGGTCCCCTGGCGATCGTAGTTTTCAGAGACCGCGAAAGTCGTCCCGCAGCTGCAGGGAATCACAAACATCTTGAGCCGCTGGTCGTCGCCCGTGGTCACTTCGCGAGTATACAGCTCACTCCTCGAGGTCAAAACTCCCGCCCTGTCTCTCCAAAAGACGGAGAGACGAGGACGGGGCACCCTCGTGGTCACGTTTTCTCGCTGTCCACTGCGACTCGATTTCGACGATCCCTTCAATACCGGAGGCATAGTGGCGAAAGCTGCTCCACTCCCAATCTTCCGGCTTATCGACTAACCCTCGCTTCACCGGATTCCGATGAGCGTACTGCAGCTTTTCAATCCGTTTGTCGTTACTCCAAACATTGAAATCGTAGTATCGCGGATACCAAAACGGGTGCCCCGTCCTCGTCTCTCCGTTTTGTGGAGAGACAGGGCGGGGATTCTTCTGAGAATGATGGGATCCGAAAAAACCCACCCTGTCTCTCCAAAGAACGGAGAGACGAGGGTGGGGCACCCTTTACTCTTCGACCGCGACCATGGAATTCTTTTTACCGCGTCGGTTGGCCTGCAGGACTTTTTTGCGCAGGCGAAGTGACTTGGGCGTGACTTCGACGTATTCATCGTCGGTGATGAATTCGATGGCCTGTTCCAGATTCAGATTGCGGAAGGGGACCAGGCGGATGGCCATGTCTGAAGTGGAGGAGCGCATGTTGGTCAGCTTCTTTTCGCGCACCACGTTTACGTCGAGGTCGTTGTCTTTGGCGTTTTCGCCGACGATCATGCCTTCATAGACGTCGATGGTGGGGCCGACAAAAAGTTCGCCACGCTCCTGCAGATTGTACAGAGCGTAAGGAGTGGTGACGCCGTTGCGGTCGGATACGAGCGCGCCGGTGAGACGGTGCGGAATTTCGCCCTGCCATTCGATGTAACCGTCGAACAGGGAGTTCATCACGATGGTGCCGCGAGTGTCGGTGAGCAATTGGCTGCGCAGACCGATCAGGCCTCGGCTGGGGACGCGGAACTCGATGCGCACCCGCCCGTATCCGTGATTGTGCATGTTGAGGACTTCACTCTTCCGCGCTCCCAGTTGCTCCATCACCACGCCGACAAACTCTTCCGGGACATCCACCGTGAGCTTCTCGATGGGCTCCATCAGCTTGCCATCCGCGCGCTTGGTGACGATCTCGGGCTTGCCGACCATGAGTTCGAAGCCTTCGCGCCGCATCATCTCAATCAGGATGGAAAGCTGCAGCTCGCCGCGCCCCATGACGACAAAGGAATCCGTGCTGTCGGTGTCTTCGACGCGGAGGGAAACGTTGGTCAGGAGCTCTTTTTGCAAACGCTCGCGGAGATTTCTGGAGGTGACGTATGTGCCCTCGCGGCCGGCGAAGGGCGAAGTGTTGACCGTGAACAGCATGGCGATGGTGGGTTCATCGATTGCGATGTGGGGAAGCGGCGCGGGGTTCTCGGCGTCGGTGATGGTTTCACCAATGGTGATGCCTTCCACACCGGCAACCGCGATGATGTCTCCCAGCGTGGTATCGGTGATGTCAACCCGCTTCAGGCCGGAGAATGAAAACAATTTCGTGATTTTCGTTTTGTGCAGCGTGCCATCCAGCTTGGCGATGCCCACATCTTCTCCGGTGTGCATGGTGCCGTTGAACACGCGCGCGATGGCGAGACGGCCCAGGTAGTCGCTATAGTCGAGATTGGCCACCAGGATTTGTAGCGGGCCCGCGGGATCGCCTTTAGGTTCCGGAATAGTCTTCACGATCGCTTCGAACAGGGGCTGCAGGTTTTCACCGCCACCCTTTATGTCGGTGGACGCGGTACCCGTCTTGGCGTTGGTATATAGGACCGGGAAGTCGATCTGCTCTTCCTTGGCGTCGAGGTCGATGAACAGGTCGTAAACCTCGTTCAACACTTCCTGCGGTCGAGCATCCGAACGGTCAATCTTGTTGATCACCAGAATTGGCGGCAGGTGAGCTTCGAGAGCCTTGCTCAATACGTAACGGGTCTGGGGCAGGGGGCCTTCGCTGGCATCGACCAGCAGCATGACCCCGTCCACCATCTTGAGAGCGCGTTCCACTTCGCCGCCAAAGTCGCTGTGGCCGGGCGTGTCCACGATGTTGATCTTTACGTCGTGATAGAAGATGGCGGTGTTCTTGGCCAGAATGGTGATGCCGCGTTCGCGCTCCAGGTCGTTGGAGTCCATAACGCGCTCGATTAGATGCTCGTTGGCGCGGAACGTGCCACTCTGCCGCAGCATGGCGTCAACCAGGGTGGTCTTGCCATGGTCCACGTGGGCGATGATGGCGATGTTGCGTATGTTTGAAGTCAAAAGTCGGTGCCTTCCTCAGGACGGTTCTACTATCACTTTACTATGTATCGGAGGTTTCGCAGCGAGCTAGTTTCCCGGCGGCGCTGGACGCCTGCTCCGCGAATGGGAATAAG
>CAWBPS010000032.1:0-96999 GCA_963790645.1 Terriglobia bacterium | reverse complement strand
AGTCGGCTTATGGGAAGTGATCGCGACTGGTTGACGGCTATCCGGAAACTGCGCTTTAGCGTGTGGAAACCATGTGGTTTTGGGCTCGATCATCCGCGGAAAATTCCTGAACTATTTCAGTAATTTGGAGCCACAAGTTCGCATGGTTTTTCGGCACAACACTGAAATAGGAGTGTAACGAGCGGTCGACTCATTTGTGCGAGGATCATCCCAAACAGTCGGATAGACAAATCGAATGCCTCCCAGCCAAGAACCCAAACACGGCGAAATGGCCCCAGTCCCTGCGCGAGAAGTGCTTCGCTGAGGTGATTGTTCCATCTGGCCGATTCGCCCCGAGCAAGAGCTCCGAAATGTGCAAGGAGTTCGATTGGGTGAGGGGTTCGGTAACTTTTGGACACCTTGGATTGGACGGTCTCGACTACCACGTCTTCTGGTTGGAAAGAACCCGCGACGTTGAAGGTAGGGCGACCCGGTTCGTACACGCGACCAGCAATCCGTACGGCCGGAGGACCTTTTGTATGCCACTGGAGAAACCAGAGAACTGGCCGTCCTTGTCTGCTTGGTCGATTAGCTCGGCAAGATCCGAGGCAGTGCGACGCGGATTCGATTTCTCGTCGCATCAGGAGCAAACGAAAACGAGAGGGGCCTCCCAGCAAACCGGAAATCAAAGCGCCTCCTCAGCTCGCTTGGCAGCTCAACATAGGTTTTCTCCAATAGATCGCCAATTACGCCAGCACTCCCAAAGAAGACGGCGTTTCCCGATGGCACACCTCGACTAGCTCGAACGCAACCCGAGAATCATCCGAAAGACTACAGAGTATGTCGGGTTCAGGGGGATGCCGCTTCTCAATCGACTCTGGAACAACCGGCAGATCTGCATGCACGACGAATTCTCGGAACACCCGAAGCTCTTCCACATCTCTCACCGCGCGGGTTCTCATTGCGTAACAACCCGAATGATTTCGAGACCACTGCCCCGCAGTCGGTTAGGCAACTGGAGATGGATCAGCGTGCCGAAACTCCGTTCTGAGGAAGCCTGTAAGTGACTGTTTCAGTGCCCAAAGGCTCGGGGCAGGATCCGAGTGGCGAAAACACAGGGTTTTCAAACGCCAGGGCCCAGTTTTTGGGATAACCGATTGTCCGATCGGAATCGAATGGGCAAGCGCAGCAGCTAGAAGTTTGCATAAATCGTTGGTAGAAATCTGAGTTTTTATGCCTATCAACTGCGGGGGCGTTTTTGGGGGGGGAGACACAGCACAGGCTTATAATTCTGAACACCTATGGCCCTAACTGTAGGAACAAAGCTCGGGCCCTACGAGGTCTTGGGAGCATTGGGTGCTGGGGGCATGGGCGAGGTATACCGCGCACGCGACACGCGCCTGGACCGCACCGTAGCAATTAAAATCCTGCCAGAACATCTGGCTTCTGATCCGGGACGCCGCGCCCGATTTGAACGCGAAGCCCGCACGATTTCCGGCCTTTCACATCCCAACATCTGCGCCCTCTTCGACATTGGCGACCAGGATGGCATCCACTATGTCGTACTCGAATACCTCGAAGGGAGAACCCTCGCGGACCGCCTCGCGAAAGGTCCGCTGCCAATTTCAGAAGTGTTGAAAGTTGGCGCAGATATCGCTTCCGCGCTCGAAACCGCTCACCGCCATGGCATTGTTCATCGCGACCTCAAACCGGCTAACGTGATGCTGACCAAGACCGGCGCCAAGCTGCTGGACTTCGGACTTGCGAAACCCAGCGCGGCATTGGCCTCGGATGCGGCAGTGGATGCGCCCACGTTATCGAAATCGCTGACAGAAGAAGGGGTCATCCTCGGCACCTTTCGGTACATGGCCCCGGAGCAACTGGAAGGCAAGGACACCGACGGTCCGCACCGACATTTTCGCCTTGGGCGCTCTGCTCTACGAAATGGGCACCGGAGCCAGCGCCTTCAGTGGCGCGTCTCGAGCAAGCATTATCGCCGCCATCATGAGATCCGAGCCGGCCCCGATCAGCGCGCTCCAGCCTCTGTCCCCGCCAGCGCTCGACCGTTTAGTGCAAAACTGTCTGGCCAAAGACCCGGATAAGCGCTGGCAGACTGCCCATGATGTTCGCCTGCAACTGGAGTGGATCAGGGATGCAGGTTCGCAGGCGGGAGTCCCACGAGTCAAAGGCCAGCGCCGGAATACTCGCGAACTTATAGCGTGGGCGAGCGCACTGTTTCTGCTCCTGGCTTTCGCGACCACGTTTGTGATGCGCTACTTTCAACCCTCTTCCCCGCCCGCGAAAAATCATGTTCACCGTGGAGCCTCCGCCGGGATACAAGCCGATTCCAGACGGAGCAACGGCACTTTCGCCGGACGGAGCCCTGATCGCCTACGCTGTCACCGATGCCAAGGGAAAAAAATCATTGTGGGTGCGTGCCCTCGAGTCGCTCTCGCCGCGGCTGTTGGAGGGGAGCGAGAGCATTGAGGATTATTACTCGTTCACGTGGACACCTGATGGCAAAGCCGTAGTTGCGCAGGTGAACGGAAAGCTGGTGCGGCTTTCGGCCACAGGCGGCGCGAACGAAGTGCTGTGCGAGAAGTTTGACGCCGTGCCAAGCACGATCAACCGTGACGGTACGATCCTCGCATGGACCGCCCCACCAACGAAAATCTTCAGCGTGTCACCAGACGACTGCACTCTCCGTGACAAGTCGCCCTCAGACGCTCCGGGCTCAGATGTCGGGTACGGGTACCCTCATTTTCTTCCGGACGGTAATCACTTCCTTTTTGCTGCCATCCGCAAAGACAAGCACCATGAGGTGCTAATGGGTTCATTGGATGGCTCGAAGACGCAAGTGTTGGTCCGAAATGGCAGCGATCCAAAGTATGTCTCGAGCGGTTACGTCCTTTTCAGCCGGGACGGATACCTCATGGCCCAGAGATTTGATGCGAAATCGGAAACTACTAATGGGGAACCATTTTTGGCTTACCCCAATCAATTGGGCTTTTACGCAGCGTTTGGGTGGGCGGCCTTTGATGCGTCCAGGAATGGGTTCATCACTGCTCAAGAACAAAGTATGCCCTCAATGTTGTTGCGCTGGTATGACCGGTCGGGACAGGTGCTGAAAACCCTTGGGGAGCCGGAGTTCACAGCGGCGCCTCGCCTTGACGCCCAGGAAACTCACCTTCTTGTCTTGTTATCAAATCCCAGAACACACGCCGGAGATTTATGGTCGGTCGATTTGGAACATGGCACGAGAAGGCGGGAGAGTTTTCATGATCGTCCAGGGAGCGGCCTCAGCGACATGGACGGAGCGTGGCGAGCAAATCGTGTACTCGGTGCTTGTAGGTACCCATGAAGAAATGTTCATCAAGAAGGCAGGAAGCAGCGAGAATGGGCAGATGCTCCAGACTGGGTTGGATGGCTCGAAAATCATCAGTGATGTGTCGCCTGATGGCAATTCAATCTTGTATCAGTACGAGACGGACACCTACGGGCAAAGGCTTGTCGACGGGAAGCCCTTCTTGATTGGTCCCGCTGTACCCGATGAACTGCCGAGGTTGTCGCCGGACGGCAGCTGGATGGCGCTGCCGTCGAATGAGTCCGGCTCAGTCGAAATTATCGTGCGGCCCTTCGCACCGGGTGCCGCGGGCGGTACACAGGTTTCCTTCGGCGGCGGTCACGACCCTCGATGGAGCCGCGACGGCAAGGAGCTCTTTTATCGAACCAACGACTGGCACATCGTGGTTGTTCCGGTGGTTGACCTCAAGCAGTGTCGCTTCGGCAAGCCGGTTTCCTTGTTCCGGCTTCCTGAAGGAGCGGAATTCGATGTGGTGAATGGCAAACGCTTTCTCGTGAGTGAGCCGGTTGGCGCAGCCACTACGCCGCTGTTTGTAATCGCGAACTGGAGACCTGAACCGCCGAAATCGGAATAGATGCACACCTCTACCCTCGCAACGCATACTCGCTGAATCAGCCGCTGACGCGTGTAGTCGATTCGGGAAACTGACGCGAAAAGATTTCCTTTCGACACGATACCCGGTGAGACCTAACATGCGCAGTTGAGTGTCCGCGCCATGTGGCAAAACCCTTCTCGCAGAAAAAGCGCGTTGGAGAGATTGATCTGCAAAAAACTCGTCACCAATTCGTCGCCAAAAATAGGCTGTTTTTGGGGTGTTTTCAGGTACGTGGTTTGCGGAAAAGCAAGACAAGCAAAGGGTTTTAGGTTGTTGACCTCAGAATTGACACGGTAGAGGTCGCTGGTTCGAGTCCAGTCGTGCCTACCATTTCTTGTTATCACCTGCAAAGCCCTTCTGGACGTTCCTGCGCAGCAATGGAAGACTGCGAACCCAGTTGTGACGAATAGTCTGCTGGTTGGATGAGTGCTTGAGGAAACCAAAGCCTGCATCCATGACATCGTCGCGGGCTGGCCCGCGCCGTGTTCTCATTCCGGTCACGCTAAATAGACTTTGTCCATTTCTGAACAGCCGTTAGAGGAACCGGACAGTCCGCTCCGGCGATGAGAAAGAACATCTTTGGAGAATGAGCAACTTAAACCATCTCGACCGTGGTATCTGAATTGCTTTGGTAACCGGCCAGGTAGCCTGTCTCTTCCCCAAGCGAGGCTCACATGCACGGTCTGTTGCAGGACTTGCGCTTTGCATTTCGGCAGATGACGAGGACTCCGGGCTTCTCCCTGACTGCGATCCTTTCGCTGGCGCTGGGAATTGGCGCGACAGTTTCTGTATTCAGCGTCATCTACAGCGCAGTGCTCAATGCCTGGCCCTATGCCGACTTTGACCGGGCCTGCCAGATCGACACCATTGGCAAATCCGGCAATGAAGGCGAGACGGGCTTCTCGGGGCCCCAGATTCGCCAACTCCGCCAGGTAAGCGCGGTGGAAGACGTAATCGCCATGAACCGGTGGGATCTGGTCATCACCGGGAACGACATCCCGGAAAACCTGTACGCGGTTTACTTCACCGGGAATGCGTTCCAGTTTTTTGGCATGCCCGCGATTCTTGGCCGCTACTTCATGCCCTCAGACGCGCCTGACGGGCAGGACCCGCAACCCGTTGCGGTGCTGAGCTACAACTTCTGGCGGCGGCACTACAACAGCGACCCAGGCGTTGTCGGCAAGAATATCCAACTGGTGCACAAGGACTACACCATCCTGGGAGTTCTACCGCCCCGCTTTACCTGGATGGATGGCGATGTCTATCTGCCGCTCAAGATGTCGCAGGCCCAGGACGTAACCTACGCGTCAAGGCTGAAGCTGAAGCCGGGCGTCAGCCTCGAAGCGGCCGAACAGGAGATTCGTCCGCTGCTGCAGCAGTTCGACAAGGAACGACCAAACTACTACCCACCCCAGTTTCGAGTGGCGGTTCGCAGAACGGGCGAATATTACGTACGAGACCTCCGCGGCACCCTCTATTTGCTCTTCGGGGCCGTGGCGCTGCTGCTGGCGATTGGTTGCGGCAATGTTTCGATTCTGCTGCTGGCCCGGGGCACGATCCGCCAGCACGAACTGGCGGTGCGCTCCGCGGTGGGCGCAAGCCGGTTCCGGATTGTGCGCCAGTTACTGACTGAGTCTCTGTTACTTGCCTTGATAGGCGCTGGACTGGGCGTGGTGATCGCCTACTGGGCGCTGGGATTCATCGTGGCCCGGCTGCCCGAATACTCATTCCCACACGAAGCCGATTTCCACATCAATCTGCCGGTGCTGCTTTTCAGCGTGAGCCTGGCGGTGGTATCGGGAGTCCTCTTCGGCGTATTCCCGGCGCTGGAGTCGGCGCGGCGGGAGATCAATCACGTCATCCAGGCCGGCACCCACAAAATGGCGGGCAGCGTTCGCGGCAAGCGCATGCACACCGGATTGATTGCCGGTCAGATTGCTCTCACCTTATTACTGCTCACCGCCGCGGGCGCGGCCATCCAGGGATTCTCCCGCATGATGCAGAGGCCGCTGGGTTACGATCCTCACCACGTCATGTCGGTCGGAATCCCCGTCCACGAAAACACTCTTAACGCCTGGGCGGAGCGGGCTGCGTACTTCACGCAGCTTCGCGAGCGGGTGGCGGTCACGCCCGGAGTGATTTCGGCGGGCATTTCGAGCAATGCCACGCCGCCCAGCAACGGGTGGACCCAGCCTTTCGAAATCCTGGGCAAGACCGGGGCGGAGCAGCAGGAGGCGCGGGCGAATTTTGTGAGCCCGGAATATTTCACCATCCTGCATATTCCGCTGGTTGAAGGGCGCCTGTGGGAGCAGAGCGAAGTCTCGCGTGGCGCTACGCTTGCACTGGTCAACCAGACGTTTGTTCGCCGCTATTTTCCCGGCGAAGACGTCCTGAGCCGCTCGGTGCGCCTGCCTCGATTGACCGGCCAGCCGCCATACCGGCTCAGTGCAACGGGGAGCGACGGCTGGCTGCAAATCATTGGGGTGGTCGGCGACGCGCTCGACGACGGGCTGGACAAACCTATATTGCCGGCGCTGTATCTTCCATACACCGTCAGCATGTTTATGGGAACACAGATTCTGGTGCAGACCCAGGGTGAACCTCTGTCCATGCTGCACGGCATTCGCAAGGAGATCGCCGCCGTCAATCCCGATCAGCAGGTGGACTCGGATGTGCAAGACCTCGAGGGGTGGATCAGACGCGAGCCGGAATTTGCCGTTTCACGCCTGATCTCCATTCTCTTCGGTGCATTCTCGGGGCTGGCGCTGGTGCTGGCCGGGGTGGGCCTGTACAGCGTCGTGTCCTATAGCGTGGTGCAGCGGACCGGGGAATTCGGCATCCGCATGGCTTTGGGCGCGCAGCGTGCAGATGTGTTGCGAATCGTAGTGTGGTCTGCGGGCGCGAGTGTGGCAATCGGCCTGACCGCCGGCCTGGTGCTCAGCATCGGATTAGGCAGCGTTATCACGCACTGGGTGCATAACGGAGCCCACGATCCTCTGATCGCCGTGGGAGTTTCGCTGCTGGTGATTGTGGTGGCCGCTCTGGCTTGTCTGGTTCCTTCGCTGCGGGCGCTGGCTGTCGATCCCATGACCGCGCTGCGTTGCGAGTAGAAGACGTCTTCGAGGTTTTGTAGCGCCGCCGTCCCGGCGGCTGTCGTGGAGGCGTCCCGCCTCCACTTCGAGGGCAGGATGCCCTCGCGATAGCCGGCAAGATGCCGGCGCTACGTTACTCGTTCCGCAGGGCCGCCATGGGATTGACCGTGGCCGCCCGCCGCGCTGGGATGAAGCTGGCGACCAGGGCTGCGATCAGCAGGAGTGCAGCGGCCAGGAAAAATGTCAGCGGATCGGTGGCGCTGATTCCAAAGAGCAAGCTTCCCATCAATCGAGTCAGAATCAGGGCGCCCCCAATTCCGATGGCCAGGCCGACCGCCAGTTTCCGGATGGTCTGGCGCAGCACCATGAGTAGCAACTGATATCGCTGGGCGCCCAGCGCCATGCGTATGCCGAATTCGTGGGTCTGCTGGCCCACCGAGTACGCAATGACGCCGTAAATGCCCACGACTGCGAGCAGCAGAGCCAGTGCCGCGAACGTGCCCAGCACTGTGAGCACAAACCGGCGGCGCTCCAGCGACCCCGCGACGATCTGGTCCATCGCCACCACACTCACCGGCTGATCGCGATCCACCGACCAGATCTGGTCCCGAATGGCTGGCGCGAGGCGGAGCGGATCCAGAGCGCTTCGCGCAATCAGATACGTGGTCAGCGTGCCCGGCGAGAACTGCGCGAAGCTGTAGTAAATTGCGGGCTGACTGTCGGCTTCGAGCGAGTCCTGCTTGACATCCGAAACTACGCCCACGATTTGTCCGGGCAGCGGCGGCCCCCAGTCCTTCATCACCACACGTTTACCCAGCGCGCTTTCGCCGGACCAGAAGCGTTGCGCCATTGTCTGATTAATTACCAGCGCGGTGGGATGCCCCGGAGTGTCTTGCGAAGTAATGGTTCTTCCCGCCAGCAGACGAATTCCCATGGTGCCAAAATATTCGGGGCTGACGGTCAAAATCTCCGCGCTGGGTTCGTTTCCCGGTTCGTAAGTGTGACCTTCGATCTCAAGGTCGGTTTCGGGCACTGGATCAAAAGGCAGGGTTCCGGAAGCCGCAACCGCCTGGACTCCAGGCAACCCATGCAGGCGTTCGAGAACCGAGTTCACAAACTGAGTTCGTTCCGGAAGCTCCGGGTAGCGGGAATCTGGCAGTGAAAGACGAACGACGGCCAGATGGGAACTGTCGAAACCAGGGTCAACCCGCTGCAACAGGGTGAAACTTCGGATAAGCAGGCCGGCCGCGGCGAGCAACATCATGGCAAGCGCCACTTCCGCGATCACCAGGAAAGAGCGAGCGCGCTGATGGCGTGCCGATCCGGAGCTGCGGCCGCCCTCCGCAAGCTGCGCCTGCAAATTCAACGGCGCAGGCTGCAAGGCGGGGATGCTCCCGGACAAAACCGATGTCAGCAGGGAGACTGCAAAGACGACGAGCAGCACCGGTAGATTGAAAGTTGGCGCGGCCAGGCGAGGGATGGCACCGGGATAGGCGGCATACAGGATCTTCACCGCCCACATCCCCAGCAGATACCCGGCTGTTCCGCCAAGCAGGCCCAGCAGCGCACTCTCAGTCAAGAATTGCCGGGCAAGACGAAAGCGGGACGCGCCCAGCGCCGAGCGTATCGCAACCTCCTTCTGCCGCGCCACCGCCCGCGTCAGCAGCAGGTTCGAGACGTTGGCGCATGCAATCAAGAGCACGAAGCCAACCGCACTCATCAAAATCAGCAGAGCGGGACGAACACTTGAGACCAGATTGTCCTGCAGGCGCTGCGCGTGAAATGTGAACCCCGGATCGACGTTGTGGTTTTCCTGCTGCACCTGGGCCGAGATCGCCTGCAAATCGGCACGCACTGCCTCCATCGAGACGCCCGACTTGACCCGCGCCAGGGTGGTGAATAGATGAGCGCGCCGGTTCTGTGGGAAGGCCAGATCGTCGGTGAGCGGCGCCCACGCCTGCACCGCTTCCGGAAACGAGAATCCCATCGGCATTACACCCGCAACCAGGTGAGGCTCTCCATGGAGAGTGATCATTTTGCCGATGATCTCGCGGTCCGATCCGAAATGATGCTGCCAGAGTCCGTAGCTGAGGACTACCACGCCTCCGGCATTCTGGTGAAACTGGTCTGCAGTGAATCCCGTGCCCAGGAATGGTGTCATCGCCAGTAGCGGGAAGAAATCCTGGGAAACGAATGCAGTATCGATCTGCTCCGGCGGCGCTGCCCGCCGCGTGTCGCTTAAGTTCTTGGAAAAAATGCGGTAAGCGGCTACTTGAGAAAACACGCGATTGCGTTCGCGCACATCGCGAAATGTGGCCCCGGTAACATTCATCGGGCGCTGATGGAGTTCCTGCAAGCGCACGATCTGGACGGGTTGATGCAGGGGCAGGGGATCAAGCAGGACAGCATTCACAACGCTGAAGATGGCGGTGTTCGCCCCGATTCCAATGGCTAGCGTAATCACGGCCACGGCGGTGAAGCCGGGGGCCTTCCGCAGCATGCGAAGCTCGTGGCGCAAATCCTGAAGCAAGGTTTCCATTTTTGTGTGGCGCGGGCGCCCTCGCCCGCGTGGTCTGGATGATCAAAGCCAAAAGCCGCGGGCGGGGGCGCCCGCGCCACACCAGTATGGACGTTTGTTCGGGGTAATTGTGAGCAGTCTGGAATTTTCGTGCTCTCTCGATTGACGGCGCTGGCTACGCAGAGCAGTGAGGTTGCTCACGGAGCGCCCTCAGGGGCGTCCAACCCCTGCGGACCGAGTGGAAATATCCTTCTTCGTGCCGGCCTGGAACCGCGCACGAGGCCCATCCGTATAGACGATCAGAGGCCCTATGCAATTCATAGACGATGTCCGCTATGCGATGAGGCAGTTCGCGCACGCCCCCGGCTTCACGGCGACGGCGGTGGTGACCCTTGCGCTCGGGATCGGCGCGACTACGGCAATTTTCACCCTGGTGCATGCCGTGTTGCTGAAATCTCTGCCCGTGGCCAAGCCCAGCGAACTGATCCGCATCGGCGATAACGAGAACTGCTGCGTCAACGGTGGCTTGCAGGACAGCTGGTCGCTCTTTTCCTACGACAAGTACAAAACCTTCCGCGACGGGACGCATGGCTTCACCGAACTGGCCGCCTTTCAGTCCGGGCGCAGCCTTATGGCGGTCCGGCGCAACGCGACCAACCAGCCGGCGGAGTCGCTGCGCACCCAGTTTGTTTCCGGAAACTACTTCTCGACGTTTGGCATCGGCGCGTACGCCGGGCGAATGTTCACACAAGCAGACGATCGCCAGGGAGCGGAGGCGGTCGTAGTCATGAGCTACGGGACCTGGCAACAGAAATATGGATTGGACCCGTCTGTGATCGGGTCCAGCTTTAATTTCAACGGTCTACCCTTTTCTGTGATTGGAGTGGCGCCGCCAAAGTTTTACGGCGATCGGATGGAGGCCGCACCGGCATTCTGGATTCCGTTGAACGCGGAAGTGGCGATTGACGGCTCTCGCAACCTGCTGCAATTTGGGGAACTGGATTGGCTCGACATCACCGGGCGGCTGGCGCCGGGGGCTGATCCTAAACGCATCGAGGCCCAGATGCAGGTGGAACTCCGGCAGTGGCTATTGGGTCCCGATGCCAAATTGCAGCCCGGAGAGAGGGATCTGGTTCCGAAGCAGACTCTGCATCTGTCGCCCGGGGGAGCCGGCGTGCAGATGATGCGAGACGAGTTTCAGTCAGGATTACATCTGCTGATGTGGGTTTCCGGCTTCGTGCTGTTGATCGCCTGCTCCAACGTCGCCAATCTTATGCTGGTGCGAGCGGCGAGCCGGCGGCAGCATACTTCGGTTCGAACCGCACTGGGCGCGCCGCGATCGCGGCAGATCCTGCAGGTACTAACCGAGAGCGCAGTCCTCGCCCTGTTCGGCGGGATTGTGGGTGTGGGATTCGCCTTCTGGTGCACCCGCCTCATTCTGAGGCTGGCCTTTCATGACTTGCATGTGGCAATCAGCGCTACCCCTTCGCTGCCGGTGCTGGGCTTTACTTTCGGAGTCTCCCTGCTGACCGGAATTCTGTTCGGAGTGGCGCCGGCATGGATGACGGCGCGCGCCGACCCCGCCGACGCCTTGCGCGGGGCCCACCGCTCCACTACCCAGGGAGGAGGATGGGCGCAGAAATCTCTTGTTGTGGTGCAGGCGTCGCTGTCGCTGGTCCTGCTCTGCGCCGCGGGATTGCTCACACAAAGCTTGCGCAACATGCAGCGTCAGGACTTCGGCTTCGATAGTGCGAACCGCTACATCATGCACATCGATCCCAAGATGGCGGGAATCACCGTGGAGCGGTTGCCGGCATTCTTTCGCCAGCTGCATGACAACCTGGCGGCCATTCCGGGCGTGATTCGCGTTAGTTTTGCACTTTACACTCCGATGGAAGGTAACAATTGGGGTGAAAACGTCTATATCGAGGGACAGGCGCCGCCTCCGCCGGGCAGCAATCAAAACAATGCATCATGGGTGCGTGTCACCGACGGTTATTTTGAAAGCATCGGTACCAGAATCGTGAAGGGGCGCACGATTACCGAGCAGGACACCGCCAGCTCGCGGAACGTCGCCGTAGTCAACCAGACGTTTGCCCAAAAATTCTTTAAGGACGAAGACCCCATCGGGAAACACTTCGGAGATCTGGGCCAGCAGTATGCGGGAAACTTCGAAATCGTCGGGGTCACGGAGGACACGCAATACCACGGCCCGACCGACAAGATCAATCCCATGTTCTTCCTGCCCGAGGCCCAGCACAGTGTCTATGACGATCCGCGTTTTAAGGCTTTCGAAGACAGTAGCCACTTTCTGGGTACAGCAGTGCTGCAAACGCAGGGCCCGGTTCCGGGACTTGAGCCCCAGGTCCGGAGAGCTTTTGCCCAGGTGAACCCCGACCTGGCATTGATCGATTTCAGGAGCTTTGCGGACCAGGTGGATGGCAACTTTGCGCAGAACCAGATGCTGGCGAAGCTGACCTCGCTGTTTGGACTGCTGGCGCTGGTGCTGGCCTCCGTCGGACTCTACGGCGTGACCGCATACTCGGTCGAACGGCGCACCAGCGAAATCGGAATCCGCATGGCGCTCGGTGCCGACCGGGGAAATGTTCTACGGCTGGTGCTGAAGGGCGCGTTCGTGCAGATTGGGGTCGGACTGGCGATCGGCATTCCGGCAACGATTCTGGCGGGATACGCGATGACAGCGCAATTGTTCGGAGTGAAGCCTTACGCTCCGGATATTTTGCTGGTGACGACGCTCGTGCTGAGCCTGGCTGCGCTGGTGGCCACGGTGCTGCCCGCACGCAAGGCAGCAGCTCTGGAGCCGATTCGCGCGCTGCGGACGGAATGAGTGGCTCGACGGGACAGAGGCGTCTGAACTGGAATCCTTCAGGATCGCTTGATCTCTCGGTATGGTTTGAAATTCTGCTCCCTCCCGCTCGGGACCAGAACGTTGAAGGTTTGCCTTGCGGCGTGGTTTCTCAAGTTGCCCAGTTACCAGATACGAGTTCCCGGTTCTCAGTTGGCTGATCGCTTTTGGTGTTCGCAAATGGACAGTCAAGTTCGCCAGCGGACAAATCAGCGCCGTCCCAGGTCGCCATGCTGTCTGTATTCCCTGTTCTCGCAGCCACTTACCGCCAGGTGTCGAATGGATTGAAAGTTGCGAGGAGATTGAACGATGGATATCGCACGCCCAGACATCAAGCGCCAGAAGCGACGCCGGCAAATTATCGGAGCGGTGATCGGAGTCGTGCTGCTGGGGGTTGTCACTATTGGCGTTTCCCGGTTGAAGCCGGCGGCGCAGGAAGTGGAACGCAGTACGGTGTGGACCGACACGGTCAAGCGCGGTCCCATGTTGCGGCAGGTCAGGGGACTGGGGTCCCTGATTCCCAGCCAGGAGTTCACCCGTCAAATACCAGCGGAGACGGAGGCCACTGTCGTCCGCATCCGCATGCTGCCCGGTTCGCAGGTGAAAGCTGACAGCATTCTGCTGGAGATGAGCAATCCGCAAGTCGAGCAGGCAGCGCTTGACGCCAGGCTTCAGTTAAAGGCTGCGGAAGCTGAATACCAGAGCCTGCGGGTCAAGCTGCAGAGCGACCTGATGAACCAGAAGGCCGGCGCCGCCACCGTTACAGCGGATTACAGCCAGGCCAAGTTGCAGTCGGAGACTGACAAAGCGCTTTACGACCTCGGCGTGATTTCGGGCCTGGCGTACAAAGCGTCGAAGGGCAAGGCCGACGAACTCACCACGCGCAACAACATTGAAGACGAACGGCTGGCGATCAATCAGAAAGCGATCGAATCGCAGATGGCGGAACAGCAGGCAAAAGTGGACCAGATGCGCGCGCTCGCGGAGTTGAAACAAAAACAACTCGACGCGCTCAAGGTCCATGCCGGCATTGACGGCGTCCTGGTCGATCTGCCGCTGCAGGTGGGACAACATGTCTTACCCGGGGCGATGCTGGCCAAGGTGGTCCAGCCCAACCATCTGATTGCGGAGTTGAAGATTGCCGAGACCCAGGCGCGAGACATCCAGATCGGGCAACCGTCGGCGGTCGATACGCATAATGGCGTGGTTGCAGGAACCGTGATGCGGGTCGATCCCGCGGTGCAGAACGGAACGGTCACGGTTGACGTGCAGCTTACCGGCGAACTTCCCAAGGGAGCGCGGCCCGATCTGAGCGTGGATGGAACCATCGACCTGGAGCGCCTGGAGAACGTGCTCTACGTGGGACGTCCGGCCTTCGGACAGGAGAACAGCACCATCAGCCTGTTCAAACTGGATGCGGCCGGCACCGGCGCCGTACGCGTTCCAGTAAAAGTAGGGCGCGCATCGGTAAATTCAATCCAGATTATTGAGGGACTGCACGAAGGCGACACGGTCATTCTTTCCGACATGTCGCGTTCCGATAACACCGACCGTATCAGGCTCGACTAATACAAGCTCGACTTAAAGACAACCGACTGAGGCAGACGCCATGACTGAAGCAGCACAAGCGCTGATCCAGATTGAAGATCTCACCAAAGTGTTTTACACCGACGAAGTTGAAACCCATGCGCTTTCCGGCGTGCACCTGTCGATTCGCAAGGGCGAATACGTCGCCATGTCGGGCCCTTCGGGATGCGGCAAGTCAACCCTGTTGTCGATTATCGGCTTGCTGGATACGCCGACCGGAGGCCGCTACCAGCTGAACAGCCAGCCGGTGGAGAACCTCGGGTTTGCGGAGCGCTCGCGCATTCGCAATCAGGAGATCGGATTCATCTTTCAGAGTTTCAACCTGATTGGCGACCTCACGGTTTATGAAAATGTCGAACTGCCGCTGACCTACCGGCAGAAGATGCCCGCGGTCGAGCGCAAGAAGCGCGTGATGGAGGCGCTGGAGCGGGTAGGCATGGCGCACCGGGTGCGGCATTATCCCTCACAACTCTCCGGCGGTCAGCAGCAGCGCGTTGCCGTGGCGCGCGCACTAGGGGGAAAGCCCTCGATTCTGCTGGCTGATGAGCCTACAGGAAATCTGGATTCCCGCAACGGCGAAGCGGTCATGGAACTGCTCCAGAACCTGCACCGCGAGGGCGCGACTATCTGCATGGTTACGCACGATCCACGATTCGCCAAGCACGCCGAACGCGAAGTGCATCTTTTCGACGGCAAGGTTGTGGCGGAAGAAGAATTAAAGAAATTGATGGCGGATGTGCATGCATGAGCGCCTTGATCCAAGACCTGCACTACGCGCTACGGCAGCTGCGCAAGAGCCCTGGGTTTACCGCGGTGACGGTTATCACACTGGCACTGGGGATTGGGGCGAACACGGCCATTTTCAGTGTGGTCAATGCCGTCCTGCTGCGGCCGCTTCCGTATAAAGATGATGGCAGGCTGGTTGTAATCCTCAACAAGGGCCGCAATCCCGTGGCTCCGGCGAATTTCATCGACTGGCGGAGCCAGAGTCAATCCTTCTCGCAGATGGGGGCGGCGGAGTACTGGACTCCGAACCTCACCGGCACCGACAATCCCGAAAAATTGTGGGCGCTGCACGTGACTCCAGATATTTTTCCGATGCTGGGAGTCCAACCCCTGTTGGGGCGCATGTTTCTGCCTGAAGAGCAAGAGGCCGGCAAAGAACATGAAGTGGTGCTGAGCTACTCCCTGTGGCAAAGCCATTTTGCCGGCAACCCCGAGATCATTGGGCGGTCCGTGGCGCTCAGCGGCGAAACCTACAACGTGGTCGGGGTGATGCCGCGGGATTTCAAGTTCGCGCCCTTCTGGGCGACGAAGGCACAACTTTGGGTGCCGTTGGCCCTCGGCCCGCGGCTCACTGATCGCGGTGGCTCTTCGCTCCGCGTGTTTGCCCGGCTGAAACCTGGTGTCACTCTGGAGCAGGCCCAGGCGGAAATGGCGGGCATTACCGGCCGCCTGGAGCGCGAGTTTCCCGGCACCAACCAGGACATGCAGGTTGTTTCGTTGCGCGAGAAAGTCGTGGGCAACATTCGTCCCGCGCTTCTCGTCTTGCTCGGAGCCGTGGGCTTCGTGCTGCTCATCGCCTGCGCCAATGTCAGCCACATGCTGTTGGCGCGCGCGGCTGCCCGGCGCGAGGAAATCGCGTTGCGCACCGCACTCGGAGCTGGGCGCTGGGATGTGTTTCGCCAGCTTCTGACCGAAAGCCTGATGCTGGCATTGATGGGTGGCAGCGCCGGTTTGCTGCTGGCAGTGTGGGGTGTTCGCGTTCTGCTGGCAATCAGTCCGGCCGCCATACCGAGAGTGGAAACCGTCGGCGTGGATGGCCTCGTGCTGCTGTTTGCACTCGCTATCTCCCTGCTTACGGGCCTGGCATTCGGCATGGCGCCAGCCTGGAGAGCGACGGCGGTCAACCTCAGCGATGCTTTGAAGGAAGGGAAGCGCGGGTCCAGCGAAGGACTGCGTCGAAACCGTCTGCGCGGTCTGCTGGTCGGTTCCGAATTTGCGCTGGCGGTGGTGCTGCTGGCAGGGGCCGGACTGATGGTCCGTACTTTTCTCGCGCTGCAGAATGTGGATGCAGGCTTTGATCCCCACGGCGTGCTGTCGATGGTGGTCGGCGTCGCGGGTACGGAGCAGGCGTCCGGCGGCCATACCGGCAATTTCTACCAGGAAGTTCTGCGGAAAGTTGGTGCTGTACCTGGAGTTCAATCGGTGAGCGGCATCAACCATCTGCCGCTCGCGGGCGATGAATGGGGTTTCCCGTTTCACATCGAGGGCCGGCCGCCTGAGCCTCCCGGGAAAGACCTTGTTGCCACCTACCGGGTGGTTTTCCCCGGATACTTTCGGACCATGCGCATTCCGATCCTGCACGGACGTGACGTCACCGATGCCGACAATTTACGCGCACCCGGAGTAGTGGTGATCAATGACTATCTGGCCCGCCGCTACTGGCCCGGCGAAGATGCGATCGGCAAGAGAATCACTTTTGACGATCCGGCGAGAAATCCTTCGTGGCTCACTGTCGTGGGCGTGACAAAAAACACCGCACAAAGCAACTGGACAAGTCCGCCCGAGGAGGAAGTGTTTCTACCTTATCTGCAGAACCGCGACTATCTCAATGCGCCATCGCCGCCATTTGCCTACTTGACGCTGGTGGTGCGAACCGGCCTTGACCCCGCAGCGTTGGCGCCAGCCATTCGAGGAGCAATTCACTCGCTCGACGCGAACACTCCGCTCTCCGAAATACAGACCATGGACCACGTGGTCGCTGAAGCCAACGGCCAGTCCCGCTTTTACCTGATCCTGCTAGGCGCGTTTGCCGCGGTGGCGCTGGTCCTGGCAGGAGTGGGCATCTACGGCGTGATGAGTTATTCGGTATCGCGGCGGACCCACGAGATCGGCGTCCGCATGGCGCTGGGAGCGCGGGGGCGAGATGTGCTGAGGCTGGTTGTGTTCCAGGGAATCATCCAGGCGCTGGCCGGAGTCGCCGTGGGACTGGCGGGAGCCTTGGCCCTGAGCCAGCTCATGGCGGGTCTGCTCTTCGGTACGCGGCCTACGGACCCGGCGACGTTTGCTGCGGTGGTCTTGGTTTTGAGCGCCGTGGCGGTCGCGGCCAGCTACATTCCGGCGCGGCGAGCGGCCAAGGTCGATCCCATGGTGGCATTGCGCTACGAGTGAGGAGAACTATGCAAACTCTGATGCAAGACGTCCGCTATGGATTGCGCATGTTGCGGAAGAGTCCTGGCCTGACCGCGATCATTCTGACCATGTTGACCATGGGAATCGGTGCCACCACGGCAGTTTTTACGGTCTTCGATGCCATCCTGTTGCGCCCGCTGGCGTACGAGAAGCCCGAACAACTGGTACAGATCTGGGAGAAGCGCACCGAGGGCTCGTTCCAGCAGTCACAGTTCTCTTATCCCGATTATCTGGATGTGAAACGTGAGAACAAAGTCTTCTCGCAGATAGGCGGCTACTCGAAAAACAGCGTGACACTTTCCGGCAAGGACGGCGCCGAACAACTTCAGGTGGCCGTGGCGACCACTGGTTTCTTTGAAACTTTGGGAGTTCAGCCCCTTCTGGGGCGAACGTTTGCGGCTGGTGAAGACGACTTGCAGAAAAACTTTCCGGTCCTGCTGAGCTATGGGGCGTGGCAGCGGCGATTTGGCGGTAACCCAGGCGTAGTCGGCACAGCGCTGGTTCTCGATGGTGAACTGGCCACTGTAGTGGGAGTGCTGCCAAAGAACTTTGTCTTTGCTCCCACGCAGTCGGCAGAGTTATGGATGTCGCCCCGGATAGCAGGGTTTTTCCTGCGCCGAAACGCATATTGGTTGTATCCCGTGGCCCGTCTCAAACCGGGTGTGAGTCTGCAGCAGGCGCAAGCCGAGATACAGACCATTTCGCGGCGCTTGGCCATGCTGTATCCGGACTCGAATGCCGGCATGAGCTCAGAGTTGGTTGACCTGCGACAGCAGATTGTCGGCCAGGTACAGCCCGTACTGGTGGTGCTGATGGCTGCGGTGGGATTCGTGCTGCTCATCACCTGCGCGAACCTTGCTGGACTGCTGCTGGCGCGGTCCCTGCCCCGCCGAAAGGAAGTTTCCATTCGTCTGGCACTGGGCGCGCGGACGAATCGCATTGCCCGGCAGTTGCTGACGGAGAGTTTGTTGCTGGCGCTCATCGGCGGTAGTGCGGGTGTTCTCGCCGCCTATTGGGCGGTCCCGGCGATCATCGCACTCCTTCCGCGGGACATTCTGCTGGGCACGCCCCAGTTGCAGGGATTGACGGTGAACGGGGAAGTACTGTGGTTCGCGCTCGCAGTCTCGTTGCTCACGGGAATTCTGTTTGGATTGGCCCCGCTGGTTCAGATCTCCAATCCCGACCTGCAACACGAGCTTCAGCAGGCTGGCCGCGGTTCAGTCGGCTCTACCCACCGTCTGCGCAGTGTGCTGGTGATTTCGGAAATGGCGTTGGCAGTGATGCTGCTGGTCGGGGCAGGCCTGATGCTCAAGAGCCTGCACCGCGTGCTGGGGATCGATCCCGGTTTTGACCCTCACAATCTGCTTACCGGTGTGGTGTCGCTGCCAGGAAACAAATATTCCGATGGCCCCAGGCAGCTGGCTTTTCAGCAGCAACTACTGAGCAGGATCAGGAATCTTCCCGGAGTTCAGGATGCGGCGGCGGTGACGACGGTGCCCATGTCCGGCAGCGGTAACACTTCTCGTTTCGACCTGGAGGGGCATCCCAAAAGTAGTGGCGGCCAGGAATACGAAGCCGATACTCCCACGGTTTCACAAAACTACTTTTCTGTGATGAGTATTCCATTGCGTGCCGGAAGGTTCTTCAATTCGCAGGACCATGACAAGTCGACCCACGTGGTAATCGTCAACCAGGCCATGGCGGACATGGTTTTTCCGAACCAGGACCCGATTGGCAAGCGCATCAACTTCACTTATACAAATGAGCCCAACTACGTCCAGATCGCAGGGGTGGTGGGAAATGAAAGTGTGGACAGCCTGGACGCTCCGCCGACGCCTATCGTGTACGACTGCTACGAACAGGATCCGTACCCCTATTTCAGCCTGGTAATTCGCACGAGGAAAGACCCGGGTTCGCTGGTTGGCTCTGTCACTCGGGCCATCCACGACCTCGAGCCCCAGGCCCCGGTCTTCAAAGTGAGCAGCATGTCGCAGATCATCTCGACCTCGCCCGCGATGCTGGTGCGGGCTTATCCCGCATACCTCATCGGCGGATTTTCCGCGCTGGCTCTTTTGCTTGCCACCCTGGGGCTCTATGGGGTCCTGGCATATAGCGTGGCAGAGCGCTCGCGCGAACTTGGCTTGCGCATGGCGTTGGGCGCGCAGCGCGGCGATGTGCTGAAGATGGTGGTCGGGAGCGGCCTGAAACTGGCTCTTGCCGGAGTTGCAGCAGGCGTAGTGGGCGGTTTGATCACGGCGCGGCTGATCGCCAGTCTGCTATTCGGCGTTACTCCTACGGATGTGCCAACTTTCGCGGGCGTCTGCGCCGTACTTTTCGTGGCCGCGATGATGGCGAGTTACATTCCGGCCCATCGCGCGACCAGGGTCGATCCCATGGTGGCCTTGCGGTGTGAGTGAGGAAATATGGAAACTTTGCTTCATGACCTCCGTTTCGGATTTCGAATGTTGCGCAAGGCGCCTGGCTTCACCCTGGTAGCGGTGGTTGTGCTGGCCCTCGGCATCGGAGCCAACACTGCGATCTTCAGCGTGGTGAACGCGGTATTGCTACGTCCGCTTCCCTTTCAGGATTCGGACCGCCTGGTGCAGGTCTGGCACGTTCCGCCGCCAAAGAGCTTTCCAGGCATGACACGGTTCTCGGTTTCTCCCGCGAACTATCTGGACTGGGAAAAACAGAATTATGCGTTCGAGAACATGGCCATCTACGGATACCGGAGCTACAGTATGACGGGCACGGCGGAACCGGAGTCAGTATCCGCGATTGGAGTGTCGCCGGAGTTCTTCCACGTACTCAGGATCCAGCCGATCTTGGGCCGCGTCTTTCTGCCAGAAGAGAACCAGAACGGACGCGGGAAGGTCGCCGTCCTCAGTCAGGCATTCTGGCAGACGCACTTCGCTTCAGGTCCCAACATCGTTGGCCGCACCATCTCACTCGACAACCTGAGCTATACCGTGGTCGGGGTCATACCTTCGAAGTCGGTCTTTCCCACATCTTCCGACCCCAAGTCGCAACCCCAATTGTGGACTCCACTGGCGTGGACCGACGCGGAGCGGGCGATTCGCGGAAACCACAATTATCTCGTGATTGCCCGCCTGAAGCCGGGCGCAGATGTGAAACAGGCCGGGGCTGAGATGAGCACCATTTCCGCGCGCCTTGAGCAGGAGTATCCCGACGACGACAAAGGGTGGGGCGCGACCGTTGTCTCGCTGCGGGACCAACTGGTGGGAGATGTCCGCCCGGCTTTGATGGTGTTGCTTGGAGCGGTGGGATTTGTCCTGTTGATTGCCTGCGCCAACGTGGCCAACCTGGTTCTGGTCAAAACCTTGGCCCGGCAGAAGGAAATAGCGATTCGCACCGCCCTGGGCGCAAGTTCTGTTCGCGTGGCGCGGCAGATTCTTTCTGAAACGTTGCTGCTGGCACTCACAGGAGGCCTGCTGGGACTCGTCCTCGCCCATTTCGGAGTGAAGCTGATCGTTGCTTTCCTGGGTCAAAGCCTTCCGCGCACTACCGACATCACCGTGGATGGATGGGTCCTGGCATTCACTCTTGCAGTTTCAGTCTTTACCGGCGTCATTGCTGGGTTGCTGCCGGCGGTACGCGCCAGCAAAGCGAACCTGAACGATTCACTGAAGCAGGGTTTGGGCCGCACCGACGCGGATTCCGGCGGCAACCGGACGCGCAGCGTGCTGGTGATCTCCGAAGTGGCGCTCTCCCTCGTGCTGCTGATCGGCGCAGGATTAATGATTCGCACCCTGGCTCGATTGCGGAATGTGGATCCGGGTCTGGATCCTCATAATGTCCTCACGATGACGCTCGCGCTGTCTTCGACTAAGTACGACAAGCCGGTGCAACAGGTCGCGTTTTATGACCAGCTTTTGCAGCGCGTGCGCGGCTTGCCCGGGGTGGCATCGACGGGCGCGATTGACTCCCTGCCCATGGGAGGCGGAGGCTCGACTCAGCCGATCGCGGTCGAAGGACATCCCGCGCTGGCGATGTCAGAACAGCCGGAAGTGGCGGTCCGGGTCGTGGAACCTGGTTTCATGGAGACCATGCGCATCCCGCTCCTGCAGGGGCGTGGTTTGAGCGCGGCGGATATCGCCGACCACCCGGCGGTGATTGTTATCAGCGAATCGATGGCCAGGCGTTTCTGGCCGGGCGAAAATCCGATTGGCAAACGCCTGACCATGACATTCTCTCCGGAGAAATCGCGAGAGGTGGTCGGAGTAGTGGGCGATGTCAAAGGAGACGGCCTGGATGTACTGGATCCGGTGGCCACGTTGTACGTGCCGCTGGCTCAGCAGCCCACGCCTTACCTGTCGCTGGTGGTGCGGACATCTTCGCCGCCGGGCACCTTGATATCGGCAATTTCAAATGCAGTGCACGAGGTGGACCGCCAGCAACCCGTGTTGGATGTCATCACCATGGAGGACATTGTGGCCGGCTCGCTTTCCCATCAGCGCTTCAACATGCTGCTGCTGTCCGCCTTCTCCGGGCTGGCGCTGTTGCTGGCCGCGATCGGGATCTACAGCGTGCTGGCCTATTCGGTCAGAAGGCGCATGCGCGAAATCGGCGTGCGCATGGCGCTGGGCGCGCAACGCGCAGACATTTTGCAAATGGTCCTGGGCCAGGGAACGAAGCTTGCTCTCATCGGTACGGGCATCGGGATTGCCGCAGCCTTCGGCCTGACGCGGCTCATGTCCAGTCAGTTATTCGGTGTGACCGCGACTGACCCGGTCACATTCCTAAGCGTTGCGGCGTTGATCGTTCTGGTGGCCCTGGCGGCCTGCTACATTCCGGCACGCCGGGCCACAAAAGTGGATCCCATGGTCGCGCTGCGCTACGAGTGAAGAATTGAGGCTTAAATAATGACTGGTCTCCTGCAGGATTTCCGTTACGGGCTGCGTAGCTTGTGGAAGCGTCCTGGCTTCACCGCAGTCGCGGTGATTACTCTGGCGTTGGGCATTGGGGCCAATACAACCGTCTTCAATTCGATTGACGCCATGCTGCTGCGGCCGTTTCCATTCCCGCATCTGGATCGCATCGTCACGGTCTGGGAAACCGTGCCCAAGCGAAACCAAAACTATGTGAGCCCGGCTCCCGCGAATTTTAGGGACTGGAGGGACCAGAGTTCGCAATTCAGCCAACTGGCGGCATTTCGCGGCTGGGACGCGAATCTCACGGGCGGCAACCTGGCCGAGCATGTCGAGGGCTCACAGGTAAGCGCCGACTTTTTTCCACTGCTGGGGATGGCTCCGCAACTGGGCCGCAATATCGGGAGCGCTGATTTTCAGGGCGGGGTTGCGCCCGTTGTGGTGATCAGTAACGGATTCTGGCAGCAGCATCTGGGTGGCGATCATGGGCTTGTGGGCAGGCAATTGCTCCTGAACGGTGAGAAGTTCACCGTGATTGGCATTGCGTCTCCAGATTTTGATTTTCCCACCGGGTCGAAAGTCTGGACCCCGCTCGACCTGACCGGGCCTGCGAACGAAGATCGCGAGAACCATTCTCTGACCGTGTTTGGACGCCTGAAAGACGGCGTGTCGATATCTCAGGCCCAGGCGACGCTTGAGGGAATCGCCGGCCGCCTGGCCCGGCAGTATCCCACAACCAATGCCGGCCACGGGGTCAATGTCAGGAACACGGTGGAGGACCTCACCTTCGGTTCGCAACAGTTTCTTATGATGCTGATGGGCGCTGCGGTCTTTGTGCTGCTGCTGGCTTGTGCCAATGTAGCGAACCTGCAATTGGCGCGCGCTTCCGGGCGGCAAAAGGAGATCGCCCTGCGGGCCGCGCTCGGGGCCAGCCGTTGGCAGGTAGGACGGCAACTCCTGGTGGAGAGTGTGCTGCTCGCGCTACTCGGTAGCGCAGCCGCCCTCGTCGTGTCAGCGTGGGGCATCAATCTTTTACGCCGCAGTCTTCCCCCATTTATCGTCGAGCATGTCGCGGGCCTGAAACACTTGCAGTTTGATTTTCGCGTGTTTGTGTTCACGCTGCTGCTGGCTGTCGTCACCGGCATCATCGCAGGGCTGGCGCCGGCCTGGCATTTTTCACGTCCGAATGTGAATGACACTCTGAAAGAGGGCGTGCGTGGCGGCAGCGCCAGCGCCGGCGGGCAGCGCCTTCGCACCCTGCTGGTGATCTCTGAGATCGCTCTTTCTCTGGTTCTGCTCGTGGGCGCTGGTTTGATGGTGAAGGGATTCCGTACTCTCACCACCAAGGACATGGGCTTTGACCGCAACCACGTCCTTACATTTCATGTCGGGTTGCCGAACGCGAAATACCGCGACCAGGACCGCATTCGCGGTTACTACGAACAGGTATTGCGAAATATTCAGGCGCTGCCGGGCGTCGAATCCGCGGCGGCTGTGACCAGTCTGCCTGCGGGATGGACGTGGAACTGGACGGAATTTACGGCGGAGGGCAAACCCCCAGCCTCCCCCGGAGACCGGGCATCCGTCATTTCGCAAGTCGTGAGTCCGGACTTTTTCTCCGCGCTGCGAGTTCCGCTGCGTCAAGGACGGCTGCTTTCCGATCAGGACGGGCCCAATGCTCCTCCCGTCGCGGTCATCAGTGAAGACATGGCCCGGCAAACCTGGCCCGACCAGAATCCTCTGGGAAAACACATCCAGTTGGGACGGCCGGCAGCCGGTCAGCCCTTGCGCACCATCGTCGGAGTCGTGGCCGACGTGAAGCCAGATCCGCTGGATCGCGATCCCGCTCCAACCGCATATGTGCCGTTCGCGCAGCAGCCCCAGACGGCTTCGGCGATTGTCGTGCGAACGGCGGGGGATCCCTTGACGCTGGCCGGCCCGGTCAGCAAGCAACTGCGCGATGTGGATGCGGACCAGCCTCCGTATGACATGCGCACTCTGGAGCAGGTGGTTTCTGACAATCTCAGCGGCATCCAGTCGTCTGCCAATATGATGCTGATTTTTGCTGTCTGCGCCCTCATGTTAGCGGCGGCCGGGATCTTCGCGGTCATGGCCTATTCCGTCACTCAACGCACTCATGAAATCGGAGTGCGCGTGGCCCTGGGAGCGCGGCGTTCGGATGTACTCAGACTCGTGGTTGGCGGAGCGCTGAAAATGGCCACGATCGGTCTGAGCATTGGATTCGTGCTCGCGCTGCTGCTGACCCGCGCGCTTTCGAGTGCGCTCTTTGGCGTGGTGCAGATCGACATTGTGACATTCGCTGTGCTCACGTCCCTGCTGGCTCTGGTCGCGGCACTGGCAGCCTACATCCCAGCGCGTTGGGCGATGAATGTCGATCCCATGGTGGCGCTGCGGTACGAATGAAAGAACAAATTCTTAGTCGGGAATACAAATGATCCAACTGAAAAATATCGAACGCAGCTACAAAACCGCGGCCGGACAAACCTGGGTCTTGCGCCGCATCAATCTGGAGATTCGCCAGGGCGAGTTTGTCACTTTCATGGGGCCGTCTGGAGCGGGGAAGTCCTCCCTGCTAAATGTGCTTGCGCTGCTCGATGACCAGTGGCTCGGAGAGTACTGGTTTCGCGACCAGGCTGTCCATGACATGAAACGCAAGCAGCGCTCAGAGCTGGCCAAACGCAATATCGGGATGGTCTTCCAGAGCTATCACCTGCTGGACGATCTGACGGTGCGCGAAAACATCGACCTGCCACTTTCTTATAAAGATGTCCCCAGCGGGCAGCGGCAGAGTCTGGTGGCGGACACGCTGGACCGGTTTCAGATTGTCGCCAAAAAAGATTTGTTTCCCAGCCAGCTTTCCGGAGGACAGCAGCAGTTGGTAGGGGTGGCTCGCGCCGTCATCCACAAGCCCGCGCTCCTGCTGGCTGACGAGCCCACGGGAAACCTGCACTCCTCACAGGCCAAGGAAATCATGGAACTCTTTCGCGAACTTAATCAGCAAGGGACGACCATCGTTCAGGTCACCCACTCAGAAGCAAATGCAGCGTACGGCTCTCGCACCATCCAGTTGCGCGACGGCTGGATGGTTGGCGACACGGCCAACCCGGATTTGCAACCCTATGAGGCGGTGAAGCAATGAAGGACATGGCTTCCCGGCCCAACTTTCTGGCGCGAAGCGTGGCATGGTTCCTGGTTGCACTGACTGCGACCGCTTCCGGACAGACCAACACGTCCCTGCGCTATGACATGCCGGCATCGCGCAATCCTCTAAACGCGTATTCAGCAGACAGCGTGCCGCGTCCCGACCTCGCGAATTCTCCTTTGCTCGATCAGTTGATCCGCGACGGCAAGCTGTACTTGTCGCTCAAGGATGCCATCCGGCTGGCGCTCGAGAACAATCTTGACCTGGCGATCGCGCGCTACAATCTGCCCATCGCCAAGATGGACATATTGCGTACCCAGGCCGGCGGAAGTTTTCGCGGCGTGAATGCCGGCGTGGTGCAGGGAACTCCCGGCGGCGGAGTTGGCGGCTTCGGCACCGGCGCGCCCGGAGCGGGCGCGGGCGGCACGACAGGTGGGGCAGGCGGAGCCGGCGCGGGCGCGTCCGGTTTGGTGCAATCTACTCTGGGTGTTGGCACTGCAGTCGCTTCATATGATCCCTCTATCATCGGCTCGGTTGGCGCTGAGCACCAGACCACTCCTTTGGCCAATCAGCAGATCTACGGTGTGCCGTCGCTGCAATCGAACACGGGACAGGCCAGCGTTGCCTACTCTCAGGCTTTTCCGACGGGCACTAGTTTTACGGTCGAATTCAACAACAACCGCCAAACGACTAACAGCCCGTTCTTCAACCTGTCACCCGTCCTGAATTCGATGTTCCGCTTCTCCTTTCAGCAGCAGCTGCTCGCGGGATTCGGCTTTGGCCCCAACCTGCGATTTCTGACCATCGCCAAGAACAACAAGAAGATCTCCGACATCGCATTCAAAGATCAAGTGACCGCGACCATCACCCAGATCAAGAACATCTACTGGGACCTGGTAAACGCCTACGAGCAGGCGCGGGTCAACGAGCAGTCGCTGGCGTTTGCCCAGCAATCGCTGGACAATGCCAGAAAACAACTACAGCTGGACAGCGTCCCGGCCATGGACGTGATGCGCGCCGAGGCTGAAGTGTCAAAGCGCGATCAGGACCTGACCGTGGCCCGCACCAGCCTGCAGCTTCAGGAATTGCTGATCAAGAATGCGCTGACCAAGAGTCTTGACGATCCTGTGCTCGAGGCTGTGCCGGTTGTCCCTGTGGACCACTTCGAGCCTGCCGAAACCCAGTCCACTGGCGCAGTCCAGGACCTCATCGCTCAGGCTTTGCGCGAGCGTCCTGAACTTGCCGAATCTGATGTTGATCTGGTGAACCGCCAGATCAGCGGGAAAGCGGCACGCAATGCGTTGTTGCCGTCGCTGGCCCTGGTTGGCTTCTACGGAGGGTCGGGACTCGCCGGGCCGCTGAATCCGATCTACAACCTTCCCACCCCGAATACTTCCAACGTGCCGACCGATTTCTCGGGAGCGCTCTCGAATGCATTCAACAATTCCTCTCCCGATTACTACATTGGGCTGAGCCTCAATATCCCGATACGCAATCGCGTGGCGAAAGCAGATCAGTACCGCTCCGAGCTGGAATACCGGCAGGCCGAACTCCGCCGCGAGCAACTGAAAAAGCAGATTCGGATTGAGGTCCGGAACGCGCAATATGCGCTGGAGCAGACCGGGGCGCGGGTCGCGGCCGCGCGCAAGGCGCGGGACCTGGCGCAGCGTACATTCGAGATCATGAAGAAGGAGCAGACGCTCGGTGCGGGATCGACTTTCCAGACCATGACCGCCCAGCGCGACCTCGCGATCGCCGAACTGGATCTGGTCACCGCCAGGACCATCTACGAAAAGGCAAAAATTGAGCTGGATCGTGCAACCGGCAGCACTTTGGAACATAATGGAATACAGGTGCAGGACGCAATGAACGGCACCATCGCCAGTCAGAACCCTTAGCTCATGCCAAGCTCAACCAAGACCGGGGAGACTGGGCTTTCCGCCGGGTTGGCGCAAAGCGCATCTAAATCCCCCCGCATCCTGGCTGCCGACGACCAGCAACACATTCTGGAAGCCATTGAACTGCTGCTGAAGCCGCAGGGCTACGAGGTTGACGTAGTCCGCTCCCCCGAGCTTGCGCGCGAAGCCCTCGCGAGTTCTTCCTACGATGCGGTGTTGATCGATCTGAACTATACCCGCGACACCACCTCCGGGCAGGAAGGGTTGGGACTCCTTTCCGATATTGTCGCAATCGACAGCACGCTCCCGGTAATCGTGATGACCGCATGGGGCAACGTGGACCTGGCGGTCGAGGCCATGCGGCGAGGCTCGCGCGATTTTATTCAGAAGCCGTGGGAGAACGAGCGGCTGCTCTCCATTCTGCGGACCCAGGTCGAGCTGCATCGCGCGCTGCAGCGAGCGGAACGGCTGGCCGCTGAAAACCGTCTGCTGAGCGTTGAAGGACGTCCCGAGTTTATTGCCACAGCGCCGTCGATGATACCGGTGCTGGAAGCCATCACTCGCTTCGCTCCCTCCGACGCGAATGTTCTGATCACCGGTGAGCACGGAACCGGCAAAGAAATTGTCGCGCGCACGATTCATGTTCTGTCGCTGCGGGCCTCGCGTCAGCTGGTTGCGGTGAATACGGGTGGCCTGGCCGAAGGCGTATTCGAGAGTGAACTCTTCGGCCACGTAAAGGGCGCTTTCACGGATGCCCGCACCGACCGCATCGGGCGCTTCGAGCTGGCGGATGGCGGCACGATTTTTCTGGACGAGATCGGTAACGTACCCATGCGCCAGCAATCCAAGTTGCTGCGCGTGCTGGAATCGGGAGAAATCGAACGGGTGGGATCGTCGCGTTCCAAGCGGATTGATGTGCGCCTCATCTCCGCCACGAATTCCGATCTCCAGGCTGCCTGTCAGGCCGGGCAGTTTCGCGAAGACCTTTTGTTCCGCCTCAATACCGTGGAAATCCACCTGCCGCCTTTGCGCGAGCGCCGCGAGGATATTGCGGTCCTCGCCCTGCACTTTCTCTCGCATTACGCTTCCCGCTACCGCCGGGCGATTCGGGGGCTCGATCCCTCGGCCCTGCAGTCCCTGATGCAATATGCCTGGCCCGGCAACGTTCGCGAGTTGGAGCACACGCTGGAGCGGGCCGTCCTGATGTGCCGCAGCGAACAGATCCAGCCCGGCGATCTCGGCCTGGGCCTGCAGCGATCGCAGGCGCAGAACCTCGAGGAGCTGAGTCTCGAATCGGTGGAGACGATCCTGATCCGAAAGGCACTGCAGCGCTTCCAGGGCAACGTGAGCCAGGCCGCTGAAGCGCTTGGCCTGAGCCGCGGCGCGCTCTATCGTCGAATGGAAAAGTATGGGCTTTAGCCCGCGCGAAACTGACCCCTTCAAACGCAGGAAGCCGCGCAGAACCCCTTTCGAGCGCCGCATTATTCGTTCGTCGTTGTGGCTTGCCATCCCCGGGCTGGCGACCAGCGGTGTCCTGATCTGGCTGCAGGATTGGGCCATCGAATCAAAGCTGGCTTTGCTTTTCGCCGAGCTCGTGGTTTGCGGATTGATCGTAGCCGCGCTTCACGATCAGATTATTCGTCCCCTGCAGACTCTGGCCAATGTGGTCGGCGCTCTGCGGGAAGAAGACTATTCTTTCCGCGCCCGCATGGCGGTCCCCGACGACGCTCTTGGGGAACTCTCCCTCGAAGTCAACATGCTGGCCGACCTGCTGGCGGAGCATCGCATCGGGGCGATCGAGGCCACTGCCCTGCTGCAGCGCGTCGTCGAAGAAGTGGATATTCCGTTATTTGCTTTCGATCCCGGCGAAGCGCTTCGGCTGGTGAACTCTGCGGGCGAAAGACTGCTGCAACAGGCTTCTCCGAGATTGCTCGGCAGAACGGCCACGGAACTGGGATTGAAAACCTGCCTCTCCGCCGAGAATGCCTCGGTGATTCCGTTGCACTTCAATAGCGACGCGCGCTGGTTCCTGCGGCGAAGCTCGTTCCGGCAGCGGGGAGTGCCGCATACCCTGGTCGTGCTCTCCGATGTGAGCCGGGCCCTGCGGGAAGAAGAGCGTCTCGCCTGGCAGCGTCTGATTCGCGTCATGGGCCATGAGTTGAATAACTCGCTGGCGCCCATCAAGTCGATTGCCGGGAGCCTGCATGCGCGGCTCTCCGGAACCACGCTGGGTGCGGAAGAGCGCGAGGACTTCGAGCGCGGGCTGGGCATCATCGAGGCTCGCGCGGCATCGCTGAATCGCTTCCTGCAAGCCTACCGGCAACTGGCGCAGATGCCGCCGCCCGTCCTCAAGAAGTCGGCCCTGTCGCCGCTGGTGACGCGAGTGGCTGGATTTGAGACTCGCATAGAAGTCAAAGTGATTCCCGGACCCGAAGTGACCGTGATGGCAGATGCGGATCAACTCGAGCAGATGCTCATCAACCTGGTGCGCAACGCCGCCGAGGCTGTGCTCGAAGGTCCCCCGTCAAAGGCCCCAGGCAACGATGTTTCGGCTCCCACCAATGGCTTCCAGCCAGCGGTCAGCATTGGCTGGAAGGTGCTCGACAAGGCTGTGGCCCTGGTCATAGAAGATAACGGTCCCGGGCTTTTGAATCCCAGCAACGCGTTTGTTCCGTTCTATACCACCAAACCTTCCGGGAGCGGGATCGGTCTGATCCTTTCGCGTCAAATCGCGGAGGCGCATGGCGGCTCTCTCGAACTCACCAATCGGCCTGACGAACGGGGCTGCAGGGCCAGGGTGCTCTTGCCGCGGCCAGCCTTGTAGGGCTGCTGGTGGAGTTGAATTGACCGCGAGTCACGATCGAGGAAGATAGATCTTCGCCAGATGCCACGGTCGCGGAGCCTGGATCTGCGGTGGAATCCGGCGCCGGGCGCGGCATTTGCTCTGGTCACAACCCGGAGGATTTTGTTGCTCTACATCATTTACTGTAGGGCTACTACATGCTGTACCGTAGTGAACCACGCGCCAAAGTTCGCTACAATTCAAGTTCCCGAAGGTGTCTTGTAACCAGGGCTTGAAATGTCTGCGATCCGGATTCTAGTCGTCGACGACCACGAGGTAATCAGACGGGTGATCTGCTCCCTGCTCTCCAGTGATCCCACTCTGGACGTGGTTTGTCAGACGGCGGACGGAGAACAGGCAGTCCTCAAGGCCAGAGAGCTGCAGCCCGACCTGGTCCTGCTCGACATCAGCCTGCCTGGAATGAGCGGCATCGAAGCCGCAAAGCGTATTCGCAGCAGTTCGCCGAATTCCCACATTATCTTCCTGAGCCAGCACGATTCGCTGCAAGTGGTGGAAAGCGCGATGCGCATGGGCGGCCACGGATACGTTGCGAAAACCGATGCAGGATCGGAACTCCTGATGGCCATCCGGACCGTGAGTGCCGGGCAGGAGTTCGTCAGCCAGCGCATCGTGTCGCAGGGCTGGAAGATGGATCGGCCTGGCCGCGGCGATGCTCGACAGATTCGCAACTGAGAATTGCCGCCCGGCCGTGACCGGCCGAGGGCGAGACCCCCTCGAGACAGCCGGCAGCATGCCGGCGCTACTCCTACCTCTTCAGTAACACGAAGATCACGTTTGTGCTACCCTGACGCTTGCCGTGCCCGTGTGTCCATACACGGGTCCATCTTCTGATGCAATGCACATTCCCGACGGCTATCTCAGTCCTTCGACCTGCGCCCTGCTCTACGGCACTGCGATACCTTTCTGGTACACGGCGTTCGCGCGCTTCAAGCGGCTGCTGAACACGCGTCTGATACCTCTGTTGGCCGTCGCCAGCGCGTTCTGCTTTGTCATCATGATGTTCAACGTTCCCCTGCCGGGCGGGACCACCGGGCACGCGGTGGGAGTGGGAGCTGCGACCGTTGTGCTGGGCCCGTGGGCATCCATGCTCTCGGTGTCGATCGCGTTGCTGATCCAGGCGGTGTTTTTTGGCGACGGCGGAATCACCACCTTCGGCGCGAACTGTTTCAACATGGCGATTGTCGGCTCCCTGGTGGCGCATTTTACCTACCGTGCGGTAGCGGGTAGAACGGCGATCGCGTCCTCACGCCGGGTGGCGGCGGCCGGGATGGCAGGTTATGCCGCCATCAACGTTGCAGCGCTCCTTACCGCATGCGAGTTGGGAATTCAGCCGCTGTTGTTCAAGGACGCGAGCGGAGCTCCCTTATATGCCCCCTATGCCCTTCACATCGCGATTCCGGCGATGATGCTGGGCCATCTGACGTTCGCTGGATTGGCGGAACTGTTTGTCGCGGGTGGCGTGGTGGCGTATCTGCAGCGTACCAATCCTGCATTGCTGGGGCAGAAATCTGCGGTCGGCGCCACGAAGGATGCTTTGCCGGCCGAGGCTTCAGGTTGGAGGACGACACGCCCGCTCTGGATTCGTCTGGCGCTGCTCATGCTCCTGACGCCTCTCGGAATTCTGGCGGCGGGAACGGCGTGGGGGGAATGGGGAGCAAAAGATTTTTCCGATCCCCAGATGCGACAGCAAATCGCGGCTGCGTCGGGCCAGGTCGCGCCTCCGTCCGAACAGCCGCGGGGTTTGGCCCAACTCTCTTCTTTATGGAGTGCGCCTTTTCCCCAGTATGCTCCTCCCTTTGTGCGCCATCCTGCTTTTGGCTATGTGATGTCAGCCATGTTCGGCTGCGGCCTCATTCTTGGTTTCTTCTTGCTCGTGGGCCGGATGATCGGCAAGCGCGATGCAGTTGATTCCGGGACTTCACCATGACCCACGCCGGGAAAAATTCGCGAGGAGTAGTCGAGCGCAGTCTGGCGTCTTTTGTCGATGTGCTGGAGCACGCATTCTATGCCGAGGAATTGGCGAAGAAAAACGGCCTGCTGCAAAAACTCGACCCTCGAGTCAAGATTGTGGCCATCCTGCCGCTGATCGTTATCGCGGCTTTAGCGCGACGGTTGTGGGTGATCGCGACGCTATTTGCCGTAGCAGTCGCGCTCGCATTGCTGTCCAGAGTTCCCCTGGCAACCCTGGCGAAGAGAGTCTGGCTGGGCGTGCTCACTTTCACTGGATTCATCTCGTTTCCCGCATTGTTCCTGACTCCCGGCCAGGCAATCTACAGTCTGCCGCTTCTCGGCTGGACCGTAACTGCGCAGGGACTGCGCGCTGCCCTGTATCTCATCATGCGAGCGGAGACGGCCGCGACCTTTTCGGTTCTGCTGGTGTTGTGCACTCCCTGGAGCAATGTGCTGAAGGCGTTGCGCGTGCTCCGGTTGCCGGTCGTACTGGTGGTCATCCTGGGCATGACTTATCGCTATATTTTCCTCTTGCTGCGAAATGCGCACGACATGTTCATGTCACGCAAAAGCCGTACGGTAGGCCTTCTCAAAGGCCGAGAGCAGCGACGGGCGGCCACGGCCAGCGCCGGCGTGCTGATGTCCAAAACCATTCAGTTGAGCGGCGACGTTTACCTGGCCATGCGTTCGCGTGGCTTTCAAGGCGAAGTGTACGTGCTGGACGAATTCCAGACCCACTGGTTCGACTGGGCCGTGCTGGCTGTGTTTATCACCATAGCGGTTCTGGCTTTCTGGTTTGGACGATGAGAATGACCTCGGCACCAGCGAATCCGCGCAGAGACTGCGGGGAGGAGACATTGTGACCGTCCCCGTCTTCGAGGTACGCGACGCCATCTACCGCTATCATGAAGTGACCGCGCTCGACGGATTGAATCTCGCCGTCATGCCGGGGCAGAGAATCGCTTTGCTGGGAGCGAACGGTTCCGGCAAGTCAACGCTGCTCAGCATGCTTGACGGCCTGTGCTTCCCCGAAATAGGCAGCGTTACCTTTCACGGCGAACTCCTGGCTGAAGACCGCCTGAGTGGAGAAATTGAATTCGACTTCCGCCGCCGCGTGGCCCTGGTGTTTCAGAACCCCGACGTGCAGTTATTCAACCCAACCGTGTTTGACGAAGTGGCGTTCGGCCCGCTGCAGTTGCGCTGGACGAAGGAGCAGATTCGTATTCGTGTGAGCGAGATTCTGGATCAGATGGAGATCGCGCACTTGAAGGAGCGTTCGCCTCATCATCTTTCGACGGGAGAAAAGAAACGGGTTGCGCTGGCCTCAGTGCTCATCCTCGACCCTGAAGTCCTGCTGCTGGACGAGCCCACGGCAGCGCTTGATCCCAAAAGCGAGAGCCAGATGATCGACTTCCTGGTGAGTTGCAGCGGTGGGCGCAAGACCGTGGTCACCGCCACTCATGATCTCGACCTGGTGGAAGACATCGCGGACTACTGCCACGTTTTCCAGCGTGGCCGCATTGTCGCGGCGGGCACCCCGTCGGAGATATTGAACGACCATGCGCTGCTGCTGAGTACAAATCTCATCCACGCCCACCGGCACGCGCATGATTCAGGTGAGAGTCACTCCCATCCTCACCGCCACGGCCACCGGCACTGACAAGAACAGTGTCATCCCGAGCGGAGTGAATCGTTCGCTGGCGAACGATTCACGCAGTCGAGGGACCTGCTGTTTGCCGGAGTCCACGATCGAGAATTTCCTGCAGGAGAGGCTCCGCCCGGGCCGGCGGGAAAATCCTCGCCTCGTCGAGCGCCTGGTTACACAAGGGGTCCTTCGACTCCGCCAGCCGATTCGCAAGCGAATCGGTTTGCTGCGCTCAGGATGACAGCGACGTAGGCTCAGAATGCAAGCGCCGTCAGTCAGCGCCGCTGGGCCGCGGAGAGAGTGGCGCCATCTGGTTCGGATCGATGTGGCTTTTGCGTCCCAGCATCAGGCGGAAGCGATCGAGGTAAAGATAAACAACGGGAGTGGTGAAGAGCGTGAGGGCCTGGCTCATGATCAGTCCGCCGACAATCGTTATGCCGAGAGGGCGTCTCAATTCCGACCCGACACCGGTGCCCAGGGCCAGCGGCAATCCGCCCAGCAGCGCAGCCATGGTGGTCATCATGATGGGACGGAAGCGGCGCACGCACGCTTCATAAATCGATTCCGCCGGAGTCCTGCCCGCCCGCTCCGTCTCCAGCGCGAAATCAATCATCATGATCGCGTTCTTTTTCACGATGCCGATGAGCAGAATGATTCCGATCAGCCCCATGACGTTGAGTTCGCTGTGCGTCAGCAACAAAGCGAGAATGGCGCCCACGCCGGCCGAAGGCAGGGTCGAGAGAATGGTGATGGGATGAATGTAGCTTTCGTAAAGCATTCCCAGCACCAGGTACACCGTGACCAGCGCTGCCAGAATCAGCAGTGGCTCGCTGGCCAGGGAAGACTGGAAGGCCGCTGCCGTCCCCTGAAAACTGGCATTGATGGTGGGAGGAAAGTTGATGGAGCGTTGGGCTTTGTCGATCGCGTCCGTCGCGGCGCCCAATGAGACGTCAGGGGCAAGATTGAAAGACAGCGTCACCGACGGGTATTGACCCTGATGGCTGACTGCCAGCGGCGTGTTGGAAGGTCCGAAGTGGGCAAAGGAAGACAACGGGACCGCGGTCCCGTTGTTGGCGCGAACATAAATATTCTGCAGCGAGTCCGGGCTGTTGGAAAACTCCGGAGCCACTTCCATGACCACGTGATACTGGTTCAGCGCCTTATACATGATGGACACCTGGCGCTGGCCGAAGGCGTCATACAGGGCGTTATCAATATCTCCCGCGTCCACGCCCAGTCGCGCCGCCGTGTCCCGGTCGATGATTACAGTGGCCTGCAACCCCTTGTCCTGCTGGTCGGTGTTCACGTCGCGCAATTCGGGCAGCGAACGTAACTTCTGCAGCAGCATAGGGGACCAATAATTAAGGTCTTTCAGGCTCTCGCCCTGCAGAGTGTATTGAAATTGCGCCTGGCTCATGCGGCCGCCGATGGTGAGGTCCTGGGCCGATTGCATGTAGAGAGTCGCGCCCGGCACCACCGCAAGTTTGCGGCGCAGCCTGCCGATTACCTGGTCAGCGCTTATCTTGCGTTCCTCAAGCGGCTTCAGTGTAATGAACATGCGGCCGCTGTTGGTCGAAGTATTCCCGCCGGCAAAGCCCACAATGGTCTGGACCGCCGGATCTTTTATCACCAGGCCCACAAACTGCCTCATCTTTGCCTGCATGGCAGCGAAGGAAATATCCTGTGCGGCTTGCACCGAACCCATCACGCGTCCCGTGTCCTGCTGTGGAAAGAAGCCCTTGGGAACGATGACATAGAGATAGACGCTGAGCGCTGCCGTCCCGATGGTGATCAGCAAGGTCAGAGGCTGGTGGCGCAGAACCAGCTTCAGCGAGCGGCTATAGAGCTTGAGGGCGGTGTCAAATATCTTTTCGCTGAAGTGATAGATGCGCCCGTGCTTTTCCTTGTCCGTGGAGCGCAGGAATTTCCCACACATCATCGGGGTGACGGTGAGCGAGACGACGAGCGAGACGGCGATGGCTATGCTCAGCGTAACCGCGAACTCCCGGAACAAACGGCCAACAATGCCGCCCATCAGCAGGATGGGAATGAAGACCGCGACCAGTGAAGTGCTCATGGAGAGCACGGTAAAGCCGATTTCACGGGCGCCGCGGAAGGTGGCTGCCACCGGAGGCACGCCTTCTTCGATGTGGCGGGTAATGTTTTCCAGCACCACGATGGCGTCGTCCACGACGAAGCCGGTCGAAATAGCCAGCGCCATCAGGGAAAGATTGTCCAGGCTGTAGTTCAGCAGATACATCACCCCGAACGTTCCCACCAGCGACAGGGGAACCGCCACGCTGGGAATGATGGTGGCGCGGAAGGTGCGTAGAAATGCGAACACCACCAGAATGACCAGGATGACTGAAATCATCAGCGTGAGTTCGATGTCGTGCACCGAGGCCCGCACCGTGGTGGTGCGGTCCATCACCACGCTCACGTCAATCGACGGTGAGATGGAAGATCTCAGCAGGGGCAATGTGGCGCGCACGCGGTCCACGGTCGAGATGATGTTCGCGCCCGGCTGCCGGAAGACGATGATCAGGACCGCGGGCTTCCCCCCGGACAGCCCGATATGGCGGATGTCTTCCAGGGAATCCTGTACCGTGGCAACGTCGCCCAGCCGTACCGGCGCGCCATTGCTGTAGGAAATGATCAGCCGGCGGTACTGGTCAGCGGTAAAAATCTGGTCATTGGCATCCAGCGTCCAGGAGTTAACGGGGCCGTCGATTTCACCTTTCGGCCGGTTGGCGTTGGCGTTGCCCAGCGCTGTCCGCACCGTGTCCAGGCCCACGCCCATTTTGTTCAGCAGCGTAGGATTTAATTCAGCCCGTACCGCGGGCCTGGAGGCGCCGCCAACGAATACCTGGCCGACTCCTTCCACCTGCGCCAGCTTCTGCGACAGGATCGAATCGGCGGCGTCATACATGCGCGGCAAGGTGATGATGTCGGATGTGAGAGCCAGAATGAGAATAGGCGCGTCCGCCGGGTTTACCTTCCGATAACTAGGGTTGCCCGGCAAGTTCGCCGGAAGCTGGCTGCGGGCCGCGTTGATGGCGGCCTGCACATCGCGCGCCGCAGCATCGATATTACGACTGAGGTCGAACTGCAAGGTGATGCCGGTGGACCCCAACTGGCTCGTAGAAGTCATCTGGTTGATGCCGGCGATGCGGCCGAACTGGCGCTCCAGCGGGGTCGCCACGGCCGAAGCCATGATCTCGGGACTCGCACCCGGAAGAGAGGCTCCGACCGAGATGACCGGGAATTCAACCTGCGGCAGCGGCGCTACCGGCAGGTAGTTAAAGGCCAGCGCTCCCGCCATGAGCAGCGCCGCCGCCAGCAACGACGTGCCGATGGGACGCTTGATAAATGGAGCGGAAATATTCATGCTCGAATCCAGAAACGACTAATCCGCCGAAGCCCCACTCGGTTCCTCGATGGTGTTGCCGATGTTCAAGTGCGAAAAACGCTGGGCCAGACGATCGAACCAGAGATACACAACCGGTGTGGTGTAAAGGGTCAGCAACTGGCTGACCAGCAATCCGCCGACGATGGTGATGCCCAGCGGATGGCGCAATTCCGATCCTGTGCCGCTTCCCAGCGCCAGCGGAAGGCCGCCCAGCAGTGCCGCCATCGTGGTCATCATGATGGGGCGGAAACGCAGCAGGCAGGCCTGAAAGATCGCCTCTTCCGCCGGCTTGTGCTCCTCCCTCTCTGCTTCCAGCGCGAAGTCGATCATCATGATGGCGTTTTTCTTCACGATACCGATCAGAAGAATGATGCCAATCAGCGCCACCACCCCCAGATCGTTTCCAGTGAGGAGCAGGGCGAGAATAGCGCCCACGCCCGCCGAGGGCAGCGTGGAAAGAATGGTTAAAGGATGAATGTAGCTCTCATAGAGCACGCCCAGCACGATGTACACGGTAACGATGGCAGCCAGAATCAGCCAGGGCTCGGAAGAAAGGGAATTCTGGAAGGCCGCGGCCGTTCCCTGGAAGCTGGTGTGGATGCTGGGTGGAAGGTGAATGTCCCGTTCCGTCTGCTGTATGGCCTGGGTGGCCTCACCCAGCGAGACTCCCGGCGCCAGGTTGAACGAGAGTGTGACCACGGGGAACTGTCCCTGGTGATTCACCGCCAGCGCGGTGTTCGAAGTCTGAAAGTGACTGAAGGAGGCCAGCGGGACCTGCATCCCGGTGTTGGAGTGCACGTAAATGTTCTTCAGCGAATCCGGATTCTGCGAGAACTGCGGGTCCACTTCCAGCACCACGTGGTACTGGTTCAACTGGGTAAATATGGTAGAGACCTGGCGCTGCCCAAAAGCGTCGTAGAGAGTGTCGTCGATGGCCTGGGGCAATATGCCCAAACGCGACGCGGTATCGCGATCGATGACCAGCTCGGCTTTAAGGCCACCATTCTGCTGATCGGTGGCGACGTCGCGCATGGAAGGCAGTTTGCGCAGTTCCTCCACCAGCCGCGTGGCCCAGACCGACAGCTCCTGCGCGTCCGCATCTTCCATTGAATATTGATACTGCGTCCGGCTGACCCGGTCTTCCACCGTGAGGTCTTGCACCGGCTGCATATATAAGGTGATGCCGTTGACCTTTGCCAGTTCCGGCTGCAACCGGCGGATGATCTCGGAGGCTGTTGCGCTGCGCTCGTCATGCGGCTTCAGGTTGATCTGAATGCGTCCGCTGTTGGGGGTAGAGTTGGTGCCGTCGATTCCGATAAAGGACGACAGGCTCTCCACGTCCGGATCTTTCAGAATGACCTGGGCCAGCGCCTGCTGGCTCTTGGCCAGGGCCGGGAAAGAAGTATTCTGCGGCCCTTCCGAAATACCCAGAATCACTCCTGTATCCTGCACCGGGAAAAAGCCTTTGGGCACGACCACGTACAGGAACAGCGTGAGGACCAGAGTGCCTGCCGTGACCAGCAGGGTGATGGTCTGGTGCTGCAGCACAAATTTCAAGGTGCGGCCGTAAAACTCGATGACCCGGTTGTAGAAATTCTCCGTGGATTTATAAAAGCGGCTTTGATGTTTGGGGTCGTGGCGCTTCAGCAGCTTGGCGCACATCATCGGCGTCAGGGAGAGGGAAACCGCCGCCGACACCAGAATGGTGACTGCCAGGGTCACGGCGAACTCGCGAAACAGGCGGCCCACGATGTCGCCCATGAACAACAACGGGATCAGCACCGCGATCAGCGATACCGTCAACGACACGATGGTGAAACCAATCTGGCCCGCTCCCTTCAGTGCGGCCTGCAGCGGCGACTCACCTTCCTCCAGGAAGCGTTCGATGTTTTCAATCATCACGATGGCGTCATCGACCACGAAGCCGGTGGAGATGGTCAACGCCATCAGAGTCAGATTGTTCAGGCTGTACCCCAGCAGGTACATGACCCCAAACGTTCCCACCAGGGAAAGGGGCACCGCAACGCTGGGAATCACGGTCGCCGAGAGGTTGCGCAGGAACAGGAAAATCACCATCACCACCAGCCCGACGGTGAGCATCAGTTCAAACTGAACGTCTTTCACTGACGCTCGAATGGTCTCGGTACGGTCGGTGAGCACCTGCACTTTGATTGCGGCGGGCAACGACGCCTGCAATTGCTTCAAAAGCAGCTTGACCCGGTCGGCCACACTGATGATGTTGCTGCCGGGCTGGCGCTGAATGTTTATGATCACCGCCGGAGTGGTGTTCATCCAGGCGGCCTGCTTGACGTTTTCCGCGCTGTCGATCGCGGTGGCGATATCGGAGAGGCGGACGGGCGCACCGTTCTTGTAAGCCACCACCACGCTGTTGTATTGCGCGCTCGAGCTCAGCTGATCATTGGCGCCGATGGTAAAGGACTGGCGTGGGCCGTCCAGCACGCCCTTGGCCTGGTTGACGTTGGCCGCCGCGAGCGCGGTGCGAATATCTTCGAGACTCAGTCCATAGGAAGCCAGCGCAGTGGGATTGGCCTGTATCCGCACTGCCGGTTTCTGTCCGCCGCTGATCGAAACCAGGCCGACGCCAGGCAGCTGGGAAATTTTCTGAGCCAGTGCCGTGTCCGCCAGGTCCTCCACTTTGGAAAGCGGCAGCGTGTCCGAAGTCAGCGCCAAAGTGATAATCGGGGAATCGGCCGGATTCACTTTGCTGTAGATCGGCGGATTGGGCAGGTCGCGCGGAAGATAGGTAGTGCCGGCATTGATTGCGGCCTGGACCTGCTGTTCCTCGACGTCGATGTTCTCGTTGAGATTAAATTGCAGCGTAATGATGGAGCTGCCCAGCGAACTGGTGGAAGTCATCTGGCTCAGTCCGGGGACCTGGCCAAACTGGCGCTCCAGAGGCGCCGTCACCGACGATGACATCACATCAGGATCGGCCCCGGGATAGAACGTCACCACCTGGATGGTGGGATAGTCAACTTCAGGAAGCGCGGAGACGGGAAGCTGGGTGTAGGCGACCAGCCCCACCAGCAGAAGTCCGACCATCAGCAGAGTCGTCGCGACCGGACGAAGAATAAAAAGCCGCGACGGATTCATGGCGCTCCCCTGGTGGAAGATGCCTCCGGCTGGGCTTGCGAAGCCGGAGACTCCGCGTTCCGGTTTTGTCCTCCCCCACCGGTGTGCGGATCCACCTTGCTCCCGGCTTGCAGTTTGTCCTGCCCGTCCACCACCACGACATCTCCGGCAGCGACTCCGCTGGCGATGGATGCCACGTTGTTCTGGGTGAACGAAACCGTGACCGGGTTTACCGCGACCGTCTTATCGGGCTTGACTGTAAATACGTAGCTTCCCTCGGGGCCGCTCTGGACCGCGACCGATGGAATCGTGATGCTGTTCTTGTGCGTCTCCAGCAGCAGCCGGACATTGACGAACTGGTTAGGCCAGAGCTCGTCGTTCGGATTGTCGAACATCGCCTTCAATCGTCCGGTCCCGGTAGTCTGGTCAATCTGATTGTCGATGGTCAGCAGTTTGCCGGTGGCCAGTTTGGTTTGGTCGTCCCGGCTATAGGCCTCGACCGGCAGAGTGCCCTTGTGCATGTGCTGCGACACGTTGAGCAAGCTGTCTTCCGGCAGCGTGAACAGGACGGCAATCGGCTGCAACTGGGTGATTACGAGCAGTGGATTGGTATCCGACGCGTGCACCATGTTTCCCACATCGACCAGCCTCAGACCGATGCGGCCGCTGATGGGCGCCGTGATGTGCGAGTACGCCAGGTTCAACTTCGCATTGTCGATCGCTGCCTGGTCGGCCCGAACGGCTCCCTCCAACTGCTCTGCAGCGGCCCTCTGCGTATCCACCTGCTGGCGCGACATTGCTCCTGAATCATCCAGCAGACTCTTGAAGCGCTCATAATTCAGGCGCGCGTCCTTTAATTGGGCCTGGTCACGGAATAGATTTGCCTGCGCCTGCTCAAGCGCCACCTGGAACGGCCGGGAATCGATCACCGCCAGCAGGTCTCCCTTGTTCACGTGCTGGCCTTCCGTGAAATTGATCTGCGCCAGTTGTCCGTCCACCCGGCTCTTCACGCTGACCGTGTTGGAGGCGGTCACGCTGCCCAGTCCCTTGAGAAACACAGGCACGTCGCGACGTTCAGCGGTGGCAACGGCGACAGGCACGGCCATCTGGGTGGAAGCCCGCGCCGTACTGGGTTTGGAGCCCGCGCTGCACCCCAGCATGGAGGCAGCTACAACCGCCAGGGTGAAGGTCGCCACAAGATGACGGCGAGACGATTTGCTGGTTTGCCGAGCGAGCGCTATGCCCGTTGCTGGCCTGCGCCGCGCATTCTCGATCCGTATTTTCACTCTGAGTTCCCCCGAAAGCCGCTCCCATTCTCTCCGCGGCGCAACAAACGGTAAACATTTGACTCTAAAAATTATATCCCGGTTGCGACTTATCTTCCGTCTTTACAATACTTTACATTTTGTAAGTCGGTTTTAACTCAAACCCTGAAAGCAGCGTGGGAAAAGCGGTCGCGATTCACTATGGCTCCGCGGCTGGGCACTAGATGATCGGGAACGCACAGCCCGGCCCGGATTATGGAACTGAACTTGATTGGCCAGGGTTAAGGCTGGCGGAGGAGGACGGCCCGCGAATACTTTATTACTCTGCGGATTAACGTCAATACGGGGAATGCTGTAGGCGTTTGGCCGGGCAGGAAGCTTACCTAAATCCGAGCGTCAGACAGTCAGACCTCGGGCTGCAAACCACAGCCCACGTGGGGACAGCCGCCCTCGGCTCTCCGGCGGAGCAAAACTCGGCTATTTCTCACGATCAGCTTGCAATTAAAGGACTGTATGACTCCAGGCGGTCTGCGCTGGGGCGTCAGTCCTCGGTCACATTTTCTGTTGCATATTGATTGCAACTAGCAACGGCGGTATTCCCCATCGGAGTAGCTGGAACGGGAGAGAGCTTCGCAACGGAGGCTTCAGCCCGGCAACCGGCCGGCTTAGTCCTTGGGTTGATCCGTGGTGCGGCACTGGGCGCAATAGCCACCGACTTCCAGCCGGGTGACTACGATATGGAAGCGGCAGTCTCTCTGAATTTGCCCCTTCAAGCGGTCAAAGAGATCGCTTTCGAATTCCGTAATCTTGCCGCAGCGCAGGCACGCCATGTGGATGTGGTCCCGCTGTGGGCGGCGTTCGTAGAAGTGTTTTTCGCCCTGCATGTGCATCAGATCGAGTTCGTCAATCAACCCGTGCCGCTTGAGCAGTCCGAGCGTGCGGTAAACCGTGACCCGGTCAATCTGCGGGTCCAGCCGCCGGGCGCGCCGCAGTAGCTGGCTGGCATCGAGGTGTTGCTTGGCGGTTTCCACCACGCTGAGAATGGTGCGGCGCTGGCGCGTCATGCGCAGCCCGCGCGACATCAGTTCAGCCTGCAGGCGTCCAGGAATCTCGGTTTCAGGTAATGGCATGGGATCCTTCTTGCAACTCGAGTGCAATATTATAACCTGAAGGCCCGCGATCGCCACAGAGTTCAGAGGAGGTTGGAAGCCCTTTCTGACCAGGCCTATTTGGGGCCCAGCCTGAGTGCTTCCAGCATTCTTTCCAGCAGCGGCCGGCGCGGCGGGTTGCGGCTGACCGCAGCCCGATATTTGTCGATCCACGGCGGTTCTGGGTCGGGTGTCTGAATGTCTGGCTGGGGAGCCGGGCTGTCCAGTTTCGGGGAGCGCCCGCTGGTGACTTGCGGTTTGCGTTGATCCTCGTGGGCCGGGGTCACGAAGCGGAATGCCTGTTGATTCCATGAGACCGGAGTCAACATCTCGGCTGCGCCGAGCACCGGGCCCTTGGGAGTGACGAACATCACCCTGATGCGGGTGCCGCGAATCAGAGGTTTAGGCAGGCAGAGCAGTCCACCGGTGGCGGAAAACACCTCCAACCTGCCCGTTACCGTGTCTCCGCTGGGAAAGCGAAGGACCGCGGGAGTGTATTCCGTCGTTCGGACGCGCGGGGCTCGGGATGGGAGCGATGAGACCGGGAACGGCATGTGCTTAAATTGGCAGTATCGTACGTATGCCCGCCTGCATAGAGATTACGAAAGGGTACATACAGGCGCGGTTACCCCAATCTGGCTGGAGTTACGGGCGCACCAGTAAAGCCACGCGCGGGAAGCGGAACTGTCCGGCGGCGTCGTCAATCACGTTGACCTGGCAGGTATAGAAACCGGGCTTGAGCTGGGTCAGGGGTACGTCGAGCTGGAAGACCGCAGCCTTGCGGTCGGGCGCGTTCAGTTGCTCGCTTTGGACCAGCGGAGTCTCATAAGCCTTGGTGGTCCCGCGAAAGAAAGCCACGTTGGTCAGCAGTCGGATGGCGGGACTGTTGCGATCGTTCGCAGAAGCGCCGGCATTTGCGGCGGCGCGGGCCGGCTCATAGACCTCAAAGTAAAAGTACAAGTGCTGGCCGGCAGAGAACACATGGGTGACGCTGGGAATCACTTCTGATCCATCGCGCACTAGCGGGTTGTCGCTCTTGCGCTTGTTGTTGGGCTGCAACTGGTTCGCCAGCACAATCGAACTCATTTTTACCGGCGCGGATTTCAGGTCGGGGACGGTGAGATCGGTTTCGAACGAGCCCAGGCGTCCGCTCTGGTTCTCCCGCACCACGAACTTGAGATGATAAGTGCCGGGCGGCAGGACGAAACCGGTGTTGTATTGCACGTTCTTACGCTGTACCAGTTGCGATGTGTTCAGAGCCAGCTTGACCGTGTCTCGTATCTGGCCGACCGGACGTTTCTCCGGATCGGTCACTATGCCCAGAACATCCAGGGTGGCGCGGTCCTGATCATTATTGTGGGTAAAAGGAATCTGGGAGCCGGGCACGACCACCGACACGGGCACATAAAATTTTCGGTCGGCGATGCGGAAGTAGGCCGCGGACAAATACACCGGCAGATCGGTGGTGGGAAGATCCGAAGCCAGCTCTTCGTCGAGCTGGCGTTCGCGATCATCGCGGGTGGAGTGCTGGAAGTCGGCGGGAGCGTAGTAGCCGCGGCGGAAATCGATTTTGACGCCGGGCCGGTTGACCTTCACCGTGATGCGCCGGAAGCGCCCGTCCCGCGCCGAATTCGTGCTGTGATAGCCGAGCAGGTAGTACAGCGACGTGTCCTGCTGCACGCCGGTAAACACCTTGCCGAAATCGTTCGAGTCGAGAAAGGCGCGTCCGCCGGTGTCGCCGGCCAGCGTGACCAGCGTTTCCTGTGTGGTGGCATTGGAATCGAACTGGCCGGCGACGGACTTGCCGGAGTAAGGCGAGGTCCCGCGCAGACTGGCATTCTGGGCCTCGCCGCCCGGCACCAGGGCCTGCAGTCCGCGAATATCCATGGTGTAAATCGCCATGTTGGCCCGCACCGCGGCGTTGGTGGCGGAACGCAGCTGGGACTGGTTTTCGATGCCGGTGCGGTCCATGCCACTGGAGAAATAAATCAGCGACTTCTTCTCATTGATTGTTGCCAGCTTCTCGGCGATTGAGCGCAGCGCCTGCAGGCGGCGATCGGTGTTGAAGATGTTGTACTCAGTATCGTCCACGGTGAAGGCCCCGCCGGTTTCGGCTGTGCCTTCGGTCGTGCCGGTGCTGCCTTCTTCGAAGCCCGCGCCGGACCCAGGATTGAAGGCCTGCAGGGCTTTCTTCAGCAGCGCCCGGTCGGAAGTGAAATCCTGATTCACGCTGAGCGTGTTTCCCAGCGAGACCACGGCCACCAGGTCGGCAGGCACCATCTGCTTGTCCACATAGTTCTGCGCCGCCGTGGTTGCCTGGTCGATTTCATCCGGTTGCATGGAGCTGAGATCGAAAAACAGGATGATGAGCCGGCGGTCTTTCAAGGGCCGGTTGACCAGAGTGGGAGTATCGCCGGTGCCCTGCGGTTGGGTGAGGCGAAGCAACGGCGCTTCGGTCGCTGCGGTCGAGAGCACGGCGTCGGTATTTTCAAGGTCGAAAGAGACCACCTGCTGCGGCTTGTTATCTTCGAGCAGAGTGAAGTCTTCGCGCTTCAGGTCACGCACCGGATTGCCGTTTTTGTCGCGTACCGTCACGTTCACCAGCACCAGTTCGGTCTTGGAGCGAAAGGTGTATTCGCTTGACGGCTCCTGAGAAATAACGCTGGTGCGCAGCATCACAATCACAAGCACGCACGCCAGAATGGAGCGACGGGCGTCCCCGCCCGTCCGCCGCGCGTGATGGTTGAAAGAGCGCATCAGAACCTGAACCTCGCGCTGAGTTGCAGGGAACGCATCCCTCCCACGGAAACCACGCGGCCGTAGGTGGGTGAGTTCACAATGGTGTCAATGCCTACATACTGAGGCGTATTGAAAATATTTGAAAACTGCGCGCGAAACTCCAGGAAGCGCGTTTCGCTGAGGGGAAAAATCTTAGTGAATGCCACATCGAACAACCGGCTGCCCGGGCCCTCGATACTGTTGCGGCGGGCATTGCCGAACTGGCCCGTGGGCGCGACGAACGCGGCCGTGTTGAACCACTCCGCGATGGACGGATCTGACACCGTGACCGGTTGGCCCGGCACCACATCCGCCCGCACCGTGCCGTTGGTGCCGCGGTTCACATCCGCGGGGTCGCCAAGGATACGGGGAGTGAAGGGCAGGCCGGAGGCGATAGTCCAGTCGCCGCTCCAGTTCCAGTCTCCGAACACGGCCCGCAGCGGGCTGTTGCCCGCGAGCCACCGCCGGTCGTGGCCGAAGGGAAGTTCCCAGAGATAGTCGGCGGTGAAACTGTGCCGCTGATCAAAACTCGACAAGCCGCGCTCGGCCGACAGGTCGAAGGCATCCTGTGCGACGTTCGTGGTGCCAGAAAGGGCAGTGCGTCCCGAGCCCTGCGCGACCAGTGGTTCGCCGCTTCCGATGGTGGAAGCATTGTCGAGCGACTTCGAGAAAGTATAGCGGCCGCCAATCGAAAACCCGGCCTGCAGCCGTCTTGCGGACGCGCACCGACAACGCGTTGGCGGTGGAATCTCCCACCGAGTCTTCCCAGTAAAACGGCTGCACGCCGGGAAAGAGCACTCCGGTCGCGGTGCGGTTGGGCGCCTCCAGAATATCGAGACGCGTGCCCTTGGTTCCGGTGTAGTCGAGGTTCATGATCAGCGTAGGAAGAATCTGCTGTTGCACGTCAACGTTCCAGATCTGCACATAACCCAGGCGGTAATTGGGATCCACGCCAAAATTGTTTGTGATGGAACCGGGAGGCACCGGCGGAAATCCATTCTGCAAAGTAAGCTGGCCGGTTGCAGATTGCGTGTTGGTCGCGGTGGTCGAGAACGGTGGCTGAAAAGCCATGTTCTGCACGATGCTCTGATACGCGCTGGTGTTGTAGTTGATGCCATATCCCGCGCGCACCACCGTGTTGCGCAACGGTTTCCAGGCCAAGCCGAGGCGGGGAGCGAAATTATTGCGGTCGGGACGCACCAGCGTTACCGGAAGCTGACCGTTGTACGGCCCGGTCTCGCCCACCTGCACCGGGACCGGCGGCGAAGTAAAGCCCGCCGGCAAATCCAGGTTCACGATGCGATCGTTCAGTTCGGAGAAGGGAGAGATGTATTCGTAGCGCACACCGAGATTCAGCGTAAGGTTGCCGCGCAGGCGCCATTCATCCTGTACGAACAGGTCCCAGGAATTGCCGCGGAAGTGGTAGTTGTTGTTGCCAAACTGGACTGAAGTCAGCTGCGGAAGCCCCAGCAGGAAGTCGGCAAAGTCGTAGCCGGAGTTCACGCCGGTAAAGGTGAAAGTTCCGCGGGCGTTGCTGTCGGTTTCGGGATTGACCTGAATCCGCCGGAAATCTCCGCCCCAGCGCCAGGTGTGCTTGCCGCGGCGGTAGATCAGGCTGTCGGAGAATGTCCAGGTCTGGTTGCGCAGCAATTGCGGATTGGTGTCGTTGAGGCTGCCAAAATGCGTGAACGACAGGTTGGGCAGGCCCCAGTCAAAAGGATTTGTGGAAACGCCAGTTATGCCAAGATTTCCCGTGATGTCCTGGTTAAAGGCGTAAAGGTTTTGCGTGCTGATGCGGGAGCGATTGAAATCGAGGCGCGCGTTGTTGATCACCTTGCCAAAGGTCCGCACGTACCCGATGGGGACGTCGAAGCTGCGGGTGCTGGTGTGGCCGCCCACGCTGGGAAAGGGATTGGTCAGGTTCGCGCTGGCGGCGTGATAGTGGAAACCGAAACTCAGATTGTTTCGTGGGCCGCGCTGTCCCCGCCCGCCGCGGCCGGCGCTGGCTCCGCCCAGGGCGTGGTTCAATCGAATATTAAAGTCGTCGCTGTCGTTCAGGGTCGAGGTAACAAAATGGAAATTAGGCTGGTCGGGTGCCGTATTCGTGACGTTGGGCACGGGGATGAAAGGCAGGAGCCCTTGCGCCGCGGGATCGATGGTCAGTCCGGTGCTTTGAAAGTTGTTGCCCGGGATGGGTTGTCCGTTGCTGGGATTGACCAGCTGAACTCCCGCCACTCCGGAAAAATCACCGCTGCGCTCAGCCGCGGTGGGCACAAAGGAAAATGCATCATAGGGCGAATTGCCGCGCGAACCGTTATAGTGCGCAAAGAAAAAAGTCTTGCTTCCGCCCTGATAAATTCCAGGAATGTTCAGCGGTCCGCCCAGGGCGACGCCGAAGCGCTGCCTCAGGTAGCTGGCCTTGTCGGAAGAACTGTCATTGAGAGCATAGGGCGCAGCATCCAGGGCAGAATCGCCGACCGAGTAATAGATCGACCCGTGCGGCCGGTTGATGTCAAACCTGCCGCGTCCGCCGCCCAGCATCATGGGGCCGCCCCGTCCTCCTCCGCCTCCGAAGCCTCCGAACCCGCCGCCCGGGCCGCCACCGCCAGGAGGGCCGCCGCCTGGTCCGCCTCCACCCGGTCCTCCGCCACCACCGAAGCCGCCGGCCTGTTCGCGGCCTTCGCGCATTCTCTGCTCCAGTTCGTCCGTGCTCATACCGAACATGCCCACGTTTGAATTGTTACCGGAAAATGAAACCGATTCTGTCGCGGCGTCCGCGGCCACGCCGGGGATCGGCATTCCGGCAGGCACGATCTGATCTGCTCCATTGCTGTTGCTGGCTTCAGAGGCGGCCAGTCCCTGCATGACTGACAAGCTCTGAAATCCGCGGCCGGTCCTGGCGGTTGCCGGCCGTTGCTGGGTGCGTTCCGCCTGTTGCGTCCGCGAAAGTAAAGTCAATTCCAGGTCGGCACGACTGCTTGCCTCTCCCACGACAATTTCCCGCGTACTCGGCGCAAATGCCGGCATCTCCACCCGCACCTGATATTTTCCCGCGGCGGCGACCTGTAGCGTGTAGGCGCCGTTGATGTCGGTGGAAGTTGTAGTCTTCGCTTCCGTGGAAAAGTGAGTTGCGGAAACGGTTGCGCCCGGAATCGGCGTGTTGCCCGATTTCACCACGCCGGTGATCGAAAAGCTGGAGGGCGGAGGCGCGTCCTGCCCCAACGTGCTGATAGAAACCAGCAGGAGGAGAATGACGGGCCGCGAGGCGACTACCCATGTCTTCGAACCAGAAGACTCGGTGACACCGCACCTGGAATCGGCGCAGCATGTCATGCCCGGAAGTTCCTGTTAATTGCGCGAACCATCAGTACATTCAACACTGCGCCGCCCACTCATCGGGTAAAAACTCAGTCAACAACCGTAAAGTTTCGTAAACCCTCAGTTTATAGGTGCAGAGCGATAGTGAAATTAGACGCCAGTAAACAGCCAGCGTCCAGACACTGAAGGTTACGATCGTGCGCGAATTGGCAGATTGGGACTCGTCCGGCAACCGGCTTGCGTCAGGTCAGGCGGGCAAATCTGCGGTTCGATTCGGGAAAGTCAACCCCGGTAAGGAACCATGCCCCGATGCCGCAGCCGAGCGCGACGAAAGTCTAAATGGCTGGTATCCATGTTTTGCCACTCGCGGAAATTCTTTTTTCTGGTTGAACGGCAATTCCGGCGGGGCCCAGGAGCAGATTCCCTCGGGCTGGATTTTGCAGTTTTCCGCTGGGCTCTCTTCCACTCGCTTCCGCAGCGTATCCAGGTCCGCCAACGAGGAGGATCCCAGGATGGCTTGATCGTGCTCGGTTTGACTGGCCCGGGTGAGAAAAAGAAGTCTCACATAGCGGACGCTTTCCGGAAGATCGAATAGCGGAACCAGCGGGTGTGACCGCTTGCTGCTTTTGCCATTGCTGGTAAATTCACCTGAACCAAACCGGACCACGACACCATTTCCGTTCCGGGCGCTGACCGCATAGTAGTCGGTCTCATAGCCCAGGAAGTCCTCTCCGGTTTGGAGGGCCACGGTCTTGCCCTCGGCGTGGAATTCTTTTGGTTGCATTTTGAATTCTCCAGAACTGAGAATCGGGGTGACGACCCGGACTCGCCATCCCGGTTCGAGGTCAACGTAACTTTTATCGACGAACGCACCCATGTTTTCGTGCGGCTTGCGAACGGCGCAGCCTGTTACAAAAATTGCCACGGCGACGCCGAGAAGCATGATTCTCTGTTGCGGAGTCATACCGGAATCCATTCTCGACCTGAGAGAACTTCGGAAACGTATTTACCGCTACTTCCACACAGAATTTAATTCCCACATGGTCAGGGAGACGACTTTCCCGCCACTCCCCTTCGCATAGACTTCTATGCCGTCGCTGCCCGGTGGAGGATAAATGCGGTCGGAAAGTACGCGTTCGCCGTCATTTACAAACAGTTCGACACTCGAGCGGTCCACGAACACGTGCAGCTTGATGCTAGCGCTTTGCTCTACCTTGGCGGAGAAGCGTCCGGGAAAGTCCTTGCTGAACGAAACCTCGCCCGAGCGCGTCCGATCCACAAAAACCTCGCGGTGGACGGGGTCAAAACCCACCAGGGTCTCGGCCTTCTTACTCTTGCGCAAGCGAAATCCGATTTCGTCGGCGTGCCCAGGCTCTAACTCGGCCTCGAATTCGTAAATTTCGCTTTTCATCCCACTCAGTTTCTGGTTCGCCTCTGCGACGCTGACATTCACCATGCGGACCTTCTCGCGCCGCAGGCTTTCCAGTTCCCGCACCGGCCACTGCACCAGGCGCAACCCATCGCCGTAGCGGCGCAGCATCAACGACCGCGGAATGGATTGAGCGCCGCGCCAGAGCACGGTCGGTTCGGCATTGGCATACTGCCAGTTGCTGAACCAGCCAATCCACATATGCCGCCCATCGCTCGCGGGTATGTCTTTCCAGGTGTTGGTGGCGTAGAAGTCTTTGCCCCAATCGGCCCACAGCGCGGGAGTGTCCGGAATTTCGCTGGTAAAGTTCACGCCATCGAACTTGCCGATGAGGTAGCGGACTCCCGTGCCGCCGGCCGGAGCCCCCGGATTGCGATTGATGATCAGCACCCACTTCTTTTCAGCGCTGCCTTCGACAGGGAGTTCAATCAGGTCGGGACACTCCCACTGCCCCGCCGTATCTCCTGCGGGACCGAACGTCGAACGCTTGCTCCAGTGTTTAAGATCGGGCGAGTCGAGAACGACGAGCGTTCTTTCATCGGCCAGAACCGCCACCATCACCCACTTGTGTTGCGGTGCATACCAGAACACATTGGGATCGCGAAAGTCGGGGGCGTCTAGGTCGGCCACGGGGTTGCCCGAGTAGTTCGTCCAGCTCCGGCCGCGATCGTTGCTGAACGCGATGTGCTGTTTCTGCCGGTCTTTATAGGCTGCGGTGTATATGGCCACCAGGCAGGAATGGTCTTGCGGGTCGGGATTCTGGCACAGGCCGCTGCTGTTGTTCCAGTCCACCACCGCGCCTCCGGAATAGGCCATGTACTGGCCGGGGACTTCGTGCAGCGCGACCGGCAGGTTCTGCCAGTGCACCAGGTCGCTGCTGACGGCGTGTCCCCAGCTCATGTGTCCCCACACGTTGCCTTCGGGGTTGTACTGGTAAAACAGGTGATATTCGCCCTTGTAGAAGACCGTCCCATTGGCATCGTTCATGAAGTTCTGGGGAGGGGTGAAGTGATACTGCGGCCGCCAGGGCTGATCGTACGAGGGTGCCTGGGCGGGTGAACGCGACAGCAGCATGCACAGTACCACCAGGCCCAACGACAGCGTCGGCATGATTTTCTTCATGGTCGTTGCGGAGTAGCGGGTTCAGGGTTTGTGCTGGCTCTGCTTTTGAGACTCTTCGACGGCCTTACGGAATTCCTCGACCGCCTTGTCCTGTGGAGCGTTCAGCGAGTCTTTCGCGATATAGCGCCAGACCGGCGACGCATCCAGCGGGTATTCCATTCTCCCCCGATACACTTCAAAAGTATCGTCGGACGAAAAGACCTGAGTACCGAGTTGCGGGCCCCGGTTCCCCATGTCGCCCGGAAGAGGCTGAGAAAGATCAGGAGGGCGGCCCTGTTGCTGGCCGATACGAGCGTCTCCAACGCCGGGCTGGAAGATGACCGACCGGTTGTCCGCCGGCGAATGAGCGATGATGGGGCCGCTCTTGTTTCCTTTTCGAACTGCAATGATCAGATCCGCGGTGTATGCATCCATCACCAGGTCAAATCTACCCCATTTTGTAATCGCTCTCTCCACTGCATCCTGGGCATTGCGATTGGCCAAAGGAGCGGTCACAGCCTCCCCCGCATCCGGATGAATCACCACCATGATGGTTTGCGCCCGCAGCACATCTTCCGGGAGCAACTGCTTTTTCTTATTTTTTGCCTGGAGTTGGAGAACTGACAGAAGCAGAATGAAGAGAAGGGCAATTGAAATACCGCCGGACATGAAACGACGGAACATGATCGCCTCCGGAGACCGTGGCTGCGCGGCTCCGATTATACGACCTGGGTGGAGTTGTTTGTAACGCCGGCATCCCTTCGACTTCGCTCAGGGCAGGCTCTGCCGACAGCGCAAAACGCCCTCGCCCCACTCATTCTGGTCGGGCCGAACTCAATCAATCTATCGACGGGCAGGCGCGAGTGCCAGTTCGCGCCTGGCCCCTCTGCCACCTCAATGCGTAAACGAGATGTTCAGCCCGGTGGTGAGCAGAATATCGTTCTGTTTGCTGCCGGCCGGGGGATTGGTTACATAAATATCTCCGAACGCGTTCTGCCATCCCAACCATTTGCTGAGCTTGGTTACGGTGCCGAAATTAAAGGTGGCGCGATACTCGCCGGTATCATTCAGGTTGGGGAAGAAATACAGCTTTTGGGTCAGCACAGTATTCATCCCCAGCTTGTGATTCAGTTCTTCGCCCACTGATGCGGCCGCAAAGCTGCGGCCCGGAAGCAAGGTGTATTTCTCACGGGTGTAGTTGAGGCCGCCGAGCAGGTCCAGCGTGGTGCGAGGGTTCTGGATCGCGTGCCAGCCCAGGCCGCCGCCAAACACGGAGCGAAGGTCCAGGGTCTGCAACGCGTCGGTCTGAAAATCAGCGCCCACGTACGCGAACAACCGGGGCGTGAAGTCGTGATCATAGCGAATCCCGCCCTGCACCGAGTTGGCGGTAGTGGCGGGAGTTGCGCCCGGCGCGTCATTGCTCGCGTACACGCTGTTGGTGTACAGGCCCAGGTGATCGTGCAGGGTCTTGCGGTCGGCGGTGAAGGCCAGGGCCAGATTTTTGGTCTGGCTGTTGCCGCGGGTCAGGGCAAATCCCACGTTGGCCCCTCCCTTCCATCCTTCCAGCAGGCCCGGGTGGAGTGATTTCTCATACGCCGCCTGCTCCGCTTCGCCGAACATTTTGGTGACCGACGCTTTGGGTTCGGTGACCGTGCCCGCGTTGGCCGTGGCCACGGACAGGTTGCCATCCGAGGTTGTTACCCTTCCGACCACGGTTTTCCCGTCGCTCAGGCCCACCGAAAGGGCCTGCGTGGAAGTGATCTCCTGCACCGCCGGCCACTCTACCGTCACTTCGCCGGCGAATTCCGTCTTGATGATCAGGGACTTGTCATCGGACTTCTCGATGGTTCCGGTCAGACGATCGCCGTTTTTAAGCACGATCTGATCGGCGAAGAGCGCTGCGGGACATAAAAAAATAGCGATCAGGGCCAGCACTTGTAGTTTCGACACGTTTGTCCTCCGAAATGAACTGCGGAATCATGGATTAATTCATGGCTAGGGCAAAGGCTGCCAATTGCTGCAGAAGAAGAGGATCAACAGCGGGAGTTACCAACTGCGTGAGTCGCTCATTCTTACTTACAGTCCCGCGCGTGGGTGCGAAGACCAGCGAAATTATATGGGAGGTGAGGTACAAGAGCAAAAGCCAGGGCAGATAGGGGGAGACTACTATGCCAGTCACGCGGCATTCCCCAGGGATAAGGTGGACTCAAAAAGTCAGCTGGGACGGTTGGAAGGATCTTCAGGCGTCGTGCTCTTGACATCCGTATTTGCGGTGGTTGCCGATCCCGCGGAGTGTTCCTTCATTCCATCCTTCAGAGCGCGAATACCTTCGCCAATACCCTTGCCCAGTTCGGGAAGTTTCTTGGGGCCAAACACCAATAAGGCGATGGCAAAGATCACCAGCAGATGCATCGGTTGGAACAGGCCTTCAAACATGGAAAAAACCTCCGCCGCCCGCGGCTGGCAGCAAGCCCAACAGTATCGAAAGCGGTAACTTACGTCAACTTGCCCGCACTCCAGCCAGAGGCCAGTTACCGTCGTGACCGCAGCGGACCGACCTGCTTAATACCTTTATCGGGCGGTAAGGGGCCCCCACACCTGCATGCGGGATGCGAAGAGTGCTGGAATCAGTTGGATTTGACGTGCCGGAACGGGACTAGATCGAAACAAAACACGCTCCTTATTGCTTCGTCCGGTCCAGGCTCCACATCTCTTATGCACTATAGGGCAATGGTGCACCTGAACTGTCGTGCATCGGTGAACCAGGCAGCCAGACCTAGAATGGCCTTGCAATCAGGGCGCGAAAACGCATTTTCGCTCCGGGAGCAATCTGATGAACTCAGCCACATCGACCCAGCCTGTCAACAGCACTTCGATTCCCTCGGCAATTCTTCCCAGTGAGACCAGTTTCCATCGGGCCACGACTGCAGTGGAGAATCTGCCGTCGGCGCTCGGGCCCAGGCGGACCGGATACGGCCTGCCTTGCGTGAAATGCAAGACCTATTACGCCGCCGATTTGGCGATGTGCCCGGTGTGTAAAACCGAAGAGAGAGTATCGCCCATGGTCGCCGCTTCATCCGACTCCAGCCTTCCGGAAAGCGCCCTGCCCGTGCCCGATGAAGCTGTGCTGGAACAAGAACGCGAACGATTTTTGCGCGAGTTCAAGTCCCAGGTTTATGCAGCCCATGTGCAAATTGATCCAGCCGAAATTGCTCCGCTTGGGAGTATGGGTTGCAGCGTGGAAGAAAACCATCAGGGCGGATCTGAGCCGGCAGCGGTATGCCGGCACTGCTACGTCCGCCTGCAGGAGCGGGTTGACCTGCTGGAGGCGTCCCTGCACATGGATCTGCTGGAAGCCACGCGGGTAGTCTACGAAGCAGTTTGGGCGGACCCGTCTGATCCCGGTAAGACTTATCAGAATGCGGCGCGCGCAATTCTCGCTGAATTGCGCAAGCGCGCCGGCATCTCGGCTGTCTTAGGGGCGCTTCAACCACTGACTCACTAAGGCCCCGCCTACTCAGGCTTCAGACTGACCCACTTCCGGCCGGCATAGAGCCGGTAGGCGCTTCCATCTTCGACGATTTTCAGAGGCACGGGATGCGCCAGCTTTTCGTTCAACTGAGAAGCCACGCTGAATAGATCGTTGGCCCCCACGTCCATCACCAGAAACCTTCCGTCCTGAGAGAATCCAAAGCCGTACTCGCCCGGCCGGAGCTCCGTTCCTGCGATGTTCAGTTTCACTTCCGTGATCAGAAATCCCTGATACTTGGCCTGCACATCGGAGGCATAGCCCGACGTATCCACCAGCCCGGCCAGGACCAGTTTGCCTTCCGCCACGCTGAAGCCCGCCGAATTGCGCAGCTGCACTGAAGCCGATTGCCCACGGAAAAAATAAACCGCGGGAACGACTTTCCTGACCTCATCGCCGCTGAGCACACCCGGTTTCTGCTGGGCTGAAAGCATCGCACAGCAGATCACGACCACCAAAGCCATGCATCGCTTCATGAAACATTCCTCCATCGGAAATACAAACTGGGAACTGAAGACCAGAAACTGACAACTGGATGTTTCCGTCCTTCCGCCTCAGAAACGAAACCGCGGTGACCCACCTGTCACAAAAACGGAAGACGAACGCGGCGCCCACGACCCACCCTGTCTCTCCAAAATACGGAGAGACGAGGGTGGGGCACCCACTACTTTGCGGCTTCAAAGCGCAGCGAGCCGAAAGCAGACGGCACATGGAAATTCGGCTGCGGCGTACCCGTGGCCTGCCAGGCCATGTAGGTGCGCGGTTCCTGCTTCCCCTCGATGCGATAGAAGTTGGCCCGCCAGACTGCTTTCGGATCAAAATTCGGAGTCAGGGCTTTGATCGGAATGGCCAGCTCCGCCGCCCAGCGCAGGCCCTTCTCGTCCAGAAACACAGATTTCTTCAAGCCGCTTTTGAGGTCTGCAAGGCCGCCGGGGAAAATATCCAGATCGATCCACATTCCGTTGGGACTTACTTCGAACTCCCGGTAGTAGTGAGGCCGCGACGGGTCAGGCTGAAGAAAGGCCTCGGCCACATCGCGGTCCCACAGGTGGTCCCGGCGGCCGTTGCTGTCGGAATCTTCAAAAAGATAAAGCTCCCGATAGCGGCACTCAAACCTCAAATAAAGAGTTTGTGAGGACCACAGAACACGGACTGCGGTCTCGCGTTGCTCGTCAGGGTTGTTCCCCTGCCAGTCGGAACAAAAGACGACGGGCTGCGCGCTCTGCCACTCCTGGGCGGGATGTGCGGCGTCAACTATGATCTCGCCGGCAACGAATGAGGCGACAATCACGGAAGAGGTCGTAGCGCATTTCGGCAGGGGCGCAGTCTGGCTCATCATGGCAACAGGGAAAAGCAGAATCGCGATCGCAACCGTCAGTATAAGTCTCAAGGGCAGCATAAGCATCATCAGGAAAATCGCTTTGACCGCAAGATTCGGATAGTCCACGCCATCGCCGGAGCTTAGGCTTGGGCCATTATGACAGCCAATGCGATACTCAACCTGACCGGAGTTGTTAACATGACGCGCAACATCGAAAATCGTCGCTCCGAAAACCTTCCTGCGGAGAATCAATGGCAGGCCGTTCTGGCCCGCGACGCCAATCAGGACGGCAGCTTCGTCTTTGCCGTCTCCTCAACCGGAGTGTATTGCCGTCCCTCCTGCCCCTCGCGGCGCCCGCGCAGGGAGAATGTTACTTTCTTTCATCAGCCCGATGAAGCCGAAAAAGCCGGCTACCGTGCCTGCCTGCGCTGCCGTCCGAAAGCAATCGGAGGCAACAAGCAGACGGAAATGGTCAAGGCCGTCTGCCGTTACATCGAGCGCCACCTGGATGAACCGGTCACGCTGGGCCGGTTGGGAGCGGAATTCCGCCAGAGCCCGTTCCATCTGCAACGCTCGTTCAAGGCCGTGCTCGGCATCTCACCCCGGGCCTACGCCGACTCTTGCCGCATGAACCAGCTTAAGCGCAATCTGCAGGCCGGCCACTCGGTCACCCGGGCGATGTACGACGCCGGCTACAGTTCCAGCAGTCGTTTATATGAACGCACCGCGTCGCAGCTGGGCATGACGCCCGACAAATATCGTCGCGGCGCCATCGCCGCCCCTATCCGTTATACATGCACCGATTCTCCCCTGGGGCGCATGCTGATTGCCGCCACCGAAAAGGGCATCTGCACCATCCAGTTCGCCGACTCGGATGACGAACTCGAGCACGGCCTCAGGCACGAGTTTCCTTTCGCGGTCCGGCGCCGCGACGACGCTGCCATGCAGACCTGGAAAGATAACCTGCTCCGCCAGATGCATGGTCACAAGCTGCGTACATCGCTCCCGCTCGACATTCAGGCCACCGCTTTCCAGCGCCGAGTGTGGACGCAGCTGCAATCCATTCCGTTCGGCGCAACCCGCTCCTACGGCCAGGTCGCGAAGGCCATCGGACAGCCCACCGCCACCCGCGCCGTGGCCCGCGCCTGCGCCACCAACCCGGTCGCTGTCGCTATTCCTTGTCACCGCGTTGTTCGTAAAGACGGAGACATGGGAGGCTACCGCTGGGGAGTCGAACGCAAAGAAGCGCTGCTGCAACTGGAGCGCGCCGAAGCAGCCGCCAGATGAAGGGTGTCCTGTCCTCGGCTCCGTGCCTAGTGCCAGCGTGCCCCCGGCTTCTTCAGATAATGCCGGAAGACGTATCCCCACGGGATGATTGGAATGAGAAGCAGGGGGCCCAACGCAATCGCCTTGAAATCCCCTGTGAATTGCGCCGTGTGCACGCCCGCCCTCCATTGCGGCAGCCCGTAATCGAGGAGCCAGATTGTTTTCCACGCCAGCTCGAAGAGAAGTATCGGAATCATCTGCAGCGGGTAGCGAAGCCCGAAACATGCAAGCACCCACAGTCCGCCGAGCATGCTCGGGATTACCCCGCGCGCCGTGGGCTCATGGCCTATCAACTGCGGCAGAAACTCGATGGCGCCGCCGATGACCAGCAGCAGGTACATTGCGCGCAGTACGTAGAGCCGGGCGAGAGAGACTTCGCTCTCGACCTCGGGAGGCCGGAGCGGCCGGTGAAACAATACCAGCATTCAAAGTCATTTCAAATCTCCAATCTCATCAAGTGACACGGACCGGCGCCTCCCGGCGACGGAATCGGGCCGAAATTCGAGAAGATCGCCCGGTTGGCATGAGAGCGCGTCGCAGATTGCCTCAAGCGTCGAAAAGCGGATAGCCCGCGCCTTGCCAGTCTTCAGAATGGACAAGTTGGCAAGCGTGATGTCGATGCGCTCGGCGAGCTCGGTCAGCGTCATACGCCGGTCGTGCAGCAGGTCGTCGAGCTTGACGAGAATGGCCATCAGACCGTGCCCTCCAGATCCTCGCGCATGCGCGTCCCTTCGAGGAACACCTGCGCGAGCACGAACAATAGGAGGATCGCGAGCCAACCGGTGAGATCGAAATTGCCATTGATGGGCAGCGGCATTTCTTTGGTCGAGACCGCGGAGGCAATCGCAACGACGCAGATGTGGAGCAGTTCGAGGCCGAGCAGCGCCCAGGCGATGGTCCGCAGCCGCCCGGCATTGTCCATGGCGAATGGCTCGCCGGTGCGCACCGATTCGACGATCCTCAAGCAGCCGGCTGAACACCACGTAAGCGATGGGTGTGCCTGCGATGCCGATCACCATGATTGCGCGCATTCCGGCAACCACGCCCTCGTGACCGGCGACCGCGCCGACGCCGAGCGCTCGCCAGGTCCACTCTTCAGCCAGGAAGCTGATCACCAGCAGAGCGAAGATCAGGGCTCCGAGAATCCAGTTGAGGACGATCAGGATACGCAAAGTGACCCAGGTCGCGAGTAGCGTCGTCGAATGTTTCAGGGTGGGTTCCGAGGTAAGCATTATCGATAAACGATAAACTATTTATCGTTTTTCGGCAAGTACTAATTTTGGCACAATGCTGAATACTGGCTCGTAAATGCCGCCAAGTATCGCGGTATGCGACAGAAATTCCCGGATTTAGCACTTATGGGCGGACCTTCGTCCATCATCACTTCTCCGCATAAACCTTGCGCGCCGACGACAGCATCTCCAGTACCGCAGTCCTCTCCGCCTCCGTATTCCAATCCTGGTTCGACTTGGCAGCGTCGATCATGCGATCGATCCAGGCCATGAAATACGCCGCGTCCTCGGTAGGCCTGGGGTGCGACCCGGCAACTGTTACATATACATAGATCGGGCCTGTAGTCGCGTAGGGATACATGTCCAGCACGGGATGCTCGGCCTTGTCGCTCCAGGCCCGCAGCAGACACCAGCCGCTGCGCGAAATCGGAATTGTGTCTTCCACGTCAGCCGTCTCGCGGTCGCCATTCACCTTCAAATCGCGCACCACCTCGCCATTGCAGATCACCTGCAGATGATCGATGGGCACGAACGAGCGTAGCCAGGCCGTGAACTTCACCGGGCTCTCGCCAGCCGGCAGCGACAGATCATCACCAAGCTGCTTGCCGCCCAGCGAGAATCCCAGCAGAGGGCCGTTGGTGGCAAAAGTGCGGCCGTGCTTGATCGAATCCAGCCAGACTCCAATGTTGAGCGGGCCGGCGGGAACTTTGGCGTACACACGGTTGAGTCCAACCGGTCCGCGCAGTGACGCGAAGTTGGCCATGGCATCGGTGCCCGCCGCTGTCGGCAGACGAAATCCGCAGTTGAGCAGGCGGTACCAGACGTTGGCAGTCGATTTGTGCTCCGCGAATCCGAGCACTTCGATGTAATCCACTTTGCCCAGCGCCAGATCCACCGGCAGTTCGTGGGTCAGCGAAGCATCTTTTGCTGGATCCGGCACTGCATCATAGGGATGAACATATCCCACCAACGCATGCTGTTCATGCGCCATGTCAGCTACATTTGCGTTGGCGGGAAACAGGCTGGCTGCGGCAGTGTTGGGATAGGCGGCGTAGCCGGGCAGGAGAAAATTCCGCGTCAGATTCAGCAGGCCCAGGTGTCCCCAATAACTGGTGTGAAATTCCTGGCCATGCAGAAGAAGATTGGTCGCAGTCGAAGCGGGATCGGGCTTGGGACTGAAGTATGCGATGTCCGGAATGCGCTGCTCCTTGTTGACCACCAGGTCTTCCACGATCTGCAGGTTCTCGGCCGCGGCCTGCTGCACCAGGTGGCTTGGCGTGTTGCGGTACGCGCCTCCGTAATTCATGTGCACGTGAACGTCGCCGCTGACCCACTGCGAGCCTGCGTCTTTGGGAAGGTCAAGCGGCTGCAGCTTAATCGTCAGAGTGGATTTACGCCCGGCGGAGATGGTGACCGTGTGCCGCTCGAATTGGTATTCGAATCCCTTCATGACCTCAACTTCCGCGCGTCCAGCCGGCAAAGTCATTTCCGCGATGCCAGGAGTGTGAAAGTAATGCGCCTCGAAGGGACGCTCGGCGCGCACGAAATTGTCGTCAGCATTCATCCATGCGTCGTCGGGAGCGTAAGCCCTGCCATCCGCGCCCACGACGAAGATCCGCGCCGGGGTGGGATGGCCGGCCGCGTCCAGCAGCGTAATGCCCAACCGGCCCACCGGCTTCAGGTAGTGCTTCTCCTTCGCCGCCAACTGGACCTGCGCCCCGCCGGGGAGGCTTTGTGTCCACAATGAAGTATTACCGCCGCGATTGGAGATGAACGCGATCCGCTTTCCATCCGGCGACCAGCGCGGGGCCACGTTATCGAAATCGCCGTAGGAGAGAGGGAAGGCGTCGCCGCCCTCCGACGGCAGCACCCAGAGCTGGTGCCACTGCTGCCCCAGATAAGACGCATAGACGATACGCTTGCCGTCGGGCGAAAAATCGGGGCGCGCTTTCCATGCCGTCTCTTCGTAGTGAATCTCGCGTGCTTCCGCACCGGGCTCCGCCTTCATCCGCCAGAAGCCGCCGGTGCCGTAGATGTGCCCGCGATTCGAAACGAAAAGAATTTCCTTGCCGTCGGGCGACCAGGCCGGGCTGATTTCAAGGTCGAACTGGCTGTAGTAATAGCGGTTGAGGCTGCTGCGATTCTCTCCGGTCAGACGCTGGACGTTTTTCAATTCACCGTCGCTGAATTCCCCCACGAAGATATGGAAGTGTCCGTTAAACGACGTGGAGACGAACGCGATCCGTTTGCCGTCGGGGGAGAAGCGGGGCTCGACGTTGACGGCGCCGCCGGTCGTAAGTTGGCGCGTGGCTTTCGTCTCCAGGTTCAGGGCCCAGAGTTCAACTGCATCCCTGTCGTAAGAGGCGTACACCACCCAGTGTCCGTCGGAGGAGCAATCAGGCTGGTAGTCATAGCCGGGACCGCTGGTCAGTTGTTCGGCCGCGGAGGAGTCGAGCTTCTGCTGCCACAGCGATCCCGCCATGGAGTACACCGCGCTGCGGGAATCCGCGGCCCAGGCCACTGCGCTCGGCCCGGTCGTGAGCTGCGGCAGGTACATTTCGCGGAAGTAGTAGGGGTGCGGTTCGTCGATTTGCTTAAGCACCGGTTCGCGCTGGGCCTGAACCGGAAGGGACGCGGCAGCCAGAAACGCAGCAGCCAGCAGGAGCAGCAGGTTAATCCGGTTTCGCTGGGGCACGGATTCCTCCGGTCTCCGCATGATCGTGCGCACTACCGTGGAACCACCGGCAAAACGATGCGCGAAGGCCGACGGCGGTCAGTGTAAATCGAGATGTTGGCTTTCTGCATTTTTGAAGAGGAATTTTCCAGCTCGCCGGTGTGCAGGTTGCGCGAGAAATTCGGAAAGAAGGTCGCCGAGACCTGCACCCGTATGCGATGGCCCTTCCGAAACACGTTGCTGGTAATCAGGTTGTCGAGATGCAGCTCATAGACCCGGTTCGGCTTCAGTAGTTGCCGCCCCTTTTTCAGGTTGCGATAGCTGGCGCGCAGCACGTCCAACCCGGGGCTCATCAGATTGAAAGCCGTGCCGTCCGGAGTTACATCCAGCAGACGCACCCACAGATCGGTGTCGCGGCAGTCGCACGCCAGATAAATCTGGGCATGGATCGGCCCGGTCACTTCGGTGTCATGCTCGAGCGGGGCCGAATCGAAAGTCAAAACATCGCGCCTCTCGGTCAAATCCCGGTAATCGTGCGCACCCGAACTGCTGTACGAATTGACCACTGGCTTTTCCGGATCGGAAAGAAAAGACACGAACGCCTTCTTCTCCCTGGGCGTTTCGGCGGACAGACTTCCATGAACCTCCCCGGATCGCGGACTGGCCAGATAATAAGAAACGTTCGTCGAGCCGGGCGGCCAGGCGTCGGCCTGGCGCCACTGATCGTCTCCCATCACAAAGTAGCGGACAGCTTTTTCTCTCTCCACTCCATTTCCGATGCCCCGCAGGTAGTGGTCCATCCAGCGCAGGACAACCTCGTCGTAGTCGATCGCCGCCGCCGGCCCAAACTCGCGCTCTCCTGATTTCGTCTTCCCCGTGGACGCCACGCCATGCACCCAGGGACCGATCAGCAGATGGGTCTCAGGATCGGCGGCGCCGGTGCGGGCTCTCAGCAGTCCGGCAAAATTGGTCGTTGCGCCTTCGGGGCCGTAGTTGTCGTCATACCATCCGGAGAAGTTCAGCACGGCGGCGTGCACCCGGCCATACTTGTTGCGCAGATCGCACCACTCCCACCAGGGATCGTCGTAGGGATGCGTCAGCCAGTCGTAGTAGTAAGGAGCGATGCCGCGCAGTTCCTGCAGTTGGTCAAGCGGCACCGTGTTCAGCATCTTTGGACTCACCTGGCTCCAGGCGGCAACCGCTTCGTCCGGGGTCTTCGGCCCGGGAAGATTTCTCTTGGCCCGAATGTCGGGCGCGATATTGTCCCAAATCCATTCGATCCAGGACATGTCCCACAGACCGCCGGCGTAGAAGAAATTCTGCGCCGACGAAAAAGTCATGGCTGGGACCATGGCTTTCAGATGGGGCGGGTTCTCCACTGCGGCCAGCCACTGTACAGCCCCGGGATAAGAGAGTCCGAAGGTTCCAACTGCGCCGTTCGACCAGGACTGGCGCGCTGCCCACTCGATGGTGTCGTATCCGTCGCGGCCTTCATTCTCGTAGGGACGGAACTCGCCATCGGAAGCGTAACGTCCACGAACATCCTGCACCACAACCGCATATCCGTGCTCGACCGCGTGCCGAAAGGTGGTGTATTCCTCGAGCGCCGGCTCTTTGCCGTACGGCGTGCGGTACACCAGCACCGGGAATGCGCCTCTGCCGCTCGGCCGCAGCACGTCGGCGCGCAAGATTACTCCGTCGCGCATGGGTACGGCGACGTTCTTCTCGACCACAAAATTCCCGGCTGAAAGAGATACTTGCTGGGCTGCGGCAAGAAGACTTACTCCGCAAAGCAGCGGCAGAAGGAATTTGAGTTTCATGGAACGGCGTAGCCTAGCAGTTTCGCAGCGTTCAATACAAGAATCAGGAGAGCGCCTCGCCCGGCGGCCGCTTCCTGACCAACAGCCAGTTGATCATTGCCACCAGCGCGGTAGCCAGCAGGATCAAAGATCCCCCCAGATTCACGCCCGTAATCAATACCGCACAAATTGCGGCGCCCAGCACGGCAAACAGAGTTCCTCCGGGAAGCCGAAACATCGCCGCTCCGGGCTGCTTGCGGCGAAGTACCGGCAAGGCCGCGCAAACCAGGCCGTAATAGAGGAGTCGCGCCACCGCGGAAAGAGTAGCGTTCCAGGTGAAGCTGCCGAGCAGCGCCAGCAGCCAGCTCAACAAGGCGAACGCCAGAATAGAAAAATAGGGTGTGCGGAAGCGGGAATGGATCGCGGCGAAGACCGCCGGGAAATCTCCGTTCTCCGCCAGCGCGAACGTAATTCGGGGCACACCCAGCATGTTGGCGCTGAGATAGCCGACCACTGAAACCAGCGCGCCTATAGAGACAAAGGCGGCGCCGCCATTGCCGAAAACGAGCCGTGCCACGTCCGCCAGGGGACGTTCGCTGTGGGCAGGATCAGGCAGGATGCCCACCACCACCCACTGAATCGCCGAGTACAGCAACGTGCAGGTGATCAACGCAGTGAACAGGGCAAATGCGGCGTCGCGCCGGGGATTCTTCGCTTCGCTCAAGGGCGTGAGCGCCGTTTCAAAGCCGCCGTAGGCGAAAACCAGAAGCAGGCAAGCCTTGAGCCACGCGCCAGGACCGGCGCCGCCCGGCAATTCGGGCGCCGCCGGGTGCCCTGTCAGCAGGTAAAACGATCCGGCAATCGCCACCAGAAACAGCGGCACCAGCTTGGCCACCGTAAACACGTTGCTGACCTGTGTGCTGGCCCGCACTCCGCGATAATTGATCAGGGTCAAGACGCCGTACAGAAAGGTCAGAATAAGGAATCGGGGAAGTGGTTCCCTGGCGTGCGGCCAGAACTCGCCGCAATAAATCACGAACAGGTTGGAAGTGGCGGCCGGCGCCGCCAGGCGCACCAGCCAGAGCATCCAGCCCATTTCAATTCCCACAAAACGCCCGAAAGCGGCGCGCGCGTAGAGGTAGGGCCCGCCGGCCTGGGTAAATTGCGAAGCCACCTCGGCAAAGCACGCCATGATGACACCGGCCGCCGCCCCGGCCAGCAATACCGCCCAGGGGCTGGCCCGGCCAATGAGTCGGGCCACGTCGGAAGGCAGTCCAAATATCCCACTGCCGATGATGGAGTTGACAACCAGTGCCGCCAGGCTCCATCGCCCAATGGCCCGTACGAGTCCGGATTGTCCGCTCCCAGGCAAGCCGTGGTTGTACCACAAAAATGTAGGCGCGAGCGTCCCGCTCGTGCGGTCCTATTCCAGGGATGGGAAGATGAAACCTGATTGGGGTTTGCGACGATTGAAGACCGACGACTGAAGACTACTACGCCGCGTCGTTCTCGATCTTGATCCGCAGCGACTTCAGGAACTTGAGGTCCTGGTCGCTGATCTTGAACTCGGGATTGGTGGTCAGGGTCGTCACCAGGGAAGTCTTGTCGTCGGACTTCTCGCCCGGCTTGCTTACGCCGATGGTCGCTTCCAGTACCAGGAAAATGTCATATCCACTGTCTTTGATCTTGGAGACCACTTCGGCGATTTGCTCGCTGTCCGCCAGCGACTCATTGATGGCCTCGCCCAGTTCTTTCATCAACTGCTTCAATTGCTGGTCCACTTGGCCCCCTGAAGTAGAACGGCAGTACTCAGTTACTTAGATGCCGGATCTGGTCACCCCAGCTCGCGACGCCAGCGTCGTGCTCCGCCATTGTAAACCCGAACACTGTTAAAATCGACGCTTGATGGCGAATGTCTCCACAGTCCGCAAATTGAGCATCGCGGCCCGGATTGCCGCCCAGCACGCCGGCCGCACCCGAACCCTGGGCGCAGTGATGAAAGGCGCCCGCACCACCGCGACTCACTTCGGACGTGTGCTGCGCCAGCTATTCCTTGAGGTCACAGGCTTTGTTTTCCTGGCCTTAGCATTCATCGGCGCGGGCGCCTTCTTTCGTGAGTACGCCCATTACCAGGCCGGACAGACTACCCTGGCGCGCGTCCTGGTCGCAATTATTTTCACTTTGACTTTCACCTGGTTCGGCGCCAGCTCCTTCTGGAGAGTATGGAAAAAAGGTTAAGAGCTTGAACCACAAGGGACACGAAGGTCCGCGAGGAACCAAAAAATGAAATTTCCTTTGTGCTGTGTCCTTTGTGGCTATTGCCCTTCTTCATGACCGACAAACCTAAAGCCGAAAATCGTGCGGCGGCCGATCCCGAGACCTCCTCCCACATCCCAATCCACGCCCTGTACACACCTGCCGATTTGAACGCCCGCAACCACGAAAGCGAAGTCGGATACCCCGGCGATTATCCCTACACCCGGGGCGTGCAGGCCACCATGTACCGTGGCCGGCTGTGGACCATGCGCCAGTACGCCGGCATGGGCGACGCCGAGGAGTCGAATAAACGCTACAAGTATCTGCTGGCCAACGGCACCACCGGCCTCTCCATCGCATTCGACCTCCCCACTCAGATCGGCCTCGATTCTGACCATCCTCTGGCGGCCGGGGAAGTCGGAAAAGTGGGTGTGGCCATCGATTCCATCGAAGATATGCAGCGCCTCTTCGAGGGCATCGATCTGACAAAAATCTCCACCTCGATGACCATCAACGCAACCGCGTCGATCCTGCTGGCGCTGTATGTCGCCGTCGCCCGCCGCCAGGGCGCTGATGTCCGCCTGTTGTCCGGCACCGTACAAAACGACGTGCTCAAGGAATACATCGCCCGCGGCACTTACATTTTTCCGCCGGCGCAGGCCATGCGCATCATCACCGATCTGTTTGCCTGGACCAACCAGAACGTGCCCGAGTGGAACACGATTTCGATCTCTGGGTATCACATGCGCGAAGCCGGATCGACCGCGGTGCAGGAAGTCGCGTTCACGCTGGCCAACGGCATCGCCTACGTGCAGGGGGCCATCGACGCTGGCCTCGACGTTGATATGTTTGCGCCGCGGATTTCATTCTTCTTCAACGCCCATAACAATTTTCTGGAAGAGGTTGCCAAGTTCCGCGCCGCCCGCCGCATGTGGGCGGGCATCATGCGAGAACATTTCCGGGCGAAGAATCCGCGTTCGTGGATGCTGCGCTTCCACACCCAGACGGCGGGTTCGACACTGACCGCGCAGCAACCGGAAAACAACATCGTCCGCACCGCGCTGCAGGCGCTGGCCGCGGTCCTCGCCGGCACCCAGTCTCTGCACACCAATTCGTACGATGAGGCGCTCGCCCTGCCCACTGAGCAGGCCGCCCGCATTGCGCTGCGTACCCAGCAGATCGTCGCTTACGAGTCCGGGGTTCCCCAGACCGTTGACCCTTTGGCCGGCTCCTACTACATCGAAGCCCTGACCAATGAAATTGAAACCCGCGCGTCCGACTATCTGGGAAAGATTGAAGCTCTCGGCGGCATGATCAAGGCCCTCGAACGCGGCTACGTGCAGCAGGAAATCCAGAACGCGGCTTACGAATACCAACAGCAGGTGGATCGCGAGGAAGCTGTGGTGGTCGGCGTTAATCGCTTTGCTCTGGAAGAGGAGAAACCCATCCCCATCCAACGCATCGACGAAGCACTGGAACGCAAGCAGGTCGATCGTTTGCGCGCCCTGCGCGCCCGCCGTGACCCCGGCCCCTGGCAGGCCTCCCTTCGAGATGTCGAAGACGCCGCCCGCTCCGGGGAAAATCTTATGCCGCGAATCCTCGCGGCCGTCGAAGCCAACGCCACGGTCGGCGAAATCTCGGACACCATGCGAACGGTTTTCGGAGAGTACAAGGAAGCCGTGGTTATCTGAAAGCCCTGTCATCCTGAGCGAAGTGACTGCTTCGCTTCGCGAAGCAGTCGCGTAGTCCAAGGACCCTTCTAGGAGCTTGTTGAAAATATCGTTTGCGCGGTGTGTGGATCATTCTAAGAGTCGCACGCTTTATTGTTTTGGATTCCGCTCGGCCACCATCGGCGGCAACCGAGGGTCGGGACCGCTGCTTTACGTGCTCTGCGCCCGCAGTTTAGGGATACGGATCAGGTTGAAGACCGCGCAACTGAACACGAACAACCAATCCACCTTCGCCAGTCCGCGTAGTTTCACCTTCTTTAAAGGCCCAATCTGCTTCAGCCATCCGAACGGCTTCTCCACCAACCATCGTTTGCTTAAACTGATCGCGTATCCCGGATGCCGGCTGGTTCGTTCGTCGATCGCACCGTGCTGTCGGCGTGCTACGTGCGGCGTCACACCCAACTCGCGCACCGTGTCGACGAAGTCGCGCGTGTCATAGGCTTTGTCCGCTCCCGTCGTGATCCGACCGCTTCGCTTCCGGGTCAACTCGTACAACATTAATAAAGCCGCATCGCGCTCCGCCCTGCCATCTGCCTGCGTGGTCATCGCTGCCGCGATCAACCCATTCCGGTTCTCCACCAAAGTATGTCCCAGATAGCTCAGCTTGGATTCCTGGCCTGCCGACTTCCTGTAGAGCCGCGCTTCCGGGTCGGTGCGCGAGGCGTGCGTCTGGTTGCGGCGCGACTCGCCGTGAAAATCTCCTCCGCTCCCCGACCCGCTGTCGTCCTTGCGGCGAAAGCTCTTCTGCCCCGCCCAGGCCTCGATCAGCGTCCCATCCACAGTGAAGTGCTCGTCCGACATCAACCCCGCCGCCTGCTCTTTGACATGGGCGAAAAACTTCTGCGCCAGATCCTGGTTCAACAGCCGGTCGCGGTTCTTGCTGAACACCGCGTGGTTCCACACCGCGTCGTCGATCTCCAAGCCCACAAACCAACGGAACAGCAAGTTGTAGTGGAGTTGCTCCATCAACAGCCGCTCGCTGCGCACCGAATAAAACACCTGCAGCAGCAGCGCCCGCAGTAACCGCTCCGGCGCAATCGAGGGCCGTCCCACTTCCGAATACAGTCCATCGAAGTCCTTGGACATCTCCGCCAAGACCGCATCCACCAGCGCCCTCACTCCCCGCAGCGGATGATCCGCTGGTATCCGATCTTCCAACGCGACATAACTGAACATCCCCGTTTGCAGTTGCTGATCGTCTCCTCGCATTCCTGTTTCTTATCACCCATCCGCTGTGGATTGGCAGTAGCAAGTTCGCTCTCGACAAGCGAGCTTCGCTCGCCCGGACGAGGGCGTCCGGGCCTACGTGAGCATGGCGGAGGACGAACCCGAGGACTGGCCTCTAGTCCGAGACCTTGTAGCCGCAGGCCTGCCGGCAAGGCGGGCAGTAGTACAGACCATCGCTGCACAAGCGGATGTCCACTTGCCCCTGGCAGGAGCAACAGTACTTCTCGCAATCGCACTTGTCCTCGGTCATGTCGCACTGCATGCAGTGGTACCTGTTTTTGGTGGTGGTGGCCATGGGCAGACTCTAGCGCTGGTTCGGGTAAGTGAAAAGTTCCGTCGGTAACCACCATTTCCAGGCTGCCAATCGGGTCCTCTGACGGTTCAGTTGAAGCCACCGCCGAGCGCATGTTAGGGTAATCAGTCTCACCATTTCAGCGGCCCAGCCACTGCTTTTGATCGAGGTTTCATTGCCCGCAGTCGAGGCGACTACGCCAGCCATCCGCAAGACCGCGCTCTATTCTGTCCATCGCCAGATGGGCGCCAAAATGGTCGAATTTAATGGCTGGGAGATGCCCGTCGAATACCCGTCCGCCGGCGGCATCATGGCCGAGCACAATGCGGTGCGCACGGGCGTGGGCATCTTCGACGTCAGCCACATGGGCGATATCCGCGTGGCCGGGCCGCAAGCTCTGGCCGCCGTCCAGCACATTTCAATGAATGACGCTTCGCGGCTCGCTATCGGCCAGGCGCAATATTCAGCGCTGCTCTATCCGCAAGGGACGTTTGTGGATGACGTTGTCGTCCACCGTCTTGGAGAAGATGAATACTTACTGGTGATCAATGCCGGGACCCGCGAAAAGGACTTCAACTGGGTGCGCGACCATACCCGCCAGTTCGATTGCACGGTCGAAAATCTCTCCGACGACTTTACCCAGATCGCCATTCAGGGACCGAAGGCGGTCAACCTCTTGCAGAAGCTCACCGACGCGGACCTCTCGGCGGTGAAGTTTTACTGGGTGACTCGCGGCACGGTCTGCGGCCTGAAAAATACTCTGATCGCCCGCACCGGCTACACCGGAGAAGATGGATTCGAGATCTACATTCCCAGTGACGAAGCCACCAGCGCCCGGGTGTGGAACGAGATTCTCGAAGCAGGCAGAGAATTCGGAGTGCTCCCCTGCGGTCTCGGCGCGCGCAACACGCTGCGTCTCGAAGCCCGGCTGCCTCTGTATGGCCACGAGATTTCCGATACGATTAACGTGTGGGAAGCAGGCCTCGGTCGTTTCTGCAAGATGGAGAAGCCGGACTTCATCGGCCGAGCATCGCTGGAGAAAGCCAGGGCCGAAGGAACAAGACGCGAACTTGCAGGTCTGGAGATGTTAGAGCGCGGCATCGCCCGCGACGGCTACAAGGTCCTCGACCTGGCCGGACAGGAGATCGGGTACGTCACCAGCGGTTCCCCTGCGCCTTTTTTAAAGAAGAATATCGCGCTGGCCTATGTTCCCACCGAGTTCGTCTCTCTGGGCACCGAACTGAAAGTGGAAATACGCGGGCAGGGCGTGAAGGCACAGGTCGTGCCAACCCCGTTTTACCGTAAGCCGAAAAAGGCTTAAACCACAGAGGACACGGAGAAACACAGAGGAACCCGCAAAGCCAAGAGCTAGCAGCCAGGAGCTAAAAGTCACCATGCCCTTTCCGACCGACTACAAGTACACCAAAGAGCACGAGTGGATCAAAGCCGACGGCGTGAACGCCACTGTCGGCATCACCAGTTACGCCCAGGAGTCGCTGGGCGACATTGTTTTCGTCGATCTGCCCAAGCCAGGCGCCGAAATTACGTCCGGCAAAACCTTTGGCTCAGTGGAATCGGTGAAAGCCGTCTCCGATCTCTACGCGCCCGTTTCCGGTACAGTGACCGACGTCAACGGAGATCTGGCGACGGCACCGGAAAAGATCAATAAAGATGCGCATAGCGCCTGGATGATCAAAATAACGCTGAAAGATCCGGCTCAGCTCAACTCGCTGCTCTCTGCGCCCGACTACGAGAAGTTCGTCGCCGAAGAGGGCGGACACTGAATCCAAAGCTCAACCATGACCCAGCGCGGCAGCTCAACAATCGAATTGGCCTTGAAGTACATCTAAAGAATTCCTATGCGCTATCTGCCTAAATCTCCCGCCGATCGAAAGGCCATGCTGCAGGCCATGGGCGCGCGTTCGATCGACGATTTGTTCTCTCCTATTCCCGCGGAATACCGCCTGGAGCGGGACCTCAAAGTACCGCGGCAGATGGCCGAGTCCGAGATCGTGGACTGGTTTCGCGAACGCTCCCGCGAGAACGGCGACGCCTACGCCACATTCCTCGGCGCCGGTGCCTATGCTCACTACCGGCCGGTGATCATCGATTCGCTCATCTCGCGCGGCGAATTTCTGACCGCGTACACGCCTTATCAGGCTGAGATTTCGCAGGGCACGTTGCAGGCGATTTTTGAATTTCAGACCATGATTTGCGAGTTGACCGGCATGGAAGTCGCCAACGCTTCCATGTACGACGGTTCGACCGCGGCCGCCGAGGCCGTGATGATGGCCGTGCGTCTTACCGGCCGCCGCTCGGTGATCATTGCGCGCAGCGTGCACCCGGAGTATCGCGAGGTGCTGACCACCTACGCGCATCACCAGAACCTGCCGCTCTCGACCGTCTCGTTCGGGGACAATGGCCAGCTAAACCTGGAAGAGCTGGAAAAATCCATCACGCCGGATACGGCCTGCATCCTGATTCAGTCGCCAAACTTCTTCGGAACCATTGAAGATGCTGCCACCATCGCCGAGATCGCGCACAAGAAGGGCGCGATGCTGGTGGTATCGATCGCCGAGGCAGTTTCGCTGGGCATCGTCGAACCGCCGCGCCAGGCGGACGTGATCGCCATGGAAGCGCAATCTTTCGGCGTGCCTCTGGGCTTCGGCGGTCCCTATTGCGGCGTCATCGCCACCCGCGAAAAGTTTGTCCGCCAGATGCCCGGACGCCTGGCCGGCCAGACCACGGACCGCAATGGCAAACGCGGCTTCGTTCTGACTCTGGCTACACGCGAACAGCACATACGCCGCGAAAAGGCGACCTCGAATATCTGCACTAACCAGGCCCTGGTCGCCCTCATGGTCAATATCTTCATGACCATCTACGGCAAAGTAGGGCTGAGGGAACTGGCCAAACAGAATCTGGCCAAGGCGGCTTACGCTGCCGCTCAATTCAGCAAGCATGCCAAAGTGCTGTTTTCCAGCGCGCCGCGTTTCAACGAATTTGTGGTGCAGACCAGCGAGGATCCCTACGCCATCAACAGCCGCCTCCTGGGACACAAAATCGTGGGCGGACTTCCCCTGAAGAAGTTTTATCCGGAGCTGGGCCATGCCGCGCTGTGGTGTTGCACCGAGCTGACCACGCGCAGCTCGATTGATACCGCGGTCGGCCTGGTCGCCGAAAGCGAACGGTCCGTGCGATCTGCAAAGGAAGAAGTGGATGTGCAGGAGGTGGCACGGTGAAGCACATGACTCGCAAGGCCACCCGGCACGTCAGCCAGAATGAGGGCTTGATTTTCGAGAAGTCTTCGTCCGGAAAAGCAGCCTGGAAGCTGCCTCCGCTGGATGTTCCGGAAGTCGACACCTCCAGCGCTTCTGGGTTCGTCCGAACGAAAAGACCTGGGCAACCTGCCCGAAGTGAGCGAAATCGAAATCATCCGCCACTTCACCCGGCTTTCCACCTGGAACTACGCCATCGATCTGGGCATGTATCCGCTGGGTTCGTGCACCATGAAGTACAACCCGCGGGTGAATGAGCTGGTAGTGCGCCTCGAAGGGCTGGCCAACGGACATCCTTACCAGCCCGAACGAATTTCGCAGGGCGCGCTTCGCATTATCAAGACCCTGAGCGAGTGCCTCATTGAAATTACCGGCATGGATGCAATCACTCTGCAACCCGCCGCCGGAGCGCACGGCGAGCTCACCGGATTGCTGATGGTCCGCGCCTACCATGAGTCCAAGGGCGATCCGCGCAAGAAAGTCCTGATCCCTGATTCCGCCCACGGCACCAACCCGGCGACCGCGGCCATGGTCGGCTACTCGGTGGAGAATTTGAAATCCAATGCCCAGGGCATGGTGGATGTGGCCGCACTGGCGGCGCAGATGAACGAAGACGTTGCCGCGCTCATGCTCACCAATCCCAACACGCTGGGAGTGTTCGAGCAGGAAATTCACAAGATTGCAGAAATCATGCATGCCAAGGGCGGCTTGCTCTACATGGACGGCGCCAACATGAACGCCCTGGTGGGAAAGGTCCGCCCTGGCGATTTCGGCGTTGACGTGATGCACCTGAACCTGCACAAAACCTTTTCCACTCCTCACGGTGGTGGAGGACCCGGCTCAGGTCCCGTGGCGGTGAAAAGGAAGCTCGAACCATTTCTGCCCACGCCCGTTCCGGTGACCAAAGCCAGACGGCACCCTGGGCTTCGAATATGACCGGCCGCAATCGGTAGGCCGGGTGCGCGCGTTTTATGGCAATTTCGGAATGTTCGTCCGCGCCCTCGCCTACATTCTGGCCAACGGTCCCGACGGTCTGCGCCAGACCACCGAAGACGCGGTGCTTAACGCCAACTACATTCGCAAGGGACTCGAAGGCGTGTACGACCTGCCCTATTCCACTCCCAGCATGCACGAAGTTGTCTTCAGCGATAAGCTGCAAGCCAAAAAAGGCGTCAAGACGATGGACCTCGCCAAACGCCTGATCGACTACGGCTTCCATCCCTACACGACAGCTTTTCCGCTGATCGTTCCCGGCGCGCTCATGATTGAACCGACCGAGAGCGAGCCCAAAGAAGAACTGGATCTTTTCATCGAGGCCATGAAGTCAATCGCGGAAGAAGTCGAGGAAGACCCGCAAACCGTGCTGGACGCCCCGCATTCCACGCGGGTTTCCCGGTTAGATGAAACTGCTGCCGCCCGCAAGCCCGTCCTTAGGTGGAAACCAGAGTCTTAACCACCGAGCACACTGAGGACACGGAGGGTGGTTCGCCCTGTACCATGCGTCGAATTCCATCACGCAGGTGCACTACGTTGAAATTCATCAACAAGCCAACGTATTTCCCGCTTAGCTTGAGAAAAGTAATAAGTTGCGCCAGGTGAACCGGAGTAATTGCGTCCACCGCTTTGATTTCGACAACCACGGTATTCTCAACCAGAATCTCCACTCTGAACCCAAGATCGATCCTCTCACCGTCGTAGTTCACCGGAAGAGGAAGCTGCGAGGCCGTCCGAAAGCCGCGCTTCCTCAGTTCATGCGCCAGGCAAGCCTCGTAAACGCCTTCCAGTAACCCTGGCCCCAAGGCGCTATGGACCTTCATGGCAGAATCAACAACCGCACCGCTGATCTCGTTGAAATGCATACACTCTGTGTCCTCCGTGGTTTTACAACAAATATAGAAAGCAGTATGTGACGTTCGTCACATGATCAAGGTGGTGCGTCACAGAGAACGCCTCTGTGTCCTCCGTGTCCTCTGTGGTTAAATCCTTGCAGCCGTGCCCGCGAAGCCTCCAGGCCTTTTCTCGTCCCCCGAAAAGCGCAACGTCATATTGTGTCTGCTGCTGGTGGTAGCGACACTGGCGCTTTACAATCCGGTCAACCGCCACCCCTTCGTTAACTACGATGACGACCGTTATGTCACCGGAAACGCTCACATTCACAAAAGCGTCAACTGGGACACCATTGCCTGGGCCTTCTCGTCCACCGAGCAGGGGAACTGGCATCCGCTCACCTGGCTGTCGCACGCGCTCGACTATCAACTGTTTCACCAGAACCCTGCCGGGCACCATTTCACCAGCGTGCTGATTCACGCCGCGAACGCCGTCCTTCTATTCCTGTTTCTGATATATGCCACCCATCGCCTGGGTCCGAGTCTGTTCGTGGCCGCGCTATTCGCTCTTCATCCCATCAATGTGGAGTCGGTGGCCTGGGTGGCGGAGCGAAAGAACGTCCTCTGTACGCTCTTCTTTGTTCGCGGCGCTCATCGCCTACTGCTGGTACGCTCGGAAGCCGGATTGGCGCCGGTATCTGGCATTCACCGGTTTATTTGTTTTGGGACTGATGTCGAAGCCGATGGTCATCACGTTCCCGTTTGTCCTCCTATTGCTGGACTACTGGCCGTTGGGCAGGATTCGCGCCGGCCAGGGCGATGCGCCGCAGGCACCGCTGTCGAAGCTTGTCATCGAGAAAATACCTCTACTCGCACTTTCCGCTGCCAGCGCGGTAATCACCATGCAGGCCCAGCGCGCGGGTGGGGCGGTGCGCTCCACCGCGCAGTTCTCGCTCAGCGTGCGTCTGGAAAATGCTGTGGTGGGTTACGCCATGTATTTGTGGAAAATGATCTGGCCGTCCCATCTGGCGCCCATCTATCCTCATCCCGGAGATTCGCTGGCTGGGTGGCAGGTGGGGACATCAGCCCTGGTGCTGCTTGCGGTAACTGGCGTGGCGCTGAATTTCCGTGCGAAGCGATACCTGCTGACAGGCTGGCTGTGGTTCCTCGGGACTCTGGTTCCGGTGATCGGCCTGGTGCAGGTCGGTGATCAAGCCATGGCCGACCGCTATGCCTACATTCCGCTGGTCGGAATTTTTGTAATGATCGCCTGGGGACTCGCTGATCTGGCCGATTCGAAACACATCGGTCTTATTGTCCGCGTGATTCCAGCGGCGTGCGTACTTGTAGCTCTCTCTTTCGCCACTAACCGGCAGCTGAGTTACTGGTCGAGCAATTACGATCTCTGGACGCACGCGCTCGCAGTGACCGGCAGAAATTTCATCGCGCAGGACAACCTGGGAGGCGCACTCCTGTTGCTGGGCAGACCCGACGAAGCCTATTCACATTTCCAGGCCGCAGCCGAAATCAATCCGCTCGACCCCATGAGCCGCTCCAACCTGGGTGCCTATCTTCAGGAACATGGACACACGGCCGAAGCCATCGAGCAAAACAATCGAGTCATCAGTCTTACTTCGGATCCCGGCTTGCTGGCGGCAACTTACGCCAATCTCGGCGCCGCTTATCGCAAGCTCGGCGAAGATGAAAAGGCCCGCACCAGTTATGACCAGGCCCTGCAATTAAATCCGAACCAGTACAACGCGTACCTGGGGCTGGGCGAGTTACTGGAAAAGCAAAGCCGGTTGGATGACGCTATCAGTAACTATTCGAAGGCGGTTGAGTTGCGGCCCACGGACACGGGATTTCTCCTGCTCGGCCGTGCTCTCGAGAGAACGGGGCGCCGCTCGGAAGCATTGGCCGCCTACCACGCTGCTTTGAAGCTTTCACCTGACATGCCGGAGGCCCAGCATGCGGTGGATGCGCTTTCCGGAAGCACGCGCTGACTTCCACCGCAGCCGGTCACCGTCCGCCTCTACTTTTTCTCGCTGATGTCCACCGAAGCGCGCGTTTTCTCCCAGTCCACATGCATGGCGCAAGTCGAGCCCGTCTGGTCGAAACCGATCGTAAAATTCTCCATTGGGGAAGGCAGTTGCGACACCCGCATGTCCACGCGGGTAAAGTCCTCTCCCTGGCCTGGGTAAGGAATACCCCACTCCCCGGTTTTCTTGCTGATGATGAGGACCCATTTGTCGGCATTGGGGAGGGTGAAAATGGTGTAGCTCCCCGCGGGAACATCCTTGCCCCCAACATTCAGGTTCGTGTCTGTGACTAGCGTAGTGGCCTCATTGGCGCCGGTCCGCCACACTTCGCCGTAAGGCACCAGGCCGCCAAATACCTTGCGGCCTTTCATGCGCGGGCTCGAATAGTCCGTCTTGACAGTCTTACCGTCGCTGAACTTGCACTGCGCCTGTGCGGGTGGACTGGGGCGCTTGCTCGCGTCCTGGGCACAGGCGAACAGGGCGAACACGGGTAGCAATAGACCGACGAGTGCGGCACGTATCTTCATGAATTCTTCTCCTTTGGGAATTACTTCCAGACTCCGGCGTGAGCCAGGATCCAGGAGCCAGCAGCTGGAAGCTGCGCCTCCTAAGTCCTTTGACGCAACTCCGAAGGCCTGGACAGCGGCCGCCGGCAATTATGCTCCACGCAACCCGCCCGATACAATCAAGCCATGCCCGTATTCGACGAAAAGCAGGAAGAACTGGAACACTATGAAACCATGATGGGCGTCCCGCGAGGGCGTTTGGCGGTGACCATGGACATGATCACCGACGCCATGGCGCTGGTCGGCCAGCACGGCGTCTATTGCCAGAGCCAGCGCTGGCCGGGCAAGCCGGTCCTCGACATCCAGTTGGTGATGAAGGGACTAACGGACGCGAAGGAACTGATCCAGAGCGTGATGGAAGAATTGAAAAAGAAGCCTTAGGCGCACCGTAAGGCTTGGGCACAGCGTAAGTCTTAGCTCCTGGCTTTACCTCTGTGTTGCTCCGTGTCCTCTGTGGTTCACCAGGTTTAGTTAGGCCAGAGTATATTTTCCCCGCTCGATTACTTTCTGAGCGACCTGCTGCCGCAGCGCAATCGTGTTGAACGGTTCGTGCTTCACCAGGCGGCGCAGAATCGCCAACTGCGTGCGCAGCATGTCACCCTCGGCCACGGCTGCGATGATCTTCTTTGCCGCGGCTTCGATCTTGTCCATGGCCTGCGAGAGATAGATCCGGGTCATGGCGAGCGCAGAGGCCGCTGCCGCTTCGCCGTTCTGCTGCACCATCTTTTGTGTTCGCAGCACAGCTGACTCCATGGCGTAGGTCTCGATCACCATGTCGGCGATGGCGCCCATGACTTCCTGCTGGTCTTGAATAGCCTGCATGTATTTCTGGGTCGCGGCCCCAGCGGCGAACAGTCCCAGCTTCTTGGCCTGCCCCACCAGTTTGCGTTCTTCCGCCAGCGGACCCTCCAGCTCTTCTCCTACGCTGGGCCCGGCCAGCACTTCGTCCATCAGCTTCTTGATCGCGGGCATCAGCGGCAACTGTCCTGACATCGCGCGCTTGAGCAGAAAGCCCGTGATGATCAGCCGGTTGATTTCGTTGGTGCCTTCGAAGATGCGGTTAATGCGCGCATCGCGGTAGGCGCGCTCCGCGGGATATTCTTCGACAAAGCCGTAGCCGCCGTAGATCTGCACGGTTTCATCGACCACGTAGTCGATCATCTCCGAGCCCCAGACCTTGAGGATTGAACACTCCACCGCATACTCTTCGATCGCCTTGCGAGTTTCTTTGGCCGCCTCGGCGCCGGCTTTGTCCACTTCGTTGAGCGCCACATCCATCATGCCGACTGTGCGATAGACCAGCGCCTCGCCGACATAGATCAAGGCCGCCATGTTGGCCAGCTTTTCCCGGACCAGACCGAAATCGGCGATCACCTTGTTGAATGCCTTGCGCTGCTTGGCGTATGCAATCGCGTTCTCGAGCGACAACCGAGCCCCGCCCACGCACATCGCGCCCAGCTTGAAGCGTCCCACGTTGAGGATGTTAAAGGCTATGATGTGGCCCTTGCCGATTTCACCCAGCAAGTTTTCCACGGGAACTTTGCAGTCGTTGAGGATTAGCGGGCAGGTGGACGATCCGCGGATGCCCATCTTGTGCTCTTCCGCGCCGACGGAGAATCCCGGGAAAGTTCTTTCTACCAGAAAGGCGCTGAACTTTTCGCCGTCTACTTTGGCGAACACCGTAAACAGATCGGCAAAGCCGGCGTTGGTGATCCACATCTTCTCGCCATTGAGGATGTAGTGCTTGCCGTCGGACGAAAGCTGAGCGCGGGCGCGGCAGTTCAACGCATCGGAACCGGAGGACGCTTCCGACAAGGCGTAAGCCCCGACAATTTCTCCAGCGGCCAGCCGCGGCAGATATTTCTTCTTCTGTTCTTCCGTGCCGAAGTAAACGATAGGCAGAGTGCCGATGCCGGAATGTGCGCCCCAGGTGGTGGCGAAGCCGGCGTACTTGGCAATGTGATCGGCAATCACGGCGGCGGTAACCTTGTCCATCTCCAGTCCGCCGTAGGCTTCGGGGATTTCGACCCCGCTCAGCCCCAGGTCCCCCGCCTTCTTCAGCAAGTCTCGAGAGATGGAATGGTCCTTGTGTTCCATCTTTTCGGCGTTGGGCAGTATTTCGTTGACCGCGAATTCCTCCGCGGTCTGCCCGATCAGTTGATGCTGCTCGGTAAAATCCTCAGGAGTAAAGACCTCGTCAACCTTGCGCTCTTCGAGCAGAAAGCTGCCGCCGGAAATCCTGGTGCTGGGAATTGCGGAGATGGTTGCCATTGTCGCTCCTAGAAAGCCAATTCCACCACGGAGCCTCAGAGGCACGGAGGAAATCGCCAGGACTATTGTACTTTATGCCAGGCGGCCTGATTGATCAGTTTGCAGGCGCAAAAGCGGGATTGAAGCCATCAGGCCTTTCCTCTGTGACTCTGTGTCCTCAGTGTCCTCTGTGGTTAATTCAGATTTTCAAAAATGCCGGCCGCCCCCATGCCTCCGCCCACGCACATGGTCACCATCCCGTAGCGTGCGTTGCGCCGCTTCATCTCCTGAATGATGGTGGCGGTCAGCTTGGCCCCGGTACATCCCAGAGGATGCCCGAGCGCAATGGCGCCGCCGTTGGGATTCACCCGCTCCGGATCGAGTCCGGCCTCTTTGATTACGGCCAGCGATTGCGCGGCGAAAGCTTCGTTCAACTCGATCACCTCGATGTCGGAAAGCTTAAGCCCCGCCATCTTCAGGGCCTTCGGGATCGCAAACACCGGTCCCAGCCCCATTTCTTCCGGTTTGTATCCGGCCGTGGCGAAAGAAACGTAGCGCACCAGCGGCTTGATTCCGAGCGCCGCGGCCCGCTCGGCGGACATGACCACCGCAGCGGCCGCACCGTCAGAGGTTTGCGAGGAGTTCCCCGCAGTCACGGTTCCCTTGGCGTGAAAGACTGGCTTGAGGGCGAGCAGAGCCTCAAGTGAAGTATCAGCCCGCGGCCCTTCGTCCACCTTGAACACAATCTCCTGCCGCTTCGGTTTCGAGCCGTTTGGTGTAGTGAAGCTTACATTCACCGGCACGGTCTCATCGGCAAACTTTCGTGCCTGGATCGCCGCCAGCGCCTTCTGATGACTGCGCAATGAAAATTCGTCCGCCGCCTGCCGCGTGATGCTGAAGCGCTGTGACAATCGCTCAGCCGTCAGCCCCATGGTGAGATAGGCGTCGGGATAGTGGTCGATCAACCAGGGGTTCGGCGAAATCTTGTGTCCGCCCATGGGAATCATGGACATCGATTCCGTTCCGCCGGCCACAATGACCTCCGCGCCGCCGCTCATGATGCGCTCGGCCGCCATGGCGATGGCCTGCAGCCCGGAAGAGCAGAAGCGGTTGATGGTGATCGCCGAAGTTTCCACCGGCAACCCGGCCCGCAGCGCGGCAATTCGGGCAACGTTCATCCCCTGCTCAGCCTCAGGCATGGCACAGCCCAGGATCACGTCTTCAATTTCTTTGCTATCTACCTGGGGTACGCGCTCGAGCGCGGCCTTGATGGCGATGGCGGCCAATTCATCAGGACGGGTTGCGCGCAGCGTGCCTTTAAACGCGCGACCCACAGGGGTGCGAACCGAGGAGGCGATGACAACTTCTCTCATAACAGTTTCCAGTGGCTGATGTGATCAAGTCTAGCACTTGGTCATCCATACGACATCAGATGCGAGCGCCGGCCACGTAGGCCCAGACGTCCCCGTCTGGGCGGGCGAGCGAAGCCCGCCAATGCGGACTACATCCGCCGGGCAGATGAGGACATCTGCCCCTTCGTATGGCGCTCAGTTCCGCAGCGTCTTCCCCGTCTTCAATGTGTACTGAATGCGCTCTTGCGTCTTCCTCTCGCCGCAAAGCGACTTAAATGCCTCGCGCTCCAGATCAAGAATGTATTGCTCGCTCACCGGGGTGCCCGAGGTGACATTGCCGCCGCACAGTACTTCCGCGACTTTGGTGGCAATCTTCACTTCGTGGTCGGAAATGTATTCCCCCTGCCGCATGATGTGCACTCCCAGTCGCAACGCCGCCAGGACATTCTCGCCGGGCGCGGGAATATCGGTCCGGGGTTGCGGAGGTTCGTACCCCGCGCGAACCAGTTCCAGCGCGCGGGCCTTGGCGTCAGCCAGTACACGCTCCCGGTTCATGGTGATGTTGTCAGATTCATGCAGGAAGCCCAGACCGCGCGCTTCGTGAGCGGAAGTCGCAACTTTTCCGGTAGCGATAGGCTCGAAGGCCTTCTTCATTGCCTCCATCAGTTCAATGGACTCGCCGCGCCCCGGACGAATCGCAGCGGCGCTATCCACAGCGCGCAGCAGCATCTCCTTACAACCGCCTCCGCCGGGGAGAAGACCGACGCCAACTTCCACCAGTCCGGCGTAGAGTTCGGCGTGAGGCTGGCGGGCGGCGGCGTGAAGGGTGATCTCGGTCCCGCCGCCCAGGCAAAGTCCGAAAGGCGCGACCACTACGGGCTTGGGGGAAAACTTGATGGCCTGGGTCATGCCCTGGAACTGGCGGATGGCGAGATCAACCTCGTCCCACTCTTCCTCCTGGACGGACATAAGCAACAACATGACGTTGGCGCCGACAGAAAAGTTGTCTGCATCGTTGGTGATGACGAAAGCGTCGAAGGCATCGCCCGCACCGCCTGGTTTTAGGGTTTGATTAATAAGACTGACGATGTCGCTGCCGAGCGAGTTCATCTTGGAATGGAACTCTATGCAGGCGATGCCATCGCCCAGATCGACCAGCGACGCCCCCGAGTTTTTCTTCACTACCCCGTTGGATTTCTTTGCCACTTCGACTGACCACACACCCTCAGGAACTTCAACAGCTGCGTACTTCGCGCTTCGGAGATCAAAGTAAACCCGGCCCGAGGCGGCTTTGGGATCATCCAGGTACCAGGATTTCTTTCCGCCCGCAAGCAACTGCCCAACATTTGCGGCTACCGTATACCCTTCTTTCTTCATACGCGCGACGGTGGCTTCAACTCCGGCTGCGTCCCATAGCTCGAAGGGGCCCATCTTCCAGTTGAAGCCCAGGCGCATGGCGCGGTCAATCTCCACAATGGAATCTGAGATTTCGGGAACGCGGTTGGCGGAGTAATTCCACAGATCGGAGAGCACTGACCACAAGAATGCTCCCGCTTTGTCCCCCTTCTGCGCGCTGCCCTCGAGGCCGAGCAGCATGCGCAGCCGCGCACCCGGGTCCTCGATGTTCTTTGCCATATCGAGAGCCGGGAACTTCGGTTTCTGGCGAGGGCGATATTCGAGCGTCTTCCAGTCGAGAGCGAGGCGTTCCTCTTCACTGCCGGCTTTGCCGGGCGAGGACGCCCGGCCTCCACTCTTTTTGTAGAAGCCGCCCTTGGTTTTGTCGCCCAGCCATTTGCGCTCCAGCATCTGCTTATAGAAGTCAGGCAATGGGCTGGGGTGAGGGGGATTCTCCTGACCACCGGACTTCTCCATATTGCCAACCACGTGCCCCAGGATGTCGAGGCCGACGAGATCAATGGTTCGGAAAGTTGCGGACTTAGGCCATCCCACTGCGTCTCCGGTCAGTGCATCCACTTCCTCGATGCTCAGGTCCATCTCCTGCATCAGTCGCATCACGTTGAGCACGGAAAACGTGCCAATGCGGTTGGCAATGAAGTTGGGCGTGTCCTTGGCGAAGACCACTCCCTTTCCGAGATTCACGTCGCTGAAATGGGTGACGGCCTCGATCGCGGCGCGGTCCGTTTCGGGTGTGGGGACTATTTCAAGCAGCCGCATATAGCGCGGCGGGTTGAAAAAATGCGTGCCCAGCCACCACTTGCGGAAATCGTCGGAAAAGCCCTCGGCAATCTTTCCCACGGGCAGGCCGCTGGTGTTGGTGCTGACGATCGTCCCCGGCTTGCGGATGGCCTCCACTTTTTTTAGAAGCGCTCGCTTGATCTCGAGATTTTCAACCACGGCTTCGATGATCCAGTCCACCTCGCTTATGCGCTTGAGATCATCCTCAAAGTTCCCGATGGTGACCAGGCGCGCCAGTGCAGGTTCGTAGAAAGCTGCGGGCTTGGATTTCTTCGCCGCCTCCAGTCCAGCCGCGGCGATTTTGTTACGGGCAGGGCCGTCGGCGTCAGGCGGGACGATGTCGAGCAGGTAGCTGGGCACGCCGGCATTGGCAAAGTGGGCGGCGATGCGCGCGCCCATGGTTCCGGCGCCGAGAACGGCAACTTTGTGGATGCGCTTCATGGAAAACCTCGGAGGAACGACGACGATATCGATTCTATCTTTAAAGATGTGATGGCGTGTTTGATGTACGGCGCTGAGCACCTTTGTGATGGAGGACGGGCGTCCTCGCCCGTCCATCCGGGCCTTCGCAAGACGGGCGGGACGCCCGTCCTCCATCTAAACTGAAATGTCGGCTAGGGCATTTTATCGATTGCCCACTCATCCCTGCCGGCATGAACCACAATGATCTGCGATCTCTGCGGACGATCAGGCTGGCTCAAGTCGGAATGCGCCGTAAACAGCTTGACTGGGAAGGCGTAGCGCCCGGCTTTGATTTTCCTTCCGTGCGCGATTTCGTAAGCCGCATCGTTTCCGGAAGAGAAGAAACTGTCCGTGCGCTCCTGCGAACTGCTCTGTTTCGCGGCGTCGGTCAGCATGAGCAGGCCGGTCTCGCGGTCCTGGTTCTGCCAGGCCTGCAGAAAGCGGTTGGCGGCTGCCAGGGCGGAACTGTATCCGCGATCAGGGACGGCAGGGGAGGATGAATGTTTGTTCCGGGCGTCGGCCGATGTGGACAGCATGGGTGCCAGGGAAAGAATGACGAGGGGTAAGGCAAGATGCCTCCCCGACAGCCGGCGGGCCTGCCCTGAGCGAGGTCGAACGGACGCCGGCGCTACCCATTCAGAATTCACAACTAGATTATGCGGGAAGCTGCAAGATGCTCCAAGACACCATCGAGGTTCTCTCTCGCAGAGCACGAGAAAACGAATGAAAGAAAAAATGGAGGACGGGCGTCCCGCCCGTCCGCGGGCGAGGGCGCCCGCGCCACACATTTTGCTTCTTAGGAAATCAGTTTGGCCAGTGCGAAAGCCGCGGCCGCGGCCACGCCGCCGATGACCATCGTCTGCAACGCGCTGCGGGCCGGGTCAGTCCCCGTATAACGGCCCTTCAGATACCCAAAGATGCCGAGCGCGGCCAGGGTCACCATCGCCGAGTACGCCAGTCCATGCACGGCGCTGGAGAGAAGGATGTATGGTGAAAGCGGGATCAGGCCGCCCACAACATAAGAGCCGGCGATGGTCGCGGCGCTGGTCAACGCGCGTTTCGGGTCGGGCTCTTCCAGCCCCAACTCGAAGCGCATCATGAAATCCACCCAGGCATCGGGACGACGGCTGAGCGCTTCGACGACGGGCGTACTCTCGCCTTCCGTCATACCGTAGGACTGGAACACGCGTCCCACTTCTGCCATCTCTTCTTCGGGAATTTCCTTGATCTCGCGATACTCGCGCGCCCGTTCCTGCTCGTAATGTTCGGCATCGCCGCGGGCTGCCAGGTATCCGCCCAGGCCCATGGCGATTGACCCGGCCGCAATCTCAGCCAGGCCACCCACCACGATGAGATGGGTGTTCTGTACCGCGCCTGAAAGTCCAGCGGCCAGAGCGAAGGGCACGGTAAGGCCATCGGCCATGCCGATGACTACGTCGCGCACCACATTGGTGGCCATGAAATGGGTCTCGACATGTTCATGCGGCATGATCAGACCTCCGGATGAGACTGCAGATATTTCTGGGCCCGCCGGACCACGTCTCGTTCGCCTCGATACGCCAGCTTGCGCGGAGCGTCCTCGAGCGGAATCCACAGCGCACGCTTGACCTCCACCCGCATCTCGCGAGACACATCATCAATCTGGCCCGAGTGATAACGGAACAGGTAGAAGGAAACGATCTTGAATACGCGTTGCCCGTCTCCCCAGGAACGCACATAAACGTACTTGATGTCTCCCAGCTTGGTGATGGAAGTCGCGGTGAGTCCGGTCTCCTCGCGCACCTCGCGCAGGGCGGTCTGCTCGGGCTTTTCGCCGGGATCCACCAGACCCTTAGGCAGCGCCAATACCACTCTTTGCCCAGTTTTCCGCGCGGGACGCGTAGACGAGCCCTCGGTCTGGGGCTCAATGACGGCCATTTCCCAACCCTCGCCGGCCTTGTGCACGACCACGCCTCCGGCGGAGATTTCCCGAATCATGGCCCCCAAGTTAACAGGATTGTTGGAGTTAGTCACCGGCGCTGCGCCGTGCCGCGGCCCCTCCACAAGTAACCCGCCGGTGAGGACCGACGTGCCTGGAACTATTCCCGCGGAACTGGCATCTTAGCTGCTAGGTAGAAGACCGGGGCAGGCTGGGTGAAATGAGGTTCCGGTGAAGCAACTGGGCAAGATCATTCGTTCGGTACAGGCCTTCGGACGCGGCCTGTCGGGCCTCTCCGGCCCGGAGCAAGCTCAGCCTTCCGGCATAGGGCTGGCGCTGGGCGGCGGTTTCGCCCGCGGCATCGCTCATATCGGCGTTCTCAAAGTTCTCGAAGAAGAAAGTATTCCCGTGAGCCTGGTGGCCGGTACCAGTGTCGGTGCACTGATCGGCGCCGCCTACTGCAGTGGCGTCACCATCGCTGAACTGGAACAGATGTCCACCCGGGTGCGCTTCAAGGATTTTGCCCGCTGGACTCTGTCGCGCTACGGCTTTGCCAGCAACGAGCGCATGATCAAGTTTCTCAGCAGCATTCTGAAAGTCAAAACCTTCGAAGAATTGCAGATTCCTCTGGCCGTGACAGCCACCGATTTTTCCACCGGCGCGGGCGTCGTCTTCCACTCCGGACCGCTGGTTGATCCCGTGCGCGCCAGTTGCGCTTACCCGGGAATGTTTCTCCCGGTAAAAATTCGGGGCCGCCTGCTGGTGGATGGCATGCTGGCCCACGCCGTGCCCACGGTCCCGCTGCGCGAGATGGGCGCACAACGCGTGCTGGCGGTGCACCTCAGAGGGACCTGGACCAACGGCGACACCGGTCCGCGGCATCTGTTCGACGTGATCGGCCAGTGCTTCGCCATCGCCCAGGAGATGAACTGCGGAGTCTGGAAGGCCGCAGCCGATCTGGTCATCGATCCCGATGTGAATGGATTCAAATACGACGACTTCGAACGCTCCGCGGAATTGATCCGTTCCGGAGAAACGGCGACTCGCGCCGCTCTGCCTGAAATCCGGAAGTGGCTGCAGCAGCCCGAGCCCGAGCGAAAATCGCAACCCGCCCGCTTGAACCGGCCAGCCCCAGCGCTGGCCAAGTAGCCATCGCGGTCCACGTAGGGGCAGGTGTTCCACCTGCCCAGCCGAGCGCAGCTCGGCAGTGCCTCTTGTGGCAATCACCTTCAATCGTGCGAGAGACGAGCAAGCCGAGCTCGGCCAGGGCAGGTGGGACACCTGCCCCTACGTGGACCGAGCTAGAAGCCAGCAGTTAGAGGATAAGAAGCGCTTTTACTTCATCACCCCGCGCGCCGCAATCCCGATATTGTCGCGCGAAGTGTTCTTGACCAGGTACATCATCTCGTCGGCCTGGCGGATGATTTCACGTGGAGTCTTGGCGTCGTGCGGGTAGGTGGCTACGCCCATGGAGGCGCGGACGTTCAGGTTCAGTCCTTCTTCCTGGCAGAACATGCTGGTGCGGAGGCTGTCGCGCAGGCGTTTGGCCACGATCAGGGCAGCGTCTTTTCCGGTCTGAGGCAGCAGAACTACAAACTCGTCTCCGCCATAGCGGAAGGCGTAGTCGATTAATCGGAGCTGCGCCTTGATCAGGTATCCAATCTCCATCAGGAGCTTGCTTCCGACCAGGTGTCCGTGAGTGTCATTGACCTGTTTGAAGTGGTCGAGATCGATGAACACCACGGTGAATTCGTAGCCGTACCGTGCCGAGCGGTAAACCTCGGTTTCGAGCGTCTTGTAGAGATGGCGGGCGTTGTACAGCCCGGTGCAGTCGTCGGTGATGGTGAGTTCCTGGATCTTCTCCACCGCGCGCGCATTTTCGATGGCAATGGCGGCGTAATCACAGATCGACTGCAGGAAAAAAGATTCCTGGTCGGTGAAATGTTCCATCCTCACATTGACCAGTTGAATCACGCCCAGCACCCGCAGCTTGGAGCGCAGGGGAACGCAAATGATGGAGCGCGTTTCCCACTGCGTCATCTCGTCAATGCGCTTGGCGAAGCGCGGATCGGTGTACACGTCGGGCACGACCACACGCTCGCCATGTTTCGCCACCCAGCCCGCGATGCCTTCCCCGACTTTGAGCCGCACATTTTTCAGGGCCTCGGAAGCCTTGCCCACTGCGATGGCGAAGTAGAGTTCGTCGCGCTCTTCATCCACCATCAGCAACGACCAGTTGTCGGGACGGAAATATTCCGCCATCTTTTCCATGATGGTCTGCAGGATGGAGTCGAGATCGAGCGACGAAGTCAGGGCCTTGGCCACATCATGAAAGATGCCCAGTTCCTGCACTTTGCGGTCGGCGGCGGCCTTGGTCATGAACTGCGGTCCTCGATGTGGCAGGAAGTGTTGAAATTATATGCGGCTGGGGAAAGGGGCGGCAATCAACCTTAGTAACCAGAACCCCTGAAGCCAAGTCCAGGGGCTGGAATGTGCCTGCCGGGCAGACCCGCGGTTTAACAATGCGGTTCTCTCCCGCCCCAAATTCATGGGCCCGGAGGGCCTTGATTAACATATATTTATCTTCAGATTACTCTTACATCTTGGATGCGGCCAGAGCTAGCTGAGGCGGCGGGAAGACGGCCAGGTGGAATCCTTTGGGGCACGACTGAAGCGGGAACGGGAACAGCGCAAAATCACGCTGGACGAGATTGCTGTGTCCACCAAGATCGGCACCCGTTTCCTGGCCGCCATTGAAGAAGACCGCTTCGATCAGCTTCCCGGCGGCATCTTCAACAAGGGCTTTATCCGCGCCTATGCCCGCCATCTGGGCATGGACGAAAACCAGGCCATTGCCGACTTCGTGGCGGCCACCGAACCCGTCCTGCCTGAACCGCCGCCGCAGGAAGAAGCCCCGGTACTCGCGGCCCTGGCACAGCGGGTGCCGGAAGCTAAGAAGAAGAGCCGGGGCGATGGCGGTATTCCGTGGGGCATTTTCGCCATCGTGCTCCTGGTACTGGCCTGCGGATTCGCCCTTTGGGGCTTTCATTCACGGGAGAAGCCTGCCCGCCCCAGTATCGAGGCTCCAGGCCCCGCCAAGCCTGACACTTCGACCTTGACCGATCAAAAGGACGCGCCCCAGAGTGTGGCCAAGTTGGCCGTGCCCGACCCTGCCGCCGCGCAGTCGCTCCCGCCCCAACCTGTGCCAGCTGTCCCGGTAAGCACGGCCCCCACTGCAGCGGCGACACAGGTGGCGGCGGATGCAGGGCTCTTTCATGTGCTGATCAAGGCGCGTGAGGATTCCTGGGTCGCGATCACCGCGGACGGAAAACAGGTCATACAAGCCACGCTCGCCGCTTCCGCGGAACAGTCCATCGAAGCCCGGGAGCAGATTGTGATCAAGGCCGGCAATGTCGGAGCCCTGGAAATCTCATTCAATGGAAAGAAGCTGCCAGCGCAGGGCGCTTACAACCAGGTAAAGACGCTCACCTTTGACCCCAACGGCCTGCGACCCTAGGGAGTGCGGATCGTTCCAATACGTTCAGCTTCCTGCCAATGCCATTCAGACCCCTGCACCCGCCAGTGGCTGCTGCTAAGTAGCTCGCAGCCCCGAAATCATAGGGAAGCCTAGGGAGATCGTAACCCCCAGAGTCGTTCAAGTAATAATCCAAGAAGACGGGCGGGAGCAAGCAGAGCTGGAGGGGCCAGCGGGGTTGAAGTTGCTCGACGATCTGCCAGGGCGAGAGATTTTGTTTGTGGGTATTGGGGCGGACGAGGTTGAAGTAGAGCTGATAGGTGTGAGCTTTGGCGAGGAAGTCGCCGCGGCCGGAGAACGATTCCAGATCGAAAAACTCGTCTTCGACCAGGCGGTGGACGGTTTCGACGTCGCTCTGGAAGGTGTGAGCGGCGGGCGGGATGCGGACGTGCTGGCTGTCGCCTAAAGCGGCGGGAAAGCCGGTGCGGCGGCCCTGGCGGTCGTAGCTGCCGATGAACTCGCCGCCGTTGTCGGTCTGCCAGACCAGATCGCGGAGCGAAACCCCGTAGCGTTGCAGATGTTGCTGGATGCGGGCGGCGAACAGGGCGCTGGCGGCAGCAGAACGGCGCTGGGCAAAGGCGAGGAAGAGCAGGCCGCTGCGCACCTCGCGGGCCGTGTATTCGATGACGGGCAGATCGAAGGTCTGGGCCTGGGGCCAGTAGTGGGGGATATCGTCGAGGTCCTTGGTGTCAGCGGAGATCTGCTGGAACAGACGCCAGGTGGCTTTGATGTGGGCCAGGTCTTGTTTGCGTTGATACTTTCTGCGGCGGGGATGGAGCAGGCCGTGGGCGCGCCAGATGCGCTCCAGGGCGCGGTGGCTGAGGGGGAGATCAAACTCGCGGATGAGGCGGCGAGCCCCGAAGGTGGGCAGTTGTTGACGGAGAGCGACGACTTGCTGTTCCAGGTCGGCAGGAGTTTTGCCGGGCTGGTGATGGGGGGCGCGGGAGAGTTCGAGGAGGCCGCGCAGACCGTGCTGCTGATAGCGGCGCAGCCATTTGCGCACCGTCGGGACAGTGGTTTGAAACAGACGCGCGGTGGGCTTAATGCCATGCTGGCGGGCGTGAGAGACCAGACGCAAGCGATGGTTGTAAGCGCTCCTCATTTCCCGCACCAAGGTGAAGTAGGGAGTGGGCACGGCAGCGGATTGTAGTCCCGCTCGCTGGCCTCCCGGCTTATGCGGAGCCGTCCGGCCAGCTCGCTACGGCGCTTCTCACTCATGCCCTTCAACCTCGCTAGGGGGATACGATGTGGGTAGGCTCTTCCACAGCCCCGAAATCATTGCGCCCCGCCCCCTTTCTCTGGTACGTTATCTGAGTCGCAAAGTGCTCATTTACAGTCTGTTGCGTTCTGACCCTCCTGCCAGGAAGTAAAGTCCAGATCGCTGGTTAAAATCGCTTGAAGGAGAAGCTGCTTGTCATCCCGTAACCGTTATCTTTTTACCTCTGAATCCGTCACTGAGGGCCATCCCGACAAGATGGCCGACCAGATTTCCGATGCCATCCTCGACGCCTGCCTGGCCGAGGATCCGTCCAGCCGGGTGGCATGCGAAACCCTGACCGCCACCGGCCTGGTCGTCATCGCCGGCGAAATTACCACCAAGGCTTACGTGGATTTCCAGTCGCTGGTGCGCGGCACCATTTCCTCCATCGGATACAACAACGCGCTCTACGGCTTCGACTCCAATACCTGCGCTGTCATCTCCAGCATCAACAAACAGTCCGGCGACATCGCCATGGGCGTGGACACCGGCGGCGCCGGCGACCAGGGAATGATGTTCGGGTATGCCTGCAACGAGAACCCGGAACTGATGCCCACTCCGATCTCGCTGGCCCATAAGTTGACCATGCGGCTTTCTGAAGTCCGCAAGCATGGCAGGCTTCCTTATCTGCGTCCCGACGGCAAGTCGCAGGTGACGGTTGAGTATGACAAGAACCACAAGCCGATGCGGGTGGATGCCGTCGTGATTTCGACGCAACACTCGGAAACCGTGGGCAACGAGGAACTGCGCAGCGACATTCTGAAACATGTTATTCAGGCCACGATCCCCGCCGAACTGCTCGACGAAGACACCAAGTACCACATCAATCCCACTGGACGTTTTGTGATCGGCGGTCCCATGGGCGACACCGGTCTCACCGGGCGCAAGATCATCGTGGACACCTATGGCGGCATGGGGCGTCACGGCGGCGGCGCTTTCAGCGGCAAGGACCCGACCAAGGTTGACCGCTCAGCGGCCTACATGGCGCGGCATATTGCGAAAAACATCGTGGCGGCGGGCCTGGCCGATCGCTGCGAGGTCCAGCTCGCCTACGCTATCGGCGTGGCCGATCCGGTCAGCATCCTGGTAGATACTTTCGGCACCTGCAAGGTCGATCCTGACGCGATTCCCGACCTGGTGCGCGCCAATTTCCACCTGACCCCGAAGGGGATTATCGAGTCACTCAAACTGCGCCGCCCGATTTACTGCAAGACCGCGGCCTACGGACACTTTGGCCGGAACGATCCCGATTTCACCTGGGAAGCCACGGACAAAGCCGCCAAACTGGCCAGCGATGCCGGTCTGCGCGAGCCCGCGGGCGCCCGCAAGTAAAGGCTTTAACCACCAAGGACACTAAGGTCCACGAAGGAAACCGAGAACTTGATTTCCTTAGTGTTCCTTAGTGTCCTTAGTGGTTCAATGATTTTTTGTAGTTCGATAACAGGAGAGGTATGTCAACCACACCGACGCAACTGAATTGTGATGTGAAGAGCCTGGATTTTGCCGATCTCGGCAAGAAGCGGATTGACTGGGCCAACCAGTCCATGAAAGTCCTGCAGATTATTCGCAAGGAATTCATCAAGAACCAGCCGCTGAAGGGCATCCGCGTTTCGGCTTGCCTGCACGTCACCGCCGAAACCGCAAACCTGGCTATCTGCCTGAAAGATGGCGGCGCCGATGTCGTGCTCTGCGCCTCGAATCCTCTCTCCACCCAGGATGACGTGGCGGCGAGCCTGGTGCGCGACCACAACATTCCGGTCTTCGCCATCAAGGGCGAGGACAACGACACCTACTACAGCCACATTTTGGCGGCCATCGACCACAAGCCCCAGATCACCATGGATGACGGCGCCGACCTGGTCACCCTGCTGCACACCAAGCGCCAGGACGCGCTCGAAGGCGTAATCGGAGGCACCGAAGAAACCACGACGGGCGTGATCCGTCTGCGCGCCATGGCCAAAGAAGGCGTGCTGCGTTTCCCCATCATCGCGGTCAATGACGCCGATACCAAGCACCTGTTCGACAATCGCTACGGCACCGGGCAATCCACCATTGACGGCATCATTCGCGCCACCAACTTTCTGCTGGCTGGATCAAAATTCGTCGTCGCCGGCTACGGTTGGTGCGGACGAGGACTGGCCAGCCGCGCGCGCGGCGCCGGCGCCGAAGTGATCGTGACCGAGGTGGATCCCACGAAGGCGCTCGAAGCACACATGGACGGTTTCCGCGTCATGTCCATGAACGAAGCCGCCAAATTGGGCGACGTATTCTGTACCGTCACCGGCAACAAGAGCGTGCTGACGAAAGAACACTTCGACGTGATGAAAGACGGCGCCATCATCTCCAACTCAGGCCACTTCAACGTGGAGATCGACATTGTCGCCCTGGAAAAAATTTCGTCGTCCAAGCGCACCACCCGCAGCTCCGTCGAAGAGTATTCGCTGAGAGATGGCCGCAAGATCAACCTGCTGGGCGAAGGCCGCCTGATCAACCTGGCCGCCGCCGAAGGCCATCCCCCGTCCGTCATGGACATGAGCTTCGCCGACCAGGCCCTCTCCGCCGAGTTCATGGTGAAGAATTACAAGACGCTGGAGAAAAAAGTTTACAAAGTTCCCGACGATCTCGACAAGCGAGTGGCCAAACTGAAGCTCGAATCAGTCGGGGTCAAGATCGATAAACTCACGCCGGAACAGGAAGAGTATTTGGCGGGCTGGAGCGAGGGGACTTAAAGGCGGCCGTTGGCCATTGGCCATTGGCAAAACCGGGGCGGCGCAAGCCGCCCTTTGCCTTTTGGGCAGAGCCAGCGCTTTCGCGCTGTGTTGGCAGGCTTGCTGTACGAGGCCGTATCTAGGCGGGTGGCCCGGCCTTCAAAATGCAGAAGCTACCACAGCCGCGGGTGCCCCGTCCTTCGCGTACTTTGCGAAGGGCGGGCACGACGACGGCATACACAACGGGTAGTGTAGAACGGACAAGAGTTGCGCCGCCAGCATCGCCACCCACCCTTGCAAAAAACGCAAGGATGGGGCACCCTCCGTGGGAATAATGCAATGCAAAGATGGGCCACCCGCCAGGAGCTTCCTATAGAGCCGCAATCGCTTTGTATACGGTTCTGGAACGTCCGGGAAAGTATCGCTGGCTGCTATTGGAAAGTCCGTCGCTGTACATTGACAACGATCGACTTCTCCGCCGGTCTGCGCAATTTCACCAGTGGCCGCCACGAGTCTACATCGGTGCGGGTACACAAGAGGGAGAAGGCGACGCAAAACGAGAAATGGTGAATGACGTGCAGCGACTCGCAGGCGCCATCGGCCTTGATTCAAGTACCTGCGTCTTTGTTGTTCCTGGCGCAGAACATGGGGAAGACGCATGGCGATCCCGACTCCCTACCGCCTTGCGATTTCTATTACGGTCGGGTATCTGCACAAAGCGTCAATGAGCCTGATCGCGATTTTTCGCCAATCGTCGTTAGTGGTAGGCTCCTAGGCCATGAAACTCTTGATATTGTGGGTGTTTTTGAGTGGAGCGGGTTTGCTCTTCGGCCAGTCTGCCCACGATCATGCACCTGAACCCAAGTTTTCAGAGCTGTCGCGTGGGGATAGCGAACGACTGGATCAGCACAGAGCGCTTGTTGCCGCTGCCGCCAAGCGGAGATATGGCACAGCGCTGAGCGGGACGAAAAGAGACTTACCGATCCTACAGCGGCTGATCGATGACAAGGTTTTCAAGAAGTCTCAGGCCTATGAATTGCAGAGTTTAGGCGTAGTGTTCGGTGATGTTTTGGCTAGTGAACTTCCTTTGCGATGGGTAATGATTACAGATGAGTACGGAACTGACCCTACCCTGAGCTTCAAGAATACGAGCATAAACATCAACGCACTTACGATGATTTCCAAGCGTGTCGAAAAAGGTGATTCAGTTGATGTTTCCTCGTTAGTTCAACAAAGCCGTGAAGCGCTCTCAGAAGCTGAGAGGAAATTCCGCTGATCTTGACTCCGTCCTTTCAAAGGCCGCAGACTGAAATGGTTTGCCTGCGACGATTGGCGATAACAGGCGTTAGCACTCAAAACCCCCTCGATGGGTTGAAAACGCGGGTGACAGACGGGACGTACCCCCTCATTTCTGTCCCCGCATTTCTTGTCCACTCATTTCTCCCTGAAGTGTTACAATACTTACAACAGTTACACTCGGAGGATCGATGAAGCAATCGCGGACGATGGTGTTCAGTATGCGCCTGCCAGTAGAGAGCGGAAAACGCTTGAAGCGCATCGCGAATCGGCACGGCTGGACGCCGAGCGATGCTAGCGCGCGGCTGGTGGAAGAGGGCTTAAGGCGGTCGGAATTTGCCTTCCTGGATTTTCGCGATTCACCGGCAGGCAGGCAAGCCTATATCCAAGGCAGCACCCTGGCCATATGGGAGGTCGTGTTGCTTCTTCGGAGTTACAAGGGAAATGTCAAGGACGTGGCCAAGCATCTGAAATGGCCTGAAGCGAGGGTTCGAGCTGCCCTTTACTATTCGGAGGCATTCCCCGGAGAGGTGAACGACGCGATAGCAGAGAACGATTCAATTGATTTCGACAGTCTAAAGCGCATGCTTCCCCAAGCGGTCGACTTTGCCGCCAGACAGACCAAGCGGGGCTGACGTGCTCAAGCTTCTTCTAGATGAGCACATCTCCCCAGACGTAACGAATGGCGTTCAACGCCGGAATCGATCGGTAGTTGTCCACTCCATGGTGCAGTGGGAGAGCGGAAACTTCCTTGGGAAGGAAGATTCCGTTTGCCTGTTGGAAGCAGCCAAGCAACGCTTGACCCTGGTTACGTATGATCGCAGGACGATTCCTCCATTGTTAAAGCTCTGGGCGGAGGAAGAGCGATCTCATGGTGGTGTGATATTTGTCGATGAAAAGACAATCTCGCCGGCGGACATTGGAGGGCTGGTCCGTGCTCTAATTTCGCTCGTGGACGAGGCTGGGGGAATGGACTGGACCAACCAAGTGTACTTCTTGCGGAGCGGACGCTGATTACGAGATGCGAAAAGGGTTTACGAGAAAACCACAAGCGGACGAGCCCGCGACGCCAGTCAAGAACTACATAACGCGGAGCGGGCTGCAGCGCCTCAAAGATGAGCACCGGTTTCTGCTCACCAGGGAACGTCCGGCCGTGACGGAGGTGGTGGCGTGGGCTGCCAGCAACGGCGATCGCAGTGAAAACGCCGACTATCAGTACGGCAAGCGGCGGCTGCGGCAGATCGATGGGCGGATCCGCTTTCTCACGAAGCGAATCGAAGCCGCGGAGGTGGTGGACCCGGAAGCTCCGAGAGCGGGGCAGGCGGCGACGAGGGCATTCTTCGGAGCGACCGTGCGCTATGCCAATGCCGCGGGGGCGGAGCGAGTGGTGAGCATCGTGGGCACAGACGAGGTCGATCTCAACCGCAACCACATCAGCTGGGTGTCGCCTCTGGGGCGGGCGTTGATGAAGTCGGCAGCGGGTGACAGCGTAGTCCTTCAATTGCCAGGCGGTAGAGAATACCTGACCGTGCTGGAAGTGCGTTACGAGCGCATTTCTGTGGAACCGTTCCGTGAACCACCTGGAGCTGAGGCCTCGGCAAAGGCTGGCCCACCCTTTTAGCCGGCTGAGTTTCAATTGAGGCTGCCCCACTCTTGTTCTTTCCGGGTTGGAGAATTGTTTCGCTTGAGCCGCCGCCGCTCTGCAGATTGTGGAATTTCAATTCGGCGGGCGATGGATGAACATCTCCCACCCTTGCCAAAAGCGCAAGGGGCAGCCTCAGCTGGGTCAAATGTAGGGCAAGGGTGGGCGAGCCCGCCTGGGAACGAAGTCAAAATCCCCACTCATTCACAAAAGGCGCGAAAGAGTGAGCCACCCGCGCTGCGGCTTGGGCTTAGGTTCAGAACGGCCGCCTTGTTGAGTACGTACGTGGCTAAAAGTCAAAATCCCCGCCTAAGCGGAGCTTGGACAGGGCGCCCCACACAGCATGAGCATCAGGACTGAAGTCAAAATCCCCACCCTCTTGGCAAAAGCGCGAAGGAGGTTGGGGCACCTTCGCTGGGGAGTGCCAGGGAGCAGTAGCTGCGGCTTGGGCCTAAAGTCAAAATCACAAAATCAAAACGCGAAAGAGTAGAACCCCCGCTACATAGTTTTGCCAGATGCGACTTTCAGACATTGATCGTTCGTCGTTGGTCGTTGGCAAAAATCAACCTCCCATACCCGCAGGCCAACGACCAACGACCAAGGGCCAACGACCCTCTGCAGTTACCCTAATGCCATGATCCGCAAGGCTTTACCCCTACTAGTTCCATGACTTCCGTAACTTTTATCTGTTGGTTCAGCGGTGTAATCTGCCTCACGTAATGTCGAACAATGGGCAATTTGCGGAAGACGCGAATAGCGGTGCTGCTGCGGAGCTTCGTAAGGGAAACTCGCACTCCGCGGGGTCCGAGAATCGCGGGCCCGCAGCCACCAAAGCGGCGCGCGCGCGTTATCCGGACATGCAGAGCGCGGTGCGCTTTCCCATCAAACTGCCGATTTCGGTGAAATCGAAATCCGGCGCCAGCGCGGCCGAGACCGACAACATTTCCGCCAACGGCGTGCTTTTCCACGTGGATTCGGAAATGCCGGTGGGTTCCTTGGTGGACTTCACCATCTCGCTGCCCGCGGACGTTGTGGGAGCAGTCGCCGATGTGCAGCTCGACTGCCGCGGCCGCGTAGTCCGAAATTTTGAAGAGGATGGCCGCCGCGGCGTTGGCGTCGTCATCGATGAATACCATTTTGAGCGCCGCTGAAGTCAGGGTAACCGAAGCGCAAGGAAACCGAATGGCAAGCACTTCCGCCAGCATGGAGATGAACGTTGAGCAGCCGCAGGAGGTTGACGGCCAGTTCATTCGCGTGATCGTGGCTGACACGCAAGCCATCTTCCGCGCCGGGCTGCGCAAGATTTTTGCCCTGGAAGACGACATTCGGGTGGTGGGACAATCCGAAAGCCTTTCGCAAACTCTCTCCGCCGCCAAGAAATTTACCGCCGACATTCTGATCTTTGAAGCAGCCCTGACGCAGAATCCCGTGGATGCCATTTCGGACCTGATGCGGCAAACCCCGGGCCTCCGCCTGGTGGTCGTCACCCAGGAACCCAATCAGGAACTTACCCTCGAACTGCTGCGCCGCGGCGTACACGGAATTGTTTCGCGCGAGGTCGAGCCCGAACTTCTGGTAGAGTGCCTGCGCAAAGTCTCGGAAGGCCACCCCTGGCTCGACAGCCGCGGCACGCAGTGGGTGCTCGAGGCCTATCGCACCCAGGGATCGCGTCCCACTTCACCGCGGCCCAAGGTGCAGCTGACTCCGAAAGAATCGCTCATCGTCTCCTGCGTAACTCAGGGAATGAAGAACAAGGAAATCGCGCTGCGCGTCGGCACCACCGAACAGGTAGTCAAAAATTACCTGCGCAAGGTGTACGACAAGCTGGGCGTGGCCGACCGGCTGGAGTTGGCCTTGTTCTGCCTGCACAATCGCGTCGTGGATTCAAACCTGAAAGCGCCGGCCGCTCCCGCCCCCTCATCGGGAAATGGCAGCGCCCCCGATCTGGCCCCCGCGTCCACGGAAACCGTCACCAAGCCTTCCTGAACCTCGCTGTTCCACTCAATTGCGGTAGAATCAAAGCGCAACAATTTTCTCCGCGTCCAAAACACCCCAGGGAGAGATGGCCGAGTGGCTGAAGGCGCACGCTTGGAAAGCGTGTTTACTCGAAAGGGTAACGTGGGTTCGAATCCCACTCTCTCC